>NZ_MAXA01000225.1 GCF_001854695.1 Parafrankia soli
CCCGGATCCTGGCCGCGGTGACCACTAAGATCGCCGAACACGTCCTCCCGAAACGCCTCCGCTCCAATCCCCGGGTCGTCCGGCGGACCAAGCGCACCCCGTTCMCCGCCAAGAAGCCGATCGACAAGCACCTCACGGGACCGCCACCCACGGTCGCCACAATCCTGATCCGAACCTAAAGTTCCTGGTATTGGCCCTACGGTTGGCCATTCGGCGCGGCGATTGCTGGGCAGGTGTGCGCGGCCGGGTGGTAGTCGTCGTGCCATCCGTCGGTGCCGAGAAGGTGCAGCTTTCGTTCGTGGAGCTTCCAGCCGTCGGCGGTTCGGGTGACGACGTCGTGGTAGTAGCCCCAGACCTGCGGGGTCTTTCCCGACTGTGTGCGGTGCCAGGCGTACATCGACGTCCGGACGGTTGCGCGGTCGTCGGTGTCGAACACGATCAGCACGTTCGCGTTGTGGTGGCTCGTCGCGGCGAATCCGTAGTCGATGCCGTCACGGACCGCGCTGCCGAGCAGTTCCCGGAACGCGCGGCGCCCGTGGATGACGGGCGCGGAGCCGGGACCGTAGTCGATGACGCAGTCGTCGGTGAACAGTGCTGACAACTCGTCGTGAAGCTTGTGGTCGACGCAGTAGGAATAGCGGTGGACGAGATCGACGATGGCGTCCTTGTCGAGCAACCGTCGCAGCGCCCGGCGGTCATCGCCGAGTTCGTCGCCGGAGGAGCTCATACGGCGACGGGGATCTCGAGTCCGAAAAGCCTGGCGGTGGTTCCACCGAGGATCGCGGCCCGGTCGGCGGCATTGACGTCCCGGAACTGGTCGGCGATGGCTTCCCGGGTGCGCCGGAAGGTTCCCTCCGGGTGCGGGTAGTCGACGCCCCACACGAGGGTGGACAGGCCGGTGATGTGGCGGCACGCGAGGGCGATGGGGTCTTCCTGGAACGACACGTGGATCTGGCGCTGGACGTACTCGCTCGGCCGCAGCGGGTAGGGCCACCGCTCGTTGAGGCGGAACACCTGCGCCATGCCGGGCTGGTCGTCCTCCGCGCGGTCGTTGTCCCAGATACCGACCCAGAAGTCGCGGTCCTGGCCGATTCCCAGCGTCCAGGCCTTGTCCATCGCGGCCATGAACGACACGAGCCAGTTCGCGTTGAACTCCACCAGCACGAAGTGCAGGTCCGGGAACCGCTCCGTGACGCCGCCGCCCACCAGGGACGCAAGGATGTGCTGGGGCGCCAGCGACTGCTGCGTCGCGGCGAAGACAATGCGATCGACGACGAGGTCGTCGGTGAGCTCCTGGCTCTGCGTCTGGACCGTCTGCATGAGGCCCCGAAGCGTCGGCGACGCCTTCCGGCTGGCCTTCACCCCGCCGGTCGCGACATGGAACGTCACGACCATTCCGTTCGCCTGGGCGGCTGCCCACACCCGGTCGAGTTCCCGCGCGTGGTACGGCACCGGGGACACCGCGGGAAGGAGGATCGCCCGCAGGCCCAGGCCGGCGGCGCGCTCGATCTCGGCTACCGCATCGTCGACGTCGGTCATCGGTATGGGCGCGGTGGGCGCGATCCTCGCGCGGTGGAGACCGAACGTCTCGGCGACGTAGTCGTTGTACACGCGGGCATGCGCCATTGATAACTCGTGGTCATCCGAGTAGAGCCCGAAGAACGACAGGTTCGGGTGCATCACCTGGGCCCAGACACCCTCGCTGTCCATGTCATCGAGGATCCGGTCGGGCCGCCCGGTGTTGGGCGAGCCGTCGAAATGAGGGTAGGCAGAGTTCGTCCAGCCCTCGAACCCGGGCGTGTGCAGCTTCCGGAAGTCGGTGCGCCCGTCCTCACCCAGTGGCTGGATCTTGAGATCCTCCTCCCAGACGGCACGATCCCTCAAATGCTTCGGGAGTCGGGTCAGGAAGAGGTCATGTGGCTCGACGATGTGCCCGTCAACAGAAACGAGTAATTCTTCCGTCACGGTGGGGTCCCTACGCTTTCGACAGGGCGGCCGGCAGGTGGTGAAACTCGGTGTCACGCTAGCGACCGAGATGCTCCGATGCAAGCCGGAATCAGGCCGGGGGTACGATCGGCAGATGAACGGTGCGACGCGGACGGCCGCGCGGGACGTCGCCCGCAAGGCGGTGCGGGCCATGCTGGCCGAAGTGGCCCTGGACCTGTTCCGCCGCGACGGCTTCGACAACGTCACCATCAACGACATCGCCGCCGCGGCCGGCGTCTCCCGCAGCACCGTCCTGCGCTACTTCGGCACCAAGGAGGATGCCGTCCTGGGCGCCCTCGACGCGCACGGCGAACAGGTCGCCGACGCCCTGCGCGCCCGCCCGCCCGACGAGGACGACTGGACCGCGCTGCGCCACGCGCTGGACATCGTCGTCGAGATCTACCGCCAGGACCCCGAGGCAGCCCTCGCGACGACCCGACTCGTCCTGGCCACCCCCGCGCTGCACACCCGCCAGTGGGAGAAGCAACACGGCTGGCGCCCCGCCCTGACCCAGGCACTGGCCGAACGCGGCGCGTCCCGACGACCAGGGATCATCACACACACCGTACGAGCCGCCGCCGCCCTGGACTGCCTGAACATCGCCATCGCACACTGGGCGAAATCCGACAACAAGCTGAACCTCTCCGACCTCCTGGACGAAGCCTTCGCAGCCCTGACATCTTGACCAACCAGCGGCCGGAGAGCTCTGTGGCCTGCGGGACTCAGGGTCGCCCACGCCCCGCAGATCAGCATGCTGGTGTTCTGCCACGGTGACGCAGGCGTGCCGGACACGCTGCTCACCGACGAGGGCGCCTGGTCCGGCCATGTGGATCTCGAGCGAGGGCTGATGGTTGTGCTGCCTGCTACTGGATGAACTCGCCGTCGACGCCGCCGATGAAGGTCTTCTACTCGGCCGGCGTGAAGACCACGCCAGGGACTGCGGCGTTACGGGCTACGGGCGACGTCGCAGCCTCGTACCCGGTCAGGAGTGGTCGCCGCGGGCGTGCCGCGCCCGGGGGAGATGACGGATGAGGATCTCCTGGTCGTTGAGGGGGAAATCCCGGACCGCGCGGGACTCGAGCATGGTCTGCGTCGCCTCGAGGGTGTTGCAGTCCTGCAGCGCGAACTCCTTGAAGGTGACCGCGGCCAGCTCGTGCCGCAGGCGCTCCGCCGCGTTCTTCGGCGGGACGAAGTACAGCGTCCCCTCGAAGACGTGCTGGTTGTACGCGGTCGGCCAGTAGTGGTAGGTGAGATACCAGCCCGGCGCCCAGATCAGGATCATGAAGTTCGGGAAGAACAGATACGAGTCGTTGCCCCATGCCCGGTGGCCCGACGGGTTCACGCCCCCGGGCAGCGGGTCGAGACCCGTGATGTCGGGACGGTCCCATGGCCCGAAGTTGCCGCTGCGCAGAATCCGCTCGATCGGCTTCACCATGGAGAGGTCCTTGGGCGGCGACATGCCACCCCACGCGGACTGAACCGCCCCGGGTCGGATGGAGGCTTGATTCTCTGAGAGGATCGAGTCATGGCACGTCCTTCCCCTTACCCCGCCGAGCTGCGGCGTCGTGCGGTCCGGATGGTCGCCGAGGTCCGTCCCGACTACCCCACCGAGTGGGCCGCGATGAAGGCCGTCGCGTCCAAGCTCGGTATCGGAACGGCCGAGACGGTACGGCAGTGGGTCCGGCGCGATCAGATCGACAACGGGAACCGGCCCGGGGTGACGACGGAGGAGTCCGCGCAGGTCAAGGCCCTGAAGAAGGAGGTCGCCGAGCTGAAGCGGGCGAATGAGATCCTCAAGGCCGCGGCGAGTTTCTTCGCGGCCGAGCTCGACCGGCCACACCTGCGCTCGTAGCGTTCATCGACGAGCACCGGGACCGCTTCGGCGGTGTCGAGCCGATCTGCCGCGTGCTGACCCTGCACGACTGCAGCATCGCCCCCTCCACCTACTACGCCCACAAGCAGCGTCAGGCATCGCCCTGCGCCCGCCAGGTACGGGACGCCGAGCTCACGACGCTGATCACCGAGGTCTACGACGCCAACTACCGTGTCTACGGGGCGCGGAAGATCTGGCGGGAGCTGCACCGGCAAGGCCACCCGGTGGCCCGCTGCACCGTCGAACGCCTCATGCGTGAACTCGGCATCACCGGTGCCGTCCGCGGCAGGAAAGTGGCCACGACCATGGCGGATCCGGCCGCGACGCGGGCTCCTGACCTGGTGGAACGCGACTTCGTGGCCGACGCACCGGAACCGCACCTGGGTCGCTGACGTCACCCAATGGGAGAGCCGGACGGGCGTCCGGTGTCCGCTGGTGGTTGGCAGGGGCCCCTGAGATTTGACCGGCCCAGGGCGGGTGCGAGGGTGGTGGACAAGCCGCTGGTCGGTGTCCACTTCTTGCCGCACCTGGCCGTCGAGGCCTGAACGTAGACGGTGGCCCTGCCAGTCGCCGGGTGGGTGATCGGCTGGTGAGATGCCGCGCCCTCGAGCGCTTCCATTAGGTCGCCGCACGCACCCGCGGGCTTGTCCTTGCACTCCTGCCGGGTTCGAGGAGGACCATGAGCATCACCTGCGGCATCGACTGGGCCGAGGCTCACCACGACATCTGCGTCCTCGACGACGGCGGACGGGTGCTCCAGCGTCGTCGGATCGACACCGGCGCCGCGGGGTTCACCGAGCTGATGACACTGCTGGCGGAACACACCGACGACCCGGCCAGCGTGCCGGTGGCGATCGAGACGGACAAGAACCTGATCGTCGTCGCCCTGCAGGCCGCAGGACTGACAGTCTTCGCGATCAACCCGCGGGCGGTCGCCCGCTACCGGGAACGACACGGACAGGCCGGCACGAAGTCCGACCCCGGCGACGCCCGGGTACTGGCAGACATCCTGCGCACCGACCGCCACCAGCACCGCCCGTTGCCGTCCCTCAGCGACGGCGCACGCGCGGTCAAGGCGCTCGCACGCCAGCATCAGGAAGCCATCTGGGCTGCGCACCAAACAACCAGCCGCCTGCGTTCGGTGCTGCTGGAGTTCTACCCCCAGGCGCTGCGGGCCTTCCCGAACCTGCAGCACAAAGCCGCGCTCACGATCCTGGCCGCCGTTCCGACACCCGACCAGGGCCTGAAGCTGATCGCCCGCAAGGTCGTAACCCTGCTCCACCGCTGCGGCCGACGCAACGACGCGTCCCTGGTCGACCAGATCGTCACCGCGCTGCGGACGACGGCGCTGCGTCAGCCACCGCCCGTCGAGGCCGCGTTGGGCCAGACGGTCGTCGGCCTGCTCGGCATTCTGACCGCGATGCACACCGCCGTCGACCAACTCGAACAGGCCCTGGCAGCCGAGTTCGACGCCCACCCCCTCGCCGCCGTTCTGCGCTCCGCACCCGGGCTTGGACCGGTGCTCGCCGCGCGGGTCCTGGCCGAGATCGGCGACGACCCCACCCGCTTCACCACCGCCGGTGGTCTGCGCGCGTTCGCCGGCACCGCCCCGGTCACCCGAGCCTCCGGCCGTTCCCGCCGGGTCCTGGCCCGCAGGATCCGCAACAAGCGTCTCGGGGACGCCTGCCACTGGTGGGCATTCTCCATGCTCACCAAGTCCCCCGGCGCCCGCGCGCACTACGACCGGCGCCGCGCCGCCGGTGATCGCCACAACGCAGCCCTGCGCAACCTCGCGAACAAGGCCCTCGGGCGCATGTGGTGGTGCCTGCAGAACGACCAGCTCTGGGACGACACCGCTGCCTGACCCACCCCCACCGGCAACCAGCCACCCCTCGCAGCTTGACACCCGACCCGCGTGGGATGTCTACATCCCGACCTGGTCGGGCACCGTCTACGTCGCGTTCGTGGTGGACACCTTCTCCCGCCGGATCGTCGGCTGGTCCGTCGCGACCACCAAGCACGCCGAACCGTCAATACACGTCTTTCACGCTCGCCGAGCACCTGGACCGAGCCGGCATCGCGGCCTCCATCGGCACGGTCGGCGACGCACTGGACAACGCACTGATGGAATCGACCATCGGCCTGTACAAGACAGAACTGATCAAACCGCGGCGGCCCTGGCGAACTCTGTCCGAGGTCGAGTTGGCCACCGCCGAATGGGCGGACTGGTACAACTACCGACGCCTACATGGTGAGATAGGCCACATCCCACCAGTCGAATACGAAGCTAACTACTACCTGACAGCCCAGAAACCCCAGGTCACAGTCACAACCTAGAGCCTCCGACCTTCCCGGGGCGGTTCAACACCGTCACATTGTTTTTCGCTGACCACGGCGAATACCTTGGAGATTTCGGGCTGATTGAGAAGTGGCCCTCGGCGATGCACCCCTGCATCACTCGCGATCCTCTCGTCATCGCCGGCGGCGGGCTTCCCGAGGGCCAGGTCCACGACGGCATGGTGGAACTCGTCGACATCCTGCCCACCGTGCTGGAACTGGCTGGTGTTCCCACGCAGCACCGGCATTTCGGGCGCAGCCTRCTGCCCGTCCTGCACGACCCCGCCTCCGAGCACCGAGAGTACGCGTTCACCGAGGGAGGTTTCACCATCGAGGAGGAAGCACAGCTGGAGCACTCACCCTTCCCCTACGACCTGAAAACCTCCCTGCAACACCAGAAAACCGACCTGGTTGGTAAGGCCACCGCGGTACGCGACCGGGAATGGACCTACGTGTGGCGGCTGTACGATCCCCCGGAGCTTTACCATCGGGCCATCGACCCCGACGAACGACACAACATCGCCGGACTGCCGGAACATGCCGACGTGGAACGCCGTCTGCGTCAGGCACTGCTGCACTGGCTGATGGCCACCACCGACATCATCCCCACCGGTTCCGACCCACGCATGCCCGACGTCGACCTGCCCGCCCCACAACCCGTCGGCCCACCGGCGGTGATCTGAGCGCGCTCAACGACGCGCTGAAACTCGGGCGGGTCCGCCGACCATGCCGGCCCGGCGTCAACCCGTAGGAGATCTGGGCGCTGCTCCTCAGCCACTACGCGATTCCATGTCTCAGCCCGCCGGCCGGACGGTCCAACGCGCCGGATCGGCGATCACCGCCGCCAGCTCGGCGAAGGCCGCACCGGTGGCGCCGGGGGCCGAGCCGGGCTCGGCCGCGACGATCGTCGGCGCGGCCCAGCGGGCCGACAGCACGCGGGCCCGCAGCGCCGGGTCCAGGTCCGCGCGCAGCAGGCCGGTGATCTGGCCGAGGTAGCCCCCGAGGACGACGGTGGGAACGTCAAACATGTTGATGACGCTGGCCAGCGCGATCCCGAGGGCCCACGCCGCCACGGCCACGGCCTGGCACGCCTCCTGATCGCTGGCCGCCACCCGCTCGCGCAGGAGCTCGGGCGGCGCGGTGTCGGCCAGTCCGGCGGCGGCGAGCAGCGTGTGCCGTCCGGCATAGCGCTCCAGGCAACCGGTCGACCCGCACGGGCAGCTCGGACCGTTGGGGTCGACGCACACGTGCCCGATCTCGCCGGCCCAGCCGTGGCGGCCGGTGATGACCGCACCGTCCCGGACCACGGCGCCACCGATGCCGATCTCGCCCGACAGGTAGACGAAGTCCGGCAGCGGGCCCGAGCGTCCCGGCGCGCTCTCGGCGACCGCCCGCGCGGCCAGGTCGGCCTCGTTTCCCATCGTCAACGGCAGCTCGGCGAGCGTCCCGGCGCCCAGCACGTCGACCGGTCGCAGGTCCGACCAGCCGAGGGTCGGTGCCCGAAGCAGCCCCTCCCCCACGGCGACGATGCCGGGCAGGGCGAGCCGGGCTCCGACGAGGCGGGATCCGGCGGGCAGCCGGGACAGGACGTCGCCGCTCGCGGCGTCGAGGCGACGCAGCACCACCTCCGGCGGGCTCGCGACGAGATCTCCACTCGCGACCCACTCGGCGAGCACCTGGCCGCGCAGGTTGATCACCCTGGCCGCCAGGAATCCGGCGTCGATCTGGAGCCCCAGCGCCGCGATCCGCGAGCCCGGGGCCAGCGGCGTCCCTGGCCGGCCGCGGCGGGGCACGGGCCGGTCCAGCTCGTCCGGGCCCAGCTCGTCCACGACACCGCCGGCGACGAGCTCGTCGACGAGGCGCGACGCGGTGGCCCGGGTCATCGAGGTCGCCCCGGCGACGTCCGCCCGCGAAAGGTACGCCGGCGCCGCGGCGGCGATGGTGCGGGCGACCAGGGCGAGGTTGCTCTCCCGCAGGGTCGCCTGCCGGGCCCCGCTCGTCGGTCGAGGTCCGGACAGCTCCAAGGGCACACGTTGACGCTACCGCGACCCAGGATTATGTTTTACCGAAATACTAAAGAAGCGGATCGGAGCAGCGATGCCACGACAGCCCACTCCCGAGGACAAGTTCTCCTTCGGCCTGTGGACGGTCGGCTGGACCGGCACCGACCCCTTCGGCCTGCCGACCCGGACAGTCCTCGACCCATGGGAGTACGCCGACCGGCTGGCCGAGATCGGCGCCTGGGGCATCACCCTGCACGACAACGACGTCTTCCCCTTCGACGCCGACGACGCCGCCGCCGCGCGGGCCTGCCGCCGGCTGAAAGAGGCCACCGACGCCTCCGGCCTGGTCATCGAGATGGTGACCACGAACACCTTCACCCATCCCGTCTTCAAGGACGGCGGCCTGACCTCGAACGACCGCGGCGTGCGCCGGTTCGGCCTACGCAAGGTGCTGCGCGCGGTCGATCTCGCCGCGCAGCTCGGCGCGACCACGTTCGTGATGTGGGGCGGCCGGGAGGGCAGCGAGTACGACGGGTCGAAGGACGTCCTCGCCGCACTGGAGCGCTACCGGGAGGGCCTGGACACCGTCGCCGGCTACATCAAGTCCCAGGGCTACGACCTGCGGATCGCCCTCGAACCCAAGCCGAACGAGCCGCGCGGCGACATCTTCCTGCCCACCGTCGGGCACGCGCTGGCGCTGATCGCCGAGCTGGAGAACGGCGACATCGTCGGGGTCAACCCGGAGACCGGGCACGAGCAGATGGCCAACCTCAACTACACCCACGCCCTCGGCCAGGCGCTGTGGAGCGGGAAGCTCTTCCACATCGACCTCAACGGGCAGCGGGGCCTGAAGTACGACCAGGACCTGGTCTTCGGGCACGGCGATCTCGTCTCGGCGTTCTTCACCGTCGACCTGCTCGAGAACGGCTTCCCGGGCTACCCGGACGGCCCCCGGTACACCGGTCCCCGCCACTTCGACTACAAGCCGTCACGGACGGAGGGCATGGCCGGGGTCTGGGAGTCGGCGCGGGCGTGCATGTCGACCTACCTGCTGCTCGCCGAGAAGGCGGCGGCATTCCGCGCCGACCCCGTCGTCCAGGAGGCGATGGCCTACGCCGGGGTGTTCGAGCTGGCCGAGCCCACCCTCGCCCCCGGCGAGACCGCGGCCGACCTCCTCGCCTCGGACGACGGCTTCGACCCGGCCAAGGCGGCCGAGCGGGACTTCGGTTTCGTGCGGCTCCAGCAACTGGCGATCGAGCATCTCGTCGGCTCGCCCGCCCGGGGCGCGGCGGCCGCCCGTTCGGCCGGCTGAGCCGGCCCGCCGTCATGGCGCTCGTCGCGGGGATCGACTCGTCCACCCAGTCGTGCAAGGTGGTCATCCGGGACGCCGACTCCGGCGCTCTCGTCCGTCAGGGAACCGCACCCCATCCCCCCGGGACGGAGATCGACCCCGAGCACTGGTGGACGGCCCTGCTCACCGCGGTCGAACAGGCCGGCGGCCTCGGCGACGTCGAAGCCGTCTCGGTCGCCGCCCAGCAGCACGGGATGATCGCGCTGGACCGCGACGGGCGGGTCATCCGGCCCGCGCTGCTGTGGAACGACACCCGGTCCGCCCAGGCGGCGGACGACCTCGTCGCCGAGCTCGGCGACGGCGAGGCCGTGCAGGGAGCCAAGCTGGGTGCTGAGCACGGCGGCGGGCGGGGAGCCGAGCGGTGGGCAGCCGCGGTCGGCCTGGTCCCGGTCGCCTCGTTCACCGTCACCAAGCTGCGCTGGCTCGCCGACCACGAGCCGGCCGCCGCGGCCCGGATCGCCGCGGTCGCACTGCCCCACGACTGGCTGACCTGGCGCCTCTCCGGCGCCCAGTCGTTGGACACCCTGCGGACCGACCGCTCCGACGCCTCCGGCACCGGCTACTTCGACGCCGTCAGCGGTGCCTACCGGCGGGACCTGCTGGCCCTGGCGCTGCGCCGCACGCCCGGCGGCGTCGAACGGATCGTGCTCCCGACCGTCGCCGGCCCCGAGGAGATCGCGGGACGGGGCGACACCTCCGCCGGCTGGGGCCACCTGCTGCTGGGGCCGGGATGCGGCGACAACGCCGGGGCGGCGCTCGGGTTGGACCTGCGGCCGGGCGAGGCACTGATGTCCCTGGGGACCTCCGGCGTCGTCGCCGCGGTCGCCACCGCCGCCACCCGGGACGCCACCGGTGCGGTGGCCGGCTTCGCCGACGCGACCGGTCACCACCTGCCGCTCGCCTGCACCCTCAATGCCAGCCGCGTCCTCGACGCGACGGGAACCCTGCTCGGCGTCGGCCACGACGAGCTCAGCCGGCTCGCCCTGAGCGCCCTGCCGGGAGCCGCGGGCCTGGTGCTCGTGCCCTACCTCGAGGGCGAGCGCACCCCGAACCTGCCCACCGCCACCGGCTCCCTGCACGGCCTCACGCCGGCGTCGACGACCCCGGCCAACCTCGCCCGCGCCGCCGTGGAGGGCGTGCTCTGCCTCATGGCGGGCTGCCTCGACGCCCTGCGCGACCAGGGTGTACGCATCGACCGGGTGTTCCTTGTCGGCGGCGGCGCCCGGTCACGCGCCGTCCAGGAGATCGCGCCCGCGATCCTCGGAGTGCCCGTCGCCGTGCCCGCGCCCGGCGAGTACGTCGCCGACGGCGCCGCCCGGCAGGCCGCGACGGTCCTGGCCCGCTCGGACGGCGCCGCACCGCCTTCCTGGTCCCGCGCCGACGCCGTCATCCACCGGGCCGAGCCGCTCCACTTCGTCCTCGACCGGTACCAGGAGGTGGCGGCGACCGTCGCCGCCACGGTCGAGAGCCGGCGCGGCTAGCCGACGTGGGTTGCCGGCGTCCGGCTCGCTACTTGCGCGCACTAGTAACTCTGCATTAGGCTCCTACACGTTCCGCGGTGGGTGCACAGGCCAGGGTTCAGTCCCGCAGACATGCCGATTGTCGAGCCGTGTCACCGAGCCGCGCCGATCAGTGGTGGACGCGGATTCCGAGTTGCCGCCGGCCGTTTCCTGACGACGTTGAGTCTCGAGCATCTTCGGCGTGTCCCGGCTTTTCCGCGGCACGAATCGACCCGAACACAGAAGATCAGCAAGATGCTCGCCGGCGGCACACTCCGACGGGAGAATCGTCATGCCCATCGCCCTGGATCGCCGTACACGTCGCGATGCCGACCTGCGCCACGTCGACATCGAGGATTTTCTCGCGGCGGATTTCCCGGGACTCGTCGCGCGCCATGGCCGTCTCGTGGCGCGCGGGATCGCCTCATTACAGGCACCACCACTCTCCATCGAGATCGGCGCGTCCTCCTGGTCGTTCTCGAGCGACGGCACGACCCTGACCGCCTCCCGCGGCACCGTCGGGGGCGCGCTTGTCGTGACGCTCAGCGAGGCAGAGTTCTCCGACTGGGCGCAGAACCAGCGATCGTTCAACGCGATGCTGACCGCGCGCGAGCTGCGCTACCGCGACGGGTCCGAGGTGGACGTCTCCGTGTGGGACTCGCTCTGGCTGACGCTGCTCGAGGGCTGGCCGGTCGTGGATGACACGATCGAGTTCGTCGATCGTCACGGGACCCCGCTCGACCTCGGGCGCGTCTTCACCCCGGCCGACGATCCGGCGGACGTCGCACATTTCCTGCGCGAGGCCGGTTACCTTCACCTGCGCGGCTGGCTGGACCCGGCGGACATGACCGAGGTCTCCTCCGACATCGACCGGGCGCTCCCCCACTACCGTGAGGGTGACGGTCGTTCCTGGTGGGCGACCCTGGAGGACGGCAGCCGCCGCTGTGTGCGGCTCCAGGAGTTCATCGCTCACTCCCCCGCGACCTCGGCGATCCTGCGGGGCGAACGCTGGGAGCATTTACGCGGTGTTCTGGCCGGCGGCGACCTGCTCGAACGGCGTCCGGTGGACGGTCGCGGCCTGGAAGCGCTCATCAAGCCGGTCGGTGTCACGGTCGGCGCGTCGGACGTGAGCTTTCACCGCGACTGCCACTTCGGCCGCCACGCCTACAACTGCTCGAACCTGGTCGCCGGGATCGCGGTCACCGGCAGCGGCGAGACGAACGGCCAGCTCCGCGTCATCGTCGGATCCCACCGCGTTCTGATGCCGGTGGAAATCGCCAAATCGCGACCGTACCTGCCCGTCGTCGCCGTGCCGACCGAGCCGGGCGACGTCACGGTGCACCTGACCTGCACCCTCCACGAGTCGACTCCGCCCCTCGTCGAGGAACGGCGCGTCCTCTACACCGGGTTCTCCCTCGCTCCGCGCACGGACGACGCCGACGCCAACGGCGAGAACACCAGCAACAGCGGCGGCCACGCCCTGGCAGCGCTGCGCGAGCGGATCTCCCAGATCCTCCTCGACGAGGCGACCCGATCGTGATGGTGGGCAACGGGCGTCCTCATGACGCGTAAGTCCGCGAAGAACCGTAGGTCTCCAGGGAACAGCGCGCACGCCCTGCGCACGCTGCTCGGTCACGCCGGCGACGGCCGGCGGCTGCTCGTCGGCGGCTACGCGCTCATCCTCGTCGACGCGGTCGCGCAGAGTCTCACGCCCGCGGTTTTCCGGGTCGTGCTGGACCGCATCCAGCAGGACCCGCGCCGGTTCCTGCACGACGGCTGGCAGGGACCCCTGGTCGCCGCGGTCGCCGTCTCCGTGACCTTCCTCGTGGCGGCCTACTTCGCCCACACCTGGTGCCGCCGCGGGGCGACGCGATGGGCGAACAACCTGCGGCGGGCCCTGTACGAGCACGTCCAACGGCTGTCGCTGGACTTCTTCCACCGTTCGCGGGTCGGCGACGTCGCCGCCGCGATCAACCAGGACATCGAGCGCCTCGAGGTGACGGTCTGGCAGGGCCTGACGGTGTGGTGGGCGCTGGCGGTCCTGGTCATCTCGGTGGGCCTCATCGCCTGGGTCGACGCCTGGATGACCCTGCTGGCGCTCGGCCTGCTCGCGGTGGCCGTCGGCTGGACCCTGCTGGTGCTCCCGCGGCTGCGCCGGCACAGCCGCGACATCCGCGACGAGCTCGGCCGCACCTCCGGAACCCTCGCCGAGATACTCGGCGTGAACACGCTCCTCAAGGCGTTCAACGCGGAGGACGACGCCCTGCGCCAGGTGCGGGGCGGTACCGAACGGGTGCGGGCCGGGTCCGAGGCCCTGGCGCGGCTACAGCACCGCTACGCCGACCCGCTCGGCTTCCACCTCTCGTTCGTCGCGCCGTTCCTGCTCCTGTTCGTCGGCGCGTGGCGGGCCGCGTCGGGGACGCTCTCCATCGGCGACGTCGTCGCCGTCTGGGGCTTCTGGCTGCGCGGGTCGAGCTCGCTGACCGTCGTCATGACCAGCCTCCCCGAGGTGCTGGCCGGCCTGGCCGCCGGCGAGCGGGCCGCGAAGCTGTTCGAGGAGCGCCCCGCGGTGAGCGATCTCCCTCGGGCCCCGGCGCTGGCCGTCGCCCGGGGCGGCATCACCTTCGAGCGGGTTTCGTTCGCCTATCCCGGACGGCGGTCGCACCTGGTCCTCGACGGCTTCGACCTGACGATCGCCCCGGGGCGCAGCGTCGCGCTCATCGGCTCGTCCGGCGCTGGAAAGTCCACGGTCGCCCAGCTGCTGCTCCGGCTGTTCGACCCCGCCGAGGGCCGCGTGACCGTCGACGGCCAGGACCTCCGCGAGGTCACCCAGGCCTCGGTACGGGCCGCGGTGGGGGTGGTCTTCCAGGAGTCGGTGCTGATCAGCGGCTCGCTGGCGCGCAACCTGCGGCTCGCCCAGCCGACCGCCACCGACCAGGAGATCGAGGCGGCGCTCGAGGCCGCCAACGCCTGGGGGTTCGTCCGCACCTGGGAGAACGGCATCCACACGGAGCTCGGCGAACGCGGCGTCATGCTCTCCGGCGGGCAGCGCCAGCGCCTCGCCATCGCCCGGGTGATGCTGAAGGATCCCCCTGTCGTCGTGCTCGACGAGGCGACCAGCGCGCTCGACGCCGGCAGCGAACGGCTCGTGCTCGACGCTCTGGACCGGCTGCTGTCCGGGCGGACGTCGCTGATCATCGCCCATCGGATCGCCACCATCCGCCACTGCGACCAGATCGTCGTGATGGACCGCGGCCGGGTCGCCGACGCCGGCACCCACGCCTCGCTGCTCCAGTCCTCGGCGACGTACCGCTCGTACTGCCGCGAGCAGTCGGTGGCCTGAGTTCCGCGCCGATGGCTCCTGCCCGCCTTTGACCGACTCGTCGATCCACCCGCGATCCTCTTCGACCAGGACACGGCCCGTCCTTCGTCAGCCGGCGACCGTTCACGTCCGGAGCACCGCGAGCAGGTCGGCCTCGAGAGCTGGGGCCTGTGCGGGGAAGTACCCCAGCAGGACGCGCAGGCTGGGCAGGGATGGTTCCGTCCCGCTGTCGGCGTCGGCGAACTGGGGAAGGTGCCTGCGGAGGACCGGCTGGAGCGCGGCCCACAGCGCGGAGTCGCGAAAGAGTTCCTTGAGTGGGGTGTCGAGGGTGTGGATGGGCCGTTCCGGCGTCGGGACGTCGTACTCCCACCGGTGGCTGCCCGGCCCTGCCTGGACGATCAGGTCGTCGGGGTGGCCCGGCAGGACGACGTCCGCGGTGGCACCTGGCGGGACGTCGACGTCGATGGCGACCCGGCTGTCGGGTTCCTGGCGCCAGGCGACTCGCACCCGCCCGTACGGGGTGTCGTGGGTGAGCCTCGCGTGGGTGAGGCCGCCCCCGGGCCGCGGTGCTATCCGCATCCGCCGGTAGCCGGGCTCGACGGGTTCGAGGCCGCCGACGACGCGGTGCAGCCAGTCCGCGATGGCGCCCAGGGCGTAGTGGTTGAGCGACGTCATGCCGGTGTCGTGCAGCGTTCCGTCGGGCCGGATCGCGTCCCACCGCTCCCAGATGGTCGTCGCGCCCCGCGTCACCGGGTACAGGAACGAAGGGCACTCGGTCTGGAGCAGCAGCCGGTAGGCCGTGTCGAGCTGGTCGGTGCGGCTCAGGGCGTACGCGACCAGCGGCGTGCCGGCGAAGCCCGTGCTGATCCGGTGTCCGGCCTTGTCGACCAGCTCGGCGAGCCGGCGGCCGGCGCGCGCCTGTTGGGCCGGGTCGAGGATGTCGAAGCAGATGGCCAGGGCGTAGGCGGTGGCCGTGTCGTTGGCGACCAGGCCGGACGGGGTGACCCATTCGTCGCGGAAGGCCGCCCGGACCCGCTGGTGCAGTGCCGTGTACCGGGCGGCGTCGTCGGCGTGGCCCAGGACCTCGGCAGTCCGCGCCAGCTGGTGGGTGGTGTGGCACAGGTAGGCGCTGGCGACCAGGTAGGCGTCCGTTTTGCCGCCGGCCGGGTTCTTCGGCGGTGCGTCCGGATCGAGCCAGTCGCCGAACTGGAAACCGGAGTTCCAGAGCCCCCGCTCGTCCAGCAGCCTCTCCACGCTGTCGATGAAGGCCGTCATGGACTCGTACTGGGCGGCGAGAAGCTCCCGGTCGCCGTACTGCTGGTAGAGCGTCCACGGCAGGCTGACGGCGACGTCTCCCCACAGCGCGGTGGGCGTCGTGATCGGCATTGCCCCCACATCCGGGACGACCAGTGGCACGTGGCCCTGCTCGCGCTGCTCGGCGGCGAGGTCGGTGAGCCAGGAACCCAGCACCCCGCGCACGTCGTAGAGGAACGCGGCGGTGAGGCCGAAGGCGTTGATGTCACCGGTCCAGCCGAGCCGCTCGTCGCGCTGCGGGCAGTCGGTGGGCACGCCGACGAAGTTGCCGCGCATCGACCAGACGACGTTGCGGTGCAGCTGGTTCACCAGCTCGTCGGAGGTCTCGAACCAACCGGTCCGGCGCATGTCGCTGTGCACCACCACCGCGGTCATCGCCTCGGTGTCGAGGCGACCGGGCCACCCTTCCACCTCGACGTAGCGGAAACCGTGGAAGGTGAACCGCGGCTCCCACGTCTCCGGGCCACCGCCGCGCAGGATGTAGCGGTCGGTCGCGAGCGCCGTCCGGTTGGGCCGGAAGTCCGCCTCACCGTCGATCAGAGTCTCGGTGTGCCGCAGGACGATCGTGGTACCGGCCGCCCCGCGGACGGTGAGGCGGACCCAGCCCGACAGGTTCTGCCCGAAGTCGACGACCGTCCGCCCGGCCGGCGTCGTCAGGATGTCGACGGCGGGCAGCTCCTGCACCCGCCGGATCGGCGGCGCGCTCGGCGCGATCAGGGTGTTCAGGTCACGTGGGACGACCTCGACCGGCGACCATTCCGCGTCGTCGAAGCCGGGCTCGGCCCAGCCCACCGGTTCCCGTCGCGCGTCGTGGGTCTCGCCGTCGTAGATACTGTCCGCCAGGGTCGCCCCGGTACCGGCACGCCAGTCGGCACCACTCGCGATCACCTCCACGCGGTCGCCGTAGTCGAGATCGAGTTGCAGGAACCCTGCCGGGCGGTCCGCCCAGACGGCCCGCTTGCCCTCCTCCCAGGTGAGYCTGCCCACCGCCCAGCCCTCACCGAGGACGGCGACGAGAGCGTTGACGCCTTCCACCACCAGGCCGGTGACCTCGTGACTGCTCACGACCAGGCGATGCCGGTAGGACGTCCAGCCCGGGGCGAGAACCTCGTCTCCCACCGGGGCCCCGTTCAGGTGGGCCTCGATCAGTCCCACCGCGGTGACGTGCAGGGTGGCGGAGCGCAGGCCGGCGCCCACGGTGAACTCCCGGCGCAGATACGGCGCCGGTACGGGATCCCGCCCGCCCGGGTCGGATGGGGCGGCGATGAAGGCGGCGTTCCAGCGAGGGGGCATGGGACCTCGATCTCTGGCGGAACCGGCGACCGGCGGCGGGTCGGGGCCGGTCAGGCAGGCGGGCGGGGCGTGGCGGCGCGGGGCGTGGCGGCGAGGCGCGGTGCGGCCGGGTCTGCCGGCTCGGAGGGCACGTCGATGTGGCCGCGCCCGAGGTCCGCGACTCCGGCCGCGCCCAGGAGGGCCAGGGTGCGGTGGACGTCGGCGGCGAACCAGGTGAGCAGCCGGTCGACTCCGCGTTCCCCGGCGGCACCGAGCGCGTAGAGGTAGGCGCGGCCGGCCATGGCCGCTGTCGCGCCGGCGGCGACCGCCTTGACGATGTCGCTGCCGCGCCGGACCCCGCCGTCGCAGATGATCTCGCTGCGGCCGCCGACCGCGTCTGCGACCGGGGCGACGAGCGGCAGGGTGGCCGGCGCCCCGTCCAGCTGCCGGCCGCCGTGGTTCGACAGCACGATCGCGTCGACGCCCGCCTCGGCGGCGAGCTTCGCGTCCGCGACCGTCTGGATGCCCTTGACGACGATGCGGCCGTCCCAGACCGAGCGCAGCCAGGTCAGGTCCGCCCAGGAGAGACCGGGGTCGAACTGGGTGTTGATGTAGTCGGACAGCGTCACCGGTGACGCCCCGTCGCCCACGTCGCGCCCGGCGACGTTACTGAACCTGATGGGTTCGCTGCGGACGAACTGCCAGGTCCAGCCGGGATGCAACATGCCGTCGAGGATCGTGCCCGGACCGATGGTGGGCGGCAGGGAGAAGCCCCTGCGGACGTCGCGCTCGCGGCGGCCGAAGACGGCGGTGTCGACGGTGAGCACGATCGCCTCGTACCGGGCCGCGGCGGCGCGCTCGATCATCTCCTTGACCAGGCCGCGGTCGCGCCAGGCGTAGACCTGGAACCACAGCCGCCCGTCGCTGACCGCGCGGACCTCCTCGATCGAACGCGTGCTCAGGGTGGACAGCGTGTAGGGAAGTCCGGCGCGGGCGGCGGCGCGGGCCACCGCCAGCTCCCCCCGCGGATCGGCGATGCGGGTGAAGCCCGTGGGCGCGAGCACGAGCGGGTACGCGGCCGGCGCGCCGAGGATCTCCGTGCCGATCGAGACCTCGGGCAGGCCACGCAGCACCCGCGGGCGGAAGGTCACAGCGGCGTAGGCCCGCTCGTTCGCGGCGAGGGTGTGTTCGTCCTCCGCGGCACCGTCGATGTAGTCGAAGACTCCGCCGGGCAGCCGTCGCCGTGCCATCCGCCGCAGGTCGTGCACCGAGGCCGCCCGGGCCAGCCGCCGCTCGGTCCGGTTGGTCTCGACGGGGCCGAACCGCATGACGGAACGCAGTGTCGCCAGGGGCCTCATGACGGCTCGTACCTCCGGAGGGTCGATGCGCGCGCGAGCTGCTCGCGCAGGTCTTCCAGGGCGGTCGGCGCGGCACCGTGGGCCCGTGCCTGGACGAGGACGTTGCCGAGCGCGGTCGCCTCGACCGGCCCGGCGACGACCGGCACCCCCGCCGCGTTCGCGGTGAGTCGGCACAGTAACTCGCCGCGGGAGCCGCCACCGACGAGATGGATGACCTCGACCTGTCGCCCGGTCAGGTCCGCGGCCCGCCGCAGGGTGCGCGCGTAGGCGAGGGCGAGGGAGTCGACGACGCAGCGCGCGAGCGCGGCCGGCGTCCGCGGCACCGGCGTCCGGCGCACCCGGCCGTCGCCGTCGCGCGCGGCCGCCGCGATCCGGGCCGGCATGTTTCCCGGCGCGATGAGCGCGGGGTCGTCGACGTCGATCACCGGGCCGCCGGATGGCAGCTCCGCGGCGGCGGCGAGGAGATCCTCGAGGTCGGGGTTGTTCCACTCCCGCAGGCATTCCTGGAGCAGCCACAGCCCGCCGACGTTGCGCAGGAACCGTACCCGGCCGTCGACGCCGATCTCGTTGGTGAAGTTCGCCGCGCGGGCGTCCGGGGTGAGCACCGGCGCCGGCAGCTCCAGGCCCACCAGCGACCAGGTTCCGCACGAGACGTAGCCGAAGCTGTCGGTCGTCGCCGGGACCCCGACGACGGCGGAGGCGGTGTCGTGCGAGCCCACCGTCGTCACCGGGACCGGCGGGCCGAGTGCGTGCGTGACGCCGCGGACGGTACCGGGCTCCTCGAGGTCCGGCAGGAGCCGGCGCGGGATGTCGAGCCGCCGCAGCAGCTCCTCGGACCACTGGCACGTCCGGACGTCGAGCAGGCCGGTCGTCGAGGCGTTCGTGAGCTCGGCGCGCAGCCGCCCGGTCAGCCGGTAGGCCAACAGATCGGGTATCAGGACGACGTGCGCGGCCCGGTCCCACAGGGGGCCGCGCCGCTGCGCGGCGAGCTGGTAGAGCGTCGTGAACGGCAGGAACTGCAGCCCGTTGACGGCGAACAGCTCCTCGGGTGGCACCGTGGCGTGCACGTCGTCGACGACCTGCGCCGCGCCGCCGTCACGGTAGGCGACGGGGGGCGCGAGCAGCTCACCGGCGGCGTCGAGCAGCCCGAAGTCGACCGCCCAGGTATCGATGCCGATCGACTCCAGCTCGGGGCAGGCCCGGGCCAGCCGGCGCAGCCCGCGGAGCATCTCGCGGTGCAGGTGGTCGAGGTCCCAGCGCAGCGATCCCGCGGCCTCGACGAGCGGGTTGGCGAACCGGTGGACCGGCCGCAGGGACACCGACCCACCCTCGACCAGCCCGGCCATCACCCGGCCGCCGGACGCCCCGATGTCGACGGCGGCGAAAACCCGGGCGGCCATCGTCAGCGCAGGAAGGCGGCCGCGACGCCGGCGTCGACGGGGACGAGCAGGCCGGTCGTGTGGCTGAGCTCGCCCGAGCACACGGCCGCGACCGCGTTGGCCACGTGCTCGGGCAGTACCTCCCGCCCGAGCAGGGTCCGCCGGGCGTAGAAGGCGCCGAGCTCCTCCTCGGGAATGCCGTAGACCGCCGCGCGCTGGGCTCCCCATCCGCCGGCGAAGATGCCGCTGCCGCGCACGACGCCGTCCGGGTTGACGCCGTTGACCCGGATCCCGTGGCCGCCGAGCTCGGCGGCCAGCAGCCTGACCTGGTGCGCCTGGTCGGCCTTCGCGGCGCCGTAGGCGACGTTGTTCGGCCCGGCGAACAGTGCGTTCTTGGACACGATGTAGACGATGTCGCCGCCGAGCCGTTGCGCGATCATGGCTCGCGCCGCGGCCCGCGCGACGAGGAAGCTCCCCTTCGCCATGACGTCGTGCTGCAGGTCCCAGTCCCGCTCGGTGGTCTCGAGCAGCGGCTTGGAGATGGACAGGCCCGCGTTGTTGACGATGAGGTCGATCCCGCCGAAGGCGAGAAGTGTCGCCTCGACGGCGGCCTCGACCTCGCCCTCCTTCGTCACGTCGGCGCCGACGCCGACCGCGACATCGGTGCCGCCGAGCTCTCCCGCCGCCGACATCGCGCTGGCCGGGTCGAGGTCGGCGACGACCACGCAGGCGCCGTCGGCGGCGAGACGGGCCGCGGTGGCCCGGCCGATGCCGCTGGCCGCGCCGGTGACCAGCGCGACCCGGCCCGCGTGCCGC
Organism: Parafrankia soli; assembly: GCF_001854695.1. Classification (GTDB taxonomy): domain Bacteria; phylum Actinomycetota; class Actinomycetes; order Frankiales; family Frankiaceae; genus Parafrankia; species Parafrankia soli. Next base: position 20,511 of record NZ_MAXA01000225.1, read on the forward strand.
TTCGGCTGGGGCAGGCGGCGCAGCTTGGCCTCCTCCAGCGCCCAGTACTCGATCCGGAACTTCTCGCTCTCCGGGATCGGCGCGTAGGACGAGACCGCCTCGGCACCGCGCATCACGTTGATCGCGTTGACGTAGAACTCGCCGGCGACCCGCGCCGTCTGCTTGTCCCTGCCGTAGGAGAACATGCCCACGCCCGGCACGAGGATGATCGCCGGGTCGGCGCCGCGCATCGGCGGCGAGTCGACGGTCGCGTGCCGCTCGTAGTACGCGCGGTAGTCGTCACGGTAGGCCTCGTGCAGCTCCGCGAGCCGCTCGACACACTCTTCAGGTGAGGCCGAGGCCGGCAGATCGAGCACCAGCGGGCGGACCTTCGTCCGCAGGAAGTGGTCGGGGCAGGACGTCCCGAGCCGGGCCAGCGCGAACAGCTTCTCACTCGCCAGGAACTCCAGGACGGCGTCGCTGTCGGTGAAGTGGCCGACCATGCGGTGGTCGCGGGACGCGACCGCGCGCAGGTGGGGCGCGAGCGCGGCGGCCCTGGCGCGCCGTCGCGCGGCCGGCAGCGCGCGCCGGTCGTCGACCTCGGCGCCGAAGGGCCGCGGCCGCCCGTGCCGTTCGATGTGGAGTCGCGCCCGCTCGATGATCCAGGTGGAGTTGCGCTCGGACTCCTCGCTGGTGTCGCCCCACGCGGTGATGCCGTGCCCGCCGAGGATGCAGCCGACGGCGCCGGGGTTGTCCCGCCGCACGGCCGCGATGTCGAGGCCGAGCTGGAAGCCCGGTCGCCGCCACGGCACCCACACGACCTTCGTGCCGAAGACGTCCTTCGTGAGTTGTTCGCCGTCGGCGGCGGTCGCGATGGCGATGCCGCTGTCCGGGTGCAGGTGGTCGACGTGCGCGGCCCCGACGAGCCCGTGCATGGCGGTGTCGATCGAGGGCGCGGCGCCGCCGCGGCCGTGCAGGCAGAAGTCGAAGGCGGCGACCATCTCGTCCTCGCGGTCCTCGCCCGGGTAGACGTCCACCAGCGCGCGCAGCCGGTCCATCCGGAGCACGGCGAGACCGGGCTCGGTCAGCGTGCCGAGATCGCCGCCCGACCCCTTGACCCACAGCAGCTCGACGTCACGGCCGGTGACCGGATCGATCTCGATGCCCTTGGCGGAGGTGTTCCCGCCCGCGTAGTTGGTGTTGCGCGGGTCGGCGCCGAGCCGGTTCGACCGGGCGAGGAGCTCGGCGACAGTCTGGTTCCCGCTCACGCGCCCCACCCGGCCTGGGTGCCGCCGACTCGCTCGGCCGCGACGCGCTCGGCGTAACCGCTCGCTCGGAAGGCCGCTGTGGGGTCGGCGGGCAGCCCGCGCGACTCACGCCAGGCGGCGAGGTCGGCGCGCACGTCGGTGTAGAAGGCGTCCATGAGGACGGCGTTCGCGGCCAGCACGTCCCCGGCGCGCTCCGCCTCGGCGAGCGCCGCCCGGTCGACGAGCAGCGCGCGTGCCGTCATCTCCTGCACGTTGAGCACGGACCGGATCTGGCCCGGGATCTTCGCCTCGATGTTGTGGCACTGGTCGAGCATGAAGGTCACCTCACTGCCCTCGTCGTAGCCACCGCCCCGGACGACCTCGGTCATGATCCGGAACAGCTGGAAGGGGTCGGCGGCACCGACGATCAGGTCGTCGTCGGCGTAGAAGCGGGAGTTGAAGTCGAACGCCCCCAGCCGCCCCAGCCGGAGCAGCTGCATCACGATGAACTCGATGTTGGTGTTCGGGGCGTGGTGGCCGGTGTCCAGGCACACCACGGCGCGCTCGCCGAGCGCGAGGCAGTGGACGTAGGCGGTGCCCCAGTCGGGGACGTCGGTCGCGTAGAAGGCCGGCTCGAACAGCTTGTACTCGAGCACGAGCCGCTGGTGCCCCGCCAGCCGGGCGTAGATCTGGCCCAGCGCGTCGGCGAGCCGATCCTGCCGGTCGCGCAGGTCGGCCTGGCCGGGGTAATTCAGCCCGTCGGGCAGCCAGATCTTCAGGTCGCGGCTACCCGTGGCGTCCATGATGTCGACGCAGTCGAGGGCGTGCCGGATCGCCTTCGCCCGGACGCGCTCGTCGACGTGGCAGAGGCTGCCGAGCATGTAGTCGTCGTCCTGGAACGTGTTCGTGTTGATCGTGCCGAGCCGGACGCCGTTGTCCCGCGCGTGTTCGCCCAGCTTGCCGAAGTCGTCGACGAGGTCCCAGGGGATGTGCAACGCGACCGACGGCGCGAGCCCGGTCAGCCGGTGCACCTGCGCGGCGTCGGTGACCTTCTCGAACGGATCACGCGGGATCCCGCGCTGCGGGAACACCTTGAACCTGGTCCCGGAGTTCCCGAACGCCCACGAGGGCAGCTCGATCTCCTGCCGAGCAAGATCCTCTGTCGCCTGGCTGAATGCCCGCATCATCGCCAGCCCTTCCGGTCGCCAGCACTTCCGACCACTGTGAGATCTTGTAAATTGTCACACAATCTCGCACGGCCGGCAATCGTGAAGCGAGGATCGAGACGGGAAGGCACTCAGGGACACAAGGGCAGGCACACCGGCAGGCGCGGCGGCGTCACCGGAGCCGCGTCACCCGTCGGTAGGGCGCCAGCCGGTCGTCCTGCGGGTCGAGTTCGGTCACCAGCCAGTCGACGCGGTCCCAGTCGAGCCAGCGCGCGACGGCCCGCGTGCCGAGCTTCGAGGAGTCGACGGCCAGGACGATCTGCTCGGCGCCGGCGGCCAGCGCGCGCTTGACGTCGGCCTCCTCCGGGGTCTCCTCCAGCGGGCCCGCCCGCTCGTCGAGGGCCGCCGCCGAGGCGAACAGCCGCCGCACGGTGATGTCCGCCGCCGCCCGGCTCGCCAGCGGGCCGACCAGGCTGCCGGTCCGCGGATCGAGCCGTCCGCCGGTCAGCAGCACCGAGATACCCGGCCTGTCCCGCAGCACGCCGAACGTGTCGGGCCCGTTCGTGACGACGAGCAGATCGTCCGCGCTGGTCAGAGCGCCGGCGAGCCGCATGACCGTCGAGGACGCGTCGAACGCGACCGCGCCCCCGTCCGGGACGAGCTCGGCGAGCTTCGCCGCGATGCGCGACTTCGCCGCCGCCATCCGGTCCCGGCGCTGGGCGAAGCTGCGCGGGCCGACGGAGCGCGCCCCGCCGCGCACCCGGCGGGCCACCCCGCGTTCCTCCAGCTGGAACAGGTCCCGCCGGATCGTCATCTCGCTGACGTTGAGCGCCGCCGCCGCGGCGGTGATGGTGACCGCTCCCTGATCCCTGAGCTGGTCACTCAGCCAGGTCAGGCGGTCCTCGCCGGGAACGTTCCGCTGGGGCAGTGACACAGGCACCTCGCCGGGCGCGGCGTTACGTGTGAGAACGGTGTGCGAAGCAACGTCAGACTAACAGCCCGTTGCACGGAGATTGATCAGCTGCGATGTGCCGTGCCCTGATCGAGTGTTCCGCGGGACACCAGAACGGAAGCGAGTCACGCGGATCTAGYCCGTGAACAGTTGCACCGGCTGGCCGCGAACTCCCGGGGCGAGGGCGAACACAGCACCCGCCGCCGGATACCGGGTGAGATCGGTGCCGACCTGGGAGGTGGTGATGTAGAGCGTGTCGAGGCGGTCGCCGCCGAAGGTGCACGCCGTCACCCGGGGCACGGGCAGCGGGACGATCCCGTCGAGCCGGCCGGTGGGTGAGTAGCGGTGGACCGCGCCGCCGCCCCACAGCGCCACCCACAGGTAGCCGTCGGCGTCGACGGTGAGCCCGTCAGGCGCACCCGCCTCCTCGGGGACGGTGACCAGCGTCCACCGGTCGCGGAGCCCCCGTTCCGAGTCGTAGTCGAAGACGTCCACCCGTGATGTCGCGGAGTCCACGTAGTAGGCCCGCGCGCCGTCGGGGCTCCAGGCCAGCCCGTTGGAGACGGTGACGCCGGTCAGCACGACGCTGACGGTGCCGTCGGGTGCGAGCCGGTAGAGCGAGCCCGCTCCGGCCGTCTCGGCGTAGGCCATGGATCCGCAGTAGAAGCGGCCGTCGGGGTCACAGCCGCCGTCGTTCATCCGGACACCGGCGTCGGCGTCCCACAGGTCCCCGAGGTACCGGCGGACTCCGCCGGTGAGGCCGGAGAAGTCTTCGGGGCCGGCGGGGCCGATGAGCGCGAAGCCGCGTTCCAGCGCGAGCACCGTCCCACCCGCGGCTCGTGGTCGCAGCGCCGCGGCCACGGCGCCGACGTGGTCGCGGCGGACGACGCCGGTAGCGGTGTCGACGGCGAGGACGTCGCCGGCCAGCAGATCGACGCAGCGCAGGCCGCCCCAGTCGGGGCTCCAGACCGGGCCCTCGCCGTGGAAGGCCACCGGGTCGGTGATCTGCTCGGGGCGGTCGGTGGCCACCGGTCAGCCGCCGTGCCGGTTCTGGGGGATCCCCCAGGGATTGTCGTCACGCAGGGGCTCGGGCAGCAGGCGCTCGGGCAGCGACTGGTACGTGACGGGCCGCAGGAACCGGGAGATCGACGTCGTCCCGACCGAGGTGTGCAGGGACGTCGTCGCCGGGTACGGGCCGCCGTGGGTCATGGCCGGGCTGACCGACACGCCGGTCGGCCATCCGTTCCACAGCACCCGCCCGGCCCGTTCCCGCAGCTCGGCGAGCAGGTCCGCGGCGATGACGTCGTCGGTGTCCTCGCCGTGCACGGTGGCGGTGAGCTGCCCGCCGAGGGCCCGGGCCGCCGCGAGCAGGTCGGCCGGATCGTCGTAGGCGACGAGCAGCGACGTCGGGCCGAAGCACTCGACCGCCAGCGCGCCCGGGTCGCGCAGCCAGTCGGCGACACCGGTGGCCAGCAGAGTCGGCGTCACGCCGGTCGTCGTCCCGGCTACGGGCGCCGTCCCAGTGCCGGCGGCGAGCACCCGGACCGCGGGATGGCCTGTGAGCCCGTCGAGGGTGTCCCGGTAGCCGGCGGCGGTCCGCTCCCCCAGCAGCGGGGTGGCCGGCCGCGCGGACACCAGCCGGACGAGGTCCGCCTCGGCTGATCCGGCCGGGGCGAACAGGAGGCCGGGCTTGGTGCAGAACTGGCCGGTGCCCAGTGTGTAGGACTCGACGTAGCCGGCCCAGATCTCCGGCCCGCGCCGGGCGGCGGCGGCCTCGGTCACGAAGACCGGGTTGACGCTGCCCATCTCGGCGTAGAACGGGATCGGCTCGTCGCGGGCGGCGGCGAGGTTGAAAAGGAGCCGGCCGGCGTGCTCCGAGCCGGTGAAGGCACCGGCCCGCACCCGCGGGTCGACGAGAGCGGCCCGCGCCGGCTCGTCACCTTCGATCAGGGCCAGTGTCCCCGCGGGCGCACCGGCGGCGGCCAGCACGTCCGTGACGACGGCGGCGGTGAGCCGGGACAGCTCCGGATGGCCGGGGTGGGCCTTGAGCAGCACCGGACAGCCGGCGGCGAGCGCGGCGGCGGTGTCCCCGCCGGCGACGCTGAACGCGAAGGGAAAGTTCGAAGCCGCGAACACGAGTACCGGCCCGACCGGGATCAGCATCCGGCGCAGGTCGGGACGCGGCCCGGTGGGCCAGGCCGGGTCGGGCGGGTCGATCGTCGCCTCGAGGTAGCCGCCGTCGTCGAGGAGCCCGGCGAACAGGCGGAGCTGGAACGTGGTGCGGACCAGCTCACCGCGCAGGCGCGGTTCGGGCAGCCGTGTCTCGCGCATCGCGACCGGGACCAGGGTCTCGGCCGCGGCGTCGAGGGCGTCGGCCACCGCGCGCAGCATCGACGCGCGCKCGGCCGGCGCGAGCGCGCCGAACGGTCGGGCCGCCGCCGCGGCGGCGGCGAGCAGCCCTTCGGTGTCGGTCGTGAGGGTGTGCACGGCCTTCCTTCCGTTCACGAGGCGGGGTGTCACGAGGCGGTGCCGCTGCGGGACGTGGGATGCAGCAGGATCTTCACGGCGGTGCCGGCAGCGTCGTCGAGGAGCCGGAACGCCTCGCCGACGTCGTCGAGGGGCAGCTCGTGCGTGACCAGCGCCGCCGGGTCGAGCTGGCCGGCGGCGAACGCGCGTACCGCGTGGGTCCAGGCCCGCGACGGCGCCCCGAACACGGTGTGCACGGTGAGCTGGGGAAGCACGAGGTCGAGGGCGCGCAGCGGGTGGTCGCCGTCCGCGGCGAGACCGGCGAGCACCACCCGCCCGCCACGGCGGGCGAGCCCGCAGGCCAGCGCCGCGCTGCCGGGCGCGCCGGCGGCCTCGACCACCACGTCGAACCGCCGCGACCACCGGCCGGCGGCGGCCTCGTCCGGTGACAGCAGCGTCGCGGCGCCGCACCGTGCGGCGAGCTCGGCGCGGCCCGCGCGGGGGTCCACGGCGACCAGCTCGGCCGGGCCGCCCGCCGCCAGCAGCTGCGTGGCCAGCAGGCCGAGCGTGCCCGCGCCGACCACGGCGACCCGCTCCCCGGGAACGGCACCGGCTTGCAGGCAGGCTGCCGCGGCGCAGGCGGCTGGCTCCAGACCGGCGGCCGCGCGCAGGTCGGCGCCGAGCGGCAGGACGTGCAGGAGATGGCCCGGTACGACCAGGTGGTCGGACCACGCGCCGGGACAGGTGAAGCCGGTCTCCTCGTAGGGGGCGGTGCACAGGTTGGTGTCGCCGCGCCGGCAGGCGGCACAGACCCGGCAGGAGCGGAAGCCCTCGGCCACCACCGGCCGGCCCACGAGCGCCTTGTCTCCCGCCGGGCCGACCGCCGCCACCGTGCCGGACCATTCGTGCCCCGGGACGACCGGGTACCGCACGAATCCGGCGGGCCGGGTGCCGCGCAGCACCTCGCGGTCGGAGCCGCAGATACCCGCCCGGGCCACCCGGACCAGCACCTCACCCGGCCCGGGAGCGACCGGTTCGGCCGGGCGGATCTCCAGCTGTCCCGGCGCGTCGATCCACACCGCGCGACCGGTCACGGTCAGCCGCGGCCGGGCGGGCGGGAGCCGCGCAGCTCCCAGCCGTCGGCGTAGAGGTCGAAGTGGGCGCCGCGGGACGGGTGGGCGGCCACGACATCGACGTCCAGCTCGACGCCGAGGCCGGGCGCGGTCGGCAGGGCGAAGTAGCCGTCGACGACCGGCGGCAGGCCCGGGGCCGCGAGCTTGACCTCCTCGTCGGCGAAGTCGTTGAAGTGTTCCTGGATCATGAAGTTGGGGGTGCAGGCGGCCAGGTGCAGGTTGGCGGCGGTGAGAACCGCGCCGCCGACGTTGTGCGGGGCGACCAGCGTGAAGTGGGTCTCCGCGGTCGCGGCGAGCTTGCGGGTCTCGCTGATGCCGCCGAGATGGCCGATGTCGGGCTGGATGATGTCGGCGGCGCCCAGGTCGAACAGCTCCCGGAACTCGGTGCGGTCGTGGATGCGCTCCCCGGTCGCCACCGGGGCGTCGATCCCGGCGGCGGCCTTGGCCAGCGCCCGCAGGTTCTCCGGTGGTACCGGCTCCTCGACCCAGCCCGGCTCGAACTCGGCCAGCGAGGCGGCGATCCGGATCGCCTCGTGTGGGGCGAACCGCCCGTGCATCTCGACGAGGATCTCCACGTCCGGCCCGACCGCGTCGCGCACCGCCTCGACCAGGGAGATCGAGTGACGGCGTTCGGCCCGGTCCAGCTCCCACCGGCCGGCCCCGAACGGGTCGAGCTTGAGCGCCCGGTAGCCCCGGTCCACCACCGCCCGCGCCGCCGCGTGGAACTCCTCGGGCGTGCGCTCGACGGTGTACCAGCCGTTGGCGTACGCCTTGATCCTGTCCCGGACCTTGCCGCCCAGCAGCCGCCACACCGGCTGCCCCAGGGCCTTGCCCACGATGTCCCAGCAGGCCATTTCGACACACGCGATACCGGACATGACGATCTCACCGGCGCGCCCGTAGTCGCCGCGCTTCATCCGGTCGACCAGCGACTCGATGTCGAACGGATCGGAGCCGAGCACATGGTTGCGGGTCGCCTCGGCCAGATAGCCCAGCAGCGCCTGGGTGTGGCCGAGCATCCGGGTCTCCCCCACGCCGACCAGGCCGTCGTCCGTGAAGACCTGGACGTAGGTCAGATCCCGCCACGGGGTTCCGTACACGTGCGTCCGCACGTCGGCGATCTTCATGACAGTGCCCCCGGTGCTCCCTCGACAGCGGCGACCGGCGGAGTCGGCGGCGGAGTCGCCGGTGGGGCCGGCGAGGCCGGTGCGTCGCTGGGTGGCGCCGGGACGGCCAGCCCGGCCGGCCGCCGTCCTGACCCGACGGCGTCCGGGTAGTAGCGGCGCAGCAGCTCCAGGCCGATCTCGGCCCGCCGGACCCGTTCCCGCCCGAGGGCCACGGCGGTGGCGGTCAGGTGGGTGCCGCTGGGATAGATGTTCGGCGCGTTGCGCAGCCCGAACTTCAGGTAGACCGGCGCGGCGACCCGGACGATCTCGGCGATCTCGAAGTGGCGCACGAAGCCACCGAGGTCGTCGGGCGCCTCGACGTAGAGGTCGATGGGGATGTCCACGGCCGCCCGGACCGCCGCGAGCTGGGCCAGCGACAGGTCGGTCGGCACGTTGTAGGTGTCGGCGCCGAGCTGCTCGACCAGGCGGATCGACGCGGGGTTGGCGCAGCCCATCTGCACGCTCACCTTGAAGATCAGCTCCGGTGGCAGCTCACCGGCCGTCCGCATCCGGCCCGCGACCGACAGCACCCCGACGTCGGTGACCAGGACGCTGCGGATCCCGGCCTCGGTGGCCCGGCGGATGTCCTCCAGCACGTGCACGAGCTGTTCGGTCCCCCGCGCCTGCGCGGCCAGGCCGGCACTGCCGGGGGCCAGGGCAGCGGCCCCGGTGTCCCATCCGGCCAGCGGCCGGGCGAACAGACTGACCTCGACGTCCGCCGCCGCTCCGGCGGCCGCCATCGCCGCCAGCTCCCCGCCGGTCAGCAGCAGCCCGCCGCTGCCCTGCGAGACCCGGTGGACCGGGACACCCCGGCGGTCCGCCTCGGCCAGCACCGCCGCCAGCGCCTCCGGCCCCTCCACGCTCGGGATCTCCACCCGGTACTGGGCTCCGTCCGGGAACCGCTTCCCGCTGGACGGCAGGTCGGAGGGATCGGCGCCCGGCAGCCCGAGCGAGCGGAGGAAATCACGCGTCTGTCGCACCCGCGCCTCCCGTTCCTGTTCATGGCTTCTTGTGCATGGCCAGGGTGGCCGGCGGGGCGGACGTGATCCGGTGCCGGCGCGCGGCCGTCCGTGCGTGCGTGACAACAGCCGCGAGGACAAATGTTAGCGCTAACATTTCGCCGGTCAAGCCCGGCGGCGCGACGCGTCCAGCCCGGTGCCCAACGGCCAGCAGGTGCAGGCCGGCTATAACGGAGCGAGCGGACCGGTCGCGGCGCGGCTGACGAGGACGCCATCCGCCCGGTGACGCGATACGAAGAGCGGCACGTCAAGAGCGACGAAGGTGGACCGAATTGGACGGAGCGGACCGGGGCGGCGAGTCAGCGCCGCAGGTGGTCCCCGGCGCGTCCGAGCCAGGCGGACAGGGCGAGCTGGCCGGGCCGGATGGGCCGGGCGAGGTGGGGAGCACGATGCCCGCGTCCGGTCGGCCGCCGGCCCTGACCGACGTGGCCCGCCTCGTCGGCGTCTCCCACCAGACCGTGTCCCGCGTCGTCAACAACCACCCGGGTGTCCGGCCACGGACCCGGGAGCGGGTCCTGGCGGGCCTGCGCGAGCTCGGCTACCGGCCGAACCCGGCCGCCCGGGCGCTCGCCACCGGCCGCTCCCGGACCCTCGGTGTCCTGGCCCTGACCGGCACGCTCTACGGGCCAACGTCCACGCTGTACGCCGTCGAACAGGCGGCGCGGGCGGCCGACTACCAGGTCACGGTGGTCAGCCTGCACTCCCTCGATCCGGGCGCGGTCCGGCAGGCCCTCGGGCGTCTGCTCGCCGGTGGCATCGACGGGGTCGTGGCGATCGCGCCGCTTCTCGACGCGACCGACGCGCTGAGCGCGGTCGCGACCCGCCTGCCGCTCGTCGCCGTCGAAGGGCGCCCCGACGGAAACATCGCCACCGTCTCGGTGGACCAGGAGCACGGCGCCCGGACCGCCACCGAGCACCTGCTCGCCGCCGGCCACCCGACCGTCCGGCACGTGGCCGGACCGTCCGACTGGTACGAGGGCGCCGGACGGATCGCCGGCTGGCGCGCCGCGCTCGAGGCGGCCGGCGCGGCCGTCCACCCGCCGCTGGCCGGTGACTGGACCGCCCGCGCCGGCTTCGCCGCCGGCCGCCAGCTCGCCCACGAACCCGACCTGACCGCCGTCTTCGTCGCCAACGACCAGATGGCCCTCGGCGTCCTGCGCGCCCTGCGCGAAGGCGGCCGCCGGGTACCCGAGGACGTCAGCGTCGTCGGATTCGACGACATCCCCGAAGCCGCGTACTTCTCACCGCCGCTGACCACGCTCCGGCAGGACTTCACCGAGGTCGGCCGTCAGAGCCTGCGCTCGCTCCTGGAACAGGTCGAGACCGGCGCGACCGGCCGGGCTCACGTCGTCATCCCGCCGGAGCTGGTCCTGCGCCGCAGCACGGCACCGCCACCCTGACGTTCGCCATCAGCGCGGGTCCACCAGCGAGGTGCCACCGACCGGCACACACCGGTGGATCACGGCATCCCTCCCGGTCCTCCGGCGGTAGGGACCGACCACCGCTCGGGCGAAGCCTGCCGCCGAGTCCGCGTCGACCAGGGCGATGACGCAGCCGGCGAAACCGCCGCCGGTCATCCGTGCGCCGTGGCAGCCGGGGGCGTTCCGGCAGACCTCGACCGCGGCGTCCAGCTCAGGACCGCTCACCTCGAAGTCGTCCCGGATCGACCGGTGGCCGTCGAGGAGCACGGCGCCGGCCCGTGGCAGGTCCGCGCGGCGCAGCGCGTCGGCGAGTTCCCGTACCCGCGTGTTCTCGGTGACGATGTGACGCGCCCGGCGCAACGCCACCGGGTCGAGCCGGCGGGCCGCGTCGGCGGGCAACCGGTCGCCGAGGTCGCGCAGGCTCGCGACGCCCAGCCCGGCCGCCGCCCGCTCACATTCGGCCCGGCGCTGGGCGTAGGCGCTGGTGACCAGCTCCCGGCGGGTGCCGGTGTCCACGACCGCGACGACGACCGAATCCGGGACGGTGACCGCGGTCACCGTCAGATCACGAAAGTCGATCTCCAGAGCGTGGCCGGCCGTCGCCGCGGCGCAGGCGATCTGGTCGAGCAGACCGGTGGCGGCGCCCACCCAGCCGTTCTCGGCCCGCTGGGCGAGCCGGGCCGCCCCGATCGGATCCCAGCCGGTGTCCCACACCACCGCGCAGGCCCGTGCCACGGCAAGCTCCAACGCGGCCGACGACGACAGCCCGGCGCCGAGCGGCAGGTCACTGGCCAGCGTCCCGTACCAGCCTCGCGACGCGGCGGCGCCGGCGACCGACGCCGCCATCACGACGACGCCCTCGACGTACCCGGCCCATCCGGACTGCGCGGCCCCGGCCCGGCCGGGCGACCCGGGCTCAGGCGGCGGAGGAGGCGGCAGGCCGATCCGGGCCGGTGCCGCGCGATGCTCGGAAAGCACCTCGACAAACCCGTGGCCCGAAGTCGCACGCGGGGACGGGGAGAACGCGAGGCACAGCTCGAGGTCGATCGCCACCGGCAGGCAGAGCCCGCCGTTGTAGTCGGTGTGCTCGCCGATCAGATTCACCCGGCCAGGCGAGCGGACCAGGTAGGCCGGCCGGGCACCGTGGCACCGGACGAAGGCCGCGACGGCCCGCTCCGCCGCGCCCGGGGTGCCCGGGCTGCCTGGGGCGGGGGTTGCGCCGACGCCCCCGGCCGTCGCGGAAACCTCACCACGCTGGCTCATCGGACCCGGTCCGGTCCGGCGGCCGGGACGTGGGCCCGCAGCATCGCCGCGGTCTGCTCCGGGGTGATGTCACGCTGCACGCCGGCCAGCATCTCGTACGGGAACAGACGGCCACCCGGCCACCCGAGCTCACCGGCCCCGAACCGGCACGGGTCAATTCCTGCTGGGGGCCTCGGCGAGCCCGGTCTGGTAGGCGATCACGACGAGCTGGGCGCGGTCGCGGGCCGCCACCTTGGTCATCGCGCGGTTCGCGTGCGTCTTGACGGTCAGCGGCGACAGGTACAGCTGTTCGGCGATCTCGTCGTTCGTCAGCCCGTACGCGATGAGCCTGACGATCTCGTTCTCCCGCTTGGTGAGCAGATCCAGCCCCGCGGTGACCGCGGGTGCCGGTGTGGCCGGCTGCCGCAGGTACTGCTCGATGAGGTGACGGGTCGCCTGCGGGGACAGGAGCGCGTCGCCGCGGGCGACGACCCGGATCGCGGCGACCAGCTCGTCGGGTTCCACCCCTTTGCCGAGGAAGCCGCTGGCCCCGACCCGCAGGGCCTCGAAGACGTGCTCGTCGAGCTCGAAGGTGGTCAGGACGAGCACCTTCACCTCGTTGAGCGTCGGGTCGCCGGTCAGTTCGCGGGTGGCGGACAGGCCGTCGGTACCCGGCATCCTGATGTCCATCAGGATGACGTCGGGACGGGTCTCACGTGCCAGCCGCACCGCTTCGGCGCCGTCGGCCGCTTCGGCGACCACGGTGATGTCGGCGGCGGCCTCGACGAGGACACGGAAACCGGCGCGGATGAGCGCCTGGTCGTCGGCCAACAGGACACGGATCACTGGGGTGTCACCTTCACAAGTGCGGTGCGGGGGGTGGCGGTAGCCGTCTGCAGCGTGGCACTCCCCCGTCTGCCATTGAATGTGGAGGCGGCCGGGGCCGGTGGGGGCGCCTCCGGGACCGGCAGCGTCGCGGTGACCACGAAGCCACCCTCGCCGTCGGAACCGGCCTGCATGTGGCCGCCGACCGCGGCGGCCCGCTCGCGCATGCCGAGCAGGCCGTGCCCGCCCCGGCCGCGCTGCGCCGCCGGGTCCTGCGTAGGGCCGGTGGCGAGCTGTTTCCGGGTGGGGCCGGTGCCGGGGAACCTGCGGCCAGGACCGGTGCCGGGCGGCTGGCCGGTACCGCCGGATGCGGGAGGAGACATGCCCGCGGTGTTGTGGATGCGAAGGCGCAACTCGCCGGAACCGTAGCCGACCGCGACCGAGGTCCGGGCGCCCCGGGAGTGCTTGTGAGCGTTCGTCAGTGACTCCTGCACGATCCGGTAGGCGGCCAGGTCGGTGAGCGCCGGCAGCTCGCGGGACTGCCCGGTCACGTCGAGTGCGACGAACATCCCGCCTGCCGTGAAGCCGGACAGCAGCGCGGGGAGTTGGGACAGACCCGCGGGCGGCTGGGTCGACACCGGCTCGGAGGTGTCCCGCAGCGCGTAGACCAACAGTTTCAGCTCGTCCAGGACGGTGGCGCTGGCGCGGCGGATGTGGCCGAGCGCCTCGTCGGCGCCGGCCGGCTGCTCGTAGAGCATGTGGGAGGCGACGGCCGCCTGCACCTTGACAAGAGTGATGTGGTGGGCGACCACGTCATGCAGCTCCCGGGCGATGCGTAACCGTTCCTCGGCGACCTGCCGCCGGGCCTCCTCCTCACGGCTCTGCTCCGCCCGCCGGGCCCGGTCCTCGACCGCGGCGATGTAGGCACGCCGGCTGCGGACCGCGTCCCCGGTGGCGGTCGCGGAGACAACCCAGGTGGACAGACCCAGGACCACAGCCACAACCCCCTGCTTCTGCAGCAGCGCCGGCGGAATCAGAACGATCATGGAGATGAGAGCCGAGATCCATGCTGCCTCGCGGGACCGGTAGACCGCCAGGCTGTACAGGGCGACCCCGGTGGCGAAGGTGAGCGGTGGGCTGTCGTCGGGCGTCAGGTTGAGGACGAACACGAGCACGGTGCAGCCGAGGACGACACCGAGGACCGCACCCGGCCATGATCGGCGCACCACCAGGGCGGCACAGCCGATCATGCTCATGACCAGACTGGGCCCGGTCGGCCTGATGTGGCTGGGAACGCTCTGCGCGGCCAGCCACAGACCCAGGGCCAGAACCACGACAGCGAGCAGGCCGTCGGCCAGCCAGGGGTACCGCCGAGCCGTACGCCGGCACACATTCCAGAACTGCGCGATCTTTGGTGCCACCGCAACCACGGTACCCAGCGGATGCCGATTGTCGACCTGCGGCGATGGTAGTTCCTCGTCTACTGCGTCCGTAGTAGACGAGGCGACGCCGATCGGTCGCGGACGGCATCCGCCGACGGATCGGCGACACGGCGTGTCGATTCCGACCGGACAACGCGCCGGGGAACATCCGCCAGATCGGGAGGTGAGTACTTTCGCCGCTCCTGCGGAGTGGCGATCGCCGATGCGGTGAACAGGGAGTTGTGGATCGGACGGGCACTTACGTGACAGTCCTCGGCCTTCGGTGGACCGGTAAAGCAGCTGGCTACTACCGGCGCGGTAGTCAGAAATGACTTCCCCTGGCCGATGGAAAGACCTGACCGACGGTGCACAGTGGTCCGAATCCCAGGTTCAGCCCAGGACCGGAGGTCTGAGTGACAACAGCCGGGCGGTCAGCTCTCACAAGGCGGTGCGATGCCGGGGACCTTCCACGGTGACCACGCAAACCGGAAACATCCAGTGGACGATCAACGTCCAGCGCGGCGACGCGCTCCCCCGTCCGGTCCGCCAGTGGACCTGAGCACGCTGAGCGTGGTCAGCCCGGCGGGCCGGACCACGCTGGCAGGCAACGCGTCGTACCTGGTCGGCCGGGCGCGCGGCGCCGACATCGTGGTCGGCGACGGGAGGGTGTCCCGGCACCACCTCGTGCTCGAACCGGTCGCTGACGGCTGGCACGTGCGGGACATCAGCGCGAACGGTCTGTGGCAGGACGGGCGCCGGATCAGAGGCACCACCCTGCGTCTGGGTGAGGTGCGGCTCAGGCTCGGTGCCGTCGACGGTCCGGAGGTGGTCCTTTCTCCGTGGCAGGTCGAGCCTCCGTGGCAGGTCGAGCCTCCGCGGCCGAGCGAGGCGGTTACCGGCGCGACGGCAACCCGGCCGGCGGCCGGCGCCGTGGCACATGCCTGCCGCCGACGGCACCCGCTGCGTCCCGGGACGCTGCGCCTGGGCCGCTCCCACGACAACGACATCTCCGTCGCCGATCTGCTCGCCTCACGCCGTCACGCCGAGCTGCTGGTCGACGCCGACGCGGTGGAGGTCATCGATCTCGGTTCGGCCAACGGGACGTTCGTCAACGGCCAGCGGGTCGAGCGCGCTCCGGTCGGACAGCGCGATGTCATCGCGATCGGGCACCATCTTTACCAGCTCGAGGACGACGCCCTCGTCGAGTACGTCGACTCCGGCGATGTGGCGCTCGAGGCACAGGACCTGTCCGTGTGGGCCGGTGCCAAGCAGCTGATGCACGACCTGACCTTCCGGCTGCCCGGCCGCTCGCTGCTCGGAGTGGTCGGTCCCAGCGGGGCGGGCAAGTCGACCCTGCTCAACGCGCTGACCGGCTTCCGCCCCGCCGACACCGGCTCCGTCCTGTACAACGGGCTGGATCTCTACGCCGAGTACGACGAGCTGCGCCGGCGCATCGGCTACGTCCCGCAGGCCGATCCGCTGCACGCCCAGCTCACCGTGCGTGAGGCGCTCGAGTACGGCGCCGAGCTGCGGTTCCCCGCGGACACCACGGCGCGGGAACGGCGCGCCCGCGTCCAGGAGGTCATCGGCGAGCTCGGTCTGACCGCGCACGCCGACACGGCGGTGAGCCGGCTCTCCGGTGGGCAGAAGAAGCGGACGTCGGTGGCCCTGGAGCTGCTCACCCGGCCGTCGCTGCTGTTCCTGGACGAGCCGACGTCAGGGCTGGACCCGGCGAACGACCAGTCCGTGATGGAGACCCTGAAAGGGCTCGCCCACGGCGGCGGTCCGGGCTCGGCGGACGAGAGCGGCCGCACGGTCATCGTCGTCACGCACAGCGTGCTCTTCCTGGACCTGTGCGACTACATCCTGGTGCTCGCCCCGGGTGGGCACGTGGCCTACTTCGGCCCGTCGGACGGGGCGCTGCGTTTCTTCGGCAAGGAGGACTTCCGCGAGTTCGCGGCCGTCTTCCGGGAGCTGGAGAACACGCCGGGTGCGGAGATGGCGGCCCGGTTCCGTGCCTCGGAGTACTTCGTGCCCTCCGCGGTCGTGGCGCCGGTCGCGCGCAAGGCGCCGGCCGAACTCCCCGGCGTCCGCCAGCAACCAGTAGTCGCGCAGCTCGTCACGCTCACCCGGAGATATCTGCGAGTGGTGCTCGCCGATCCTTCCTATCTTAGGATGATTATCGCGTTCCCGTTTCTGCTGGGCATCATCCCCCGGGTGATCCCAGCTCCGGACGGACTGAAATCACTGCCGGACGCGCCTAATCCGGACGCGATGAAGGTGCTCGTCGTCCTGGTGCTGTGCGCTTGTTTCATGGGCATGGCGAACTCGGTCCGCGAGATCGTCAAGGAACGCGACATCTACCGGCGGGAACGAACGATCGGCCTGTCCCGGACGGCCTATCTCGGCTCGAA
>NZ_MAXA01000226.1 GCF_001854695.1 Parafrankia soli
GGATCTCTACGCCGAGTACGACGAGCTGCGCCGGCGCATCGGCTACGTCCCGCAGGCCGATCCGCTGCACGCCCAGCTCACCGTGCGTGAGGCGCTCGAGTACGGCGCCGAGCTGCGGTTCCCSGCGGACACCACGGCGCRGGARCGGCGSGCCCGSGTSSMGGAGGTCATCGGCGAGCTCGGTCTGACCGCGCACGCCGACACGGCGGTGAGCCGGCTSTCSGGYGGGCAGAAGAAGCGGACGTCGGTGGCCCTCGAGCTGCTGACCCGGCCGTCGTTGCTGTTCCTGGACGAGCCGACGTCGGGGCTGGACCCGGCGAACGACCAGTCSGTGATGGAGACSCTGAARGGSCTSGCCMASGGCGGCGGKSYSGGYTCGGCGGACGAGAGCGGCCGCACGGTCATCGTCGTCACGCACAGCGTGCTCTTCCTGGACCTGTGCGACTACATCCTGGTGCTCGCCCCGGGTGGGCACGTGGCCTACTTCGGCCCGTCGGACGGGGCGCTGCGTTTCTTCGGCAAGGAGGACTTCCGCGAGTTCGCGGCSGTSTTCCGGGAGCTGGARARCACGCCGGGTGCGGAGATGGCGGCCCGGTTCCGTGCCTCGGAGTACTTCGTGCCCTCCGCGGTCGTGGCGCCGRTCGYGCGCAAGGCGCCGGCSGARCTSCCSRGCGTSCGCCAGCARCCRGTMRYCKCSCAGCTCGYSACGCTSACCCGGMGATATCTGCGRGTSGTGCTSGCSGAYCSTTCCTAYCTKMGGMTSATYRYCGCSTTCCCGTTYCTGCTSGGSATCATCCCSCGGGTGATCCCRGCYCCSGACGGRCTGAAAYCMYTGCCGGACGCRCCKAAYCCGGACGCGATGAAGGTSCTCGTSGTSCTGGTGYTGTGYGCKTGTTTCATGGGSATGGCGAACTCGGTCCGCGAGATCGTCAAGGAACGCGACATCTACCGGCGGGAACGAACGATCGGCCTGTCCCGGACGGCCTATCTCGGCTCGAAGATCATCGTTCTCACCGGTATCACCACCCTCCAGTGCGCGATCTTCACGCTGATCGGTCTCGCCGGTCGCACGCCGCCCGATGCGTCCCTGCTGGGCTCACCGCTGATCGAGTGCCTCGTCGCCGTCATCGTCGCGGCGCTGGCATCCATGATGATCGGTCTGTTGGTCTCGACTCTCGCCGACAACGTCGACAAGATCATGCCCATCCTGGTTCTGGTCACCATGGCCCAGCTCGTGCTCTCCGGCGGGCTGGTGTCGCTGTCCGGCCGTCTGGTGATGGAGCAGGTCGCCTGGATCGCCCCCGCCCGGTGGGGCTTCGCGGCGCTGGCCTCCACCGACGACCTCAACGAGGTCTCCAAGCTCGGCAACGAGGTGCTGCGCACCGACCCCGCGGACAGGCTCTGGGAGCACAGCGCGGATGCCTGGCTGCTCGACATCGTGCTGGGCGTCGGACTTGCCGGCGCGGCGCTCGCGCTGACGTCGGTCCTGCTGCGTCGCCTCGACCCCAGGATGTCCCGTCCGACCACACGTCCGGTGTCCGCCGTCTCCACATCAGTTCCTGTGGAGCCGCGCCCGGATCCTCCAGTCCGCGGCACTGCGGGCCGGTAGTAGTCACCGCCGGCCCGCAGTGCCGGCCAGGGCCCGATGCCGGCCGGTCTCGTGTCACCCCGCGGTCGAAGCAGTCGTCCCCCAGGCCCTCAGACCTTCAGAGCTCCCGGGCCGCACGGCGTTTCGGCAGTATCAGGGCCAGTGCTGTCCCGGTCGCGGCGACACCGGCGGTGAACAGAAGACCGTTGGAGTACCCGGCGTCCCGGTAGAACCGGATTCCGTGGACGACCTGGCTGTCCCGGGCGAGGATGATGAACGCCAGCTGGCTGAGGACGGTCTGGGTGACCCCTTGCGCCATTGACTGGGCACCGTTGGCCAGTGCCTGTTCGGCCGGGTGCACCGCCTGGATGACCAGGATGGGAATTGTGGCCACCACGAGGCCCATGCCCACCGCGGTCACGGCACCGAAAAGCATCAGCTGCGGCACAGTGTGGTGGTGCGCGGAGATCAGGCCATATCCGCCAGCGACGAGCAGGCCGCCAGCGGCCAGGAGGAACCAGGCATCGAATCTACTGGCCAGCATTCCGGCCGCGACCGCACCCGTGAGGATCAGTACGCTGCCGGGTGCGTTGACCAGCGCATTCCTGGTTGCGGAGAATCCCAGGCCGTCGGAGACGCCCGGAATGGTCGGCATGAGGGCGAGCAGGAACATCACCGTGCCGACGGCGTACGCCGCGCCTCCGACCAGGGACGTCGTCAGCAGCATGGTCCAGACCGGCCGTCGCCTCAGCAGGGGCAGTGGGATCATCGGGTGCGGGACCCGGCTTTCGGTGAAGACGAAGCCCACCACGGCGGCCAGACCGCCTCCGATGAAGAGAAGAGTGCGAGCGCTGGTCCAGCCCCAGTCGGCGCCTTCACCGATCCCGTAGACGACCGCGGTCAGGCCACCGCCGAGCAGGAGCCCGCCCAGCCAGTCGATGCGGGTGCGTTCCTCGCGCACGGGACTCTCGGGTACGAGGACCACGAGCGCCGCGAGGCTGAGCGCGCTGGCCGCGGCCATGAACCACAGCGCGCCACGGAAGCCGGAACCGTCCACGAGCCACGCGGACAGGAACGGGCCCCCCAGCGCGACCAGCCCGACGCCGCCGCCCAGCAGGCCGCTGGCGGGACCGATGAGCCGGCGCGGGAGGACGTCACGGACCATCGAGTAGGCCAGTGCCCCGATCGGGCCATAGCACCCGGCGATGCCGCGTCCGATCAGCAGCATGGAGTAGTTCGTCGCAAGGGCGGCGATCAGGTCTCCCACCAGCCCGAGGACGGTGATGACCACCATGACCCGCTTCTTGCCGTACATCGCCGCGGCCTTGATCGCGAAGGGCGTGGCGAAGGTGCCGACCAGGCCCGTGACCAGCGTGAACCACGAGATCCTGGCGGTGTGAAAGTGTACGGCGATCTCCGCCTGAACATTGCCGGAAAGCAGGCCGACCAGCCCCAGAAGCTGTGCGGACCACATCAGCGCCATCAGGATCAGCGCATTCCGCGCGGTGAATCTGGACCGTCCTGGTTCCGTCCGGGACGGCACCGCGGTTACTGTCATGAACGGCTCCTGTCCTTTGGAATGGCCGAACCCCGGTTACACGGGGCACGTCGACAGCGCCGCACAACATCAAAAAAGACGACAGAAGTACTGTTCGGGACGGGCGCGAGTTCCGGCTACAACGGAATGAGAACGCCGCTGCCGGTCGGGCTGTCATGGAGCTCCAGCCGCCGCAGCGCGGCGCCCCGCGGGATATCAAAAACCAGCGTGCCGTGGATGGAGGCACCCGGCCCGGCGGGATTCCAGATCGTCTCGCCGGGCAGGTAGAGACGCGACAGGTAGTCGGCGGTGCGCCGGGCGCCGGTGCTGTCGTACGCGTACTGGTAGGCGTTCTCCAGTGCGCCCGAGGATGCACCGGTGTTACGAACCGTCATGGTGACCAGGCAGAACTGACCGTCCGGATGGCGGGCCAGGAACCCGAGGCCGAGCTGCTCGACCCCGCATTCGACACCGTCCACGGCGAACAGCAGCGGCCCGTCCCGGAAGCCGGCGGGACTCGGTGGGGTACTGGGGCCGGAGACCGGCGTGGCCGAGGATTCCACGGACCTGGCCGCGGAGGCCCCCGGCCCGGCCGTGGGCGCGGCCGGTTGCGCCGACGTCCCGTCATCACGGTTCGCCGCCACCGACCCGATCACGATGAGACCCGCCAGTACCAGCACCAGGCCGGCGGTCAGCAGAGCGCGGCCACGGCTCCAGCGCAGCCGCCGCGCAGGTGCGGACCCGTCCGGGGAGTGCGCGAGCTCCGCGGTGAGCCCGAGCAGTCGGACAGCCGGATCGGCGGACCGCTCCCCCGGCCGGCGCTCGACCAGGCGCAGCAGCAGGCCCCGGGCATCAGGCCGGCTGGCCGGCTCTTTCGCCAGAGCATCGCGGACGAGATCCTCCACCTGCGGGGGAAGGCCGGTCAGGTCCGGTTCGGCCGTGGTGATCCGGTGAGCGAGACCGACATCGTGGCCGTCCCCGAAGGGATGCCGTCCGGTACCCGCGTACGTGACGAGGACGCCCCAGGCGAACACGTCAGCCGCCGCACTGATCGGCCGGCCGTTGATCTGCTCGGGTGCCATCCACCCGGCCGAGCCGAACCCCCAGTCGGTCGGCCTACCGCCGGTGCTGTCCAGGGCCAGGGCGATACCGAAGTCGATGACCCGTGGACCGGACAGCGACAGGATCACGTTGCCGGGCTTGAGATCCCGATGCACAAGCCCGGCGTGGTGGATCGCGGTCAACGCCGTCGCGACCCCGACCGCCAGCCCGGTAAGGGTGGACGAGTCGAGCGGACCCCTGTCGGCGACAGCCTGATCCAGCCGGAGGCCGTCGATGTACTCCGTCACCAGGTACGGCGCGAACGCGTCCGGGTCGGCGTCGAGAACCTCGGCGGTGCAGAACGAGGCGACGCTGYGAGCTGCCTCGACCTCCCGTCGGAAACGGCGGCGGAACTCCTGGTCCCTGGCCCGATCCGGCCTGATCACCTTGACCGCGACCGGCCGCCCCCGCTGGTCGCGCGCGTAGTAGACGGCGCCCATCCCACCCACGCCCAGCCGGCTCAACAGGACGTACGGGCCGATGGCGGTCGGCTCGTGCGGCAACAGAGGTTCACCGGGGACGAACGTCTCGGCCGCGGGAACCGTGCGCCCCTCCGGGTGCGACACCATGCCAGAAGGCAGCGTCAGCCCTTGATCCATCCGGTAGGTGAGCCGGCGGGCGGGCAGTCACGTGGCGGTGCTGGCGCGAGGTCGAACTCCAGGTGCAGGGCGGTCAGCCCACGCAGGATGAAGGTGGGCATGTACTCGTAGCGGCGGTTGCCGGCCGGGCCGTGCACCCGCTCGTTGACGCGGATGTCGGTGGTGCGGTCCAACAGTCGTTCAAGACTCGCCCGTGCCTCGGCCCGTGCCAACGGCGCGCCGGGGCAGCTGTGGATCCCACGCCCGAAAGCCAGATGCTGGCGGGCGTTGGAACGGGCGACGTCGAACGTCTCCGGGTTCTCGAAGCGGCGTGGGTCGCGGTTGGCCGCCCCGTTGACCACCATCACCGTGGTGCCGGCGGGCAACTGCACCCCACCCACGGTGACCGGCACCCGGGAGAGCCGGAAGTCGCCCTTGACCGGGCTCTCCCAGCGCAGGGTCTCCTCGATGAAGGCCGGGATGCGCTCCCGCTCGGCACGAAGCTGCCGCTGGAGGTCGGGCTGCTCAGCCAGGATCTTCAACGCCGAACCGAGCAGGCGCACCGTGGTTTCCTGACCGGCGGAGAAGAGGTTCGCGGCCACCCGCACCACGTCGATGATCTCGGGGGTCGATCCGTCCGGGAACGTCGCGCCGGCCAGACCGGTCAGCACGTCGGCGCGGGGGCTGCGGCGACGGTCCTCGATGTAGCCGGTGAACTTCCCGTAGAGAAACTCCAGCGGACTGTGGGCCAGGGTCTCCGCTCCGGTGCCGCCGACGCCGCCGGTCTGTGCCGGCTGGCGCTGCAGTTTGTCGAGAAACTCGTCCTGGTCCTCCTCGGGGACGCCCAGAAGGTCCGCGATGACGAGCAGTGTGAACGGTCCGGCGAATCCGCTGATGAACTCTCCCTCACCAGGAGTGAGGAACGGGTCGAGCATGCGGTCGGCAAGGTCCCACATCAGCGCCTCGTTCTCCTTGAGGCGCTTGGGGGTGATCAACCGCATCAGCAGCGCGCGATGATCGGTGTGGGTGGGCGGGTCCATCGTCGGGAGCTGGTCGTTCATCGGCAGCTCATGGCGATGCCGCTCGATCAGCGCGGAGACGTCGTCACCGTCGAGCGGGACCGGGAAGCCGGGGAACGGACCCGTCACCGAGATGCAGGACGAGAACGCCTCGGAGTCGTGGAAGACCTCCACCGCCTCCTCGTAGCCGGTCACCATCACCACGTCGTGGTGGCGTTCCCGTTGTACGGGGCATTTCCGCCGCAGGGCGTCGAGGTAAGGGTACGGGTCCGCGACGAGGGTCTCGTCGCGGAAGAAGTCCATCGCCTCGAATTCGCGCACAGTCTCTACAGATCCCTTCATACGAGCCGGAGCCGGTGGTCGTTCTGTCTGGTGGACGACCGTGCCCGCAGATCTGACTTCCCCGCACAAGCGTGTCCGAACAAGCCCTGCCCGTCGTCCTCCCCCCGCAGGCAATACCGGCTACGTATGGCGCGGTACGCGCTGTCCGCCGTACTACAGCCGGAGTAGATGACGTCCCCGCTCGCCTTCGACGCCCTTGTCCGGCATGGACTTTCCCGCCACCCGCTCAGTCCTCACCCGATGTCGGCGCCGACCAGGGCGAGGCGGCGCGCGCCCGGTAACCCGCATCCGCGGCGRCAGCCGCGTCCAACGTCAGCACCATCGGCACGTACACCTTCACCGACGGATCATCCGTAACCGGCTCCAGGTCACCGACCACCACGAACCCGTGCCGCTCATACACCCGCCGGGCCGGCCCGTTCGACGGCACCACCCACAGCCGGGCCCCGGCCGCGCCAGCCGCCCGGGCCCAGTCCAGCACCGCCAGCAACAAAGCGTCCGCCGTGCCCGAGCCTCGGGCCACCGGCGCCACCCACATCGCCGCCAGCTCCCGCAGGTCCCGCGCCGCCGACGGGGTGTGCGCCGACACCGAACCGACCACCGCGCCATCCCGCTCGGCCAGGAACGTCACGTCCGCGTCTCCGGACGCGCCCACCCGGGCTCGCTCCACCCAGTCCGCTCCCGGCCGGGTCGCTTCGTCGGCATAGGTACGCCAGAACGCCCCCGGCGCGTCGGCCAGGGCCGCCAGCCGCACCGCCCGCAGAACCTCGGCGTCACCGAGCCCGATCCGCCGCACCCGCGCGCCACCGAACTCGCTGCCCCCACGATCCATCACCGGCAAGTCTGCCAGCCCAGACCATCGGACGGGAATCCGGCGAACCGGCCGGACCTGGTGCGGCCTGGCGCCCGCGTCGGGTCATCCAGGGTCGCGTCGTCTCCGAGGACGAATCCCGTCTCCTCGCCGCCGGAATTCAACGGCGCTGCTTTCGCACGCGTCGAGGACTCCGGACACCGCACCCGTTCGAGCCTCCGCTGGGGTCACCGCCGTAGGTCGACGCGGACACGCACAAGTTCCGTCGCAGCAATAAGTCCGGTATGTTCTCGCCGAGCATTCCCCGCCGGAGAGGACCCAGGTGCCCGAGGTCCCCTGTGTGCCGGTCCGCCGCGGCGCGGTCCCGGTCCGATGACCGCCCTCGAGCTGGCGGTCGTGCCCCGCGACGTCCGCGCCGCCTCCCTCGGCCTGCTGCTCGACGCGCCGAGCCCCGCGTCGCTGGCCAGCGTCGACCTGCACGCGCCGCACGGCATGCTGACCCTGGCCGTCCTGGGCGCCTCGCACGCGGTGAGCGCCTCCTCGGGCACACGTCGACTGACCGAGGAGGTCTCCTGTGACGCCGTCGCGGCCGGTGGCTGCCCGCTGCCGTCGCGGGCGGAGCAGGACGGCTACACCCTGAGGGCGCAGGTGCGCACCGTCGATCGCCGCGAACTCGACGCGCTCGCGGCGAGTCTGCGGACCCGGGCGGCCGGGAGATCCGACTGGTTGTGCGCCGCCTTCCCCGGCGACGAGCGGGCGGTGACCGCCCTGACCGGCGCGCCGATGCCGCGCGGCTGGCAGTGGCACACCTGGCACCTCTACCCGGGCTCCCGCACGCACGAGATCGTGACCACCCACAGCCGCTGGGAGCCGCGATGACCACCGCCCACGTCGCCCGCGTTGCCCACGTCGCCCGCGTTGCCCGCAGCGCCCGCAGCGCCCGCGTCGCGTTGGCTGTCCCGCTCGCCCTCGCCGTCGCGGTGCTACCCGCCTGCGGTGGCGACAGCAACGTCCGGGGCTGGCTCGCCGACAGCTACCGTCGCACCGACACCCGGGGCGACACCGAGAGCTACCTGTCGACTGAGCCGGTCGACCGGACCGCCGCGGCCATCGCCGGCGGGGTCGCGCCGGCCGCCCGGGCCAGCGACGGAGGCAGCCAGTACCTCCGCTTCGCGGACGACATCGTGATCGTCAGCGCGGCGGCCGCCGGGGCCGGCAGCACTGTGCGGGTAGAGGATCTCGACGACGGGTTCAGCCATGGCCAGTACGCGCGCCTCGGCAGCGGGTTCACCCCCGGCTCGCCGGCCGGGAAGGACGGTGGTCCCGGCGATGGGAAGTGATCCGGGCCGGGGCCGCCGGGGCCCGGCCACGCAGCACCGTCCCCCCGTCCCCCCGCACACCACCGGGAGAGCCTCGTGACCTTCGGCAGCCTGGACGCCGGCGACCTCGGCGAGGGCATCGCCGCCACCCTGCTCTACTTCCTGGTCGGCGTCGGTGTCCTCGCGCTGGGTTTTCTGGTCCTCGACCTGCTCACGCCCGGCAACCTGCGCCGGCAGGTCTACGTCGACCGCCGGCCGAACGCCGCCGTCCTGCTCGCGGGCAACCACCTGTCGCTGACGGTCATCGTCGTCACGGCCATCCTGACCAGCTCGGACTCGCTGGCTCAGGGCCTTGTCGACTCGGCGGTCTACGGCCTCGTCGGGGTCGCGCTGCAGGCGCTCGCGCTCCGCGTGCTCGACGCCGTCGTGCCCGGGCACCTGCGCGCGATCGTCGACGAGCCGACACTCAGCCCGGCGGCGTGGGCGGTCGCCACCAGCCTGCTCGCGATCGGCGCGGTCAACGCGGCCGCGCTGTCCTGACGCCATCAGCTTCCTGACGCCATCAGCCGTGGCGACGGACACCCCCAGGGCCACATCGGCGGACAGCCCGCTGCCCGCCCGTACCCGCCCGCTCCTGCTCGCCGCGGTCGCGGTCTGCGCCGCCTGCGGCCTGGTGTACGAGCTGGTCCTGCTCACCCTGTCGACCAGCCTCGCCGGCGGCGGCATCACCCAGACCTCACTGATCGTCGCCGGATTCGTCGCCGCCCTCGGCGCCGGGGCGCTGCTGGTCAAGCCCTTCCTCGGGCACGCGGCCGCCGCCTTCGTCGCCGTCGAGACCCTGCTCGGAATCCTCGGCGGGCTCAGCGCCGTCACTCTCTACGTCACCTTCAGCTTCTACGCGACGAGCGGACCGGTGCTCGTCCTCGGCACCGCGCTGCTCGGCACGCTGGTAGGCGCCGAGCTGCCGCTGCTTGTCACGCTCCTGCAGACCGGCCGGACCGACGTGGACGCCCGGGCCAGCGGCCGGCTGCTCGCCGACCTCAACGCAGCCGACTACGCCGGCGCCCTCGTCGGCGGGCTGCTCTGGCCGTTCGTCCTGCTCCCCACGGCCGGCATGATCCGCGGAGCCGCGCTGACGGGGCTGGTCAACCTGACAGCCGCGACCGTGGTCGCCACGTTGCTGCTGCGGCGGTGGCTGACCAGACGTGCCCTCGTCACCGCGCTCGGCGCGCTCCTGGCCGCCGCCACCCTGCTCGGCACGCTGCTGCTCCGCGCACGTGACATCGAGACCGACGCCCGCCAACGGCTGTACGCGGACCCGATCGTGGTCGCCACCCGGTCCACGTACCAGGAGATCGTCGTGACCCGCCGAGGCGGCGACCTGCGCCTCTACCTGGACGGCGACCTGCAGTTCTCCAGCGCCGACGAACACCGGTACACCGAGGCGCTCGTCGCCCCCGCACTCGCCCGTGATCCCGCCCGTGTCCTGGTCCTCGGCGGCGGCGACGGGTTGGCCGCGCGCGAGCTGCTGCGCCACCCCACGATCCGGCAGGTGGTGCAGGTGGAGCTGGACCCGCGGATGATCGAACTCGCCCGGACGACCTTCGCCCGGCTCAACCGTGCCGCGCTCAACGACCCGCGGGTGCGTGTGGTGGTGGCCGACGCCTTCCGCTGGCTGCGCGACCCACCGCCGGAGCCGTTCGACGCCGTCGTCGTGGACATGCCCGATCCGGACACACCCGCGCTCGGCCGGCTCTACTCGCAGGAGTTCTACGGCTTGGTGCGGGCGGTCCTCGCGCCCGGAGGCCTGCTCACCGTGCAGGCCGGCAGCCCGTACGCGACACCGAGTGCCTACTGGCGCACGGTGAGCACGGTCAGTGCCGCGGGCCTGGCCACCACGCCGTACCACGTCGACGTCCCGAGCTTCGGGGACTGGGGCTTCGTGCTGGCAACCACCGGGGGGACACCTGCGCCGCTCGTGCTTTCCGAGCGGGYCACCCCGGCCCGGTTTCTCGACCAGGCCGTGCTCACCGCCGCCGGGGTCTTCCCGCCGGACCGGCCTCCGCGCACCCTCGAGCCCTCCACGCTCGACCGCCCACGGATCGTCGACGACCTGCGGACCGGCTACCAGCGTTAGGACTTCACCCCGGAGAAGGCGGTGGAGTCATGGAAGACCTCCACCGCCTCGTCGTCCTCAGCGTGGCCGGAGGCCGTCGAGCAGCAGGCGAACGGAGAACTGGATCCTCTCGTCCAGTTCGTTCTGTGTCGGCATGTGGCCACTCACGATCGTCCTCACCGGACCGCTGACCAGCATGCTCATGAAGACGGATGCGACGAGTCTGGGATTGGTGGGCGCGATCGTGCCGTCGGCGACCGCACGCTCGAGCACGCCGGCGACGAACTCGATCACCGGCCTGCCGCTCTGCTCGAAGCTGATGGTGAAGATCTCGGGGAAGCGGTAGCTCTCGGTGTTGATGATCCGCTGCAGGCGCAGGCCGTTGGGTGTCGCCACCTGAGTGATCCGTAGTCGGGCGATCCCCTCGAGCGTTTCGGCCAGGTCGCCGTTGTCCAGGCCCTCGAGCACGGCCTGGGGCACGATCTGGCGCTCGATGGCGCGCTGGACCGCCGCGCGGAACAGCGCGGCCTTGTCGGGGTAGCGGGCGTAGACCGTGCGCTTGGTCATGTTGACCCGGGCGGCGATCATCTCGATCGTCGCCAGCTCGAAGCCTCGCTCCAGGAACAGGTCGAGCGCGGTGTCGAGGAGCTCCTCGTGGCGTGCCTCGGCCTGCTCGCGGGTGGGGCGCCCCGCCCCGCGCCGGGTGGGTGCGACTCCGTTCTGCATGTCGCCTCGCTCGACTTCCCTCTTGCGCCGCCGCCAGGTTCGATTAATGATACGCATCAGGTGCCGTTCGCCGGACCCGGCCACCAACACGAACAGTAAGGATGCCCTGTGAGCTCAGCCATCGAGACACTGACCCGGCTGGTCGATGCCGAGGATCGGTTCGATCACTCCCCCGCCGAGCTGCGCGAGACGCAGTTAGCCGCTCTGAACGAGCGGTTCCAGGAGCGCAGGGAGCGCATCAGGCTGCTCGCGCACCGGGCCCGCGAGGCCGGCACCACCGAGATCCGCAGCCGCGAGGACATGGTCGCGCTGCTCTTCCCGCACAGCGTCTACAAGAGCTACCCGGAGAGCTTCCTGATCGAGGAGAAGTGGGACCGGCTCGGCAAGTGGCTGGGCACCGTCTCGCCCTACCCGATCAGCCCGATCGAGACCTCCGACATCACCGACATCGACGACTGGATCGGACGTCTGCAGGCCAGGGGCCACTACGTCTCCTGCTCCAGCGGCACGACGGGCAAGTCGGCGATGCTGCTCGCGTCGGAGCAGGACATGACCTGGTCGCGCGTTGACACGGTCAACGTGTTCTCCTGGGGCTCGGGAGTGAAGCCGGCGCGGGACCGACGGATGGTCGGCGTGGGGGCGACCGCCGCCGTGCCGAAGAACATGGTCATCGCGGAGGCGCAGCAGGCGGCGTTCAGCGATCCCGCCAGGGAGCGTTTCAGCCTGCCGATCCCGCCGATCACGGTCGGGTCGCTGACCAAGATGGTCGTGCTCCGCAAGAAGATCGCCGACGGCACCGCGCTGCCCGGCGAGCTGGCCGACTTCGAGCGGACCTCCAGGGAGCGGCAGGAAGCCCTCGACAAGGCGATGATCACCGGCGCCGAGGCGCTCATCCGATACCGCGACGAGAAGCTCTACATCGCCGGCATGTGGAACTCGCTGTACCAGGCGGCCAGGATCGTGCGCGACATGGGCTATTCGGCGAAGGACTTCCACCCCGACAACTGCCTCTACGTCGGCGGCGGGCTCAAGCGCGCGCAGCTGCCGCCGGACTACCAGGAGTTCGTCCACGAGACGTTCAACATCCCGGCCAGCCGGGATTTCCAGAACTACTCGATGCAAGAACTCAACTCCGGCATGCCCAAGTGCCAGAAGGGCAACCGCTACCACGTGCCGCCGTGGATCGTTCCGTTCATCCTCGACGAGGCGGGCGAAACGCTGCTGCCGCACGAGAGCGGCGAGGTCGAGGGCCGGGCCGGGTTCTTCGACCTCTCGCTCGACGGACGCTGGGGCGGGATCATCACCGGCGACAAGATCTCGCTCGATCTGAGCCCCTGCGCGTGCGGCCAGAAGGGGCCCTCGGTGCGGAACAACATCACCCGTTACGCCGACCTCAAGGGCGGCGATGACAAGATCGGCTGTGCCGGTACCGTCGACGCGTACGTGCGAGGCCTTTCATGAGCGTCACCGACATTCGGCCCCAGTCCGCCGACGCGATCGTCTCCGCGCCGTTCTTCCTTCGCGGCGAGCTTTCCGAGGGCCGGGACGTCACGCACCGCTCGCGCGACCTGGGCGTCACCTTCGCCACGCCGCGGATCGCCATGGACAAGGCGGTGCACCCGCGCACCGAGGTGCCGCCGCTGCTGAACGTCCCGCTCAAGGAGATCATCGATTTCCTCGTCGAGACGGGCGAGCGGATCCGCGATCCCCGGAACACCTTCATGCAGGACTGCATCGATCGCATGGCCGGCACCCACGTGCTGCCCCGCGCGGTGCTGGAGGGGCAGGTCAAGGGCGCCGCCGCCTATCTCGACAAGCGCCTGCTCGAGACTGTGGTGGAGCAGAACTTCCCCGACCCCAGGGCCCTGGACGAATGGGTGCCCAAGCAGGACTTCACCGGCCGGAAGAGCTACATCCGCGCCTTCGCGCCCCGACTGATCCACGTGTTGCCGGGCAACTCGCCGGGCGTCGCGGTGAAGTCCATCGCCCAGGGCGCGTTGGTGAAGGCCGTCAACCTGTTCAAGATGTCCTCCAGCGACCCCTTCACCACGGTGGCGGTCCTGCGGACGATGGCGGATATCGACCCCGGCCACCCCATCGTGAGATCGATGTCGGCGGTCTACTGGCGCGGCGGCGACGACGCGGTGGAGCAGGTGCTCTATCGCCCGCAGTACTTCGACAAGATCGTGGCCTGGGGCGGCGGCGACGCGATCAACAACGTGATCAAGTACCTCGGGCCGGGCTTCCAGCTTGTCTCGTTCGACCCCAAGACGTCGGTCTCGATGGTCGGCAGGGAGGCCTTCGCCTCCGAGGAGGCGCTCGACGTCGCCACCGAGCTCGCCGCCGGCGACGTCATGATCCTCAACCAGGAGGCCTGCGTCGCCAGCCGTTTCGTCTTCGTCGAGGCGGACCAGGCCGACGCGGACCGCTTCAGCGAGCGGCTCCACGCGCGCATCGTCGAGAAGGCGGCCGCCTCGGGTGACGCCCGTCCGCTCGACGCCGACCTGCGCGAGCAGATCGACGTGCTGATGATGCTCGACGACGAGTTCGGCGTCTGGGGAAAGACCGACGGCCGGGGGCTGGTGATCCGTTCGGACGAGCCCGTGGACTTCCACCCGATCAACAAGACCGCGAACGTGGTCCGGGTGGACTCGCTCGACGAGGCGATGAGGTACGTCAACGTGGCAACCCAGACGGTCGGCTTCTATCCCTTCGCGCGGATGGCCGACTACCGCGACCGGCTGGCCAGTGGCGGCGCGCAGCGCATCGTCCGGCTGGGCGAGGCGGGGCCGAGCACGATCGGCAACCCGCACGACGCCATGTACCCGCTGCACCGCTTCGTCCACTGGATGGCCCACGAGGACGGCGCCGGACCACAGTAGGAACACGTTCCCGCCACCGGTGACCGGCAGTCCCGGCCGGCAGGACAGCAGAAGCTCTCGGCCCACAATCCGATGCGGCTGTACTGGACCAAGGCATGATCAGCCTCTGCCGGCGAGGTTGATGGAGCGTAGTGCCCGTTCCGGTGCCGTCTTCTCGGCCCGCTCGGGAGGCTCGCCGCAGACGAGGACGGGAACGTCGCGGATGACGTCGATCCTCGCGGTCGCTGCCGCGGGTCCGGTCGGTCCACCCCAGGCCAGCTGCACGGTGGCCGACCGTCCCCCGGCGGCGATCTCGGTGCGTGCGGAGGTGAGCTGGTGGTCCAGCCAGGCCCAGCCGAACCGCTCGAACAGCTCCCGTTCGGCCACCTGGCCCCAGGTGTCCAGCGCGGTGTCACCGCGGTAGTGGCCCCGCAGCGGCGGCGGCCCGGACCGGCGCACGATCGCGTCGAGGGTCTCGGCGTCGAGGAACCCCCAGGCCCGCCCGTCCGGCAGTGTGAACCCGGTCGGCGCGAAGCGGTGTCCGCCGGTGTGGCTGCACCGGCGGACACGCACACCCGGCCAGGCCGTGGCCACGTCCAGCGCCAGGCGAGTCCCCAGCCGCGCGCAGCAGCGGTCCCGCGCGCCGTGCCCACACAGCAGCACCTCGGCGGGTGCGATCCGGCTCGTCGGGTCCGCCTGCGGCGCCTCGAGCAGCCGGGCGACCTCGTCGGCGATGCCTTCGGAGGGCACGAGGTGGTCGGTACCCACGAAACGGCCCGAGTCCACCCGGCGCCAGATCGTCACCCGCACGCCGCACCCGACGCTCGGTCCCGGCTGATCGCTGGCGACCGCGGAGCCCAGCGGGACGTCGGCCTTCCCGATCGGGTCGTTGAGGTCGTCCGCAGGGGGTCTGACCGCCAGCACCCTGGTTCGGCGAAGGTTACGCCGCTGGAGGTCGGCGAAGGCCGGTATCTCGCCGACGTCCCTGGGCCAGGGCGGTGACACCTCGATGAGCACGAGCGTGTCGCAGGTCAGCGCGGACCCGACCGGGTCGACGCCCTGCGCGTGCGTCCAGGGCGCGCAACGGTAGGACAGTGCCGGGGACGTGGTACGGAGGCTCACGAAGGCCACCTTCCGCTATGACTGCGGACTGTTTCGGGCAACTGGTGGACGAGTGTCAGGCAGAGATCACGCCCGCCAGCTCGAGGATCTTCGCTGGGGGAAGGTACTGGTCGACCACCCGAGCTCCGAAGGGCAGCAGAGCGTCCGCCACGGCGTTGGTCAACGTCGCCGGGGCTGCCAGCGCCCCGCCTTCGCCGACACCGTGGAAGTCGAAGTCGCCGAGGCCTGCGGAATCGATGTGTTCGATCTCGATGTGCGGGATCTCGGCAGCGGTCGGGAGCAGGTAGTCCATGAACGTGGCGGCGAGGAAGTTGCCGTCGGCGTCGTAGGCGGCGTTCTCGTACAGCACCTCGCCGATGCCCTGCGCGATACCGCCGCAGATCTGACCCTCGACGATCGCGGGGTTGACCACCCGTCCGCAGTCCTCGACAACGACGTAACGAAGTATCCGGACCTGCCCCGTGGCGATGTCTACCTCGACGGTGCAGACATGCGCGCCGCCCGACCAACCGCTGCTGGTGACGGCGGACCCGTCGAAGCGCTCCTGCGCCGTCAAGGACACGTCGGTGCCCGGCGGGAGGAACATGGGCGCCATCATCGCCAGCTTCGCCACGTCGGCCAGCGGGATCGCCTTGYCCGGCGCCCCCTTCGGTGTCACCATCCCGTCGACGATGTCGAGGTCGCCAGGATCGATCTGCAGCCGGTGGGCCGCGATGTCCAGCACCTTTTCCTTCAGCCGCCTGGTCGTCACGATCACGGCACCCGTCGCCCACGTGCCGGCCCGGCTGCCGCCGGTGCCGATGAGGTTGAACGGGGTCTGACGGGTGTCGCCGTGGACCACCCGCACGTGGTCGAGCGGAATACCCATCTGGTCGGCCGCGACCTGGGCGAGCGTCGTCTCGTGGCCCTGGCCGTGCGGGGCCTGACCGGTGGT
The DNA here is from genome assembly GCF_001854695.1 of Parafrankia soli. Taxonomy (GTDB): domain Bacteria; phylum Actinomycetota; class Actinomycetes; order Frankiales; family Frankiaceae; genus Parafrankia; species Parafrankia soli. Next base: position 16,055 of record NZ_MAXA01000226.1, read on the forward strand.
CACGAGGAGATGACCGTCGGCCTGGAGCGCCGCCTTCGCCTGTTCGCCGCCGAAGGGCGCACCTTTGCCGCGCAGCTCCGGCGGCCCGGGCGCTGCTTCCATGAAGATGGCGAACCCGATGCCGAGGTAGCGGCCCGCGGCACGGGCGGCTACCTGCTCCTTGCGGAACCCGTCGTAATCGACGAGGTCCAGGGCCTGCTCGAGGGAGCGACGCGAGGTGATGCCCTCGAGGCCGCGGCCTGTGATGATCTGGTCGCCGGGCTCGCCGGCCACCAGGTTCCGGCGCCGGATGTCGGCGGGGTCGAGCCCCAGCTCGTGGGCCGCGATGTCAAGCAGCCGTTCCCGCGTCCACACCTCCATCTCCCACGGGCCCCGGTAGGCGACGTACGTGGCCTTGTTGCTGGCGACGACGGCGCTTTCATATTTGTAGGCTTTGATGTGGTATGGGCCGGGCAGCGACGTACAGATCATCTCAGGGTAGATCGTGCAGCTGAACGGCACCGCCGGGTAGGCGCCGCCATCCAGGACGAGCTTCACCTTCAACCCGAGCAGCGTGCCGTCGGCCTTCAGCGCGAGTTCCGCGTCGATCTTCTCTTCTCGGGCGTGGCCGGACGCGAGAAGGTGCTCGTTGCGGTCCTCCACCCATTTGACCGGACGGCCGAGCCGCTTACTGGCCAGCGCGATGCAGAAGTCCTCACGCCCCACCACACCCTTGAGGCCGAAGCCACCACCCACGTCACCCGCAAGCACCCGCAGCCGTTCCAAGGGATGGTCGAGAGCCTGGGCCAGTGCCTGACGCAGGCCGTGCGGGGTCTGGGTCGATGCGATGAAGGTCAGCTCCCCCGAGGCCAGGTCGTAGTCGGCGATCCCGCCCCTCGTCTCCAGGGGGACGTTGGCGACACGGTGTTGGCGCAAGGTCGCCCGCACCACCTGGTCGGCCTCGACGAAGGCGGCATCGATGTCACCCAGGGTGATGGGTGGGCTCGTCGCCACGATGTTGTCGCCGAGTTCGTCGAAGATGGCCGGTGATGCGGGGTCGAGGGCGGTCTCGTAACCGGTCACCGCCGGAAGCGGCTCGTAGTCGATGTCGACCAGCTCGCACGCGTCCTCGGCTATGTACCGGCTGTCGGCCACGACCATCACGAGCGGATCGCCGACGAACCTCGCCTTGTCCGTGGGCAAAGCACGGAACGTCGGCCAGTTCGGTCCATTGCGCAATCCCGTGAGGGGATTGCAGCCGGCTGCCAGGTCGGCGCCGGTGAACACCGCCACGACGCCGGGCACCGCTCGCGCCGCCGTGGTGTCGATGCTGTTGATCCGAGCGTGGGCCATGGGGCTGCGTACGAAAGCGACATGGAGCATGCGCGGCAACGTCACGTCGTCGACGAATTTTCCACGGCCCGTCAACAACCGCGGGTCCTCGACTCTTGCCACCCGCTCGCCGACGAATCTCATCGGTACAACACCGGCTCAGGTACCGCCGCGCCACCGAACGCCGGCGCCGACCTTTTGCCTCGCTCTACGAGTCCGCAGCCGCAGCCGGGGACCAGAACGGGTGAGCTCCGATCTTCACGTGCGCCTACGCATAAGAACTGTGACAAGGCTCGTGACCTCCTCCGCGCGATTAGCTATGGGGACTTGCTGGCGGCTTCGAACCGCGCCTCGACGACACGCCGCCAGCCTTGGGAGGCGTAGGTCGCGTCGATGATGGCCGCCGCCGCCGTCGCCGCCCGGGCAGGATCGCGGTCAGCCATGGCATCGACCATGTCGCGAACGAGCTTCGCCCGGAGGTTTCGCGTCTCCTCCGGAATCTGCTCGATGAGCTCGATTGAGGTGGCCCATTCAATCTTGAAGCGCACGACACGCATCAGTGCGATCAGCGTGCTGTTCCCGGACGCCAGTGCCAGATGCTCGTAAAGCTGCCCCTTCACCGTGCGGGTGTCCTCGGGCCGCCGCTCCCGGAACGCTCGGTCACCCTCGTCGAGGAGCCGACGGAACGTCTCGAGGTGCTCGGGGGTGCACCGCATCGCCGCCTGCGCCGCGGCCAGCGGCTCCAGGACCGCCCGCACATCGAGCAGGTCATGGGCGGCCTCGGCGTCCAGGGTGGCGACGAAGGTGCCGCCGTAGCGTTCGGACCGGACGAATCCCTCGGACGCCAGCGCCCGCAGCGCCTCCCGCATCGGGATCCGTGACACGCCGAACTCGGCGGCGAGCCACTCCTCCTTCAGACGCTGGCCGGGCGCGAACTGGCCGCGGATGATCCGTCCGCGGATGGTATCGACGAGTGCCTGCACGTTGCTGCGAGCAGGCGAACTCTGTGTCGGCGTCGGCTGTGTCACCGCTCTTACTCTGCCCTACCGGAACGCTGATCCAGGAGTTCGAACCGCAGCCCGTTGTGCAGATGGTAGGTGAACCTCTTCGGGGTCTTCCCGTCCGCGCCGACGCCATGGATCTCGATCGGGCACGGCCCGGCCACCCGGCTGCTGTCCGCCGCGAGGTCGCCCGCGTAGTAGGCGAGGTGGTGCAGGAGCATGCGGCTCTCGGCAAGCGCCCACGGCGAGTCCGGAATCATCTGGATCAACTCCAGGCGCGGGTACTGCGTCGTGACGGCAATCTTGAGCTGGACGTCACGAGTGCCGTGCTCGGCGTCGCGCATCGCCAGCGTGGGCTCGAAGATCCCCATCCACTCCAGGCCGAGCTGGGCGGACAGCGCCGCCATCGCCGGCTCGAGCTCCGTCACCACGAGGCCGACGTGGTCGAGGTTCGGATCGATCATGCGAGGTTGAACACCCGCACAGCGTTCCCCGCGAGGATGGCGTGCTTGCGGTCGTCGTCGAGGCCTGGGGTCAGCTCGGCGATGTACTGCTGGGTCTTCGGGAACAGCGTCCCGCTGTGCGGGTAGTCGATGGAGAACATGGCGGCCGACGCCACGAGCGGGTCGCGCTTGGCGTCTTCGAAGCCGACGAAGTCGTCGAGCACGCTGACGAAAAGGTTCTTGCCGATGAACTCGTGGGGCGGGGTGTGCAGCGGCGGGTTGGCCCAATGCTTCTGGCGCTCGAACTCCTGGTCCATCATCAGGGCCCAGAACCGCAGCCACCCGAAGTTGACCTCGGCGTCGACGAACTTCAGGCCGGGGTGCCGTTCGAACACACCGGTGAAGGTCAGCTGGGAGAACGGCGCGACGCCGGTGAAGAACCGCTGGACGATACCGGCGAGGTTGACACCCGCGGCGGCCTCCGGCCTTGGGGTGGCCTGCCCCGCCGGTTCCTTCCCGCCCATGGTTCGGTGGATGCACAGCGTCAGTGGTGCCTGCTCGGCCGCCGTCCAGAGCGGCTCGTAGTAGCTGTCGTAGTACGGGCGCTCGCTCCAGTAGGGGAGGAAGGCGCCCTTGGCGCCCTTGGCAGCCACCCGCTCGAGTTCGGCGAGCAGGACGTCCATGCCGTCGTCGACCGGCAGGAGCGGCAGACCGATGAGCCGCTGCGGGTTGACGGCGCAGAACTCGTCGAGCAGCCAGTCGTTGTAGGCCCGCAGGATGGCGAGGGCGAAGGGTCGATCGTCGAGCGTGTACGACGTGAGGGAGGCCATCGGGTAGATGGTGGCGGCGTCCACGCCGTCGGCGTCCATGTCCTTCAGGTGGGCGGCGCCGTCGTAGTTGCCCGGGAGGATCTCATCGACGGTCAGGCCGCTGGCCTTGTAGTCCTCGAACGGGCGGCCGGCTACGGCGTTCAGCCCGAACGTCTTGCTCGGCGGCTTGCCGTCGAAGCTCCAGCCGTCGCCGCCGTCCGCGCCGCGCAGGATGCGCGGCGCCCGGTCCCGGTACTCCTTCGGCAGATAGGTGGTGAACGTGTGCGGCGCCTCGATGATGTGGTTGTCCGCCGAGATGACCTTGTAATCCATGGTGCGTTCCCTTCTCAGATGACCGCGCCCTGCTCCTTGAGAGCGGTGATGTCGTCCCACGAGTAGCCAGACGCCAGGAGGATCTCCTCCGTGTGCTGGCCGTGCTCGGGCGCCCGCCGCACCGCGGTGAGTGGCCGCCCGTCAAACTGCGCCGGCGACGCCACAACCGACAGTGGCGGGCCGGGATCCTCCCCCGGGATGAGGTAGCCGTTGGCTAACACCTGCGGGTCGTGCACGACCTCGGCAGGCGTCTGGAGCACGTCCCACACCCCGGAGAACGTGCGCAACGCCTCGCGCCACTCGGCCATGGCGCGGGACGCGAATACCTCGTCGAGCAGGCCGACAAGCTCGGTGTTGTTCGTCATGCGGGCGTGGAAGTCCACGAAACGCGGGTCGTCGGCCAGTTCTGGCCGGCCGATGTGCTCGCAGAAGCTGCGCCAGTGGGGGTCTGGTTGGATGACGACCATCGACAGCCAGCGGCCGTCCTTTGTCTGATAGCTGTTGGACAGCGGGTTGCGGACCGTCCGGCGGTCGACCCGCTGCATCAGCGAGCCCTCCGGCCCGGCGTTGGCCTCCGTCATCAGGACGGTGGCGTTCATCCACATGCCGCTGGCGAGCAGCGAGACGTCGATCTCCGATGGGACGCCCGTGCGCTCCCGCTTGAACAGGGCGGCGGCGACAGCGCCGGCCCCGCCGAGCCCCCCGACGCAGTCACCGATGCCGCCCGGCGGATGGATCGGTTGGCGCGCGTCCGGCGGGGTGAGGAACTGGGCGACGCCGACGCGGGCCCACGCCACCGCGGCGTCGAAGCCGGGTGTCTCGGCATCCGAGCCACGAGGGCCGTAGCCGCTGGCCCGGACGTAGATGATCGAGGGATTGGCCCCGCGGACGTCGGCGATCTCGACGCCGAGCCGTCCCCGCGGATCGGGCAGCAGGTTGGTGACGAACACGTCAGCGTCCGCAACCAGCTGTAACAGTACGTCGTGACCGGCGGGTGTCGACAGGTCGACGGCCGCGCTGCGTTTGCCCCGGTTGGCGAGCTCGATCGTCGGGTTCACCGCGCCGGTGTGGAAGAACCCCCGATAAGGATCACCGCCGTTCCGCGTCGGCTCGATCTTGATGACGTCGGCGCCCCAGTCAGCGAGGATCGCCCCACACGACGGCGCGAACAGCCACGCCGCCACCTCGACCACCTTTACGCCCGCCAGCAGGTCGTACCTGAGCTGATCCGGCACGGGCTCGTCCTCCCGTCTTCGGTGTCGCCCCATCCGGTCTTCGACATGAGACTTGTATACAACATTGCCCCAGTAGTTGTATACACCTGCGACGATGCCCGGCCGCTTCCTCACGCTTGGCCCCGCTCCGTCCTGACTTCCCGAGGACGCTCCAGACGTCACCCGGCCGCCGCGAAAGGTCACGACGGTGCGGCGAAAACTCCCCACCGGCCCGTCGCCTCATCGCCGCCTGGGCAGCGGCGCGTCAGGTCCGCACACACCACGCCAGAGAGGAAGACGAGATGGCGACAACGACGGCTCCGGACGTACAACCGGTGACGCCGGTGGTGGGAGCGAGCATCAGCGGTGTCGATCTCCGCGAGCCGCTCGGCCCGACTACGGCACCCCCGGGTAATGCAGCGCGTCGTCCTCGCTGGCGATCGGCCGTACGGCCCCTCGCGCCGTATTTTGGTGTAGGTAGGGAGAGCAGCGACCGCTACTCCCGCAGTGGGCGTTGCGCCTGGAGTTCAATGAGCTGCCCGAACGGGAAGAAACCCAGACCGACGACATCGGTGTAGACGAAAACCTGGAGGACCTCGGTGGCGAGCGCTCGAAGCTCGATCGAAAAGGGCGGGTAGACGGTCACGCGACCGGCGAGTTCGGCGGGAAGCTCGTGCTCGAGGCGGTGGATCACCGTCTCGAGCTCCTCGAAGCCCGGGTACCGCAACCCGAAATGCATGACATGGCCAGGTTTCGTCCGCGCCAGGTCGTACTGCTCGAGTGCGGCGCGGAGCTCGTCGTCGTCCTGCATCCGGCGCCCGAGGACGTCTTCGAACTGGTTTTGAGGTTCGCGGATCTCGGAGACGTACAGGACGTTGTTGAGCGGATCACGCTGGCSCGCTCCCGAGAATATACCTAGGTACGTCGAACTCGACCCAAGCTCTCTTGTGATGTCTGCGACGGTGCAATCCAGCGTCTCGAATAACGTAACTGCGAGCTGGCTCTCGCCAGGCCGGTGCAGCAGCTCGACATGGTTAAGGAAGAGACCGTCGCGCTCGGTTAATGCCCCCATCGCTTGCGATCCTCTCACGTTTCTCGAATTATGCGGGAAGCGACCGACGACCCCAGATGACCCGACGTCACGCGACGGCACCGCCATTGACACCGAACAGCTGCCCCGTGATGTAGCTGGCCTCCTCAGAGCACAGGTACAGGCAGGCAGCGGCGATGTCGTCGCCTGTGCCCAGCCGGCCGACGGGGATGTGGCTGGCACCTCCGTCGCCCGTCGGATCCCCGAGCTCCGCGCGGGCCTGGCGGAGCATCGGGGTGTCGATGATGTGGGGCGCAATGGTGTTCACCGTGATCCCCTGCCGCGCATATTCGAAGGACACCGCTCTCGTCAACGCGACCACGCCGCCCTTCGACGCGACGTAGTGCGCGTGGTTAGAGGTCATGATCTGGGCGGCCGACGACGTGATCGTGACGATGCGGCCCCAGCCGGCCGCGACCATGTCGGGGATGGCCGCCTGCAGGCAGTGGAACGTGCCGGTGAGATTAACGGCAAGGACACGCTCCCACGAGTCAAGGGAAATCTCGGTGAAGGGATCAAACGGTGCGATCGCCGCGGAGGTCACCATGATCTCGATGGGTCCGAGTTCGCCGCGCACCTGGGCCAGCGCATCTTCGACCGCCGCTCGATCGGAGACATCCACGGCACACGCCATGGCCTGCGCGCCACGTCCCCGCAGCTTCTTGACCGCCTGCTGCGCCGCGTCCCCGTTCACGTCGAGCACCGCCACGCGGTCCCCGCGCCGAGCAAGGTGCTCGCAGATGGAAAACCCCATCCCCGATGCGCTCCCTGTCACGACTGCCACTCGGCCCACGTACACCACCGCTTCCTTGCACTTGGAGAATTCGGCATTCTTAGAACGGCACTCTTGGAACTCAGCGCGTCAGCGCCGCGGCGGTGCGCGCCAGCTCCAGGAGATGGGCACCGGCGGCGCCGCCGGTGATCTCGGGGACCTTCGCGGCAGGCTCGACGAGCAGGACGTCGCCCTTGACGAACTCCGTGTCGCCGACGGTCATCGAGCCGTCGAGGACGAGCGCGCCGCGCCAGTCGTCGACGGACCCGGAGGGGAGCGTCTCGCCCGCCGCCAGCTTCCGGTCGAAGACGATCCCCCGCTCGGGATCACCCGGGTCGCCCAGGTCCCACCAGGCGTTGCCGTCGAGGTGACCCTTCTGCAGACCAGGCGTTGCGTCGACCGGAACGACCTGCCGGCTCCCGTTCTCCACCCGGGCCGGCGGCCGCGGGACGAAGTCGATCGTCTCGAGACCCTTGAGATACGTGAGGGTGGGATGGTCGCGGTACTCCTCGCCGTAGCCGCCGGGCGAGAGGATGTCACGGGCGAAGATCTCGAGCAGCTCGCAGCCCTTGGGACCGTTCAGCAGGAGCCCGTACTCGACGCCCGGCGCGGCGATGAGCACGTCGCCCCGCTTCATCCACCAGTCCCCCATCAGGACGCTGCCGTCCAGCACCACCACCGCGGTCCAGCAGTCGTGCCAGTGCAGCGGCCAGAGCTGGTTCGGCGCCATCCGAATGTCGGGCAGCATCATGCGCCAGGAGTCCTCGGGTCGCCCTAAGAACCACATCTGGGTCCACGTGCAGCCCCCGGGCTGATCCGAGTCCCGCACGATGCCGCCCGGGCCGTCCTTGCCGCCCGGCTCCAGCCGCGAACGCGTCACACCCGGCGCCACCTCGTCGGACGGCGCATCCTTAAAGACAGTCACTGGCATGTGGAACTCTCCCTCGTCGATGCGGTCTGAACTCTCGCTCTACCGTTGCGGGACGTGCCGGGCACCGGCGACCGGTCACCGAGGCGCCGTCAGGTGCGYCGCCTCCAGAGGAGCAGGAGGGCTACCAGCAGAACTGTTCCGGCGACCGAAGGGCCTACGCGCTTGAGAACCCCGCCACCGGCCGTCCCGAGCAGGTCGATCGGCTCGGCTGCCCGGTGGGAGGCGCCCTTTTGGCGGGAGTCGGCCGCCCGCGCCCGCGGTGGGGTCGCGGGCGAGAACGGGATGCAGTCGTTTACGGGCGCGGGTGCGGGTGTCACCCCGTTGACCGCGGACTTACCACCGGCCGTCTCACCCAGTACGGGCGCGGCGGCACCGGTGATCTCGCTGGCCAGGTTCGCCGCGAACTGGCCGATGAGGATGGCCGTGACGTCGGCGAGAGCGGCGCGGCCGAACTGGGCGGGTTTGCCAGTGATGGCGAGGTCCGTCTCGACGAGGACGTCGGTCGCGCCCCCGGTGTCCACGAGCCGGCAGGTGACGACCGCCTTGGCGGTTCCGCCGCCGCGGGTCTCCCGGCCACTGGCCTCGATGACCGCGACCTTGGCCGCCTCGTCCAGGGAAAGGAACGTCGCTGTGCCGCCGTAGGTGAGACCGATCGGCCCGAGCTTGACCTTGACCTTGCCGCTGAAGCTGTCGCCGTCACGCGAGGTGAGGGTCGCTCCGGGCACACAGGGCGCGACCCGCTCGATGTCGAGCAGGACCCGCCACGTGTCATCGACAGGCACGGGGACACTGAAGGTGTTCTCCAGTTTCATCCGATCTCCTTCAAACTCGCGGTGCCATGAATCGATGCGGTCCCTGCGGAAACGGCGGTCGGCGTGCCACCATCCCGGCTGACCGCCATCCGCGCACCTGCTCAGCGAGCTCCCGCACACCTACCCCGAGGTTTCGGCGCGTTCCTCGCGGCGCAGCCGCGCCGCAAGCCGGACGGCGTGCACAATGCCCTGGTAGCCGGTGCAGCGGCAGAGGTTTCCGCTCAGGCCGTCCCGGATCTGCTCGTCGGTCGGATCCGGCACATCCTCCAGGAAAGCCGTGACCGATATGACGAACCCGGGGGTGCAGAAACCGCACTGCAACCCATGTGTCTCCTGGAAGGCGCGCTGCACCAGGCTGAGCGATTCCGGATCGCCCGCCAGCCCCTCGACGCTGGTCACCTCGCTTCCGTCCGCCTGCACCCCGAACATCAGGCAGGACCGGACAGCAAGGCCGTCGAGCAGCACTGTGCACGACCCGCAGACCCCGTGCTCGCACCCCAGGTGGGTGCCGGTCAGCCCGAGGTCCTCCCGCAGCAGGTCGGCGAGAGTCTTGCGCGGCTCGACCCGGGCGCGACAGCGTTCGCCGTTCACGATCAGGTTCACATCCATCTCGGTCATGCGGTGCCTCCCGCCTCGGCCTGGGCCTGGCTCTGGCCTGGGTTCCGTTCCTGTCCCTGGGCCTCCGCGAGGGCCCGGCCAAGTGCTCGCGCAGTCATCTGAGCGCCGAGGTGGCGCCGGTAAGCGGCGGAGCCGTGGGTGTCCGAGGGCGGGTCGAGTGCCGCGACCGCGTCGCGCCCGATCGAGGCGAGGTCCACCTCGTGGGCGTCCGCACCGGTCAGGGTCTGCTCGGCCAGCCGGGCCCGCACCGGAACGCTGCCCATCCCGATCAGCCCGACCGCCGCCCGTACGATGCGCCCGCCATCGACCTGCACCCCACACGCGGCACCGGCCAGCGCGAAGTCGCCGTGCCGACGCGCAAACTCCGCCACGGCGAAGCCGCAGCCACGCCCCCACACCGGAAGGTGCACTGCGGTCACCAGCTCGTCGGGCTCCAGCGCCGTCATGAAGATCGACACGAAGAAGTCGGCGGCCCGGATGCGCCGGCTCCCCCGGGTGCTGCGCACCTCGATCTCGGCGTCGAGCGCGACGGCGACCGCGGGCAGCTCCGCGGCCGAGTCGGCGTGGGCGAGCGAGCCGCCCACGGTTCCACGGTTGCGGATCTGGAAATGGCCGATGTGGGGCGCGGCACGGGCCAACAACGGCACCGAGTCTCGAATGAGCACGTCGGTCTCCAGAGCGCGGTGCCGCGTCAGCGCTCCCACCCGCAGCGTGCCGTTCGACCGGGTGGCGCCGGCAAGCGCCTCGATGCGGTTGACGTCGACGATATGCTCGGGCCGCCCGAGCCGCATCGCCATCACCGGGACAAGGCTCTGGCCGCCGGCGAGGACCTTCGCCTCGTCTCCGAGCTCGGCCAGCAGGGCCACCGCCGCGTCAACAGACTCCGGCACGTGGTAGTCGAATGCAGCGGCTTTCAACAGCGGTTCTCCGTCTCGTCCAACCCGGCGGACGCCGGCTCGGCGTCCCCCAGGGGATCAGGGCCAGCGACACGAGAGTCTCGCCGTCGCACCGGTCGTCGATCATCCCGTGCTGGTGGCTGGATGCACGCGGCCGCCGGGTCGCGGTCGTCAGGCAAGGCGCGCCGACCAACCGCCGTCGACCGCGATGATCACCCCGGTGACGAACGAGGCGCGGTCGGAGGCGAGGAACGCCGCCACCTCGGCCTGCTCACGCGCCTCCCCCGCCCGGCCGAGCGCCGCCTTCGCGCCCAGCGAGCGCATCGCGTCCGCCGGCGCCTCCCGGTTCTTCTCCGTGAGTGTGAACCCCGGCGCTATCACGTTGGCCCGGATGCCCCGCGGCCCGAACTCGGTCGCGGTCGCCTTCTCCTCCCCGCTGATGTCCGCGGCGAGCACCCTGGCGCCCTCGCGCACGAACACCGCCGCCGAGGCATTGCCGATACCCCGCCCCGCACCCGTGATCACGGCGACCTTGCCGTCGAGGATGCCCATCAGTCACCTTCGACGATGCCGTGCTGAAGGAAGACGTGCCGGGCGACGTTCATGGCGTTGTGCCACCCCGACCCGCCGTCGTAGATGCCGGCCTGGGTGATCGCCTCGCCGACCGCCTCGGGCGTGATCCCCAGGTTCAGTGCATTGTTGACGTGGATGTGCAGCTGGTCGTTCTGATACTGCACCTGCAGGACGCTCACGGTGATGAAGCTCCTGGTGCGCAGATCGAGCCCGGGCCGGCCCCACACCTCGCCGTAACCGTAGTCGGCGGTGATCCCGGCCAGTTCCTGCTCGAAGGCCAGCCGGCCTGGTTTGGCGGCCGGGAAGGGGCTGCCGGGCAGCGGCTCGAGCAGGGGGGCGTCGGGACCGAGGCCGATACGCCCGACGCCCAGGGCGGCGACCACCCGGTTCCTGGCCGCGCGCCGCTCCTCGTGGTCCATCGCGGGCTTCGGCTCCACCGGGGCACCCGAGCCCGCCGGCACCAGCCCCCGAGCGACAAACACCTCACCCGCGACACCGGCCGCGTTCTCCCAGGCCGGCAGGCCGCTGTACACACCGGCGTGCAGCAACGTCTCGTGGATCTCCTCCGGAGTGATCCCGATGTTCAGCGCGCTGTTGACGTACCGGTAGAGCTGGTCTTCCCGGCCCAGGGCCGTCAGGACGGCCACAGTGATGAAACTCCGCGTCCGGAGGTCGAGCCCCGGCCGGCCCCAGATCTCGTACTCGTACAGCTGGGCGCCGTGGATCTCGGCCTCCACGGGTAAGGCATACGCCGGCCGCGCGGGCACACCGCCCTGGCGGGACCGCAGCACCGGTGCTTCGGGCGCGGTACCGACCCGGTCGATGCCGAGCTCTCGGCGGACCCGTTCATAGGCCGCCTCGCGCTGCGCCTGGGTCATCATCCCGACGTACCTCCCTGGGTGAACGGAGCTTCGAATGGTTGGACCCCCGTGCCTGCGGACTCCCTTGTCTGGAGCACGGCGATCTCGGCGGTCGGCAGCACGTTCGCGATCCGCCACAGCCCGATCCAGCTCTGCGGAAAGACAGCGGCGTCGACGAGCGCGGCGTGCGCCTCCGGTTCGGGGTCGTCGCACGCGTCCGAGCAGACAATGACCTGGTAGCCGACGTCGAACGCCCACCTGGCGGTGGACAGGACGGTCCCCGCGGTCGCCGACGGCCGGGTCGTGGCTGAAGCGCTCGACGATGTACCCGGTGAAGTCCAGGGCGACGAACGCGGTCAGCTGCGTCGTCGGTGCGCTGGCGGCGACCATCGACTCCCCTTTCACATTGCTTGTATACAACCTTCAGATCAGGTTGTATACAAGTTTGCGGAAATGCGCAAGGGGTGAGCTGTCGGCCCGCCGGCGGCTCTGGGCGTCGGGCGGCGCGCGCCAAACAGTGGCGGGCCGAGGTTAGCCTGCCGATGGACGCAGTGGCGGGGACCCATCGGCCGTCTCCTCTTTCCAACGCGGCCTAGGGCTGTGCCGGCAGGGGGCGTGTCCATCCGGTGTCAGGGCTCTCAAGCGCCGCATACGAAGGGTCATTCCGGTCGCGGGAGCCGAGACCGGGCCGCGACGGCCGCATCAGGCCGCTCGCCGGGACGACATGTGTCAGGTCGACAATCACAAGCCGGTGCGCGATCTTCCATTCACCCTCGCGGCGTTCGAAGCGGTCGATGTACCGCCCGATCGCGAGGAGGACGCGGTCCTCACCTTCGGTCTCGATGCTCCGCCACACCGTGAAGTATGTCTCGCAACCCGCCGTCCTATCATCGTGCAGCGTGATGAGCTGGTTCGTGACCTGGTTCATCGAGACCTTCGCCGAGCGCACGAGGTCGGCGACACCTCGACCTACGGTTCTACCCGAGTAGCGCTGGTCGCCGTGATCGTCGATCGCATCAGGGTGGTACGCGGAGCTGATGAGGTCCGGATCGCAACGGTCCACACCGCGGCAGTACCGCATGGTCGCCTCGCGGATCGCCTGCTTGTCGAGCAGCTGCTGGATCGCCGCCTGCTCGGTACCCGCGATGTCCCTCATAGCGCAGCACCGTCCTCAGCGTGGTCAGGATGTTTTCTCGGCGGGCCGGTAGAAGCGATCCATGGGCTCATGGGAGGAGGCTCGCGCCGGCTCAGCGGTCGTTGGTGAAGAGGAATGCCTGGGCGAGCGGGCCGCCGCCGCCCGTGACGAGGCCGACCTCGGCGTCGGTGACCTGCCGGGTGCCGGCCTGGTTCCGTAACTGCAGGAAGGTCTCGT
>NZ_MAXA01000227.1 GCF_001854695.1 Parafrankia soli
CCTCCAGGGCCCGGCCGCACCGGTCGTCGTTGAGCGCGTCCGGCTCGATCCCGAAGATCTCCGCGACCGCCCACTTCTCGGCCCAGCGCTGGACCCGGACCAGCGGCGTCGGGGAGGACAGCCGGTTGGCGACCAGCGCGGCTATGACCTGGCCGTGGGTGTAGCGGGCCTTCTTCTCCTGGATCGGGCAGAGCCGGTCGATGATGCCGACCAGGTCGAGGCGTGCCAGCAGGTCACAGACCACCGGCAGCGGGCCCAGGAACTTCTCCACGCTCGGGGGCCCGTAGAGCAGATCCGCGGCAGCCAGCACACGACGAACCGTCCCAGACCGGAAGCCCTACACACCAGGGCGATCAACACACCACAAGATCAAAGAGTCACACGTTCAGGACACCGCACGAACGTGCGGAGTACAGGTTGCCGGGCTGCTTCCGGGTTCCGATCTTCGCGACGACTTCTTCCCACTGCTCCGGCGTGATGATCGGCTCCCACTGTCCGGCCACCGGCTGACCGGCCGGGTCACGGACGATCTCCACGTGCCGGCACGTCTCCCCGGTCTCGGGGTTGAACTCGGCGACGTTACGGCCACGCCAGCCACACAGGCGCGGGTTACGCAGATACGGCTTGAGGGTGGCGACCCGCCACGGCTTCCCCCGGCTGCCGGTGACCCCCCGCGCGTTGAGGCCCCTCACGATCGCGTCCACCGGGATGCCTTCCCGCACGTCACGGCACATCTGCCGGACGATCGGGGCTTCTACCGGGTGCAAGGCGGCGTGGTCATCGGCCCACCCGAACGGGCGCGGTCCCGACCCTGTCGTGCCCTCGGCSTGCAACTCCAGGTGCTTACGGCGCACGCGCCGCGCCGTGTCCGCCGACGCCTTGTTCGCACAGGCAACCAGGATACGGGCGGTGAACCGCCCATTGTCCGTCAGAAGATCGAAACCGCCCGTCAGACCAACCACCGGGCGGCGGTAGTGCTCCACGATCTCGATGGCGTCTTCCAGGTCACGCGGGTCACGCGCCAACCTGTCCAGGTCGGCGACCACAACACCCTGAATGACCCCGGACCGCAGATCCGCCAGCATCTCTTCCCACAGCGGGCGGACTACCCGCCACACAAGCGTTCCGTCAGGCAGACGGATCTTCTTCTTCTTGTAAGCCGATGTGTCGTTCTCGGCGTAGACCTTCCCCGCGATCCCGTCAACCGACTCCACCCAACCACGCTCGTCGGCTTCCTGACGGGCGATGCCCTTCTCATCCTTCTTGTCATCGTCGGAGATCCGCAGGTACAGACCCCAACGGCGACCGGTGAACGTCGTCAGCGACAGCGCACCGCCAGCGTTAAAACTCGGATAGGCGACCGGGGCAGGGAGCGGACGGCGCGTATCGCCATCCTTCGTCATCACCATACGATAAGTATAATTCGGAAAAGATGCTCGTGCCGATGTCCAGGAACTGGCGTATTCCGAGCTCACCGGCAAGGTGGCGGGTGGCCCGGATGAGGAACGCCCGGTTCTGGCGCGCGGTCACCTGTAGCCCGGGGAAGGCATGGAGAGCCTGGTCCGCGGCGGCCCGGTCGGCGGGGAAATTGTCTTTCCCACCGAGGTAGTAGTCGTACATGCGGGCGGAATGCGGAAGGTCGGTCCGAAGATCAACGGTCGGGATCTCGTCCATCAACTTCCGCCAGCGCCCCTTACCGGGAGTGTTGTTCGTCACGCCTGATCTCCCGTGCCACCGTCATGATCAAGGATCGGATGTTCCGGTTCCCGGATCATCTCAAAGATGGGCCCGTGGGATCGAAAGGCCATGCCTGTTGCTGATCTATAGATTTTCGGGGGGACGGTAAGTCGAAGCCAGATGTTCCCGACCACTGTCACTCCGCCGTCACTCCGCCGTCGGTCCGCGCAGGTCCACCCGCTGCCCGGCTTTCCGGCACAGCGGGTGGACGTCACGTGGGTCTGATGCCTGTCACGCCGGTTGGGTGGGGCTCCCGTCCGTCCGTTGGCGGCGCCGGCCGCGAACCAGCCCGGCGGTCGCGTCGAGGGCGAGGAAGGCCAGGAGAGTCACTCCGAGCACGGGCAGCGCCCAGCCGACCGCGGCGGTGGCCAGGACCGGGGCGACCAGGGCGGGCCTGGGTACCCGCCGCCAGGCACCCCGGGCGGGGGCCGGGCCGACGATGCCGGCATGGCCCGCTCGGGTGGGACGGCGCTGCCACCACATCCGGTAGCCCCAGACGATCACGCAGACCAGGCCGCCCGCGAGGCTGGCCAGCAGGATCTGGTTGGCCACCCCGAACAGCTCGCCCATGTGCGCGGCGATGCCGACCTTGCTGAGTTGCGCGAGCAGCGGCCAGCTCTCCCAGCGCACCTCGTTGACCGCCCTGGCGTCAGCCGGGTCGACCGCCACCTGGTCGAGTCGTACCGGCCAGCGCCGGTCGGTCTGGGCCACAGTCCACGCCGTGCCGGCCTCGGCCGGTGGTGTGATCTCAACGGGTCCGTCGAGGCCCGCCCCGCGCGCGGCGGCGATGATCCGGTCCACCTTGTCCACACCTGCCGCGTCCGAGGAACTGGTCTCGGTGGCACCGGCGATGGTGTGGCCCTCGTGTTCTCCACCGATCCCACCGTTGCCGCCCGCGGGGCAGCCTGGGGCAGGGCGGTGTCGAGATCGGGGGTGTGGCTGTCGGCGGCGTCCAGGGCGGAGGAGAAGTGCGCCCCGGCGTAGCGAGACCAGGTCAGACCGGTTGCGGACAGGAACAGCAGGCCGATGAGCAGCCAGACGCCGAGGCTCCCATGCCAGGCCACCGAGGGCGATGATCCACAGCCAGCTCGCCGCGACCTCCGAGTAATGCCGGCCGAACGCGCCGAGATGCAGGTTGCGGTGCAGGTCGTCCAGCCAGGTGGTGAGCGGCGTGCTGCCCCACCAGGTGGTCAGCTCGCCCTGGACCCGGCTCGTGTACGGGTCGACGTAGACGGTGCGCTGCCTGTCGCCCAGGTCGGGGATGTTCAGGACCACCCGGGTGGTCCGGTCGGGCGCGTCTCCGGTGAGCACCGAGCTGAAGGTGCCTTCGGGATGGGCGTCGAGCGCGGCGACCACCAGGAACGGCGCGACCAGCACCCCGGCGTAGAAGTGCAGCCGCAGCAGCAGCCGCCGCCCTCCACCGGACGTCGACACGGGCGGGTAACTCGACGTGTCGGTGGACGACGTGCCAGGGGACGACGGGTCGGGTACGGACGC
This sequence comes from Parafrankia soli, assembly GCF_001854695.1. Taxonomy (GTDB): domain Bacteria; phylum Actinomycetota; class Actinomycetes; order Frankiales; family Frankiaceae; genus Parafrankia; species Parafrankia soli. The sequence goes on from NZ_MAXA01000227.1 coordinate 3,235, forward strand.
GTCGGGAGCATCAGGTTGCCGTGGTTCCGGGACGCCCGGCGTCGCGGCGGGGTCGGCAGCGTGCGTGGTCGGGTCGGTGGGAGGGGTGGTCTGGTCGTCGGGGGGCAGCCCCGCCTGGTCGATCGTGGTCACAGGGGTTCTCCGAACAGGCTTGTCGAGGACATGCGGCACCGCCGCGGCGTCGCACACGGGCAGTGGCCGCGGTCGGATCCCGTGCCGCGTCAGATGCGGACGGGTGGCGACAGGCCGGATCCGGGCATCGCGAACAGGCCGTCCGGCCTGTGTGCGACGGACGGCTCTGGCGGTGCTGATCAGGCCGGAAGCAGGTTCGGTGGACCTCTGCGAACGACCAGATGAACAAGCTGGGCCAGCTGCGGGGCCCGGCGCGCCGGAGGCCGCCGCCGCGGCTCCGTGCGGGCGGGCAGCGGGCAGGCCACAGCCGGACGTCGCCGGCGGCGCAGGTGGCCGACCGCCCGGCGCGCCACCACCGCGACCCCACGCGCGGCCCGCCACAGCAGTCGTTCTCCGGCGGAGAGCCACCATGCCAGCAGCAGCGCGGCGCCGACGTGCGCCAGCGCCATCCTGGGCCCGCCGGGCAGGAGGTCGATTCCCGTGGCGCTGTGAGCCGTGCCCGCAGTCCCGGTCGAGAAGCCGTGATGGGTGTTCACCCCGGGCTCCGGCGGCACGGTCATGGCGAATGCCAGATGCAGGCCGGCCTGGACGCCGGCCACCAGACCCGCGATACGCCGCGGCGACATCCGCCGGGCGGCGTTGCCCCAGCACACGCGGGCCGCGAGGGCACCACCGCAGGCGGTCACGGGCGAGCTCGGCAGCTCACCGCAGGCCGCCACGTGCGCGAGAACGGCGAGAGCGACCGCCAACCCGGCCACCGTCGAGGCACGCACACCCCGCCCGACCGGTGTCGCCGCCCAGCTCACAAGATCAGTATCTTAGCCACAAAAGGAAACGTGACCCAGCTGATTGCCCGCACAATGCGGGCGGCGCATGACGCGGCCGTGGCGATCGCCTGCCGCCCTCGTAAAGACGCGCGCCAGGCGCAGCCTGGTCAGGCCTGGTGGCCGACTACCCGTGCCGCCGCGATGCGATAGAAGGCGGCTGCCGGCTCGTGCCGACCGAATGGTTCGAGATAATGTGCGGCGGCATCGCGCGCGGACTGATCCCGCGGACCGATCCGAGACCAGCGTCAGGCCACGTTCGGCAAGGTGGGCGGGCAGCTCGGCGGGATCGAGACCGAACCTCCGCTCAGCCGTACTGCTCGAGCACCTTACTGATCACACCGCGGGCGGACGGCGAGAAATCCCGCCAGCCGTCGCCGAGGTCGGCCGCGAACGAACGTTCGTAGCCCGTGTCACGTAGACGGATGCTGGGCAGATACGCGGAGTGGAACTGGACGGACAGTTTGAGGCCCTCGGCGGTGGCGACGGCGACGGGCCCCGCGCCGAGAGACAGGGCGTCGAACACCTGAAGTTCGGTCCGGTCGGAGTAGTGAACAAAGATGACCGCCCAGCCGGGGCCGCCCGCGGGGTCGGGAACGAACACGGGTGACTCGCTGGTGGTGCCGGCGGGGAATGACCAGGCCGACTGTTCGGTCATCGTCTCCAGGTCAATGCACACCAGGGACGACGGGATCTCCCGTGACGGCAACTGGTCCACCGGGACAACGCGATAGGGGTGATCCCGGTACATCTCGACGATCCGGGTCGCCAGCATCTCGGTGTCGCATCCCCAGTACGACTGCCACAGGTAGCGGCCGCGCTCGAGCCCCGGCCGCCGCATGTCACGGCCATAGAGAAGCGTGGCCCAGTGGCGTTCCGCGTCCAGGAAGACACGGCTGTCCCTGACCTCACCGGTTCGGCCGTCGATCACGTAGCGGCCGACCGGTGAAGCGTCCACCGGGGCGGAGACGAAGCCGTGCAGGCCCTTGGCGAGGCCGGATCCGGTTCCCCAGACGCTGTCGGCATCGGTGAGCGCGTAGTTGAGATCCCAGCCGTTCGAATGAGCGAGGTACATTGTGACGTCGTCGCCGTCCTGGCGGTAGTCGGCGAAGTGGTGGAACGACTCGCGTGGGACGCGGGCGTGGGTCACCGGCACGCTGCGGCCCCGCCGGGCGACGGTGAGGTYGCGCTTGGCCACCAGATAGATGTCGGTGAAGGGCAGATGCGGTTTGGTGCGGCCACGTCCGGCGACGGTGCCGGGCTCGGGCTGGAACCCGATCTCCGTGAAGATCACGTAGTCCTGGGTCACTGTCATCTCGTGCACGCCCTGGGTCAGGTGCGCGCCGGGCACGTGCCACGTCTCGACGTCGCCGTGCCCGTCCCAGCGCACCACCCACATGGGTCCCTCCATGTCGGAGGTGGACAAACCCCGGGGACGGAGGTTCGTGTTGCACCACCACATGCAACTGTCGTCGAGGTCCTCGACCGGGTGCGCCGCCGTCCGCACACCGGGGAACAGGGGATGCGCGACGACCTCGGGGTATTCGCTGACCCCGCCGAGAAACGTCTTGAACTCCAACGTCGCCGGGTCGAACTCGACCGGCCGCTGGCTCAGCCCGGTGAGCAGTAGCCGGTCGCCGAAGAAGTGCGGCGACACGTTCGTCAGGGACGGCCGTCCGCCGGCGGTCAGTCCCGCCAGCTCGGCCGGTGGCAACGCCCGGCTGAGGCCGCCGAGAAGAGCCAGGTCGGGCGTGACGACCCGCTTCGTCCGCCAGTGCCTGGTCTCGAGGTCCACATGGGTGAGCAGGCCCGGCCCGGCGAACATGAAGTCGACGGCGGTCGGCTGCGACGGCCCGATGACGAAGACGTTCCCGGTCAGCCCGTCGGGCCAGCGCCCGGCAGTCACCGTCAGGTCGACATTGTATTCGGCACTCGGCTCAAGGGCATGGTGAAGTGCGTGACTCATGTCGTTTCCTTCGGAGTTCGGCTCGGCGAGCTGAATTCAGAACTCGGTCGCGACCGGCGGTGCCCGGTGAGGATTTGCCAGGAGCGAGGCGCGGATCTCGGAAAGGTACTGACATGCGGGAACCGGGCCGCGTTTTGGCGGGAGCGAGGGCTGCCATGGTCAGGCCTGTTTGCCCGAGATGGAGAAACTGGGACCGCCGCCATACGCGGTGCTTACAATGAAATGCTAGTGGAATTTCCGGGGCGATGCGGGTTGAATAATTTCAACTGATGGATCTATTGGCGTGTCCGTGTCCGTGTCCGTGACCGTGTCCGTGACCGCGGTGCGGTTCGCCGTGGGATGACCTATCTGCCGAGAAAGGTGAACGCGGCCCAGTAGACGGGATGCTCGTGGGCCCGTCGGGTCTCCCAGGCATGGCGAACGGCCGGCGAGGCGTCGGTCGGCGGACCGTAGTCGGGTATGCGGAGGAGATCCGGGAACTCGCGGACCTTCTCGCCGTTCGTCGTCCGGCGCACCCAGAGCTGCGCCCGCCGCAGGGCCTCCGCCGTTTCCACTCCGTCATCCCGCCAGAGCTGGTAGAAGCGGGCCATCAGGGCGGCGCTGGCGACGTCGTCCACCGACCACTGCGTGGCCACCACGCCCGGCGATCCGGCCTGCAGCAGGCCGGTGGCGAGGCTGACGAACTCGTCCGGCAGGTCGTCACCGATGACGGCCGTCTGGCAGGCCGACAGCACGGTCAGCCGGGGGCTCATCCGGTCGAGCCCGCCGATGTCCCGCAACGTCATCGACTGGTCGCCGACGAGCAGAAGCCGGTTGCTGAGCGGATCCATCGGCTCGGCCACCCCGTGGCAGGMGAAGTGCAGCACGTCGGATCCGGACATCGCCGCGAGCACTCTCGCCCGGGTTGCCTGTCCGGCGCGCAGGACCTGGGCCTCGGGGCCGAAATGGGCCGCGACGATGTCGGTCTCGACCTGGGCACCCGGCAGCGGGTCGGCACCCGAGGAGGCCGGGTCCGCCACGGCGAGCAGCAGATCACCCGAGCGGGCCGGGCCCGGCGCGATCCGGGTGGCGGCGAGCGCGCGGACACTGGGCGCGTAGACGAGGGTGAGCCGGTCGAGCGCGTAGGTGCCCGCGCCGCCGACGGTCTCCGCCAGCCTCGCCGCGTGCAGCGGCGCGGAGCCCAGCAGGCCGCCGGGCATGAGCACGGCCCGCCGGTACGGCGCGAGCAGCCTGAGCACCGGGTCCATCACCGCCCGGCCGAGCCATCGGGACGCCTCCTCGTAAGCGTCGAGGTCGTCCTCCTCGGCGGCCTGGACGCACCGCCCTACCCACCTGCGCTGGTTGGCCAGGGTCAGCTCGGGCAGCCACACCACTTCCACGGGGGTCACCTTCGACGCGGTGACGACGAGGGCGAGGCCGCCCCGTGGCGTGGCCGCCAGGTAGACCAACGGGACCCGGTCGGCCCGCGTGACCCTCTGGACGTCGGCGAACGAGGGAGGGAGGAGGAAGGACTCGTAGCCCGGCACGGACCTGATCTCGCCCACCACCCGCCGCAGCTCCTCGCGGGCGTCACCGAGCTCGGTGGCCAGCTCGCGCAGTGGCGCCTCGGGATCCCGCAGGGTGGGATCGAACACCGGGACGTACTCCATGTCGAAGTCGGGCTCGAAGCTGCGCTCGGCCTCGGCGCCGCGGGCCGCGGCGCGCTCGTACCGCTCCCGCAGCTCGCCGTGACCGACCGCGCCCAGCCGGTCCAGGTCCACCCGCTGGCGGTCCAGGGCCTCCGAAAGCAGGACGGCCCGTCCCGCCTCGAGCACCTCGACCGCCTCCTCGGCCCGGTTGAGGCGGGCCAGCGCGAACGCCGCGCGCGCGGCCATCGACCCGGCGCGGCCCAGCCAGTCCTGCTTGTCCTCGCGCCGCGGGTAAAGAACGGAGATGGCCTGCAGGCCCGTGACCGCGTGCCCGTACGCCTCCGCCACCTCCGCGTAGTCCTGCCGCCGCCAGCCGAGATGGCCCCAGCCCTCGGCGCACGGCACCGTCGCCAGGGGACTCGCGCCCGCGTGCGAGCACACCGCGCGCGACGCCCGGTACGCCCGGGTGGCGTCCTCGGGAAGCTGGCTCGTGGACGCCTTGGCCTGCAACGCGTTGGCGAGTGTCGTCTGCACCGCCATCGCCTCCATCGACCCTTCCGGCATCAGGCGGGTGAGCTCCTCGAAGCGGTCCATCGACCGGTCCGCGGCCTCGTCGTCGCCGTCGCGCTCGGCCCGGACCGCCTCGCAGTAGGCCAGCAGCATCAGGATCGAGGACTTCGTCCGGTTCTCCACCTCTCCGGTCCGCAGCGCCGACTCCAGCACGACGCGGGCCTCGCGGAGATCGGCCGGGCGTCCGAGGCTCATGTGGCGCTGGATGAGGAAGCGGGCGAGCAGCTGCGCGGAACTGTGGACGAGGGTGAAGTCGCGCCAGTCCTGGCGTGCCTCGCGGACGAGGTCGATGGCCCGGTTCAGATCCCCGAACCGGCGGCCCCGGTAGAGGAGAAAACGCGTGAAACAGCAGATCGCGAGCATGTAGGCGTAACTCGCGCGTTGCTTGCCGGACCGGCTCGGGTCGCTCATCGCGCGGTCCTGCTCCTCGATAGCCTGATCGAGGAACTGGGGGTCCTGCGTCTGCCGAAACGAGGAGTAGTGCCGGAAGGCCTGCGGATGCCACGCCGCGGGGCTCTCCGTCAGGCCACCACTCGCCTCACCGACCGGCATGTAGTCCTGGATTCGCCGCGCGGTCCGCAGGTCGGCCGGGTCGTGGTGCCGTTCGTGCCGGTCGACGAGGCCGTCGACCAGCGCGCCGCAGGCGAAGCGGACGACTCCCTCTTTGTCTCCGCCGCTCGCTGCCGGGTCGAGCTCGTCGAAGATCTCGACTGCACGGTCCAGATCCCGTTCGCGGTTCGGGCTGAGCCGGTACCGCACGGACAGCGCGGCGATCAGTGCGCCCTGGACGATCAGCTTGGACGGCGAGCTGGCCGGAACGCCGCCGACCGCCTCCTCGAGGAGGACGACGAACTCCTCGGCGTCCTCGACGGAGGACGTGTGCCGGAAGCAGACCATGGCGGCCATGCCCAGCATGACGGCGACACCCGCCCTTATCTCGCCCAGCTGGCCCGCCAGACGGTACAGCCGCGCTCCGAGCTCTCGCGCCCGCCTGGCATCCTCCAGCCGGGTGGATGTGATCAGACAGGACATCATCTGGGCGTCGAGCATGAGCCGGCCGGGATGAGCCGTGTCGACATCCCGGCCGATTTCGTTGATCACTTCGATGGCCCGGTCGAGGTCCGCGAGATCCCGATGGCAGTGGAAGCGCGACTGCAGGGAGATGGTGAGGTTCTGGGCCGCCGCGATCCTCGCCACGAGGTCGGTCGCGGCTCCGAGCGCCCGTTCGTCCTCGGCGACCGCCTCGTCGACCTCCGCGCAGGGCACAGCCGCGGTCCGAATCACCGTCATCTGCCCGGCCATCAGCCCCGCMCTCCCGAATCCCGCTTACCACGCACTGCAGTTACCCTTTGCGGTGTCACAGCTGGTCAATTCTCTGCGCTGTTCAGGATGACGCGACGATCTGGGTGTCCGACACGGCTGTGAAGTCGAAGTCGGGGCTGCCGGGGACGGTCGCGAGGACCTGAAGGAGGATGCGTCCCGTCACCACGTCCACCGACGTTCTCTGCATTCTTGCGGTGTCCTGGAATACCTGCTCGACGGAGGTCCCGTCCTCGAAGACCCATCGCGCCCGGGAGATACGCCTGTTCTGGGTGAAGCGGTCGACGCCGGTGGCGGGGTCCTGCTTGGCGTAGCCGGGAACGAGGCCGACGGCGGCGAGCCGCACCGGTTCGGGCAGCGTGAACACGATGGCGACATCCGTGGCGTCGCCCGGCGCGCGCCAGGCGGTCGACGGGGTCCCGTCGACCATGTTCGTCGCGTCGTAGCTGATCGTCGCGCCCGCGCCGTCCAGGGCCGGGGGAGCGGTTCGGCTGGCCGAGACCGACGCCCGGGTGGTGATGTCCGTGTAGGTGCCGGTGGGGCCCGAGTAGCTCGACCGGCTGTGGTTGTCGCTCGGGCGGTTCGCGGCCACGACCGTCGCGCCGAGACCCACGATCACGAGGATCGCCAGCCCGCCCAGGGGCATGGATATCCAGAACAGGGCCTGCCGCCAGCGGCGGTACGGCTGTATCTCCACGGAGCTCACCGCCCCCGCTCCGCGGGGACGTCCGGTGTTGCCATTCTCGTGTTCATCGAGATATCACCCCGAAAGCCGCAGGCCCTGTCGCGCGAGCGTCCAGGACGTCAGTTTCTCGATGCTGTCGTCGACCCGGCTGTCGTCAGAAATGATGGAGGTGGTGAGAAAGAACTGAACCTCGCCGAACGCGTGCCGCATGGACCGCAGCATGTTTCCCTGGTGCAGGTTCTCGTCGAGCCAGCGCACGAGGGCCTCCTCGCCGTCCTCCACGCCGTCCTCGATCAGGATCCGACTGACGAGGTCGCGTTTGCTCACGACCACGACCAGCCGGGCCTTCTTCGTCCGCACGCCCATCGCCTCGAGGTTCTGGACCGTCTGCGCGAAGACGAACTCGGGTTCGCGCCTGGCCCGGACGCCGCTGTACCGGTTCTGGTCGGCGCGGTCGAGCCGGGCCCACAGCGCGTCTACCGACAGGGGGTCGACGACGAACAGGAAGGTGCGCGCGAGGGTGAGGAACTGCAGCTCCTGCAGGCGTTCGGATTCGTTGAAGTACTCGCCGGCCGGGTCGAAGACGTGGATGAGTCGCCGGCCGCCCCGCCGCGGCTCGACGTAAAGCGAGTAGGCGCGGGGAAGCCGGATTCCGGTCTTCGCGACCTTGTCCGACCTGATGAGCTCGCGGCGGGCCTGGGCGTCCCATTTCCGGGTGTCCTCGTCGGCCAGGGTGAGAGTGGCGCCGCTGCGTCCGGCGATCGCCTCGACCGCCATCATGATGACGATCATCAGCCGGGTCTTGCCGGCGCCGGCCGCGCCGAACACCGGGAGCACCACCTCCGCGGCGGTGCCCACGCTCTCGGCCAGCGGAGCCTCGCAGTGCGCGCAGAAGGCGTTCATCCGGTGGCTGCCCAGCAGCAGCAGGGTGGGCAGGCGCTCCCCGCACGCGCAGACGCGCCGGACGACGCCGTACCTGCCCGGCCGCACGTCATGGTGGCGGACGGTGCAGTTCCGGCACTCGTAGGACGGGTAGAAGCCGCGCCGGTAGCAGGACGGGCAGGTGATGCGCACCCCGCGGATCCACAGCAGGACGGTGTCGATGCCGCGCAGCAGGTAGATCCCGAGGAACGCCAGCAGAAAGACGGCCAGCAGCACCACGCCCTGGGCCGTCGCCACCAGCGAGATGACGGCGAGGCCCAGGATCGTCCCGGCGAACAGGCCGACCATCAGGACGACGCCCACCGGCCAGTGCCAGTCCATCGCCCCGTAGCCGAAGAAGGTGTTCTTCACCCACCGCCGGTGATTCCGGCCGAGCGCGGCCAGCCGCGGCCAGACGAGACCGTGCGCGTGCCGTAGATCGTGACGGGCCTGTCCGAACAGGTACTGCCGGTAGGCCGGTTCCTTCCCGTCCTCGGTGCGCCGCGGCGGCGGTTGTTCCGGCGTGGCGGCGGCGGGGTTCGGTCCCAGCCCCATCGCCCGGCCGAATTCCTGGAAATAGGCGACGACCAGTGCCCCGGCGACGTACAGGGCCGCGGCGCCGGCGATGAACGGCCCGGGCACGGTGAAGAAAAAGAAGGCCAGCCAGATTGCGATGATCAGCAGGATCAGTGAGCCCATCATCGCCTCACCTCCCCGCCCGCGAGCTGTGGTTCATGGATGCGTCCCMGAATCGCAGAACTGGAGAACAGTGACGGTCGGCTAACGAGGGTTCCGTTTTTTCGCCGCAGCCTTCCCTTGGGCTTCTGTCCCAGATCTCCCGTTCTTACCGCTCTTCCCTCCGCTTCCCGAGCGTTTCTTGTCGGCGGCCTTCTGCGCGGCGGYGGCCTTCTTCTTCGCCGCGGCCTTCCGCTCGGCCCGGGCCTTCTTCTCCGCCGCCCTCCGTGGCGCGTCGGCCTCCTTCTCCAGCCGACGTCGCGTCAGGGTCCGGCGCAGCCATCCGGCGGCGTTGAGGTCCCGCCAGTTGGCGAAGTCCGTGGCCACCGCGGGATCGAGCTTCCTGATCCAGACATGCAGGGCGCGCAGGTCCTGCCAGTGCCATGTGATCAGCCTGTCCAGCAGGCGGTCCTCGATGACCGTGGCGACGACGCGGACCTTGCGGGACGGATTGCGCCGCAGGATGACCACCGCGTAGAAGAGACGGCCGGCGATGTCCGCCTGGGCACGGTCGGCCCTGAGATAGGTGTCGACGTCGAGCAGGTAGTGCTCCACGGCCTCCGTGGGGCACGACGCGAAGATCTCGGGGAGGTCCCCGGCCGGTGCCTTGTTCAGCAGGTCGGTCAGTTTGCCGAGGTGGTGTGCCCGCTGCGTCTCGGGCATCCGGTCGAGCCCGGCGGTCAGGACGGCGGCCTGGCGGCCGGGGCCGGTGGCGGCGGCCAGTCTGCGTCCGACCGTGGTCATCCGGGTGATCGTCGCGCGTGCGGGGTCACTGAGTCGGGACGCGGCTGACCTTCCCTCGAGCGCGCGGCAGAGGGCTTCGAGGTCCTCGAGATGGTCGCCGTCCGCTGCGGCCGTCGCCGGCCACTCGCGGGTGAGGACGGCGTTCAGCCAGGCCACGGTGGCGGGAGCATTCAGGCTGGCTTCGTCGAGCACCTCAAGCGCGTGCAGTGCCTCGCCCGGTGTCCAGCTTCCGTGCGGCCAGATGCGCCGCAACAGGTCCGCGTCCACGGCCGGTGTGCCCGTCGATTCCGGACCGCTTGCCCGCAGCACCGCGATCTCCGCCAGCATGTCGATCCGCAGCCGCGGGTCGCGGCGGGACGCGGCGATCAGCCGGGCTTCGTGCAGAGCCGGGGCAGCGCGCGTGTCGTCGTCGTCCAGCGCCTCACCGAGGCCGTGCGTGAGCGCCTCGACGAGACGGTCCGGCTCGCGGGCCGCGACCGCGGCGAGGTGATGCACCACCCCCGCCCGCAGCTGGGGCCAGCCGCGTGCCAGCCGTGCCGTCGCCTCGGTCGGCTCGGCCAGCAGCCGGGGGCCGACGACGCGTTCTCCGGCCGTCCGTAGCAGGGCGCTGTCCAGGTCGAGCCGCTCCCGGGCAGCCAGGAGGAGCAGATCGACCGCCACCTCGGCGGTGCATCTGCGCAGGGCCCGCGTGCAGCGGTCGGTGGCGTGGGCGCGACCGGCAGGCGACCTGAGCGGCACCGCGTCGGCGGCACCGGCACCCTTGACGGGCTCGTGCGCCAGCAGCCCGTCCACCTCGATGTCCACCGCGAGCTTCTCGATCTCGGTGGCCAGCGGCGGGGCGCCGGCCTCCGCCGCGGCCGCCGCGAGGGCGGTGAGTGCGGCGCCGGTGCCGGGCGGCCGGCTCCCGGCGAGGACCCCCAGAGCCCCGACGCCGATCAGTTCGATAGTTCGCGCGTCCAGCGAGGGTGCCTGGCGGCCCAGCCAGCGCGCGGCGGTCGCGGCGGCGGCCGTCACCGCCGGCCCGGCGCCGGAGGCATGGTGACCGTGCCGGAACAGCGCCGCGGCCAGCAGCGGATGCCACTCTCCCGAGCGGCCGGGCAGGCCGCCGCCGAGCTCGGCCGCGGCGGCCCACAGCTCGGCCGCGTTCTCCACGCCGGTCTCGGCCAGCAGGGCGGCCCACGGCTCGACCGGCACCTGGCTGCTCCGGTTGGCCGGCATGTCGAACTGGAGGAAGCTCGCGAACGCGCCGTCACCGCGGTCGACGTCGGCGTCGGGCACCGTCGCGACCAGGTGCAGGTCGCTGTAGGCGGGCCGGTGGTGGTAGGTGGCGAAGGACATCCGGCGGGCCAGCGCCGGCGGCAGCAGGTAGGAGACGGCGCCGATCCAGTTCGCGGCGGCCCCGCTGTCCCGCTCGATCAGCACGATCGTTCGCCGTTCGCCGGTGATCACCCTGGCCGCCGCGGACACCAGGGCGGGCAGTGCGGCGCGGCCGGGATGCGCACGCAGGAAGGCGGCGACGTGCCGGCGGTCGAGCCTTCCCCGTGGCGGCGGCCCGGCCAGCTCCGGCAGTTCGGCGCCGTCGGTCCTCGGGCTGGCCGTCCAGATCGGGGCGCCCCACAGCTCGATGGGCAACGCCTCCCCGAGATCGGTGGCGACGTCCTCGCTGACCAACGCGTGCGCGAAGTAGTTCCCGAACCGGTTCGAGTAGTCCGTGCCCACGAAGACGACGTTCGCCAGCACGCCGGTGTCCTCCGCCGGGTCGAAGCAGAGATTCACCGGGCAGGCCGCGAGCGCCGCGGCATCCGCGTTGTAGGGCAGCGAGCCCGGCGGGTCGTAGGCGGTGAAGGACTCGACCCGCCGCATCACCTCCGGAGCGACCCCGCGGCTCGCCGCATTGAACTGGAATCCGGGGTATCCCGAAAGGCCGACCTCGCACGACGTGTAGTACAGCTGCTTCAACACCATCTCGGCCTCTTCCGCCGTCAGCCTTTTGTTCTGGGAATGGCGCCGAATTCGCTCAGCAGCCAGAGGAACGGGTCGGCCACCCGGTAGGGCTGGACCACCCCGGTCGCCACCCGCCGGTCGGCGGTGGGGGCGGCCCCCAGCGCCGACAGCCCGAAATACCGGTAGCGCGAGTAGTTGTGGCGCAGGGTCTGGTCGATGGACGACCCCTCCCACTCGTCGAGCAGCGCGCGCACGTGGTCGTGGACGTCCCTGCTGTCCGCCGCGTCGAAGCGCGAGCCGACCGGCTGCGACCGCCGCAGCGGGCTCTCCTCGGGCAGACCGCGCGTGAGCGCGTCCATCTTCGAGAACGCCACGGCGATCGGGGTGCCGATCAGCTGGGAGGGCTTCGTCCCCAATGCCCGCTGCAGCAGTTCGGTGATGCGGCCCAGGACGCTCACCGGGCTGTCCAGGCCCTGCTCGTGCGGGCGTGGGGCGTCCGGGTCCGCCTGCCCCCGGGCACCGCGCATCGTCAGTGGGTCGAGCAGCAGGATGATGCCGGCGGCGCTGGCGAGGTAGCGCACGTTCTGTTCGACGCTGTCCGCCGAGTTCAGATCCTCGCCGGCGGTGTCGAAGAAGGACAGCACGGTCCGCTCCTGACGCGGGCGGCCCAGGCCGCGTCCGCGCGCTGTGAAGGTGAACACCAGCGGCCGGCGTGACATCGGTGTCGTCGAGCGCTGTGTGGGGGCGGCCAGCTGGTGGTTGTCGTAGAGCGGGGCCTCGTACCGCTTGCGGAAGCTGTCCCGGGTCTCGTCATCCGCGCCCAGCACCGACGCGTCGAACCGGATTCCGACCGAGTGCATCAGCTCGTGCAGCAGAACGGTCATGAAAACGGTCTTGCCGCTCTCCTTCGCACCGACCAGCGCGATGAGCCGATTCTCGATCTTTCCGAAGTGCACCGGAAGTTGACTGTGGCACTCCGGGCACAACCGGTAGTTCGTCTCGGCTCGACAGTCCGAATGGACGGTGGACAGCTTCCGGCCGTCCGCCGAGAACGCCGGCGGAAGCTGGCCGGTGAATCCCATCCGTTTCGCCAGGCGTTCATCCCGCTGACTGGAGCAGGACTTTCCGGTGGGGCCTGGACGCCCGGAGCACCGGAACCAGATCTCCCGTTCCCCGAACTGCTGGTAGCAGTACGGACAGACCAGCTTTCTGCTCATCGGGTCACCTCCTCCGTCGGGCGCGGACCAACGTCACCTGGGCATTCGCGTCCTCGGGTGGCGCGGTGGGGTCGACGAAGCAGGCGAGCCCCCAGGCGCCGCGCCGTGGCACCGGAAGTGTGATCAGCGCCCGCTTCCGAGCGGTGACGTCGCGCGCCGGGAGACGGGCGAGCGCGGTGCCATGGGTGGCGCTCAGCGGCAGGATCCCGTCCGACCTGCCGACGACGACCAGCGGTGGCAGCCGGCAGGTGCGGTCACACACCACCTCGAGGACGGCCCGCCGCGGCCAGGGCAGCCGCGCCGGCCGGAGCTCGTAGGTCACCTCGACACCGCGCCCGGGGACGAGCACGGTGACCGGCGGAAAGACCACACGGTCCTCCTCCTCGCCGGTCACCGTCCGGACCGCTACGGTGACCGGATCCGAGCCGACCTGGATCTCCAGCCCGCCACTGTCGATGTAGCGTCGCGGTCGGATCTCCACCTCACCGGTCGGCCCGTCGCCTGTGGAGCCGGCCGGGTACCACTGGACCCGTGCCAGGCTCGCGCCCTCCGGCCAGTCCCAGCGCAGCCGGACGGCATCGCCGAACCGAGCCGCTGTGAGCCCGCGGACCGCGTCCGCCAGCGAGATCGGCACCGTGGCGCCGACGACCGCGACGGAGCCGCCGGCGGCGCAGGTGACCGCGGTGAGGAAGGCGCGGCCGTGCCGCGGGCGGACGGGCAGCGCGACCCGTCCGTCGGCCCGGGTCACGGGTGCGCCGGGCAGCGCGACGCCGTGCCGGGAGACATCCGCGGCTGACACAGTGGTCCCCGCGGCCCACCTTGGTGCCGCGGAGGCCATCCGCACCTGCACCGTCCCGCTTGTCGGCGGCGTCCAGACAACGAGCGCCGACAACCCGTCCGACCGGGTCGACGTCCCGGACGGGGACGATGCCGTCTCGGTGGGAAGCTCGACGGCGAGGTCGCTCACCGCCTCAGGCGGCCGCTCCGGCCGGGCCGTGACGACCAGCCCGGCCGAGACGCGCCGAGCCCCGTCCGCTCCGAGGTACACCGCCTCGATCCGGTACTGGTAGGCCGTGCCCGACCGCAGGCGCATGTCGGTGAAGCCGGTGGCCGTGACGGAGGTCGGCCTCGTCCCGCGACCGGTCATGCCACGTTCGGTCCGGCGCACGTTGACCTCGTGGATCCCCGGATGCGCCCGCCACGTGCCGGTCACCGACTCCGCGTCGGTCGCCAGCACGAGGTCCTGGACCTCCGGGGTGAGGAGAACGGCGGCGCCATCCGCACCCGGCGACCAGATGCCCTCGGTGCGGGTGGCGAAGACCGTGTAGAAGACCCGTTCGCCCAGTGGAGCGGTCTCGTCGACCGCGGTGTTGGCCGGTGTCTCGGCGACCGGCTCCCCGGCGTCAGGCGTGGTGGCGGCTCGGCCGGTCGCGCGCACCAGCCGGTAGGYGACTTCGCCGGTGCGGGCGGGGCTGGGTGCCCACCGGACGCTCACCCGGGTCCCGTCGGCCCCCGCCTCGACCGACGGTGGTGGCGGCGGCGGGATCGCGCGGAGCCGGGCCTGGATGTCGTCGTGATCGGCCGCGATCTCGGCAGCCTCAGCCAGCAGCGCGGCGGTCTCCTCCGGCCGGTGACGCGACCATGCCTCGTCCGCCCCGGTCAGCAACGTCCGGACCCTGGCCTCGGCCGCCTCGACCTGTCCGGACATCTCGGCCCGCTCGGCGTCCGGCAACGCGGCGGCAAGCTGGCGAGCGGCGCGCAGCCGGCCGGCCGCGAGCGCGTCGTGGATCTCCTGGACGGCGTTCCCGGACCCGGCTGCGCCACCCCGCCAGGCCTCGGCGAGCGTGACCGCCAGCTCCTCGGCCTCCTCCAGGACCAGGCCCAGGGAGGCCGCCTGGTCGGCGATCGCGCGAGCGGGTAGACCCGCCTCGACCCCGCCGCGCAGCGCCTCGACGACCTCCCAGCCGATCAGGGTGTCGTACCCGGCCGGGGAGCGCACCGAGCCCAGGATGATCACGAAGATGTTCTCGGCCGCGGTCTGGCGCTCGTCCTGGGCCGCGCGGGCGCGGGCCTGGCGGGCCCGGGTCACCTCCTGCTCGTTGACGACGGCCGGCTCGGACACCAGCCGGAAGCCGTCCCGCAGCCTGAAGCCGGCCCGGACCCGCTCGGCGCCGAAGACGACGTCGGCGGACAGGCGCAGGCCGAGAACGGCCAGCGGTTCGCGCAACGAGCGCGCCTGACTCGGCGGCGGGCCGACCGGGAGCTTCCACTCCCGGTCCATGACCCGCAGGTTGTGCCGTTTCAGCGCGGCCCGGACGGTCGCCGCGCCGAGTGCACCCCCGCCGCTGCCCGCACCGGCGGCCCCCGCGGTCCCCGAGATCAGGCGGCCCACCATCGTCTCGCTGATACACGGGTTCGCCGCGGCCAGCGCGGTGACGAGGCGGTCCAGGTACTCCTGTTCCTCCTTGTGTGCCCGCTCGCGGCGTTCCCGGAAGGCCGCAAGCGTGAGCTGGCCGGAGCCCTTCAGCTCCGCGTGCGCCGCGAGCAGGGCATCCGCGACGGCGGCGTGGGTCTTCTTGAGCTTCAGAGTCCGCCAGTACTTCGTGACCTCCTCGACCCGCGCCTCGAACAGCTCCTTGTCACCCGCGGTGGCCTCGTCCAGCGCGTAGCGCGTGAAGAGGTCGTTTGGCACTCCCTGCTTCCGGGCGGGATCAACGACGCCCTTCCGGTACGCCTCGACGTCGAACGCCATTCCTCAGACCCCCGATGACGTGCAGTCCATTCGCCGGTCCCGCCGGCGCGGCGTAGATGCCCGCCGCACCCTCGGACGGGCGGCTATTCGCTGAGCGTGTACCGTGCCACGGCATTGCGCGCCTTCTCGACCTGTTCCTCGGTGAGGCCCTGAATCTGCAGCTCGATGTGCAGGTCCTTTCCCGTCTTCAGTTCCACCGCGTGTACCCGCAGCACGCCGGTCTCGTTCATGGTGAAGGTGACGTCGATCGGGGAGTTACGCGGAAGCGGTGGCAGGCCGCTGATGAGACCCCGGCCGATCGCCGCGTTGTCGGCGAGTTCCGGGGAGACCGTGGCTCCGGCCTGTTCCCAGATCTCGATCTCGATCCCGGTCTGGTTGTCCTCGACCGTCCCGAACCGCTCGGTGTCGGGCGAGGCGGGCAGCGGCGTGTTGGGCGGCAGGATGTGCTCGACCTTCAGCCGCTTCAGAGCGGGGTCCGCGCTATCCACGACCTTGATGCCGAACGCGCGGGGCACGACCGTCCGGACCTTCTTCTCCGCGAGCTGGCGGACGGCTTCGGTCGTGATGCCCAGCTGGTCGGCGACCCGCTGCACGGCCGCCGGCGAGGCGGACGTACGGGAGTCGCCCTGTGTTCCCGGTGCCGCGTCCGAGTCCTCGGGGAGCTGGAGCTTCACCGACTCGATGAGCGCGAACCGGGCTGCCCCTTTCGCGACCGCGAGGTCGGGGTCGTGGAGCTTCGTCTCGAAGCCGAATCGCTTGTTCAGGCGGGCCGCGACGGCCGGCATCCGGGTGGCGCCGCCGACGAGGAGGACATCGTCGAACGACGTCACGCCCTTCTCCCGGGCGGTGGTGACGGTCCGCTCGGTGATGTCGAGGGTCCGTTCGAGCAGCTCGCCGGTGATCTGCTCGAACTCCTCGCGGGTCAGCTCGAGCCGTGCGGTGTCGCCGCCGAAACGCATGTTGTGCCGGCGCGACGTGGTACTGCTCAGCGCCTTCTTCATCTCCTCGGCGGCGATCGTGAGCTCCTGGAGGAAGTCCTCGTTGTCGCCTGCCTCGGAATCGGGGTGCTCGGCGAGAAAACCCTCCAACAGGTACCGGACGATCCTCTCGTCCCAGTCCACGCCACCGAGATGGTGGTCGCCGTCGGTGCAGACGACGTTGATCTCGTTGCCGGCGACTCGGATGACGGTCGTGTCGAACGTTCCACCGCCCAGGTCGTAGACCAGGATCGTGCGTTCGCCGGCGGGGGYGACGACCTCGTAGTGCAGGGCGGCGGCGACCGGTTCCGGCACGACGTTCAGGACGTTCAGGCCGGCGATCCGCCCCGCGTTCCGGGTGGCCTCCCGCTCGGCCACGCCGAAGTACGCGGGCACCGTTATCACGACGTCCCGGACTGGTTCGCCGGTGAACTCCGTCGCCGCTCGCGCCAGCTCGCTGAGGATCAGTGCGGAGATGCTCTCCGGAGTGTGCGTGCTCCCGTGGAAGGAGAGTTCGACGTCCTGGCCCATCTGCCGCTTGATGAGCGACACCACGAGGTCGGGCTCGAGCTTCGCCGAGTTCTTCGCGTCCCGCCCGACGACCACGTTGTCAGGAGTCTCGAAGTAGACCACCGAGGGCGTGGTGTCCTCGCCGACCATGTTCTTCGTGACGGCGGGCCGCCCTGTGTCGTCGATGTAGGCGACACACGAATAGGTCGTCCCCAGGTCGATACCGTAGGTTGCCATGGATCCTCGCAGGTGTCGGAGACCGGGTTGGTGTCAGAGACCGGATTGAGCAGGGCTGGGCGGCGTCGGCGCGGTGGGTGCCGGGGGCGCCGGGGGCGCCGGGGTGGCTGGGGATGCCTCGGTGGCGTCGCTGCCCTCGGAACCAGGCCGCCGGCTGCGGAAAACCCGGGTACGCGCGGGGCGTCGCACCCGGCCGGTGTCCCGCTCCAGTACGCCGACCTGGGTGACCTCCGCGACGGTGTTGTGCCGGGCGGGGTCGTCGGTCGGCACGACTGACGCGGCAAGCTGGGCCCCGGACTGGAACCGGTCTCCGGGTTGTGGGCGGACCAGGTCGAAACCACACCGTTCCAGCGCGAGCTCGACGTCGTCGGCGAAGCTGGCGAGCAGGTTCGAGGTACGGGAGTCGCCACCGCCGGACATGCGTTCCGACTCGGCCGAGAGGCCGTCGTACAACCTGATCAGATCGGTCACGATCGGGTCCAGCAGCGCGCGACGGACACCGGAGCGCTGTTCGAGGCGTTCCTCGTGGAGCCGGTCAATCACGGCTTCCCGATGATCGGCCCGCCGGTGGAAGTCGGTGAGCGTGGCCTCGATGGCGGCCAGGCGTTCGACGACCGACACGAGCACGGCGGCGGTCGGCATGTCCGGCTCGCCGGCGTCCCATGGGACCGACCCGCCCGGCTCCGGGGCGCCGGCGGCCGGCGGGGTGTCCTCGCCGGGCGCCGCGGGCACCATGGGGTCGCCGTTCCACCAGCTGGTGGCGTCAGTTGGTGGTGTGCGGGTGCCGGCGCCCGCGTCGTTGCCGACCGGACCGCCAGCGGTCGGGTCGGGCCCCGTCGGCAGGGGTCGGCTGGAATCTTCGTGCATGTCGGCAGGCCAATCGGTAGACGACTGTGTCGCGATGGACGACCGTGCGGTGGCGCCTCCCCGCGCCGTCGCTGAGATCCGGACGCGTCGCGGATTTCATCTTCCGCGATGAGCACAGGTGGGCCGGTGTGGCTCCGGTGTGGCGGATGCTTTCTCTCAGGCAAGAAAACGCTGTCGCGAAGTACGTACTTGTCTGACGCCGCGCAAACAGATCTACGGGCTACTACCCGGATCCGGGCCGGTGGCCACCTCGGGGAATCCGGGTGCGCCGCCGGACCAGCGGCAGCGACACGTGAAACCGGCGCTGGGCGTGACAAAAAAGATCATGACGTCCCCCGATGTCCTAGCAAATATAAGCACAGCTGGTGCCGAGCCTGTGGCGCAGGGCTGACCGGTGCCGGGGGGAAACCTGCCAGCCGTCTCTCAACGTGTCTTGAACTCCACTCGCCCTGCGTCCATGACGAAGGTTCCGTCACCACGGAGGACCGGTCGTCGCTCGCTGCGGGGACGCGAGTATGTCTCCACGTGTTCGATGACGGCCTCCTCCTCGGCGGTGAGGTCGATGCGCGCTATCGCAACCCAGTAGGAGAAGCTGTTCCGGTGGTACAGAGGTGTTTGTATCACCGAACCGGCATGGTCGTCGACCTCCACGACCGCCCGGAATCCACGGAACGACCCGATGCCGTTCTCGACCGCCGAGTACGCGCAGATGAGGATGTGCCGGAAGGCGCTCGGCCGGGCGATCACGATCGCCTCCCGGCCCCGATGGCGGTCTCCGGTCGTCAGGCAGATGTGCGGCGGCCGCTTGAGGGAGCCCTGGTCACGGTAGTAACAGACACCCTCGCGACCGTCGCTGTCGATGTAGAGCGCGTAGAGGTCGAGGTCCTTGTCCTTGCGTCGCCAGGTCAGCTCCGCTGTGATCTCGTGCTGGGGCCTTTTGATGGTCGCGGACGCGCCGGGCAGCAGCTTCACGTCCCCGAGTGGAGTTACCGCACGAGCGGAGGAGGCGCGTCGTTCGGCCTTCTCCGGCCTGCTCTCTTCCTTGCCCTCGGCCGCGTCCGGTGCCACATCGGTGGCAGGAACCTGCTGACGCCGCAGTATGTCGTTGATCGGGACCGCGAAGCGGAAGCTCAGACCGGTCAGCCCGTCCGTGAATCCGAATCCGACCGCCCGGTAGTACCAGCCGTCCGCACGCCGGTACAGCTCGCCGGGTATGTGGACGAGGTCCGCCGGGCCCGGGGCGAGATCGATCCGGAGTATCTCCGTGTTGTCTTCCGCGTCGATCAGGCGCAGCCGTGTTTCGGGCGCGTCGACCACGCGGCCGCCCGTGGCCGACAGGGCCATCAGGATCTGGTCGTACCGCGGGGGGACGTCGTTCAGGTCGACCTGGGCCCGGTCGGTGGACACCGCCGCGTCCGTCCTGCCCAGATGCCGTACCGCCGCGCTGGAATCAGTGGGATCCGTAGGATCGGCGAACTGAATCGCGCGCGCGGACCCCGCCACCCCGGCATTGTTCGCGGGGAGCACGAGGATGAGGTCGAGCTGGGGTGTGGTAGGGGTTTTCACCCAGTTCAGAACCACGTGGATCCGCCGCGGGCGGAGCGCGATCTGGGGGAGYATCGTCAGCGACACGAGCAGTACTCTCCTGAGTCGCTGTGATGGTAACCCCGGACCGGTCCGGGGTGTGCCCGGTCCGCCGAACTGGTTACGCGGGTACCGCCATGGTGACAGCCGGCCGGGCCGGGACGAGTATCTGGGTAGGCTTGCCGTGTGGAAGGCGGTGCTGAGATGCCGACGGTGAACGCTGACGCGGGGTTGGTGCCGCTGCGCAGGGCTCTCGCGGCCCGACTCGCGCCGCGAGCCTGGGAACGGTTCGGTGTTCTCGTCGATAATCTGGAAACCGCATGGTCCGCGGCGGACAGTGGCGAATTCGACAATGCCGTGCTGCGGCTGGATCTCGCGGTGCGCAAGCGCGCCAGCCGGCTCGGCGAGGAGCCGCTTGTTCCCATGACGCCACCGGTCCGGGAACGGGTGAACAGAATGATTCATGTTCTCACCGAGGTGTCGGGCCGCGACGCCGTCGGCCCCGGGAACCGTCGGCGCCCCGGGTCGTCGGAGATCCCGGCCCCGGCCGACACCGGCCACTGAGGGTGGCCGGACGCTCGGGGTCGGTTCCACCGGCCGGCCGGACCGCGGGTGCCGGGCCTGAACCAGCGGCGCACGAGCTCTGGGGGGCCGAACTCGTTGTCCACCTGTTTGCTCCGGTGGATGGGCCCGAAGCGGCGGACGCGTACGGGTTTCTCCGGGACGTCTGGTCGGCGTGCCGCCGCACTCTGAAGATGGGATCGGCTCTCGACCGGTTGGGAGTGCCCGCCGACCTGCCGGGTTCGGTTGGCGACCTGCCTTCCCGAGGTCTGCTCGCCGCCCAGCTCAACCTGGGCGACGGGACGCACCAGGCGCTGTTCCGGCGGGACCATGACCTGCTCTGTCTGTCCGTGATGCTCGCCCCGGCGGTGGACGACGGTGCCCTCGACTGGTCCGCGCCGGAGGACCAGTGGAGCGGCGTGGCGGATGAGCCGCCCGCCTCGCTGGTCGGCGCCGTGCGTCTCTACCAGGGGCATCTCGGCCGCTCGGAGGCGGGTCCGCGGGCGGTGGTGACCGCGGCCCCCGAGCTCGCCCGCACCTGCGCCAGCGCCTGGTCCGGGTGGCACCAGACGCCCGGATGGGAGGAACGCGGTGCCACCACCGGCCTGGGGTTCGCAGTGTGGGAACCGGCCGCTCCGGCGGACGACCAGATCGAGCGGAGGCTGCTTGTCCTGGTTCCGGGCTCACGGGACGGAGAACTGGTCGCCTGGACGTGGAACCGCCGGGACGCCGCCGCGCCCGCTTTCCAACGTTATCTGGCCGGGGCGGCGAAGGTCCGCTACCAGTGGCGTGTTCGGGACGGCGGGGAGGCGGTCCACGGCCTGCGCGACCGGCTCGACGAACGGGGAGCACGGCTGCGGGAGTTCCTGCGCGACCCGGTCCCGTTCCCGGACCGCGTCGCCGCCTGTGTGCAACAGCTTCACGTCGACCAGGTGGACCTGACGACCGTCACCACGAGGATGACGGAGATGCGGCACAGCGTGAAGATCTCCGGGGCCAACATGGCGGCGATCCTGGCGGCCGATGGGACCGTGCCTCGCGACGGCGACCCGTTCGCCACTGACCGGCGGCTGGTGGAGCACGTGGTCGACCAGCTCGACGACGACTTGGTCTTCCTCGGCGCGGCGGGCACGCGCGTCGAGGCGGTCCTGGCCCTCGCGGCCCGGTCGACCCAGCACGTCCGGTCTGCCGAGCACGTCCGGTCGGCACCGGACATCCAACTCGATCCGGAGGAGATGACCCAACTGCGCGCGGAGCTCGCGGCGGCCTTCGGCGCCGGGGTACGGGCGTCTCAGCTGCTCGAGGAGATCGGTCTGCCCCGCGCGCGCCAGTTCGTCCAGGGCGGTGCGACTCCGCTGGAATGGTGGACCGAGATGCTCCGGGAGCTCGGCAACGGCGCGGTCGACCGGCCGTACCGCAGCACGCTGGAGGCCGCGCTGCGGGAGTACGGGTACAACGACGTCTTCGTCCGGCTGGCCCGTCGGCACGGGCTGCGCTGACCTCGGCGCCTGTCCCGGAAGGCGTCTCCCGGATCGCGGCCGAGGCCGGCAGCGACAAGGCGCAGATCTACCACTACTTCGGCAGCAAAAACGGCCTGGTTGAGGTGGGTGACAGCGTATCGCGCCTGTTCAGGTCTGTCGGATGACGATGAGGCAGGTGTCGTCGTCGGTGTCCGGGGTGGTGTGCGCGAGCAGGTGATCGGCCCGGTGCGAGACGTCGAAGCCCGGTGCGGCCGCGATCCGCAGCAGCGCGTGGAGGGATTCGTCCAGCCCGGTTCCGCGGCGTTCGATGAGGCCGTCGGTGAAGAGAAGCAGGACGTCGTCCGGCTCAAGAACGTGGACGGTTTCCTGGTAGTCGACATCGGGTTCGACGCCGAGCAGGAGCCCGTCGGGCATCGGAAGGGCGTGGGCGGAGCCGTCCCGGACGAGCACGGGCGGCAGATGCCCGGCGCGGGCCCAGCGCAGCGCACGCTCGGCGGGACGATAAAGGCCACAGATGACGGTGGCGGTGATGTTGTCGGCGAGGTGGTAGGTGACGTTGTTGAGCCAGCGCAGCAGCTGCCCGGGGCCGGCGCCGGTGACCGCGAGGCCGCGCAGGCTGTTGCGCAGGGTCACCATGCCGGCCACGGTCCTGATGCTGTGCCCGGCGACGTCACCGACGACGAGCAGGACCTCGCCGGTCGGCAGGGTGACCGCGTCATACCAGTCGCCACCGACAAGGTGCTCCTGCTCGGCGGGGCGGTAGCGGACGGCGACCGCGAGGCCGCCGAGGTCGACGGGCTCCTCGGAGCTGGGCAGGATCGCCCGCTGCAGGGCGAGCGCGAGCTGATGCTGGCCGTCGGCCCGCGCCTCCGAATCGGCGAGCTGGTCCCGGGTGGCGTCAAGGACGACCTGCGTGCGGTAGTGGCTGGTCAGGTCCTGGTAGATGCCACGGACGGCGACCGTCACGCCGGCGGCGTCGGTCACCGGCTCGGCGAAGGCGCGGAGCTGGCGCAGCGTCCCGTCGCTGCCGATGACCCGGAACGATCCCGAGGCGGCCCGGCCGAGCCGTAACAGCGCGTCACGCAGGTGGTCCACGGCCGCCCGGTCGTCCGGGTGGATGTGCGGATCGAGGTCGTCGAGCGGGACGGGTGACATCGTGCGGTMACGCTGGAAGAGCTCGTAGACGTGGTCGGTCCAGCGCACGGCCCCGGTGCGGACGTCCTCCTGCCAGCCGCCGAACCGGCCGAGGCGTTGCAGGTGGCCGGCCAGGGAACCGCCCGCGCCACCGCCGCCGACCGGCCGCCAACTGATCACGACTCCGTCGAGGAAGGGGGCGATGCGGACGTCGAGCTCCTCGGCGACGAGCACGTCGTCGACCAGGACGAGCAGGGCGATGCCGTCGGCCTGGTACTGCTCGCCGGTACGCACGACCGCCACGGCCCGCTCGAGCAGGCCGGCGTCGGCGGCCATGAGCGGGTAGAGGTCGAGCAGGCGCCGGCCACGCAGCTGGGCCGGGTGCCTGCCGGCCGGGTCGACGAAGCCCTCGTTCACGTGGTCGACGTGGAAGTCGAGGATCTCGCCGTCCTCGGCGCGCACCGCGTGGGCCAGCAGCACCGACCCGGCGACGGCGTCGAGGAGAGCGGGTAGCCAGGCCGTTCGCCCGCCGAGGGTCTGTGGCTGCGCCGAGCGGGTGTCGGCGGAGAATCCGCCCGGGTGCAGGCCGCGCAGGCACAGGTCCGCGAGCGCGACGAGCTCGCGTCGGAGCCCGGCGGTGAACTCCGCGAGCGGGGCGGGCCAGCAGATCTCCATGGCGCCCACGACGGCGCCTGCCTGCAGGAACGGCAGCGCCGCCCGCGCCCCGAGCCAGGGACCCACCCGCGGCACCGAGCCGACGCCCGCCCGGCCGCCCGCCGGGACGTCGGACGGGACATCCGTCGGGACGTCGGTCGGATCGTTCGCCTCGGGCGGTGAGCCCTCGGGCCACCACTGCGGCGTGGCGCCGCGGGCCGCGCGCATCGCCACGCAGTCCAGCTGCGGCGGGATGCGTTGCCACCGGCTCGCCTCGAGCGGCCCCAGGCCGGTCTCGCCCACCAGGGTGAGCGCGCCATCGGATTCCAGCATCCAGAAGGCCACGGCGACGGCACCCTGATGGGCCAGGACCTCGGTGAACACGGCCTCGGCGACCGGGCAGCCATCGGTGGCGTGGCTGACCGCGGCCTCGGCCAGCCACAGGCGGCGCCGGGCGCCGTCGTCGAGCGGGGGTCGATGGAGTGTTCTGGTGGTCCCGCCGAGCACCTCGGCGGCGAACTCGTCCGGGGTGACCCCGGAGGCGGATGCGAGACGGCGCAGCTGGTCACCGGCCTCGGTGACCGAGCAGCGCAGCCGTTCGGCCAGGACCCCGACGGCCATGTCGATCAGAGCGTCGGCGGCGGACCGCGCCCGGAGCTCCGCCAGCTCCCGCTGCTGACGGGCGATCACATGGAGTAGCCCCGTCGCGGTGTGGTCGCGGGGGTCGGCGCTACTCTGCGACGCCCGGGACACACCTCTCCTCGTCCGCTCCGGGTAGTGGGGTTTCGGGGAGTGGCGGTCTGACCAGGCAGCGGTATGTGACCAAGAAGTGAGACTTAATCCGTCTACTCTACTGCGGGACATCCGCGAGGATCGGGACATCTCTCATGCCGCTTCTCGCGCCGCTTGGCACAGCGGCCGCACGACCGGGCTGGAGGACGACACGGTGACTGAGGTAACGGCGCGTAACCAGACCCCGGCCCAGCTGGACGACCCGGCGCTGCGTCAGTTGCTCGCCGGTCTCACCGCCGTGCGGGGTGGGGATTTCGGAACCCGGCTGCCGCGCGTCGGCGACGAGCTGATGGACGAGATCGCCACCGTCTTCAACGGGATGATCGACCAGCTCGCGCTGTTCACCTCCGAGGTGACGCGGGTGGCCCGGGAGGTCGGCACCGAGGGAAAGCTCGGCGGGCAGGCCGAGGTGCCGGGCGTCTCCGGCTCCTGGAAGGACCTCACCGACAACGTCAACGCGATGGCCGGAAACCTGACCGGCCAGGTCCGTGACATCGCGCAGGTCGCGACGGCGGTCGCGGAGGGCGACCTCTCCCAGAAGATCACCGTGCAGGCGCGGGGCGAGATCCTGGAGCTCAAGAACACCATCAACACGATGGTCGATCAGCTTTCGGGTTTCGCGGACGAGGTGACGCGGGTGGCCCGGGAGGTCGGCACCGACGGTCGTCTCGGTGGTCAGGCGGACGTCAAAGGTGTGTCGGGGACCTGGCGCGACCTCACCGAATCCGTCAACGTCATGGCGGGGAACCTCACCAGCCAGGTGCGCTCCATCGCCCAGGTGGCCACCGGCGTCGCCCGGGGTGATCTCTCGCAGAAGATCACGGTGGAGGCGAAGGGTGAGGTCGCGGCGCTCGCCTCCACCATCAACACCATGGTCGACACCCTCGGCGCCTTCGCGGACGAGGTCACCCGGGTCGCCCGCGAGGTCGGCACCGACGGCCGCCTCGGCGGCCAGGCGAGCGTCAAGGGCGTCTCCGGCACCTGGAAGGACCTGACCGACAACGTCAACTTCATGGCGAACAACCTCACCAGCCAGGTGCGCAACATCGCCCAGGTCACCACGGCCGTCGCCCGCGGTGACCTGACCAGGAAGATCGACGTCGACGCCCGCGGTGAGATCCTCGAACTGAAAACGACCATCAATACGATGGTGGACCAGCTCTCCTCGTTCGCGGCCGAGGTCACCCGGGTCGCCCGCGAGGTCGGCACGGACGGCATCCTCGGCGGCCAGGCGGAGGTCGAGGGACTCTCCGGCACCTGGAAGCGCCTGACCGAGAACGTCAACGAGCTCGCCGGGAACCTCACCCGCCAGGTCCGGGCCATCGCCGCCGTCACCAGCGCGGTCGCCACCGGCGACCTGACCAGGTCGATCACGGTCGACGCACAGGGCGCGGTCGCCGAGCTCAAGGCCAACATCAACGCGATGGTCCGCTCCCTGCGCGAGACCACCCGCGCCAACCACGAACAGGACTGGCTGAAGACCAGCCTCGCCCACATCGCCGGACTCATGCAGGGCCACCGCGAGCTGGAGACCGTCGCGCAGCTGGTCATCGACGAGCTGACCCCGATGCTCGACGCGCAGCACGGCACCTTCTTCCTCGCCGACGCGGGCGTGGACGCCCCGGCGCTCACCCTCATCGCGAGCTACGGGTACCGGCCCACCCCCGACATGCCGCGCAGGTTCGAGTTCGGCCAGTCGCTCGTCGGGCAGGCGGCGCGGACGAAACGGTCCATCGTTGCCCGCACCCCCGCCGACTACCTGAAGATCGCCTCCAGCCTCGGCGAGGCGACCCCGGTGACGCTGATCGTGCTGCCGATCCTGTTCGAGGACCAGGTGCTCGGCGTCGTCGAGCTCGCCTCCTTCACCCCGTTCACCCAGGTCCACCTCGACCTGCTGAACCAGCTGACGGAGACGATCGGCGTCAACGTCAACACGATCATCGCGAACTCGCGGACGGACGCGCTGCTCGAGGAGTCCCAGCGGCTCGCGGGCGAGCTGCAGGCCCGGTCCGAGGAGCTGCAGTCCCGCCAGGAAGACCTCCAGCTCTCCAACGCGGAGCTGGAGGAGAAGGCCACCCTGCTGGCCAGACAGAACCACGACATCGAGGTCAAGAACGCCGAGATCGAACGGGCCCGCCAGGAGCTGGAGGAACGCGCCCGGCAGCTGGCGCTCGCCTCCAAGTACAAGTCCGAGTTCCTGGCGAACATGTCGCACGAGCTGCGCACACCACTGAACAGCCTGCTGATTCTCGCCCGCCTGCTGGCGCAGAACCCGAGCCGCAACCTCACCGCCAAGCAGGTGGAGTACGCCCACGTCATCCACACCGCCGGCTCGGATCTCCTTCAGCTGATCAACGATATTCTCGACCTCTCCAAGGTCGAGGCCGGGAAGATGGACATCCACCTGGAACGGGTCGTTCTGCGTGATCTCGCCGAAGACATGAAGAGCACCTTCTCGCCGATCACCGCGGAGAAGGGCCTGCGGTTCACCGTGGATCTCGCCCCCGGCATACCGGCCGATCTCCTCACCGATCAGCACCGCCTCGCGCAGGTGCTGCGCAACCTGCTCTCCAACGCGGTGAAGTTCACCGAGCGCGGCAGCGTCGAACTCGCCATCGTCACCACCCCGGGCGGGGACCTGTCACCGGCCACCCCCAGCGTCACCTTCAAGGTCACCGATACCGGCGTCGGTATCGCCGAGGAGAACCTCGAACGCATCTTCGGGGCGTTCCAGCAGGGCGACGGCACCACCAGCCGCCGCTACGGCGGCACCGGCCTCGGCCTGTCCATCTGCCGTGAGGTCGCCGCCCTCCTCGGCGGCGAGATCGAGGCCCGCAGCGAGTTCGGCAGGGGCAGCACCTTCAGCCTGCGGCTGCCGCTGGCTCCCCCGCCGCCGACTGAGCCCGAGATGGTTCCTCGGCCCCGCCGCACGCAGGCCCTGAGTGACACCGAGCCTTCGTCAGGCGACCCGCGCCCCGTCGGCGCGCCGTCCGCCCTCGCCGCCCCTGCGCCGCCCGCGGACGACCGGCGTCCGCCGCGGCAGGCGGCCTACAACAACGACCAGCTGACCGGGCGCACGGTGCTGGTGGTGGATGACGACGTGCGCAACGTCTTCGCCATCACCAGCATCCTCGAGCTCTACGGGCTGAACGTGATCCACGCCGAGAACGGTCGCCGGGGCATCGAGATGCTGCAGTCCGATCCGAGCATTGACCTGGTCCTGATGGACATCATGATGCCCGAGATGGACGGCTACACGACCATGACCGCGATCCGCACCATGCCGCGGATCGCGGATCTGCCGATCATCGCCGTCACCGCGAAGGCCATGCCCGACGACCGGCAGAAGTGCCTCGACGCCGGCGCGACCGACTACATCACCAAGCCCGTCGACGTCGACGAGCTCCTCGCCTGCATCCGAACGAGGCTGGTCACCGGTTCGGGCGTCGGCGGGCGGCGGGCAGGAGGGCTGGGTGCCGGGTGAAGTGGTCGATCCCGCGGCTCGGTTGGCTGGCTATAGGAGAGTAATGATCAAGCGGATATTACTGGTCACCCGGGGGTGCGCACCGGACGATTTCGTGCCCGCCTGGCGCGCCGCCATGGGTGCCGCCGCGGCCGCGCCGCCGGACGTCCGGCCCTCCCGGGTAACCGCGGGAATCGTGCTGGACGAGGTCACGCCCGAACCGCGTCATGACGCCGTCGGCCAGGAGTGGTTCGACGACGAGGAGCACCTGAAGCGGTTCGAGTCATGGCTGGCGTCACCGGAGGGCGCAGTGGTCGACGAACTGCTCGGCCGCGCGGTTGAACGGGATGCCAGCGGCATTGTGGTGGCCCGCGAGCACGTGATGCGCGGTGAGGAATGGCTTTCGCGGCGGTGGCGGGACGGTGGTGAGAGCCTGAAGCACATGGCTCTCGCGACGCGCGCGGCGGGCCTCACCCAGGCGGAGTTCTTCGACCGTTGGCGGAGTCGCGCGGGCCTGGTCGGGGCGGTGCCGATTCCCCCGGTGGCCCGCGGGCAGGCATATATGCAGAACCATCCGTTGTCGCGGGACGTGGGCGACTGGCCGTACGACGCCGTGAACGAGGTCTATTTCGACAATCTCGACGACCTGCGCGCGCGGATCGCGTGGTTCGCGGAGAACCTTGCCGGGAACGAGGACGACCTGGTCCGGGAGTCCTGGTTCGTCGCGGTCCGCGAGGAGGTCCTGTGGCCCGATCCCGCCGCGTAGCCCGGCCCTCGGCTCGCCCGCTCCCACCGCTGCTCGGCAACGGCCGGTGAGCCGGTGACGACCACCGGCCCGGCGGTGGGGCTGATGCTTCCCACGGTGGCGAACCCGGGCACGGGCGCGGTCGACACCGCGCGAGTGGTCGAGGCGGCCCGGCGGGCGGAGGCGGCCGGTTTCGACGGCGTCTACATCGGCGACCACCTGCTGCACCCGCATCCGATGCTGGAGTCGGTCGTCACCCTTTCCGTCGTGGCGGCGCGGACCGAGCGGGTCTCGTTCGGGCCGTGCGTGATGCTCGTGGGCCTGCGGAATCCCGTGGCCCTGGCGAAACAGCTCGGAACACTGGCGGCGTTCGCTCCGGGCCGCCTGCGCGTCGGAGTCGGCGTAGGGGGCGAATACCCCGGCGAGTTCGAGGTGGCGGGTGTCGCGCTGCCGGAGCGCGGACGTCGCATGGAGTCGGTTCTCGGCCAGGTGCAGTCGCTGCTGAGATCGGGCGCGCGGCGTCCGGACGTGACAATCGCGCCGGGCGCGCCGGACGTCCCGTTCCTCCTCGCGGGCTGGAAAGAGGTGTCGCTGCGTCGGGCGGCGACGTACGGAGACGGCTGGATCGGTTATCTCCTCGCCCCCGACAGCTTCGCGCGGCGCCGGGCCTTTCTGCTCGAGTATCGGGAGAAGCTGGGGCGGGTCGAGGTCCCTTTCACGACTGGAATGCTCGTCCCGGTACACGTGGATCCGTCGGGTGGTGCCGCCGTGAGCGCCGCGGCCGCGTGGGCGAAGATCACCGACTCCGAGGCCGGGTTCCCGGCGCGGCTGTTCGCCGCCGGCCGGCCGGGCGAGGTTGTCGAGCAGCTGCACCGCTACTGGGCGGCCGGCTGCACCGAGCTCGTCCTGGCGCCGGCCGATCAGGGCGAGGGCTACCTCGAGCAGGTGAGCATGCTGGCTGGGGAGGTACTTCCACAGGTGAAGGCCTTCTCATAGGACGCCCTGGGACATCCCAGGGAGCGGCCCGCCCAGGTGCTCAGGTGCTCAGGCGCCGGTAGCGGGCGAGGCGGCGGACCCCGTCCGCGGCGGGGCGACCAGGGCACGGCTGGAGGGCCGCCTCGAGACGGGCGCGGACGGCGGCCTGGTCGAGACGCATGCCGATCGCGACCAGACCGCTGGCATCGTCCGCCGCGGGCCTGACAGCGCCGGGCCTGACAGCGCCGGGTCTGGTCGCGACATTGATCTCCCGTCCGACGACGTTGACCACATAGCCGCGCGGTCCCCGCGCCGTCTCCACGGTCACGGTGCCCTTGAGCCGGTAGACGTTCGCGGGGGGATCCTCGAGCAGGTCGACCAGCGGGCCGGGATCGATCGGACCGGCGGCGGGAACGGTCACCGCGTCGACCCGCGGGTGCGGGTCGTGACCGTCCTCGTGGTCGTGCCGGGCCAGGGCCGCGAGCGGGAGCTCGTCGACCGGGTCGTACGGGTTCGCGGCGTCGAACACGAGCACCGGGTCGACGCGGCCGTGCGTCGTGTCGACGACGTGGGCGTGCGGGTTGCTCTCGCGCACCCGGCCGGTGATCCGMGCCAACGTCTCGGCACGCCGCGCCGGCGGGATCCGGTCGGTCTTGTTGATGACGACGAGCGAGGCGGACGCGAACCGGGCCGGCGGCAGCCCGCCCGTGTCGACGGTGTCGAAGTAGGCGGGGGCGTCGATCACGTCGACGAGACCGCCGGGGCGCACGCGGTCCACACCGCTGAACCGGATGAGCCTGGCCAGCGCCGGCGGGTCGGCGACGCCGCTGGCCTCCACGATCACCGCGTCCAGCCGCAGCCGGGGATGGCTCAGCTTCTCCAGCGCCTGGTCCAGGCCGTCCGTGTCCGGCAGGCAGCACAGGCAGCCGCCCGCGATCGAGGCCGGCTGGTCCACCTGACCGGAGACCAGCGCGGCGTCCACGTTGATCGCCCCGAAGTCGTTGACCACGACCCCAAGGCGTGCCCCAGGGGCCTGGAGCAGGTGGTTGAGCACCGTCGTCTTGCCGGCACCCAGGTATCCGGTCAGCGCGATCACGGGCACCCGCACGACCATTCCCACCCCCTCCTCCCGCGCCGCGGCCAGCCATCCGTATCGACTGGTCCCACGGATTTCCGGACTCAGGCTACGAGGACCGTCCACCCGGGCTGCCGGCGACGGCCGTCGGCGGTCAGAAGGGCGTGAGCCACAGGGTGGCGGACGTCGGCGCGGTGTCCTGGATGTAGGAGGCGAAGCCGGCGACGTCGTCGAAGGCGAATCCGTACGCTCGGCCGTCCGCGCTGTGCTCGTGCAGGACCCGGGCGTAGTGGTTGGTCGTCGGGTCGCGGTAGAAGCCCGCGGGTTCGGTCGCCGGCTGGGCTGGCTGGGTGAGCAGCGTCGAACGGTTGAAGCCGGCTCCCAGTACGGCGGCCACCGGCCCGGTGACGCCGTCGTTCGGCGCTGCGAGCGCGCCGTCGCAGAACAGGACGTCGCGGGTGCTCGGCCGGACGAACGGCGCGACCCCGCCGTCGAAGCGCAGCAGGCCGCCGTTCACCGTGCCGACCCGGGTGCCCTCCCCGCCGGCGTCGTCGACGACCAGCGGGGCGAACACCGGGTGTGCCCGCATCGCGTCGAAGACGGCGGCCCGGCCGCCCGGCGCCAGCCGTCCGGTCGTCTGGTCGGCGCTGCCGCGCAGCCCGATGGCCATCGGCACGCTGAACATGTCGACCGCCGTGGTGTTGCAGAACATGCCGGCGTCGTTGTGGGTGAACTCGACGAAGTCGTGCACCACGCCGAAGCTGGGGTCGGCGCGCACCCAGCCGGCCGGGTGCTGGAGCGCCGCGTTGCCCGCGCCGTCGACCACGACCTTGAAGCGCAGCTTCGAACCGGTCGACACGTAGATCCGTCCGGACATCCCGTTCGGGACGACGAACTGCGTGTCGCCGTCCGCTACCAGGGGGATGGAGAGGTCGGCGAAACCGTCCGGCCCGTTGTCCGCGAGCGAGACCTGGGCGAGGCCGCCGTCCCGGCGGGCGTACACCTGGCGGCCGGTGATCAGGTCGGTGCCGACGACGTAGAGCCAGATCTGGTTGTTGGCGTACCGGTAGGTGTGGTTGACCACGGTCAGCGGCAGGCCCGCGCCGGCAGCGAGCGCGGCGTGCTCCCGGCCGCCGGCGGAGGCCCACGCGGCGCCTCCGGCGGTACCCGCGACGGCGGCGGAGGCCGTCAACAGGAACGTGCGGCGGTTCGGCATGGCGGTCCCCTTCACTGGGCGGCTTCTCACTGGGCGGCGTTGAAGGCGCGGGTGAAATCGAAYGGCTGCGCCTCGATGCCGCCGCAGGTCGGCTGCGCGTACGGCACCGGCCCGCCGGGGCAGGGCTGGTCGCGGGTCAGCGACCACATCGACAGCCAGGCGAGGTCGACCTGGGACGCGAACCGCACCAGCTGCCGCGCGTCGGCCAGGGTGAACACCTCGCTGGCGACGTCGTTCACACCGATCATCGGGGTGACGGCCACCCGCCCCCACGCCTGCGCGTCGGACAGCTCGAACACGCCCTTGACCTGGGCCTGGGTCGCGGTGGCGGCGTCGATGGCGTACTGGCCCATCCGGCCCGCCGGGTTCGGCGCGGCGCCGTCGCCGTAGTCCATCGCCATGATGTTGACGGTGTTCACCGTCACGCCGTTCTCCCGGGCGTTGGCCAGCAGGTCCACGCCGGCCTGGGTCAGGCCGGACGGCAGCACCGGCAGCGTGAACGAGACCTCCAGCGGCCGGCCCCCGGCCGCGGCCTCCTGCTGAAGCCGGGCGATCGCCTGGGCGCGCCGGGTGTTCGCGGCGGCGTCCGGCAATGCGCCGCTCTCGACGTCGAAGTCGAGGCGGGTCACCCCGTAGACGTCGACCACCTTGCGGCACGCGGCCGCGAGGTCGCCCGCGCTGCCGCAGGCACTGGCGAGCTCGGTGCCGGACGCCCCGCCGAACGACACCCGGACGTCGCCGCCCAGCTCACGGAACCGGCCGATCTGGCCGGGCACGCCGTCCATGGTGAGGTCGCTGACCCCGCCCCACTTCGGCGTACAGCCGCCTCCACCGGCCACGACGAAGGCCAGCGTGACGTCACGCAGGCCGGCGGTCCGCGCCGCCGCGACCAGGTCGAACGGCGGGTACAGCGAGGTGTCGACGTACGGCGCGAACCCGCCCGAGCCGCCCGAGCCGGGCGTGCAGTCCTCGCCGTTGATCCGACATCCGAGGGGGTCGGTGGCGCCGCCCGGAGCGGCGATGACGAAGCCGACGTCGACCGACTCCCGTGGCGCGAGTGTGGTCTGCCAGGCCGGCGGGGTGACGGTCACGTGCCGGCCGTCCACCTGGTAGGCGGCGTTCCACAGCGAGGTGAGGGTCGCGCCGTCCGGCAGGTCGAACTCGAGAGTGAAGCCGTCCGGCGAGTCCGCCTCACGCCGTCCTGACCACGACGGGATGTCCGCCCGCGGCCCGGGCCGGTCAGATCCCGGTCTGCTCAGGCCCCGTCGGCGGCGGTCTGGTCCGCTGCCGACCCGTCCGCCGGGTCAGCGTCCGGCAACGCGAGTAGGGGATGTACGGCGGGTCGCCCATGGGGTACGCGCCCGTCATGGTGGCTGAGGCGCTTCCGGTCTTGTCCAGAGTTACTGTTGCCTCGCCGGGCCGGAATCCGTGCCAGATGCGCACTGTTCCGGACGGTGGTGTTCCGCGGAACACCAGACCCCCGCGGGCTGCGGTCACCACGAACCATGATTGATCCTGGTGTTCCGTGGAACACCAGAAAGGAGCGGGGCTTACAAGGTGGCGATCTGGCCCAGGCCGACGAACGGCAGCGCGACATACCCGTCCGCGGGAATTCCCTGGTCGTGGACGTACTGTTCGAGTGCGTCGAGGTCGACGAACGGTGCCATCACCCCCGCGCCGGGTACCACCAGCGCCCACACCTCCGACGGGATGATCGAACCCCGGATGTTCACCAGCCGTGCCAGCCCGGCCTCGATAGCCGCCGTCATCACACTCGGGCTCACCGTCGCCCCCCGTTCCCGTTGTCGCGCTCGGGCCCCCGTTGTCGTTTTCTGGCCCTCGTCGTCTCTACGGTCATGGTGTGTCGGATCCCCCTGGACTAGTTAGCCCGTAGGGTTCCCCCCGAACGCGGGGCTGCGCGGGATCGCTTTCAGTCCAGGCAGAACTCGTTGCCCTCGGGGTCGGTCATCACGATGTGGCCGGCGCCCATTGGGGGAACGGGTTCGTGGCGGCTTACCCGCTTGGCGCCGAGCGCGACGAGCCGGTCGCACTCGGCCTCCAGCGCCGCCATCCGCTCGTCGCCCTGTAGCCCGGGAGCCGCCCGGACGTCGAGGTGGACGCGGTTCTTGGCGGTCTTGTCCTCCGGCACCTGTTGGAAGAACAGCCGTGGGCCGTGCCCGTCCGGGTCCTCGATGGCCGATCTCGTGTTGCGCTGCTCCGGCGGGACGCCGGCCCGCGTGAGGAAGTCGTCCCAGGCGGCCAGCGGGTCGGCGCCCTCGGGCAGGTCGACGCCGGGCGGGCCGGGGTGGACGTAGCCCAGCGCGTCGCGCCAGAAGGACGACAGCGCGCGCGGGTCGTGGGCGTCGAAGGTGACCTGGATATGGCGGCTCATCGGGCTGCTCCTCTGCTGGCGGGTGGTTGACGACACGGCCTTCCGCCGCCGACATCGTCCCGCACGCGGCTGTGATCGCCCCCGCACACACCCGGCGCCCGTCGGGCTGCCCGGCCCGTCGGTCGGCACGGTGGCTTGAGTCGTTGGCCAGCGGGCAAGCCCGATGGCATGGGAGACGTGACCAACGAACCGGACCCGCGTCTACTCGGTACCTACCTGAACGACCATTTGGCCGGTGCCGGCGCGGGGGTCGATCTCGCGTCCCGGATCGCGCGGGTGCACCAGGGCACTCCCGCCGGCCCCGCGCTCGCGCACGTGGCCGCTGAGATAGCGCGGGATCGGACGGCGCTGCTGCAGATCATGAAGGATCTGGGAGTGCCGCGGCGGCGCACCAAGGCGTTGCTCGGGCGGCTCGCGGAGAAGGTGGGCCGGCTCAAGCTGAACAACCGGCTGCTGCGGCGGTCGCCGATGAGTTCCGTGGTCGAGCTGGAGACGCTGTGGCTCGGTGTGAACGGCAAGTCGCGGCTGTGGCGCTCGTTGGGGGCTGTCGCGGCGGGTGACAACGGGCTCAGCCCGCAACTCCTCGATCACCTGCTCGACCGGGCCCGGCAGCAGGCTGACGATCTCGAGGACCTCCGGATGCAGGCGGTCGAAGAGGTGTTCGGCGCACTGTCCCACCGCATGTGATCGTTCTACCGTGTAGGGCCGTCCCACCACTCGTCCCCGGCTGGTCTCCCGCCTCCCCGGCGGGGCGTTGTTGGTCGCGATCCCCGGTGTGGGTCGCATGGTCCAACTGCGCCGGGTGGCACGCTGTCACCGAAAGGCCGAGAACATCCCGCCGCCACCGTGACCGACGACGAGCGAGAGTTCGGCACGCGGGCCGCCTGGTCGCGGAAGGTGACGCGCGGGTGTAGCGTTTCGAGCGAGCGAGCGCGCCGGCACCGGCGTGAGGCATCGGTCTGAAAATCGCACCGAGCAAGCTCTCTTCTTGTTCCGTGCTCCCGGCGAGGTCAGCGTCACACCCGAAAATCGGCAATCGGGAGAAAGTAGTGTGACCGTCGGAAGAATCCTGTTGGATGCCGCGGCGTCGTTGACCACGCCACTGCTGCCCGATGATTACCTCGGACTGATTGATCCGCTCTGGTCGCGGCGCGGGTTGCGGGGGCGGGTCGAGGCTGTCCGGCGGGAGGCCGCCGGCGTCGCCACGCTGGTGATCCGTCCCGGCGCGGGCTGGAACGAGCATCGCGCGGGTCAGTACGTCCGGATCGGCGTGAATGTCGACGGCGTGTGGCACTGGCGCCCCTACTCGGTGTCCTCGGCCCCGAGGGATCCCGGCGGTGTCATCTCGATCACGGTCAAGGCCCTCCCGGACGGGAAGCTGTCCGGTCGTCTCGTGGAAGGGGTCCCGCCCGGCGCGATTGTGCGCCTGGAGAAACCACGGGGGTGTTTCGTGCTGCCGCAGGTGCTTCCGCCGCGGCTGCTGTTCGTGACCGCTGGCAGCGGCATCACGCCGGTGATGTCGATGCTGCGCGGCCTTGCGCAGGGTGGCGAGATGCCGGACGCGGTCGTCGTGCATTCGGCGCCGACGCGGGACGATGTCATCTTCGGCACCGAGCTACGAGAGCTCGCGGCCCGGTTCCCCACCCTTCGGCTTCACGAGCACCACACCAGGGTGCCCGGCGGGCCCGCCCGGCGTCTCACCATGGCGGCGCTGCCCGCGATCTGCCCGGACTGGGCGGAACGGCCGGCCTGGGTCTGCGGACCCCCAGGGATGCTCGCGGACGCCGAGGCCTGGTGGCGTCGGGCGGGGGTCGCGGACCACCTGAGGGTGGAGCGGTTCCGTCCCGCCGAAGCGCCCGGTGGCGGGACCGGAGGGCGGGTCCGGTTCGCCAGGAGTGGCCGGCAGGCTCAGGCTGGCGGCAACACATCGCTGCTGGCGGTGGGTGAGGACGCCGGCGTTCTCATGCCGAGCGGCTGTCGCATGGGTATCTGCCACAGCTGTCTGGCCCAGCTCACCTCGGGCCGGGTGCGGGACCTGCGCACCGGGCGGGAGCACGGTGCGCAGGGCGAACTCGTCCAGACCTGCGTGTCGGGCGCGGCCGGCGACGTCGAGATCGACCTTTGAAGGGGTGGGCAATGGCTAGGCGGACGGCACTCACCGCGGCCGAGGCCGACGAGTTCGGCCGGGCGCTCGACCAGCTCCGGGAGGAGGTTCTCGCCGGCCGAGGGGAAGGCGATGCCCGGTACATCCGCAGGGTGATCGCCGTTCAGCGGGGCCTGGAGATGGGTGGGCGGGTGGTGCTGTTCGCGTCTCTGCTGCCACCGGCATGGCTGGCGGGCACGACGATGCTCGCGACCGCCAAGATCCTGGAGAACATGGAGATCGGGCACAACGTCCTGCACGGCCAGTGGGACTGGATGTGCGATCCCGAGATCCACTCGACCACCTGGGAATGGGACTCGGCGTCACCCGCCGCGCAGTGGAAACACTCGCACAACTACGTGCACCACACCTACACGAACATCCTCGGCAAGGACCGGGACATCGGATACAGCCTGCTGCGCGTCAAGTCGGAGCAGCGCTGGCACCCCGCGTACCTCGCCCAGCCGCTCTATAATCTCGCGCTCGCGGCGGTCTTCGAATGGGGGATCGCCCTGTACGACACCGAGATCGAGCGGGCCTGGCGGGGGGAGAAAAGCTGGGGCCAGACGTGGGCGCAGCTCCAGGTGTCGCTGCGCAAGGCCGGGCGGCAGGCGGTCAAGGATTACGTGGCATTCCCGCTGCTGGCCGGCCCGGCGTTCCTGCCCGTCCTGTTCGCCAACCTCACCGCGAACGTCACCCGCAACGTCTGGGCACACACGATCATCTTCTGCGGTCACTTCCCGGAGGGAGCGGAGGCCTTCACCGAGGAACAGGTCGAGGGGGAGACCCGCGGCGGGTGGTACGCGCGGCAGGTGCTGGGCTCAGCCAACATCGACGGCCCGGCACTCCTGCACCTGATGAGTGGGAACCTGAGTTTCCAGATCGAGCACCACCTGTTCCCCGATCTACCCAGCAACCGGTACGCACAGCTCGCCCCGCAGGTACGCGCCCTCTGCGAACGCTTCGGCCTCCCGTACACCACCGGAGGACTGCTGCGACAGACGGCCAACGTGTGGAAGCGCGTCATCCGGCTCTCGCTCCCCGGACCCGCCCCGGCGGTGGCCGACTCCGCCACGTCGTAGCCGACGCCGGTGCTCGCCGGGGCCGTTCCATGATCCGGTTACRGGGCCGGCGGACGGGCGGGTTCCGTGCGCAGATAAAGGTCGCGCAGCAGGCAGACCTCGGCCAGATGGTGGATCAGCTCGCGGTGGATGTGCAACACCAGATCGGCCATGGGCGCCTCGGGGAAGGGCTCCTTCGCGCCGACCGGGACCCGCAGCCCGGCCTCGCCGAGGCCGCGCACCCCGGCGAGCCAGACGTCGAGCTGGGCGTCGAGCTGGTCGAGCGCGGTGGCCGCGCTGCCCGCGTACTCCCAGGTGTCGTACGACGCCGCCGGCGCGCCGAAGTGCGCCGCGTTGCGCGCGGCGAGCACGCCGACGATGACGTGACCGAGCCGCCAGGCGATCGTGGCGAAGGCCGCGGGGACCGGGTTGGGCCAGGCGAAGTCAATCGTGAAGCGCCCGGCGCCACCCTGCACGGGCGCCGTCGAGGTGCCGCGCGGTCGCACGCTCCAGGCGTCCGGTACCGGCGACCAGAAGTACTCGTCGTCGGTGAGGCCGTTGAGTCGGGGCCGGAGCTGATGGTTCCAGTGGAACTCCCACTGCTCGCGCAGCGACCGGTTCCAGTCGAGTTTGTCTGCGTCCATGTCAGGGTGAGTGACGCGCCGACAGGGAGATCGAGGGGGCGGGAGAGTCAGAGGAGTTCGATGGCGACGTCGTACTCGCCGATGACGACATCCTTCATGATCTCTTTCCTTTCCTCGCCTCGTGTCACGTCCGGCGGGCTCCGTGTCGGGGTGGTCGCTCTACGCGGTTTCGTGATCTGGCCGGGAAATTCTGAAGGTAATTAAGCTGCGAGTCGGATTGATGTTTCTTGTTTTGATGCGCTGACACGAGTTTCCAGGATCGATATCTGGTCGACGTGGGCCTTCGATCGGGTGGGCCCATGAGGTGGTGCCACCGGAAGGCAACGGTGGCGGTCGGCCCCGGGGGCGGGAGGATTCCTTGCTAGAGTCGGCTCATGGTGCTGGCTGAGCGCTTTCCCGAGGCCGCTGAGGGCTGTTCCGGCAGTCTTGTCGTGACCAGTTCCGGCGGGCGTCGCGGAAGGGAGTTCCGGTGAGCGGGAAGGTCGACTGGCTCGTCTGCAAGGTGGGCTGCATCGAATGCGGCATGATAGAGGACCCCGCGCTGCTGATTATCGGAGTTTATGCGGACGAACAGCAGGCCGTTTCCGTCGCGCGCGACGCCGCCCACACAATCGCACAGCGCTGGGGGATGACCAACCCCGAGGAGCCGTACCGGGTGAACGCGGCCCAGATGCTGGGCTCGGGGATGGGCGCTGGCTGGATGTGGACGCCCGCGGACCACGAGCAGGTCTACGCGGTGCGGGTCTCGTCCTGACCGGCCGGCGGCTCCTCAGCCGGTCTGCGGGCTGAGCCCGACCGCCTCGATGCCGGCGACGGCGGCCAGCTCGTCATTGTCCGACGTGTCGCCGGAGACGCCGACCGCGCCCACCAGCTCGCCGTCGGCGGAACGCACGAGCACCCCGCCCGGCACCGGCACCAGGGCGCCGCCGATGGCGGACGTCGCGGCCGCGATGAAGTACGGCTGCTGTTCGGCGCGGGCCATGAGCGCCCGGCTGCCGAGGCCGAGGGCCACCGCGCCGTGCGCCTTGCCGAAGGCGATCTCGAACCGCTTCGTTGACGCGCCGTCCTCGCGCTCGACGGCGACGACGTGGCCGCCCGCGTCCAGCACGACCACGGTGAGCGGCTTGAGGTCGTGCTTACGCCCCGCCTCCCGTGCCGCGGCGACGATCTGCCGGGCCACATCCAGCGGCAGTGCCGTCATGAGCGGACCATCTCCTTGTTCTTCTGGGCGCGCCGGTGCTCGTGCAAGAGCGGTTCGGTGTAGCCGTTCGGCTGGTCGACGCCCTCGAGTAGCAGCGCCCGCGCGGCGGCGAAGGCCAGCTCCTCGAAGGCCGGGGCCATCGGCCGGTACCCCGGCTCGCCGGCGTTCTGCGCGTCGACAAGCGCGGCCATCCGGCGCAGCGACTCCTCGACCTGCTCGCGGGAGACGATGCCGTGCCGCAGCCAGTTGGCCACGTGCTGGGAGGAGATGCGGCAGGTGGCGCGGTCCTCCATCAGGGGTGTGCCGGTCAGGTCGGGCACCTTGGAGCAGCCGATACCGAGCTCGACCCAGCGCACGACGTAGCCGAGCACGCCCTGGACGTTGTTGTCGACCTCGGCGGCGACCTCCTCCGGCGACCAGGCGGCCGCCGGTTCCGCGAGCGGGACGGTGAGCAGCTCCAGCCGGTCGGCCGGGCGGCGGCCGGCCAGCTCGCGCTGCCGGTCCGCCACGGAGACCTCGTGGTAGTGCAGTGCGTGCAACGCCGCGGCGGTGGGCGAGGGCACCCAGGCGCAGGACGCGCCGGCCAGCGGGTGCCCGATCTTCTGCGTCATCATGTCGGCCAGATTGTCCGGCGCGGCCCACATGCCCTTGCCGATCTGCGCCCGCCCGGGGAAACCGAGGGCGAGGCCGGCGTCGACATTGTTGTCCTCGTAGACGCGGATCCACGCCGCCTCGCGCATGGCGGCCTTGCGGACCATCGGCCCGGCGAGCATCGAGGTGTGGATCTCGTCGCCGGTCCGGTCCAGGAACCCGGTGTTGATGAAGACGACGCGGTCCCGGGCCTCGTACACGCAGCGCCTGAGGTTGACCGAGGTGCGGCGTTCCTCGTCCATGATGCCGAGCTTGATCGTCGCCGGTGGGAGCTGGAGGAGGCGCTCGACGCGGGACATCAGCTCGACGGTGAAGGCGACCTCGTCCGGGCCGTGCATCTTGGGCTTGACCACGTACGCCGAGCCGGTGCGGGAGTTGCCGCCGGCGGTGTCGCCGCGCAGGTCGTGCACGCTGCCCAGGCCGGTGACCAGCGCGTCGAGGATGCCCTCGGGCACCGGCCGGCCGTCGCGGTCGAGCACCGCGTCGGTGGTCATCAGCAGCCCGACCTGGCGGATGAGCAGCATCGACCGGCCGGGCAGGGTGACGGTGCCGCCGTCGGCGGTCGTGTACTCGCGGTCGGCGGCGAGGACCCGGGTGAAGGCGCGGCCGCCCTTGTCCACCTCGGCGGTGAGCCGGCGCTGCATGAGCTGCAGCCAGTTGCGGTAGCCGAGCACCTTGTCCGCGGCGTCGACGGCCGCGACCGAGTCCTCCAGGTCCATGATCGTGGTGACGGCGGCCTCGACGACGACGTCGCTGACGCCCGCGCGGTCGCCCGCCCCGACCGGGTGGTTCCGGTCGACCTGGATCTCGATGTGCAGCCCGTGATGGGTCAGCAGGACGGCCGTCGGCTCGTCGCCCTCGCCGCGGAAGCCGACGAACAGCGCAGGGTCGGCCAGCCGGACGGCGGCCCCGTCGATGGTGACGACGAGCCCGTCGGCGTCGACCGCGTACCGGGTCGCGTCCGCGTGCGAGCCGCTGGCCAGCGGGAAGCTCCGGTCGAGGATCTCCCGGACCCGGGCGATGACCGCGGCGCCGCGGGTCGGGTTGTAGCCACCGGCGCGCTCCTTGCCGTCCGTCTCGTCGATGACGTCGCTGCCGTACAGGGCGTCGTAGAGCGAGCCCCACCGGGCGTTGGCGGCGTTGACCGCGTACCGCGCGTTGAGCAGCGGCACCACCAGCTGCGGGCCGGCCTGGGTCGCGATCTCGTCGTCCACGCCGTCGGTGGTGATGGTGAACGGCGCGGGCTCGTCGAGCAGGTAGCCGATGGAGGTCAGGAACTCGGCGTAGTCGCTCTGCGCCGGCCGGCCCGGCGTGCGCCGGTGGTAGTCGTCCACAGCCTGCTGGAGCTCGTCGCGCCGCGCGAGCAGCTCCCGGTTGCGCGGGGTCAGCTCGTTGATGATCTCCGCGGCGCCGGCCCAGAACGCGGCCTGGTCGACACCCGACCCGGGCAGCGCCTCCTCGGCGACGAACTGGTGCAGCTCGCTGGCGACGCGCAGTCCGACGACGTCGATGTAGTCAGGCACTAGCCCATCCCGAATTTCGTATGGTGGAATAGCCTTTTCGCTCATCGGACGCTACCGAGGGATGTTGGACGGTGTCAACACAGGCCGCGTCACCGCAGGGTGCGGCAACACAGGCCGCGGCAACACAGGTCGCGTCGCCGGAGGCCGGCCCGCCGGAGGTCGCCTCGTCACAGGGGCCGGCCGTGCCCGGGGTGCAGTCGGTGCACCGCGCGTTGGACCTGCTCGAGATCCTCGCGGCGGCCGGCGGCCGGCTTCCCATGGCCGAGCTCGCGGCGCGCGCGCAGCTGCCGACGCCGACCGTGCACCGGCTGCTGCGCACCATGGTCGAGCGCGGGTACCTGCGGCAGCTGCCCGACCGCAGCTACGCGCTCGGCTTCCGGCTCGTTCCGCTGGGCGCCCGCGCGAACGCGATGGTCGGCGCCAACGCGTCCGGCGTGCTGCACGACCTCGTCGCCGAGCTGGGCGAGACGGCCAACCTGGCCGTGCTCTCCGGCGACCAGGCCGAGTACGTCGCCCAGGCGCCGTCGCGGTACGCGATGCGCATGTTCACCGAGGTCGGGCGGCGGGTCGACCTGCACTCGACCGGCGTGGGCAAGGCGCTGCTCGCACAGCTGGACGACGACGACGAGGCGCTCGGGATCATCCGCAGCCGCGGGCTGCCGCGGTACACGGCGCACACGGTGGGCACCGAGACGGCGCTGCGCGCGGAGCTGCGCCGCATCCGCGAGCGGGGTTTCGCGCTCGACGAGCAGGAGCAGGAGATCGGCGTGCGCTGCGTGGCCATCGCTCTCGACCCGGCGAGCGCGCCGGGGGTCGCGGTCTCGGTGTCCGGGCCGACGGCGCGGATGACCGACGAGCTGGTCGAGCGCGCGGTCGGGCTGCTGCGGGCGGCGGCGTCCCGGCTGGCCGGAGACCTGCGGGACTGACCCCCACTTCTTGACAGTGGGCCCACAGCGCTATTCGTATCACGGAATAACTTTTCCATAAACTGGAAGATGCTGATGACCTCGTCGCTCGCCGCCAGCCCGCCCGCGTTGGCCCCGCTCATCGCCGACCTGCCGCCCGACTCGGTGATCGTCGACCCCGACCGGATGGCCGGCTACCGGTGGGACCGCGCCAACGATCCGAACGCCGGGATGCCCCTGGCCGTCGTGCGCGTGACCAGCACCTCCGACGTCCGGGCGGTGCTGCGCTTCGCGAGCGAGCACCGCATCCCGGCAGTGCCGCGCGGCGCCGGGACCGGCCTGTCCGGCGGCTCGTCGGCGGTCGACGGCTGCATCGTGGTCTCCACCGAGCGGATGCGGGAGATCGACGTCGACCCGACCACCCGCACGGTGCGGGTGCAGCCGGGTGCGCTGAACGCCGAGGTGAAGGCCGCCGCCGCGGCACACGGGCTGTGGTATCCACCGGACCCGTCCTCGTTCGAGATCTGCTCGATCGGCGGCGACCTCGCCACCAACGCCGGTGGCCTGTGCTGCGTGAAGTACGGGGTCACCACGGACTACGTACTGGCGCTGACCGTCGTGCTCGCCGACGGGACGGTCGTCCAGCTCGGCGGCCCGCCGCTCAAGGACGTCGCCGGCCTCTCGCTGACCAAGCTGTTCGTCGGCAGCGAGGGCACGCTCGGGATCATCACCGAGGCGGTGCTCCGGCTGATCCCCGCGCAGCGGCCACCGGCGACCGTGGTCGCCACGTTCGGCTCCCTCGACCACGCCACCGCGACCGTCCTCGACATCACGCGGCGGATGCGCCCGTCCATGCTGGAGCTCATGGACCGGGCGTCGATCAACGCCGTCGAGGACGTCACCTCGATGGGGCTGGACCGCGAGGCCGAGGCGATGCTCCTGATCCAGTCGGACGAGCCGGGCGCCACCGCCGCGGCCGAGGTCGCCGAGATCGAGGCGCTGTGCGGCATCGCCGACATCGCCGACCAGCGGCAGGTCGAGATCGCGGTGATCGCGCACGCCGGCGACGGCAACACGCACCCGTTGATCATCACCGACCGCACCGACCCCGAGCAGACGGCTCGGGCCGAGACGGCCTACGGCGAGGTCATGGACCTGGCCATCGCGCTCGGCGGCACCATCACCGGCGAGCACGGGGTGGGCCGCCTGAAGAAGCCGTGGCTGCCCGGCTACCTCGGCCCGGACGTCCTGCGGCTGAACCAGCGCATCAAGGACGCCCTCGACCCGCTCGGCATCCTCAACCCGGGCGCGATGCTCTGAGCTCCGCACCGTCGGGTTGCCTCTACTGGCAGTCCGTGAGGCCCAGCGCGGCCACGAGGGCCGCGGTCAGGGGGGCGCGCAGCTCGTCGACCGACACCGCGGACAGCCGGGTCAGCGTCCCGGCGTCCCGGGCGACGCCGACCCCGAACAGCACGGCGACAGCCAGCTCGGCGGCCAGCTGCGGGTCGGGGCCGTCGGCCGCGCCGCGCAGCGGCTCGAGCACGGTGTCGAGCCGCTCGCGGGTCGCCTGGCGCGCGGCGTCGTCGACCTCCCGGCGGAAGACGTTCTGGGCGGCGGCGCTCACGCCGGTCGACGTCCACTTGTCGAACGCCCGGTCCACCATCCCGTGCACTGTCGCCAGCGGGCTCGCTG
This sequence comes from Parafrankia soli, assembly GCF_001854695.1. Classification (GTDB taxonomy): domain Bacteria; phylum Actinomycetota; class Actinomycetes; order Frankiales; family Frankiaceae; genus Parafrankia; species Parafrankia soli. The sequence continues at coordinate 47,156 of NZ_MAXA01000227.1, forward strand.
CCGGCTCGTCCGGAGGACCGGCGACCGCCCCGGCCACGGCCGCCCCGTCGTCCACGGCCCCGTCGTCCCCGGATGTGGCCGGCACCGGTGCGTGCGGGGCGGCCGGTGGGCCGTCCGCACTCGGAGCGGACTGTTCGATGAGCGGGTCGGCGGCGAGAACGGCCTGGTAGAGGCCCTCCTTGCCGCCGAAGTAGCGAGCGATGAGCGCCGGGTCGACGCCGGCGCGGTCGCCGACCGACCGGATCGCCGTCCCCGCGTAGCCGCGCTCGGCGAACAGGTCGGCCGCCGCGGCCAGCAGCGCCTGGCGGCTGCGCGCGGCGTCGCGCCGCCGAGTGGTGTTCATGACCGGACATCCTCCGCCATGATGAGTCCCGCGGCGGTGGAGCCCGCCGATTCCTCCTCCATCGTCTCCAGTTCCGTCCGGCGCGCCGCCCCCATCGGGCGGGTCGCCGCGGACGGGGTGCCGGGCAGGGCCAGTGCCGCGAGCGCGGCCAGCGCGCAGACCCCGCCGGCCACGACGAACGCCATCGTGTACCCGCTGTTGGTCGGCTCGACCGAACCGGCCGGTGTGTGGGCGGCGAGCAGCGCCGCGCCGAGCGCGCTTCCCACCGAGCCGCCAGCCGTGCGCAGCACCTGGTTGAAGCTGGTCGCGCTGCCCGTCTCGTGCGGCGGGACGGCTCCCATGATCAGGGCGGGCATCGCGGCGAAGGCCAGTCCGATGCCGACCCCGAACAGGAACGTGGCCGCGCCCAGCTCGACGAGGTGGTCGTGGCTGACGGCCAGGCCGAACAGGGCGAGGGCGACCGCCATCAGGCCGCACAACAGCAGGCCCCGCCCACCGCCGGTGCGCGGCCCCAGCCAGCGCGACCACCGGCTGGCCAGCACGGTCCCGGCCGACAGGGGCAGGATCACCAGGCCGAGCACGGCCGGTGACGCGCCGAAGCCGTAGCCGGTCGAGGTCGGGGCCTGCGCCAGCCGGTTGATCAACGTCATCGCGTTGAACATGCCGAAGCCGGCCAGCGCCGCGCACACGTCGGCGATGAGCACCGGCCGCGCCGCCAGGTACTTCAGATCTATCAGCGGGTTGTCCGTCCGCAGCTCGAGCAGGGCCCAGGCCACCCCGCAGCCGATGCCACCCACGAGCAGCGCGATGACCGCCGGTGACAGCCAGCCCCACGACTCGCCCTCGCTCAGCGCGAGCAGCACCGGGCTCAGCGCCGCGGCGAACAGCACCGCGCCCCGCAGGTCGACCCGCCCACGGGCGGTCCGCGCGCTCGCCCGGCCCGGGACGACCACGAGCACGGCCGCCATCGCGGCGGCCGCCAGCGCGGCGGCGACCCAGAAGCCGGCGTGGTAGTCGAACGTGTCCGCGAGCAGCCCGCTCAGTGGGTAGCCCAGGCCGGCGCCGGTCGCGACCGTGATGGACAGGGCGGCGACCCCCGGAACCAGTTTGTGCGGGGGCAGCAGGTCACGCGCCAGCGTCAGCGCCAGCGGCATCAGGCCCATCCCGACGCCCATCAGGCCCCGCCCGACCAGCAGCTGCGCGAAGCCGTTGGCGGTGGCGGTGGCGGAGAGGACGGAACCGACCGCGACGGCGCCCAGGCCGGCGAGCATCACGGTCCGCCGGTGCGGCCCGTCGCCGAGACGTCCGATCAGCGGAGTGGACGCGGCGCCGGTCAGCAGCGTGAGGGTGAGCAGCCACTGGGCGCTGTCCAGCGAGACGTGCTGGGCGGCCGCGATCGTCGGGATCAGCGGTGTGCCCAGCGTCCCGATGACGGCGATCACGAGCCCGCAGTAGACGAGCACGCCCAGCAACATGCCCGGGCGGGGGTGCGGCCCCCCTCCGCCGGACGGCCGAGCCACCGCGGTGGGGCCTGGCGGCTTCGGCTCCGCGACTTCGTCCGCCGCCTCGTCCGCCGCTTCGTCAGCGGACGCCCTCGACTGGATGATGTCTCGCTCCGCGCGCACGTGGTGCCCCCAGTCTGGTCATCGCTTGATGTCATCATAAGAAGACATCGAACGAAGACAAGACCTGGCGCAACCTGTACCCGCAGGTCACGCTCGGTGTGAACATCGTCGGGGACGGGGGTGGCACTGGGCGCGATGTTGTGGATCCCGCTCAACGGCGGAAGCGGACGAGATCGCTGCCTGCCGCCTGCCGCAGGCGTGGCCGGCAGGCGGCGTCCTGTGTGTGGGCGTGGGTGTGGCGACCGTTTTCGCTTACCCGCAGACCCTGACGGACCGCGGGGGAACCCAGTGCCGCTGTCCGTTCTCCCAGACCCAGTGGCCATCCACATGACGCCAGTAACACCCGTACGCGGCGCCGGTGACATGGGCAGGCGGAGCGGCCTGTGCGGGAACCGCGAACAGAACCGAGCCCACCGCGGCGGCGGCGATCAGCGGCGGGCATTTCGAAAGCTTCCGGCGCGCCATGTCTGCTCCCCCCGGTGCATTGCATACGAGCCGTCGAGGAAGTTCCGGCCTGACTGCACGCGAGGCATACCCGTCGCCTCCGCGAGACAACCGTGTTTCGCACGGACCCACCAGATGATCGAAAATCATTCGTGTACGAATGGATCGATCAATGGAAATCCATGCAGTAGACAATCGACCTGGTTGTTCATAGCCTGCGCATAGATTCCGCACGGGTTGCGCACAGGTACCCCCGAAATGCTCGCGGGCGTGCAGAATCAGACACCGGCCGAAGGCGCCCGGCGATGACATCCGTGGGCCGGCTGGCTGCGCGTCGTCGGCCACTGGTCGCGCTGGCCGTCGTGATCGTGGTGGTGGCCGTCGTCGCGGGGATCACCATCCATGTGGTCGGCCGCGGTGGATCCTCGGACGCGRCGGCGACTGTCATCTCCCGGACCGTGACCGCGGAGATCGGGACGATCAAGCAGTCCATCTCCACCACCGGCACGATCGCACCGGCCACTCAGGCTGACCTGACCTTCCCGGCTTCGGGCAAGGTCACCGGCGTCCTGGTGAGCGAGGGCGACACGGTGACCACCGGGCAGCAACTCGCGACCATCGACTCGGCGTCGCTGGCGGCGAGCCTCGCCCAGGCCAAGCTGACGTTGGCCAACGGCCAGGAGAAGCTGGCCTCCGACCAGACGGCGGGGGCGTCCAGCGAGCAGCTCGCCGCCGATCAGGCCTCGGTCACGACCGCCACCGACGGGGTCACCGCGGCGCAGACGGCGCTGGCCGGGGCGACCATGACGTCACCGGTCAACGGAGTCGTGGTGAGCGTCTCGCTCGTGGTGGGTCAGCAGGTGTCGGGATCGTCCAGCGGGAGCGGCTCCGGATCCTCCGGCGGCGGGTCCGGCGCCTCGGCCGGTGGGATGGGTTCCTCCGGCGGGACGTCCGCCGGCTCGGGAGCGACGTCCACCGCGTCCACCTCGTCGTCGAGTGGGCAGATCACGGTTATCAGCACCGATTCGTGGATCGTCAACGCCAGCGTCGACTCCAACGGCGTCGGCCTGATCGCGAAGGGCAACCAGGCGACGATCGTGCCGGGCTCGGGCACCGCGACCGGCATCGGGGGCTCCGGAGGTGCGGGCGGCACGATCTACGGGACGGTGTCCTCGGTCGGCCTGATCGCATCCAGTTCCGGGCAGACGGCGAGTTTCCCGGTAGTGATCAAGGTGACCGGCAGTCCCCGCGGGCTGCACGCCGGTGACACCGCGACCGTGGCGCTGATCTACAAGCAGCTGAGCGACGTCCTGGTGCTCCCGACGGCGGCCATCAGCCAGGAGAACGGGAAGTCCGTCGTCCGTGTCGTGTCGGGCACGACGACGACAACCCGGGCGGTGACGACCGGGGTCTCCGGCGGCGGCTCCACCGAGATCGTCTCCGGTCTGTCGGAAGGCGACCAGGTGCTCGTCGAGGTGGCGGGCGGCGCGGCCGGTCCGGGTGGATCCGGCGGGGGCACGGGGAGCAGAACCGGCGGCCAGGGCTACGGCGGCGGCGGGTTCCCGGCCGGTGGGTTTCCGAGCGGTGGCGGGTTCCCGGGCAGCGGTGGTAACTGACATGGCCAGGAGACCGCCCGAACGGGAACCCGCCGCCACGTCATCCCGGTCGCCCGCGACAGTGTCGCCACCGGAACCCCCGACCACTCCGGTCACGCGGCCCCGACCGAGCGCCGGTGCCGGTTCGGACTCGGGTGCTCCGGTCATCGAGCTGGACCAGGTGGCCAAGTCCTACCGCGCCGGAACGCTGGACGTCGCCGCGCTGCGCGGCGTCTCGGCCCGCATCGCCGAGGGCGAGTACGTCGCCATCGTCGGGCCGTCCGGCTCGGGGAAGTCGACGTTGATGCACATCATCGGCTGCCTCGACGTGCTCACCGCGGGGACCTACCGGCTCTCCGGCGAGGACGTGGGCGCGATGACCGAGGTCGAGCTGGCCGAGATCCGCAACCGTCGGATCGGGTTCGTGTTCCAGCAGTTCAACCTGCTGCCGTCGCTGTCCGCGTGGCGCAATGTCGAACTGCCGCTCGTCTACCGCGGGGAGCGGCGGGAGCTCCGCAGGCACCGGGCCGTCGCCGCGCTTGACCGGGTCGGTCTCGCGGACCGGATCGAGCACCGCCCGGGTGAGCTCTCCGGCGGCCAGCAGCAGCGGGTCGCGGTCGCCCGCGCGCTGGTCGGCGACCCGTCCCTCATCCTCGCCGACGAGCCCACCGGCAACCTGGACTCGACGGCGACCAGGGATGTGCTCAACCTCTTCGACGAGCTGCACGAGCAGGGCCGGACGATCGTCCTGATCACTCACGAGCAGGAGGTGGCCGACCGGGCCCGCCGGGTCGTGCGGATCCGGGACGGGCTGATCGAGTCCGACACCGCGGCCGGCTCACCGGCTCTCCTGGCCCCCGCGGCGGCCGAGGCGGCGACCCGCTGATGGGATGGCTCGAGACATTCCGTACCGGAGTGGACGCGATCCGTACCCACCGGCTGCGTTCCGGTCTGACGGTGCTCGGCATCCTGATCGGGATCGCCGCCGTGGTACTCACAGTGGGCCTCGGCGTGGGCGCCCAGGACAAGGTCGGATCGCAGATCAGCTCGCTGGGAAGCAACCTGCTGATCGTCTCGCCGGGCAGTTCGACCAGCTCCACCGGTGTGCGCGGCGGGTTCGGCTCCGCGTCGACGCTCACGGTCGCCGATGCTGCCGCGTTGGCCTCGAAGACCTCCGCGCCCGACATCGAGGGGGTCGCCCCGGTCAAACAGAGCTCGATGTCGGTGCTGAACGGTTCGGTGAACTGGACGACGACCGTGGTCGGCACGACCCCGTCCTGGCTGTCCGTCCGTAACCGCTCCATCAGCGCGGGCCGTTTCATCACCACGACGGACGACGCGCAGTCCGCGGCGGTCACCGTCCTCGCCGCGGACACGGCCACCGAGCTGTTCGGCCGGCGCAGCCCGGTCGGTCAGAGCGTGACGATCAACAACATCCCGTTCACGGTCGTCGGAGTGCTCGTCTCGGCCGGCTCGGACAGTTCGAACAACCTCGACGACCAGGCGATCGTGCCGATGTCCACCGGGGCGAGCCGCCTGTTCGGCGGGACGACGCGCACCTCGGTCTCCTCGATCTACATCAGGGGGCATTCGGCGTCCACCCTGTCGGCGGCCTACCAGGAGGCGACGAGTCTGCTCCTGAACCAGCACGGCATCACGGACTCGTCCAGCGCGGACTTCACGATCACCACCCAGGAGTCCCTGCTGAGCACGGCGACGTCCGTGAGTCGGACGCTCACCGCCCTGCTGGCCGGGATCGCGGCGCTGTCCCTGCTGGTGGGTGGGATCGGCGTCATGAACATCATGCTTGTCTCCGTGACCGAGCGCACCCGCGAGATCGGGCTGCGCAAGGCGCTGGGCGCGCCGCCCGCGGCGATCCGGCGGCAGTTCCTCATCGAGGCGTCGTTGCTCAGCCTCGCCGGAGGAGCGATCGGCGCGCTGCTGGGCATCAGCGGCGCACTGGTGCTGCCCCAGTTCATCGACAACCCGGTGGCGATCGTCTGGTGGGCTGTGCTCGGCTCGTTGGCCGTCGCGGTCGCGATCGGCGTCGCCTTCGGCGTGTACCCCGCCAGCCGGGCCGCCCGGCTGGCCCCCATCGACGCGCTCCGCAGCGACTAGCCCCCATGACGAGGACAGACACCATGACTGGCCAGGTTCCGTTTTCCGTGCCGCCGGTCGGCGGCCGTCCCGCGCGGCGCTCCGCGGCCGTCGTGGCCGCCTCCGCTGCTGTACTGGTCGCCGTGCTGGCCGGCTGCGGCGGTTCCTCCGGGACGTCCACGGCGGACGCCACCCAGGCCGGCGCCACACCCGGGCAGGGCGGCGGCCAGCCAGGAACGGAGGCTCCCGCGTCCGGGCTCATCGCGGAGGTCGACTCTGGCACCATTCAGGTGCAGAGCCAGCAGTCCGGGCAGATCGCGGTGAAGTACGGCGAGAGCACCACGTTCACCGAGACAACGTCCGCGGCGCTCAGCGACGTCAAGGAAGGCGTGTGCGTCACCGCGGCGAACATGCCGGCGGACGGCGCCCGGCCGGCGGGCGGGCAGGTGTCGGGTGCGCCGGCCGGCGGGTCCGGCGCGCAACCCTCGGCGCGGCCCACCGCCATGCCCACGTCCTTCACCGCGACGACGGTAATGATCAGCCAGCCGACCGACGGTTCCTGCGCCGGGCCGAACGCCGCGGCGCGGCCCACCGGCCGGCCCCAGCCGAGTGGCCAGCCGCAGACCCGCCCCAGCGGCGGCCCGGACGGGCCGGGCGGTCAGAACGGGCAGGGTGCACCCGGCGGGCAGGGCGGCTTCGGTGGCGGCGGCTTCGGTGGTCGGGCAACCGGCAAGGTGACCTCGGTGTCCGGCTCCACGATCACCATCTCGGGCACCGATTTCGGCACCGACAAGGCCGTCACCTACACGGTGCTGGTCGACGGCGACACCAGGTACACGCAGTCGGTCGCGGCGACGTCGACCGGGCTGGTTGTCGGGAAGTGCGCGGTCGCGAACGGCGACACCGACGACACCGGCACCGTCACGGCCACCCGGATCGCGCTGAGCGAGGCCACGAACGGCGCCTGCGCCACCGGCTTCGGTGGGGGCTTCGGTGGCCGGGGCTCTGGCGCGGGTGGCAGCGGATCCGGCGGAACGGGCACCACGAATGGCTGACGCGACACAGCGGGCGGACGAGACCGCGCCAGCGGACGGGGCCTCCCGGGCCGGTGGGACCTTCCGGGCTGGTGGGACCTCGGGGGCTGGCGGCGGTTCGGGGCCGGCGCTGCGCCGGCCGCGCCGGCCCCGCCGGCCCCGCCGGCCCCGCAAGGCTGTCGTCGGCGGGGTCGCGGCGCTGGTGCTCGTCGGGGCGGGCGTCGGCACGGGTCTCGCGGTCACCGCTGACGACGGGCCGTCCTACCGGCTCGCCGTCGCGACCACCTCGTCGGTCACCCAGACGCTGACCTCGGTCGGGACGCTGAGCACGGTCAACACAGCGATGCTCTCCTTCCCGGTCGGCGGAACGGTGACCGGGGTGCCGGTGCAGATCGGTGATCAGGTCAGCGCCGGGCAGGTCCTGGCGAACCTGGACCCGACCGCGCTACAGAGCGCGCTCAACACCGCGAACCAGAACCTGGCGAACGCGCGGCTCACACTGACCGACGACGCGTCCGGCCAGACGTCCACGGGAGGCGGGCAGGGCGCCACCGCGGCTGTGACGTCCGCGTCGTCGAGCGCGGCGGGGCCATCGGGCTCCACGATCAGCCTGCTCGCGAACGCCTCGTCAGGGTCCTCGGGCACCGGCGCCGGGACTTTCGGCGTCCAACTGGCCAGCGCCTCCGCCGACGGATCCACGAAGCCGAGCGCGCTCGACACCGCTGTCACCACGGCTCAGCAGGAGGTCGTCGCCGCCCAGTCGGCGCTCGACGGCGTCCTGACCGACCTCGGCGCCGATCTCGGCTCGCTAACCGCCCAGGGCGGTGGCTGCGCGGTGACCGGCGGCTCGCCGCCCGAACCGATCTCCTACACGGCCACGCCAACCGCCGCCGACTCCTCGGCCAGGGCCGGGACGATCGGCGGCACGGTCGGTGACAAGGACACGGTGACCCTGACCAGGAACGGCACGGTGATCGCGACCCGGACTGGGCCCTACACGTTCAGCGGTCTCGACACCGGCGCCGTGTACACCGTCACGATCCAGCAGGCCGGCCTGGTCGGCACCATCGACGTCACGCGGTGCCAGAGCGCGATCAGCGGTCTCATCACCCGGTTCGGCGACGCGTCCAGCGCGTCGGGGGAGTCGAACCTGGCGACCCTGGCGTCCCGGCTGGCCTCGGCGAAGGTCAACCTCGACACGGCGGTCGCCGCCCTGCACAGCGCCGGCGGCGCACCGGCCGGGCCTGAGGTCACTCCGTCGACCGGCCCGCAGCCCGGTGGGACGACCAGCCCGGTCACCGGTGGGACGGTCGCGCCGAGCCAGGGCGGCTCAGGCATGGGAAGCCACCCCTCGACCGCGCCGTCCCCGAAGCCGACCGTGACCGCCACCCCCCGGCCGAGTCCCAGTTCATCGGACGGCGGCTCGTCGCGCGGTGAGTCGTCAGGCGACGGCTCATCCGGCTCCGGCTCCGGCTCGTCGAGTGGATCCGATGCCCGGCCCACCCCGGCTCCGTCCGAGTCCGATCGTGCCGGCTCGGCGGGTTCCGGTTCCGGCGCGGGCGGCGGCGGCTTGGCCGGTTCCGGTTCCGGTTCCGGCGGCGGCTCGGGTGCCGGCACGGCGGGTGGTTCGGGCGGTGGGGCGATGACAACACGCGCGGCCCAGCCCGCCACCGCCGAACAGCTCGCCGCGGACCAGGCCGCCATCGACGCGGCCGTCGCGCAGGTCGCCGTGGCCCAGCAGAACCTGAACGGGGCCACGCTCACCAGCCCCATCAGCGGGACGGTGGCCGCCATCTCGCTAGCCCCCGGTGCCACTGTGGGCGCGTTCTCGACCAGTGGCACCATCACGGTGCTCGGGGACGGCGACAAGCAGATCACCACCACGGTCCCCCTGTCCGCCGTGGACACCGTCAAGGTGTCGAATCCGGCGACCGTCACCGTGGACGGGGTCAAGGAGCCGCTTACCGGCACCGTCTCGTCGATCGGCGCTCTGAACAGCACCACCGGCTCGACCACGACCTATCCCGTCAGGATCGTTCTGAAGCCGACGAGCACCCGGCTCTTCGACGGCACCGGCGCCACCGTGTCGATCACGGTGAAGGAGGTCAAGGACGTCCTGACCGTGCCGACGTCCGCCGTGCACCGGGTCGGACAGCTGGCCACGGTCACCGCGCTGAAGGACGGGAAGGCGACGGCGGTCCGGGTGGAGACCGGCGCGGTGGGCCCCGAGCGCACCGAGGTGATCTCGGGACTCCAGCCCGGTGACCAGGTCGTCCTCGCGGACATCAACGCCGACCTGCCCTCAGGCGGTTCGGCCCGGTCCTCCACCAGCGGCGGGCTGTTCGGCAACGGCAACGGCGGCGGTGGGCTCCTCGGCGGCGGTGGCCCCGGGGGCGGCTTCGTCGGCGGTTTCGGTGGCGGCTCCGGTGGCGCTGGTGGCGGTGCCGGCGGGGGTGGCGGCCAGCGCTGACCGCCACCCGTAAAACCTCCGTTGACACCCTCGGTCCCGTGTCACTACGTTTCCGCTCACAACGGCCGTTCCATATACGGAACGGCACTGGAAGGAGCGGGCTGATGGCTGACGGCACCGACCGGCAGGGCAGGCAGGAGAAGCCCCGACAGTTCTTCTTCGACGTCAACGAGATGACCGGCCGCACGAACGTCGAGATCATGGGGGATTCCGAGGAGGCCGAGAAGTATTTCGACTTGTTCGGTCGGGATCTCGTCACCAAGGCCATTCTCCAGTCGCCGGCACTGTCCGTCTTCCATGAGTCGGCCAAGCCGGGTGAGCGGGTCAAGCCCCATCGTCACGGCACTCACCAGATGAATTACGTCCTCAGCGGGGAGCTGATTTTCGGCCGGCGGCGGGTGGGGCCCGGAATGGGATTCTTCACGCCCGACATGCTCTACTCGTGGCGGGCCGGGGAGGAAGGCGCCGAATGGCTCGAGATCCACGCCGGCCAGCCCGGCATCTTCGTGGAGCAACGGGATCTCTGACGGGCCTGCCCGCCACCGCGGAGGCGTTCGCGGTCCGCTGGGCGCCTGTGCCGCTCCGGAGCCACCGACCAAGTGAAGGACGTCGATTATGACCGGGTTATTCGAAGGCAAGGCCGCTCTCATCACCGGCGCCGGCTCCGGAATGGGCCGAGCCATCACCCTGCGACTCGTCGGGCAGGGCGCCTCGGTGCTCGCCCTGGACATCGACGCCGACCGGCTCGTCGAGACGAAAGCCCTCGCGGCAAAGGCCCTCGAGACGGAGACCATCGAAACGGAGGCCCTCGAGACGGCCCGAGTGGCGGGCACGGTGTCCGTCCGCCAGGCCGACGTCAGCGACCCTGGCGCATGCGCCGAGGCGGTGGCCGCCTGCGTGGCGGAGTTCGGGAAACTGGACGTGCTGGGCAACGTTGCCGGCATCTACCTCGCCGAGCACACCACCAAGGTCACCGTCGAGCAGTACCGCCGCGTGATGGCCGTCAACCTCGACGCCTGTTTCTTCCTGGCCCAGGCCGCCATCCCGTACCTGCTGGAGACGGGTGGCAACATTGTCAACATCGCGTCCAACGCCGGGCTCCAGGGCGTGCCTTACTCCGCGGCCTATTCCATGAGCAAGGGCGGTGTGGTCGCGCTGACCCGGTCGCTGGCCGTCGAGTTCCTGAAGACGCCGCTGCGGGTCAACGCCATCGCCCCGGCGGGCACCAACACCAACATCGCGACCTCGGGATCGTTCCCGTCCGGCATGGACCCCGACCTCGCCCGGCGGATGGCGGGCCTGCGCGGCCTGGCCGAGCCGGAGGAGATCGCCGCCCTGTTCTCGTTCCTCGCCTCCGCCGACGCCCGCTCGGTGACCGGCGCCGTCTACACCGTCGACAACGGCCTCACCGTCAGCTGACCATCCACCCGCCACCGTCACCCTTCGCCGGCGGCCGGTTCGCTGCCGGCGAAGGGTCGTCGAATCCCGGCCGGATACCGGATGGGGTCCGTCGGGCCCGTGCCCGGCGCGGGCTCGGCTCCCCAAGAAGCCTGTGCGGCCCAATCAGCCTGTTGGTCGGGGATCGTGTCCGAACCACGAGCCCGATGAAGAGGCTGGAGCGGTAAAACCCGCACCGGGCGTTAACGTGTGTGATACTTGTGCACCAGGGACGATTCGGTGCCTCCACCGCAAACGCCTTGCCGACATGTCAGGCCTGGTTCACAGCTCTGTGATCTGCTGGTAGACAACGAAAGGGGCTCCCCTTGGCAGCGCACACGATCCAGTCCGAACTCGGTGATGTGGCATCGATGAGCCTCGCGGCACTGCGGTCCTGCCCGGACGGCGTCGTGCGGCAAAGCCTGGACTGGCTCGTCGCCCGGATCGCTCTTCAGGACGAGCGAAGCGGAGGCGGAATGAAAAATAGAACTGACTGATGCGCCAGGAACGAGAACCGGAAAGTCTGGCGGGAGTTCATGATCTGATACGTCACCACCGGATTTCGAGTAGGGATTTCGACGCGCTCGCGTCCGGAACCGATCAACACGGGCTGATCTGCCAGCTTCGGGTTGCCGAACGTAGTTACCGATATCTCTCGCTCCGTAGTCTCCTTGATTTCGCCCGCGGGCATGAGCCGACAACCGGGCTACTGTCGTCTCCTGACACGGCATGGGACCTTCTCGTGGAGGCCGAGCGCGTCGCTCCGGTCATGGTCACAGCCATCCTGGACCTACCGAGCGTCGGGGCCTGGGTGGCCCGGGCGCTGCGGCGGACCCGTGGGCTTCTGTACGACGAGATTCCGCTGTGGGTCGACCTCGGCTATCTCCACCTGCTCGCGGCGGCCGCTGGTATCCGATGTGGCATCCGGTTCAGGTTGGATGTCCCGCTGCGCCACGGTCGGCTTCACATCCCGACGCTCGGCTCCGTCACGTTGCCGGGCTCGGGGATCTGGGGTTCGACGACCGTCATCTCCGACGGGCGATCGGCGCATGCCCTCCTGCCTGTGGGCAAGATCCGTCTCGCGGGGCGCGACCCGGCGGATGATCCACCTGGCTGGAGGAGAGCGACGTGCCTGGAAGCGCGGCACCGCGGGGCGGCGACCACCGTCCACCTGGACAGCAGCGACCCCTATCGCATGGTCGAAACGCCCGCGCTGCCCGAAAACATCGGCATACCCGTCCAGCGGCACTGGGAGTCTCTGTTCCAGGAAGCCTGGGCGGAACTGGTGGAACAGGACAGCGAGGTTGCCCGATGCGTGGCCGAGTGCACCCTCACGCTGGTCCCGCTGCCCCGGGCAGAGCGGTTCAGGGAAAGAAGCGCATCGTTCGGCGACTCGTTCGGCGGGGTTATTCTATCGCTGCCGGATAGCCCGGAGCGGTTCGCTATGACCTTGGTACATGAAATGCAGCACGCAAAACTCGGCATCCTACTCCATCTATTCTCGTTCTTGCGCGGGGAAGGAAGCGTGCTTGCCTATGCGCCGTGGCGTGACGATCCCCGACCCCTGCAGGGCCTGCTGCAGGGGATCTACGCCTTTTTCGGCGTCGCCGGATTTTGGCGTCGTCGCTTCGCCGCGGCGAAGGGAGAGGAAGCGGCTCTCGCCGGCTTCGAGTTCGCCCTGTGGCGCGGCAAGGTGAGCGAGGCCGCCGCATACGCCAGGAGTCGTCAGGAGTTCACCGCCCTCGGCCATCGCTTTCTGACCGGGATAGCCACCACGGTTACAGCGTGGTCGGCCGAACCGGTGTCGCCGTACTACGCAGGGCTGGCGAATCTCGCCGCGGCGGACCATCGTGCGGGCTGGCGCGTCCACCACCTCATCCCTCCGCCCGCCGACGTCGCGAGCCTGTCCCGGGCCTGGATCGCCGGGACGGATCCGCGTGAGCTTCGTGCCCCCGGCCGGTCCGCGCTCGTCCCGGACGGGAAGGTGCCCGACCTGGACACCCTGGTCGTCCTGGTCCGGTACTGGCTGGCCGACCGGGAGCTCTTCCGCCAGATCGAACGGAACGGCCAGGTCGGCAGCGTGGTCACCGGCGCTACGGCGGCGGATCTCCACCTGGTCGCCGGACGCCACGACGAAGCCGCCCGTGCCTATCTCGACGAACTCGGGGAGCCCTCGCCCAGGCTGACTGCCTGGACGAGGCTCGGATCGGCGCTCGCCACGAGCCCCGACCGCCAGATGGCGGCGGCCGGCCGTGCCCTGCTCACCCGGCCCGAGCTCGTCCGGACGGTGGCCCGTGCCGTTGAGGTGGACACCGGCCGCCGACCGGCGCCGGTCGACCTCGCCGGATGGCTGGGTGAGCTTCCCCCGAACGAGGACCCGGTCCGCGGCGCGGGGGCGGATACGTCGTCCGCCCCCGCGCCGCGGCCCGGCGACTCGCAGGAAGCAGTGCACTGATCGGCCCGCTACCGTGGGCGCAACGAGCCGCCCGCAAGCGTCGGCGTCTTGTGCGACGCCCGCCTCACACGAACGGATCAATGTCGCAGTCGGCCCGGACGAAGCTGGCGGCGGCGCGGGTCGCCGGATGGCCCTTGCCCAGAGCCCGGTCGAGCTGCACGACGGTGTCGGCGAGGAGGTTCTCCGCCGGGCCGTCCTCGCCGAGGGCTCGGAGGTCCAGCGCCAGGTTGCTGGCACAGGCGAGGGTGGACGGATGGTTCTCGCCGAGGATGCGGCGGCTGCGTTCCAGCGTCGCCACGTCCATGTCGTGCGCGGTCTGGAACTCGCCGAGGGCGTAGCGGTCGCTGGCGAGATTCGTCGCCGCGATCATCGTGTGTGCGTGGTCCTCGCCGAGCCTGCTGCGAAGCCCATCCAGGCCGGTTCGGCTCAGCTCGGACGCGGTCTCCAGATCGCCGGCGAGCCGTGAGATGACACCGAGGTCCACCGTCGCGGCGAGAGTGTGTGGATGGGTGGCACCGAACGCGCGGTCGAAGCGCCTTCTGGTGGCCTCACACAGCTCGCGTGCCTCGGCCAGCTCCCCGGCGTGCCGGAGATCGATGGACAGGGCCAGCGCGGCACCAATCGTGCGGGGAGTGTCCTTGCCGTAGCGCCGCAGGGAGCGACGTTCCACGTCCCGGGAGAGCTCGAGGGCGCTGTCGTGGTCACCGGATTTCCGGCGCGCGATCGCGAGGAGTCCCGACACCCGGAGCAGCTCGTGATGGTCCTCGATGTTCTTCACCAGCCGGCGCACGCGTTCCACCATGTCTTCGAGCCGGATGCGTACCCCCTGGTAGTCRCCGAGTTCACGTTCGTCCACGAGAAGGCCGCTGTAGGTGCGGAGGCTTTCGATGTTGTCCTCGCCCACCAGCTGTACGCGGCGTTCCCAGGTTTCCTGGTCGAGTTCCTTGGCCTCCTGGAATCTACCGAGGAGCCGCAGGCCAAGCCCCACGTTGTGGGCCGCGTCGAGGGTGACCGCATCACCCGGCCCATAGGCGCGCAGGGCACGCCGGTGTCGCTCGCGCGCGAATCTCAGCGAGTCCTCGAAGTCGCCGGCGACTATCCGGTCCGCGCCGACGTTTCCCAGCGCCTCGAGGGTCTCGGTGTGGTTGTCGCCGTGGACCTGCTCGCACAGTTCCAGCAGTCGCTTGTTGACCCGGGCGGCATCCGCGAAGCGGCCGGTTATGTAGCTCACCCAGCCGACCCAGCCGGCCATGGTGATGCTGTGCGGATCCTCCTCGCCAAGATCCGGATTGCCGGTCCAGGCGTCGTACGTCTGCTGCGCGAGCGTGAGGCTTCCCTCGTGGTCACCCCACCGGAACAGGTATTCCACCTCGTGCACGAGCAGGTCGCGGACGAAGGGGTCACGGCTGCCGATGGCCTCGGACGCGATGACGTGCGGATAGAGCTCGGAGTACTGCTCCCAGTTCTCCGGGTTGCTGGGCTCGTCCGGATCGTTGGCGGCGAGCAGCAGATGGGCGCCGTGCCGCATCGTCTCCCGCTCGTCGGGGGTCATCCGACCGCGCAGCACGGTCTGCACCAGGCGGTGCATCTGGATCGAGTTCGTCCGGTGGTCGACCCGGGCGAGCGCGTACCGGGTGATCTCCCGGATGGCCATGTTCAGCTTGAAGGGGTCGCGCAGGGCCGCGTCCAGCTCCGGCATGATCATAATGTTGCGCCCGCGCCGGAAGACCTGCCGTGGAATCGGTTCCGGCGCGAAGAAGGAACACACCTGGAGGAGCCTCAGCGCCGCCGGGTTGCGGTCCGCGAGACGATCCAGGGACAGGTTCCACGCGGCCTGAACGGGGAGCTCGTAGTCCATCGGGGGAGAGGTGCCGAGCAGCTCGTCCCTTTTCTCCTGGAAGAGGGTGAGGTACTCGTCGGCGCTCATTCCCGTCTCGGCGCGCCAGGTGGCCGCCTGCTCCACCGCGAGGGGAAGATCTCCGAGCGCCCGGGCGAGGCGGCCGGCGTCGTGGTCGGTGAGGTCCGTGTCGCGCTTCTGGAGGAGCTCCACGCTCTCCTCCCGGCTGAAGACGTCCACCTCCAGAGGGCGTGCGATACTGGACCACTGCGCGTTTCGCGACGTCACCAGGATCTTTCCGTTTCCGCCCTGTGGGAAGTATTCTCGAACGACGCGGGGATCCTCCGCGTTGTCGAAAACGAGGAGCCAGTTGTCGTAGGGGACGCCGATCCGCAGGGCCTCCCGCACCGCCGGAACGGCCGTGTTCGCCTCCCCGCCGACCGCCAGGCCAAGGCGTTGGGCGAGTTCTGCCAACGCCTTGCCGATCTGTGTGGAATGTTCGGCCGGTATCCACCACACGATGTCGTAGTCGGCCTGGTGCCGGTATACGTACTCCACTGCGAGCTGGGATTTACCCACCCCGCCCATTCCGTGCAGAGCTTCCGGCAGTACCGCGGTGGTGCCGTGGCCGAGCCTCGTGTGAAGCTCGCGGAGAAGTCCGTTGCGCCCGGTGAAATACGGGTTTCGCTGGGGGACGTTTCCGAACACCACCGGGTGCTGGCGCGCCTGCTGCTGCTTCGCCGTTGAGGTCTCGGTGGTCGAGGTCAAAACATCTCCTTTCGGATGTGTCCGGTTACCCCCTAGTGTCCCGGTCCGGAGATTCGCGCGCAGTAGTGTCCGATCGCGTCGATGATCTGGTCGGCGGTCCTGGTCCACTTGAAGGGCCTGGCGTTCTCGTTCCAGTGACTGATCCATTTTTCGAGGGCGTGGGTCAGCTCGTCGACGGAGCAGAAGACGCCCCGGGCCAGGCAGCGGCGTTGCAGCTCGGCGAACCACCGCTCTACCTGGTTCAGCCAGGACGAGTAGGTGGGGGTGAAGTGCAGGGCGAACCTCGGATGCTCCACCAGCCACCTGCGCACCGTTGGTGCCTTGTGCACGGAGAGGTTGTCGCAGATCAGGTGGATCGCCAGATTCGGCTCGACCTGACGGTCGATCTCGGCGAGGAAGCCGATGAAGTCCCTGGCGGTGTGCTGGGCGGAGACCGCGCTGAGGACCTTGCCGGTGGCGGTGTTCAACGCGGCGAACAGGTCGACGGTGCCGTGGCGGTGGTAGTC
>NZ_MAXA01000228.1 GCF_001854695.1 Parafrankia soli
GAGGAAGACGGCCGCACACGGCATGATCCAGCCGCGACACGCTCCCGACGACGACCCCACCCGGCGTGTCGGCTCAATTAACCAGCAGGGTCACCCACGGCCTGCTGGCCGAGGGGCTGGCGGACCTTCTCGACCCGGTCGAGCGGCGCGAGATCCACCGGCGAGCCGCCATCACGTTGCAGGTGCGACCGTCGGCCTTACCCGGGCTCGCAGCCGCGGTCGCCGGTCACTGGCGCCGTGCTGGCGGCGACGAGCAGGCACAGCGCTGCGCGGCCCGGTGGGCCAGGCAGGCCGCTGTCGAGGCAGTCCAAGCATTGGCCTACGACGAGGCGGCCACGCACCTGCTCACTGCGGTAGCGGCGCTGCGGCAGGCTGGCGCCGGTGAGGCGGAACTCGCGCAGACGACATTGGAGCTGGCGCGCGCCTACTACCTGGCCGGAGCGCTGACCGAAGCGCTCCGGCAATGCGAACAAACCGCTGCGGCAGCGCAGCGGGCAGGCAGGGACGACCTGGTGGCCGCGGCGGCGCTGGTGGTGCGTTGGGTGACCTTCCCTCAAGCCATCGAGACGATCTCTCGGCTGTGCCGGACGGCGCTCGCCGCACCGCAGCCGGCCGCACTGCGGGCACAACTGCTGTCCCAACTCGCCACGATCCTGGGCGAGGCCGGATCCACGGAGGCGGCCCACCGGCACGTCGACGAGGCGATGGAGCTCGCGCAGGCGAGCGGCGACGCCCAGGCGTTGCTGGATGCCGCCCGCGCCCGGGAGATGTCGCTGGCCGGTCCGGACGACGCGGAGGAACGGCTGCGGCTGGCCGCGACCGCCGTCGAGCAGGCCGATCGGCTCAGCCAGCCGCTGGCTGCCGTACTCGGGCAGCAATGGCGGATCAGGGCCGCCTACCAGCTCGGTCGCCTCGACGTCGTGGACGAGGCGATGGCCGCCGTCGCGATGCTGGCTGACCGCAGCAGCCTCCCGCTGGCGAGCTGGCATCGGTTGCGCGGCGCGGCGGCCCGAGCCGCGCTGGAAGGCAGGTTCGCCGCCGCGCGGTCGGCCAACCTCCAGGCCCACCGACTAGGCTCGCGGGCCGGAGACGCGCAGGCGACCGGCCTGAGCTACGCCTTCGCCGCCCACCTGGCCATGCTGCGAGGGGACGCCGCCGAACTCCCGGACGACTTCTGGCCGATGCTGGAAGCAGTCCCGCCGTCGCCGCTGATCACGGTGTTCCGCGCCAACACTCTCCAACTCGAGGGCCGCCGCGAGGCAGCGAAGGCATACTACGAGCAGCTGCGCCAGATGCTCGACGACCCGGTCGTCGATCTCCGCTGGGGCGGGCTACTGATGCAGCTGATCGACCTGGTCGAGGCATTCGGCGACCCTCCGGCAGCGGAGGTTCTCGCCACCCACCTGAAGCCCTACGCCGCGTACTCAGGGGCGGTCGGAACACCGACGGTCTTCTTCGTTGGCTGTATGCAGGGCCACTACGGGCGCGCGCTGGGCCACGCGGGAGAGCTGCACGACGCCAAGGCGGCGCTGCGGACGGCGATCACGCGTGACGCCGCGCTCGGCGCGCGCCCCCACATCGTGCTCAACCAGCTGGCCCTCGCCGACGTGCTGCGCCGCCTCGACGACCCCGACGCCGCCGTGACCCTCGCCGCCGCGGCCGCGGCCGAGGCTCGCCGGCTGGACATGCCCGGGCCGCTGGCCCGCGCCGACCGGCTGCTCGCCGACCTGGCGGCCGCCCGCCGAGAGACCGACCCACTGACTGCCCGCGAGCACGAGGTGGCCGCGCTCGTCGTCCAGGCCATGTCCAACCGGGAGATCGCGGCGCGGCTGGTGCTCAGCGAGCGCACCATCGAAAGCCACGTCCGCTCGATCCTCGCCAAACTCGGCTGCACCAACCGGACCGAACTGGTCGCACGCTGGCGGCCCTGAAGAACAGGACGTACAACTTGCTCAGTAGGACGGTGTCGACGGTGAACCCCGTCGCTCGTGACACCGTCAGCGCGGCTGGTCGAGGGTGACGGACCAGGAGGCCGCGGCGGGTCCGTCCGTGCCGTCGATGCTGCCGGCAGCGACCAGCGTGCCCGCCACGGCCACCCCGGCGATGTCGATCCCGGTTCCCGACTGGCCCGTCGCGGTCAGCGCGTCCTGGGGTGCCCACGAGCGGCCGGTCGCATCCGCCACCCAGATTTGTTGCTGCCGCCCGCCGGCGTGCGGGACCGACCCGGCCCCGACCAGCCGGCCGTCCGGCAGTATGGCAAGCCCGGCCACCTCGGCGTCGAGCGGCAGGTCGGTCTCCACCCCGGTCCAACTCGACCCGTCCGCCGATTGCCGGACGCGTGCGACGGTGCCGGCGCCCTCCGGTTCCTGCCCCGTGGCAAGCAGGCCGCCACCGGCCAGGGAGACGACCCGATGCAGGGTCTGCGTGCCGAGCCCGTCTGCCCCGGAGATGTCGACCCGCTGCCAGTCGCTGCCGTCCGCCGACGTCCACACCGCGCCGTCGCCCTCAGGGTCCGAACCGTCGTCCTGACCCACGGCAAGCAGCCCGCCGGCACGGGCGACGACGTCACGCATGCTCGACGACGCGGCCCCGCCCACGGACCCGGCCCGCCAGGCCTGCCCGTCGTCCGAGACCCAGACTGCGGCGCTGGTGGTATCCCCGGAACCAACCCAGCCGACCGCCACCAGGCGTCCCCCGGTGGAGGCCAAGCCGCTCATCGTGCCCACGGTCGCGCCGGCCGGCAGTGGCACCGCGGCCAGCCGCCAGGTCGTCCCGTCGCCGGTCCACCATGCGGATGGCGTGCGCCCAGCGGGGTCTGGCGATCCGGTGGCGCCGACGGCCACCAGCCCGCCACCAGGTCGAACGGCGACGGCGAGGGCGGCGCCCACCGAGCCACCGCCACTCCCGCCGGCCGGTAGCGGAGCGCCGGCCAGCCGGGCCACTCGGGCGGTTGCCGCCGCGGTGCTGGCCACGCCTGGCGCCGTCGTGCGGGGCGGGGGCTCCGGTCCGGCCGAGCCGCCGCCGAGGCCGAGCAGGACGCCGATCGCTGCGGCGGCGAGCACCGCGACAACCGCGACCGCCCCCAGCACGGCCGCGGTGCGGCGGCCGGCCTGCCGGTAGGACGCGTCGCCGGCGGTCCGGACGACGAGGGGGACGTCGCGGTCGGCCAGCCGGACCGCGCGCGTCGGCATGACCGCGGGGCGCAGCGGCTGGTCGGACGGTTCGGCCAGGCCGGCGCCGGCCAGGTCGACGTCGAGCCGGACCTGTTCCTCCGAGCGGGCGCCGCCGGGCGGACCGGCCGGTGCCGGCGCCACCAGGTCGGCGGCGCGGCGGGCGGCGGTCGCCTCGACCGGTTCCGGCACGCGCCGCGGAACGTCGGTCGGCTCATCCCCCGGGCCACCGGTCGGAACCCCCGCGGACGTGCCGTCCGGCCACGGCGCGGGCTGCGGAGCGCCGGGCCGCGGCGCCGGCGCGTCGGCCGGCCGGGGCGACGGTGGCGTGCCCACCGGCGGGGCGGTCCACGGTGCGGGACCGGCGGCGGTCCCTGGGGCCGCCGCCCCGAGCGCCCCGGTGGCCACCCGGGGGCCGGCGGCGATCGCCGCACCGAGACAGACCGCGAGCTTCGGATGCGTGTCGACGGCAACCGGCACCCGCAGGTCGTCCTCGATCATGCGGGCGATCAGCGGGATCCGGCTGGAACCGCCGACCAGCAGGACGCGCGCGAGGTCCGACACCTCCACGCCGGCGGCGCGGACGGTCCGGCGGAAGGCGTCCACGGTGCGTAGGACCAGGATGCGCACCGCGTCCTCGAGATCGTCACGGGTGATCCGGACGACCTTGTTGCAGCCGGGCAGTATGACCGGGATCTCCGCCTGGAGGTCCTGCGACAGGGTCTCCTTGGCGGTGACCGCGGCGGCGAGGACGGCCGCGAGCGCCCGCGCGGTCGCCGGGTCGGAGGTGTCCTGCTCGTGCCAGGACGGGCCGACCGCCCGCGCGATGTGGTCGACGACCGCCTGGTCGACGTCCACCCCGCCGATCTCGTCGTCGCCGCCGGGATCGCCGCACAACTCGAATCCGCCGGCGGTCTTGCGCAGCACGGTCGCGTCGAAGGTCCCGCCGCCGAGGTCATAGATGCCGAGCAGGGCGCCCGGCTCGAGCCTTTCCTGGGCCGCGTAGTACATCGCCGCGGCGGTCGGCTCGGCCACCAGGCCCACCTGGCCGAGCCCGGCCAGGCCGGCGGCGTCCTCCATCAGCCCCCTGCGGTGGTCGGACCAGGTGGCCGGGCAGGTCAGCATGACGTAGCCGGGGGCCTCCGACTCGCGTTCGGTCACCTTCCCGACCACGAAGCGGATCATGTCGGCGAACAGTTCGGTGGCGGTCACCCAGGTGTCGCCGAGCAGGACGGGCACGTCGTCGCCGAACCGCCGCTTGAACTCGCGGGCGACCCGGGACGGCTCGGTCACCGCCCGCTGCTCGGCTGCCTCCCCGACCAGCATCACGCCGTCGTCCCGCAGGAACAGCACGCTGGGGACCGCGGTGGAGTGCGTGCCAAGCCCGAACGCCTCGGCCCGGCCGTCCCGCCAGATGGCACCGGCGGTGAACGTCGTGCCGACGTCTATGCCGAGCGCGTAGGCCATGGATGTCCCCCCGCTCAGTTGTTCTGCGCCACGCAGATGGCCTTCACGGTGCTGAGCTTGTCGCTCATGTCGGTGCAGAACTTCCCGGCGTCCTCGATCGTGACGAAGCGGTCCGCGTAGATCACGAGGAAGCCCGGATACTGGGCGGAGAGCCGGGTCGACTTGTCGGCGTCGGCGAGGACGACGTCGACGCCGAGCGCCGAGCCGATCTCGCCGGCACGTTGTGCAGGTTTCTGCGCGTCGTTCGCGACCTGGTCGTCCTTGGCGAACACACTGAGGACGACGTAGGCGTCCCGCGGCTCCCGCGTGCCGGGACCGGGCTGCGGGTTCGGCGTCTCGGGCGTGGGTGTGGGGGACGTGGGCGTTGGTCCGGTCGGGGTGGGTCCGGTCGGCGTGGGCCCGGGACTCGGCTCCGGGGTGATCCCGGCAGGGGCGCAGGCGTGCGGGGACGGCTGCGAAGCCCCGGAGTCGTTGAACGCCACCAGTCGGAAGCAGGTCCRCTCGCCGCCCTTGAGCCCCGTGAAGTCGTAGGCGTTCAGCTGCCCGTCGACCCTCTTGGTGTCGAGCGCGACGTCCTCGTCCCCGACCAGCTTCTGGATTCCGTACTCCTTCGCCCCGGGGACCGTCGACCAGCTCAGGCGGACGACACCGCCGTCACCGGTCTCCGCGGAGAAGGTGGTCGGTGCCGGCGGTGCGGCCCCCGGCGCCGCCGTGTCGTCCTTCGGGCTCGACTGGCTCAGCAGGACTACGGCGGCGGCTCCGCCCACGAGGGCGAGGCCGGCGATCGTCGTCATCGCCCGGGACAGCACCGGGACGTGTTCGAAGGAGACATCCACGAAACCCTCGGCGACCGGCTCGTCGGGCGCGGTCTCCCGGGTGTAGGTCAGCCGCACCTGCTGCCGGGTCAGCGCACCGAGCAGCGCCGGCTTGGCGGCTCGCGCCTTCAGGAAGGCGTAACCGGATTCGCCCGGGGGGATCTCCAGCTCCACCGGGGCAAGCGCGAAACCGAGCGTCCGGCGTTCGTCGGAGGCGGACAGCCGCAGCCGGGCCGGTGCTGTGCCGCGGTTCTCGAAGCGCGCGGTCCAACGGCCGGACCACCGGCCGCGGGACACCGCTGGGGTGACTGACGCGACGATCTCGTGGATCGCCCCGACGGCGAGGTCCCCCTCGGCGATCGCGACGCTGTCCGGGTTCTCCCGGGAGACGCAGCGCAGCGCGAACGGCACGGTGCCCGCCGGGGTCGTCGGCCCCACCGGCGGCCGGAACAGGATCTGGACGGTGCTCTCCCCGCGACGGACCACCGAGATGGTGGGAGGGATGACCTCCGCCCAGGCGGCGGCCGGTCCGAGCACGTCGAGGGCGTACTGCTCGACGAGATCACCGGCGTTGCGCACGGTCGCGCTGGTCCGGGCGGTGTCCCCGGGACGGACCTGCAACCGCGTGTCCCGCAGGACGAGAACCGGATCCATCGCCTCCGCTCCCTAGCCCTGCTTCGCTCCGTACGGGGCGGCCCCATGCTCCGAACGCCCGTGTGCGGTGAACCTACGACCGCCGATGCGGCCGGCGTGACCGTGGGATGCGATCTGCCCGCTCGTACTCCCGGCCCGCCCGCTGGGGCGCGCTGGTCTGCCCTTTCGGGTCCGTTCTGGTCCAGGGAGGCAACATCCGGTGATTCCGGCTCTAGGGTTTCCGCCGTGACAACGCGGAGCACCTCATGACGTCGCCGGCGACCGCGCCCGAAGCCACCTGGTTCTGCGAGCGCTTCGAGACGCTGCAGAACAACATCGGGCGATTCATCCGGGGTAAGACGGAGGTCGTCCGGCTCGCGCTGATCTGCATGGCGGCGGAGGGGCACGTCCTCATCGACGACGTCCCGGGTGTCGGCAAGACATCCATCGCCAAGGCGATCGCGAACTCCATCGATGGCACCATGCGGCGGATCCAGTTCACCCCGGACCTGCTGCCCACCGACGTCACCGGGGTGCAGATCTGGAACAACGAGACCCGTGAGTTCGAATTCTCGCCRGGCGCGGTGTTCGGGAACGTCGTGCTCACCGACGAGATCAACCGCGCGTCGCCGAAGACCCAGTCCGCCCTGTTGGAGGTCATGGAGGAACGCCAGGTCACCATGGACAGCGTCTCCTTCGCGGTGCCCCGCCCGTTCATAGTGATCGCCACCCAGAACCCGGTGGAGCACGGCGGGACGTATGACCTCCCGGAGGCCCAGATCGACCGGTTCATGGCCCGGCTGCACGTCGGCTACCCGCGGCATGAGGCCGAGGTGGAGATCCTGGTGAACCGGGCGAACGGGATGTCGGCGGAGYCGCTCAGCCCGGTCGTGTCGATCGCGGACATGCAGCGGATGATCGAGATCGCGCGCCGAGTCCACCTGTCGCCCGCGCTGCTGAGCTACATCGTGACGATCACGGCCGCGACCCGCCGGATGCCCGAGTTGCGGCTCGGGGTGAGCCCGCGGGGCGGGCTGGCCCTGACCCAGGCGGCCCAGGCGAAGGCGGCCGCGGACGGCCGGGCGTTCGTCACCCCGGACGATGTCAAGGCGCTCGCGCCGTACGTCCTGGCGCACCGGATGATCCTGCGTCCGGAGGCGGAGCTGTCCGGCGCCACCGCCGAGAGCCTGCTCGGTACGATCACCGCATCGGTGCCGGTGCCGGACCAGCGCGCCTCCTATTAGCCACCAGATCCACTGAATTCGTTACGTCCGCTGAGTTGCTGAATTCGTTCAACTACCAGGTCTGCTGAAGCCGGGGGGCGGCTGCCTTGATCACGAAGTCCGGGATCGCCATGGCGGTCGCGACGGTCGTGCTCGTCGTGGCCGGCGCCGTGCTGGACTATCCGGAGTTGCTCGCGCTCGGCTTGGCGGCCGGCGTCGCCCTGCTGTTCGCGGCCGGCTGGATGCTGGTCACCCCGGATGTCACCCTCTCCCGGGAGATCCACCCGCCGCGGGTCTTCGAGGGGGACGGCGCCCGCGCCCTGATCGCGGTGACGAATGCGGCCCGGCGGCGCAGCCCGCCCATCCTCGCCGCCGAGTCGGTGGGCGATCGCACGGTCGCGGTGGCCCTGCCGAGCCTGGCACCGGGCAGCCGTTTCTCGGCAACCTACCCGCTGCCGACCGACCGGCGCGGCGTCTTCGAGGTCGGGCCGCTGGTCGTGGGCCACAGCGACCCGCTGCGGCTGTTGCACGTGGGGCGGGCTTTCCCGTCCCGGTCGATGCTGCGGGTGCACCCGCGGATCCATCCGGTGGGCCCCCTGCCGACCGGTGGTTCGCCCGATATGGACGGCCCGACCAGCGCGACCGCGCCGCAGGGCGGGGTGGCGTTCCACAGCCTGCGCGAGTACGTGCGCGGCGACGACCTGCGGCTGATCCACTGGCGGTCGACCGCGCGCAGTGGACGAATGATGGTGCGCCACAACGTGGTGCCGAACGAACCCCGGATGATGGTCGTGTTGGACACCAGCGAGTCGCCGTACCAGGGCGACTACTTCGAGGACGCGGTCCGGGTCGCCGCATCGCTGGCGGTGTCCGGCTGCCAGCGCGGCTTCCCGGTCGAGTTGCACACCACCGGTGGGACGCGGGTGGTCGCCGAGAGCGGCCAGGACACCACCAGCGTCCTCGATGCCCTCGCCGGCGTCCGTCCCGGACCGGACGACCCCGGGCTCACGGCGCTGTTGCGCATGGTTCCGCGCGAGGAGGGCGCCGCGCTCGGCGTGGTGACGGGACAACCGCCGGGGGCGAAGATCTCCGTCATCTCGGCGGTTCGAGCCCGGTTCGCGATGGCGAGCCTGGTCTGCGTCGGGGAGGAGCACGGCCGTCCCGGGCCTCCCGTCCGCGGGGCGCTGGTGGTGAACGTCCGCACCAGCACGGACTTCGCGTCCGTGTGGAACGCGTCGGTGCGCCGATGACGACGGGTGCGAGGCCCGGCGGGCCGGGCGCGGCCGCGGGCGACTGGGACGGCGCCGGGGCCGACACGACGCAGCCGCTGCCGGTGTTCAGGCTCGATGGTCCGCCCCCACCTGGAGCAGTGCGCCCGCCGGCGCCGCCGGCCGGGGCAGGGCCGAGGCCGGGATCCATGCCGCCACCGGGCCCGGTGCCGCCGCCTCCGCCTGGGCCGGTGCAGCCGCCCGCCGTGTCGGTGCCCCCGCCGTCCGGTGCGGGTCCGCCGCCCGGGTCGGCGCCGGCGCCGCCGGCCCCGGATGGCCGGGCGGGCGGGCGGCCGGCGCGCCGGCGGATCCGCGCCGCGCCGGCGCCCACCCCCGTCCGAACGCCCGGGCCGCGATCGTTCCGACCCGGGCAGGTAGCCCTCGCCGCGGTGCTGGTCGCGCTGGTCGCGGTCGCCTTCGCCACCTTCTTCACCGGCGGCCCGACCGGGGGCGCGGGGGTCGTCCTGCTGCCGGCGGTGGTGTTGGCGTCCGCGCTCGGCTGCCTCGCCGGGGCCAGGCTGCGCGCCGGCTGGCTGGTCGGCCTGGTCGGCCTGATCGGTGCCCTGCTGTTCAGCGTGCTCGCGCTGTTCGCCGCCAGGTTCGGGGACGGGCTCTCGGCGCTGTCCTCCGAGTTCGGCTCGGCGGCGCGGGACGGCTGGGCGCGCATGCTCACCGTCGGGCTGCCCGCGCACCCCGACGCAGACCTGTTGCTCATCCCGGTGTTGGCGCTGTGGCTTGCGGCGTTTGCCGCCGCCGTCCTCACGGTGCGCACCGATTCGGTGCTCGCGCCCGTGCTTCCGGCGATCGTCGGCTACGTCGTCGCGCTGCTGCTGGTCGCGGCCCGGGGCCGGTCACTGCTCGTCCTCACCGGCCTGATCGCCCTCCTTGCGCTGGTGCTCGCGGTTGTCCGGGCGTCCCGGCTGGCAGCCGAAGGGCAGCTCTCCGCGGTGGCGGTGAGCCCGGAGGCGGCGCCCGCGACCCAGCCCGACGCCGGGCGGGCCGACGCGGGTGGGACCAGCGACACCCGTGGCGGCGGAGCGGGCGGGCCGGCGCGGCCCCGGATGGGTGCGGGTCGGCTCGCGCTCGGCCTGCCGGTCGCGGCTGTGACCGCGCTGCTCGGCACGATCGGCGCGGCGTTCCTGCCGATCGCCGACGGCACGGACCGGTTCGATCCCCGCGACCACCGGCATCCCCCGGTCGAGATCTCCACCTCGCTCAACCCGTTGGTG
This sequence comes from Parafrankia soli, assembly GCF_001854695.1. Taxonomy (GTDB): domain Bacteria; phylum Actinomycetota; class Actinomycetes; order Frankiales; family Frankiaceae; genus Parafrankia; species Parafrankia soli. Next base: position 9,806 of record NZ_MAXA01000228.1, read on the forward strand.
CAGGTGAAGGCCGCGCACAAGGCGACGGCGGCGCGGAACCTGTTCACGGTGCAACTGTCCGCGGTCGGCGGCAAGGTCGCGACCGACCGGCTGCGCACCGTCACGCTGGCCGACTTCGACGGTGCCAGCTGGCGCGAGGACGGCACCTTCGTCCGCAGCGGAAGCACGCTGCCGGACGGCGACGGCCTGGCGCCCGCGGTCGGCAACGAGACCCGCATGGAGGTGACCGTCGACACGGCGAGCGGTCCGTTCCTGCCGTCCCTCGGGCGGCCGGTGCGCATCTCCGGCGCCAGTCTCGACTACGCGTTCCAGCCCGACGCCGGTGTGCTCGCCGTCGCCGCTCCGGCCCGGACCGGCGACCACTACGTCCTCACCGCGCGCGTGCCCGGCCCCACCGACCAGCAGGTCCGCGGCGCCGTGCCCGCCTCCGGCCCGGCCGCCGCGCGGTACCTCGAGCTGCCGCCGGGCATGCCGGCGGAGCTGCAGGACCTGGCGTCGCAGGTGATGGGCGGGAAGTCGAGCCCGTACGAGAAGCTCACCGCTCTGGAGGACTTCCTGCGGGACCAGGCCAACTACCCGGTGGACCTGAACGCCCGTCCCGGCCACTCGTACGGTGCGTTGAAGCGGTTCCTGACCGGCTCCAAGGCCGACAACCGTGGCTACGTCGAGCAGTTCGCGGCAGCGTTCGCGCTGCTCGCCCGGGCCGAGGAGTTCCCGAGCCGGGTTGCCGTCGGATACCTGCTCGACAGCCGTTCCTCGTCGGCGCCCGGCAGGTTCACGGTGACGTCGAAGCAGGCGTTCGCCTGGCCGGAGGTGGCCCTCGACGGTATCGGCTGGGTCGCCTTCGACCCGACCGATATCAGCAAGCTCGGCGCCACGCCGCCGGCACCCAGCGACGACCGGACGCCCGGTGGCGAGGGAGCTGCCCCGCAGGCGCAGACCGTCCCTCCCATCGTCAAACCGGAACTGGACCGGGCGGCCCAGACCGGCGGCGGTGGCGCTGGCGGCGCCCGGAACACCCTGTTGCTCGCGCTGCTGGCGGTCGTTGCCGCGGCGGTCGCCGTCCCGGTCGGGATCGTCGGCGAGAAGGCGCGCCGCCGCCGGCGCCGCCGCGCCGGTACGGCGGCGGCGCAGATCGGCGGCGCCTGGCGGGAGGTCCGGGACCGGCTGTCCGAACGGGGGGTGGGCCGTTCGCGCGCCCTCACCGCGGACGAGGTCGTCGCACGCACCCGGGCACTGCGCGGCGATGCTGCCGGTGAGCGGGTGGGCAGTCTCGCGCCGGTGGTGAGCAGCGCGCTGTTCGCGGCGGCGGAGCCGGGCGAAGCCGAGGCACGGCACGCCTGGGAGCTGGCAGCGGCCGTCAGACAGGAACTCCACCGGTCCGACAGCCTGCGGCGGCGGGTCGTCGCCGCGGTCGACCCGCGTCCATTGCTGCCGGGGAGATGACGCGGAGATGATGTGTGGACACGGCACGGACGCGGAGATGACATGACGGCGAGGGCTGGGCAGGCGAGGGCTGGGCAGTCGGGGCGGGCCCCGGACGCGGGCGGGCCGCGCCGCCGGATCCGCCCGACGGCACTGCTCGCCTGGGTGGCCCTCGCCGGTCTGCTGCTCACCGGAGGTGCCGTGGCGGTCCTGGCGAAGGGCCCGTCGGCCCGTTCGCTGACGCTGGACGACGGCTCCGCCTGGCTGGTGTCGTCCGCTGTCGGCCAGGCGGCGTTGGTGGATGGCGCGTCCGCGCAGGTCGTGACGCAGGTCGGGGTGGGCCGGGGGAACCTGTCCGCGGGGCAGTGGGAAGCGGACGTGTTCGTCGCGAACAGTTCGTCGGGCAGCGTTGTCAAGATCGACGGGGCGACCTTCATGGCGTCGAAGCCGGCGAGGTTCGGTCAGTCTGATCAGCCGCTCTCCGTCTTTCCGGGGAAGCAGGCGGTGTACACGGTGAGTGAGACCGCGGGGACCGTGACCACTGCCGATCCGGCGACGTTGCAGGTCCGGGGGACACAGTCGCTGGGCGCCCGGGTGCGGTCCGGGGCCGCGCTGGTGGACGGGGACGGCCGGTTGTGGCTGCTCGACGGTGACAGCGGCGACCTGGTCCGGCTCGATCAGGGCGGCAAGCACACCCGGCCGAGGGCGGCCGACCCGGCGCGGTCGACGCTGGTGCTGGCGGGCGGCCGGGTGGTGGTGGTTGACGAGGCCGCCCGTTCGGTCTGGCCGGTGGAGGCGGACGGCACACCGCTGGCGGCGACCTGTCTGGATACCCGACAGGAGGACGACACGGTGGTGGTGACCGGTTCGCCGTCGGCCGCCCGGGTGTACGGGGCTTCGGGCAGGCGGGGGGTGGTGCTGGTCAGCGATCTGGCCTCGCAGACCTGCGACGCGGTGGTGGACCTCGGTGCGGCGGGCCATCGGCTGGGGCCGCCCCGCGAGGTGGCCAGCCGGCTGTTCGTTCCCGACTACACCTCCGGCCAGGTTCATGTCGTCGATCTCGCCAGGCGGGCGGTGCTCGCGCGTCCGGCGGTGCTGCCCGCCGAGACCCCGTTCGAGCTGCTGCCCAGCGGCGACTTCGTGTTCTACAACGACCCGGCGAGCGCGGAGGCCGGGGTGGTGCGGCTGAACGGCACCGCGGTGGAGACGCAGAAGATCCAGAAGTACAACCCGGACCAGCCGGGCGCGGGGCTGACCGGGACCGGGAACGGAGACGGGCCGTCCGGGTCGGGTCCGTCCACGCCGCCGACGTCGAAGCCGCCCACTCCGCCCACCTCGTCCCCCACCAAGCCCGCCACCCCCGACAGCGGAGCCGTCCAGATCCAGGTGTCGGCGACGAAGGTCGCCGTGGGTGAGACGGTCACCGTGCGGGTGGTGGCGAGCGGCGGTGCCCGGGTGAGCTCGGCGCGGTGGCGGTTCGGCGATGACGCCGAGGGCAGCGGGGTCGATGCGCGGCACAGCTGGTCGAAACCGGGGGAGTACACGGTCTCGGCGCAGGTCACACTCGCCGATGGACGGCGGGCGGTGCCGACGGCCACGATCACAGTGGTCGGCGAGATGCCACCGGCACCGCCGGAGAACAACCCACCGCCGCAGGACAACCAGCCGGGGCAGAACAACCAGCCGGGGCAGAACGGCGGTGGCGGGACCGACGACAGGGGTCCGACGGCCGCGTTGACCGTCAATCCAGCGACGGGCCCGGCGCCGCTGCAGGTGACGGCCGACGCCTCCGGATCGGCCCCGGGCGGGGCGCCGATCCAGGGGTACCGGTACGACTTCGGGGACGGGACGGCCGCGAGCGGTTCCTCCACGGCGACCCACACCTACGCCGACCCGGGGAGCTACAGCGTCCGGGTCACCGTGACCGATCGGAACGGCCGCACCAGCTCGCAGTCCGCCCAGGTGACCGTGGGCGCGCCGGCCACCGGGCCGACCGCGCGCCTGACGGTGACCCGTCCGGCGGGCGCCGGAGCGGCGCAGGTGACCGCCGACGCCTCCGGGTCCACCGAGGGCTCCGCCGACATCGCGAGCTACGCGTTCAACTTCACCGGCACCTTCCAGGCGGCCCAGACCGCGCCGACCGCGAACTTCACGTTCCCGGCCGCGGGCACCTACACGGTGACCGTACGGGTCACCGACACCGCCGGCCGGTCCTCGGAGGCGAGCGCCACATATACCGCGACCGCCCAGACGTACAACCTGCACATCCAGGTGAACGGCCCGGGCAGCGTCAGCGGAGCCCTCACATGCGGTTCCGGGCAGGCATGCGACGTGCCTGTGCAGGCCGGGGAGCAGGTGTCGCTGAACGCCGACGCCGACGGAAACGCGCGTTTCGTTGGTTGGTCCGGCGACAACTGCGGCAACGGCGGCATCGCCGGTACCGGCTGCTTCCTCACCATGGACCAGAATCGCAGCGTGACGGCGACCTTCGACGGCATGAACGCCACCATCTCCGGGATCAGTGCCACGCCGAACCAGGGCACGGCGACCTGCCCCGTGACGGTCACGTTCCAGGCGACGATTACGGCGGACGGGGCTGGCACCGTCCAATATCATTGGAGACGGAGTGACGGCGCGACCGACACGAACAACTCGTCGGTGACGTTCGGCGCTGCCGGCAGCCAACAGGTCACGACCACCTGGACGCTCTCGCCGACCGCCGGCACGACGTACTGGGAGCAGCTCGTGATCACCTCGCCGGAGGGCGTCATTCCCTCGGACCAGGCATCCTTCACCATCACCTGCGCCTGACAGCCGCTCACCCGCCGGTGCCGGCGGCGCGCAGCAGGCCCTCGCAGGTGCGGCGGACGACGGTGGCGGCCCGCCGGATGGGACGGGCCGCCAGCTTGTTCTCGGACAGGCGCCGGTAGGTGTCCAGGGCCTCCAGCACGGCCGCCCGCACCTCGTCCGGGCCGGCGCCGGGGGGCAGGCCGAGCCGGGGGTGCGCGCCGGTGCCGTTCGTGCCGAGCAGCCGCTCCATCTCCCTGCGGCGGTCCTCGCCGAGCGAGCCGACGTCGGCCACACCGGTACGCAGGTCGCCGAGCAGCCTCAGCTCGGCGAGCGCGTGCGCGCCGGCTTCGAGACGTTCCCGGCGGGCCCGCAGCGCCGCGACCGAGCGGTGCGGAAACTCGTCCAGCACGTCGTCCAGCACGCCCAGCGCATGCTGTGCCTTCAGCACGTCGGCCCGGTCGGTGAACTGGTCGCGCAGCAGCGCCCGCAGTTCGGGCAGGCCGCTGCGGGCGGCGAGCTCGGCGGCCAGCCCGGCCGGGTCGCGCGCATCCCCGAGCCGGACGAGCGCCACCGCCAGCCGCACGCCGGCCAGCCCGAGCCGGTCGAGCAGCAGCGCGCGCAGCGGTGCCGGGACGCCGGTGGCCGCCGCCGGGGAGGCGAACCGGTCGGCCGACAGCAGCAACTCGTCCGCCACCTCGGCCGGTTCCGCCGCCAGCACCAGGAACTGGGCGAGCTCGTCCGTCGTGAGCCGACTGCCCGCCTGGGCGAGCAGGCCTGCGACCGGGACGACGGTCTGCACCAGGGCGCGTACCCGGTCGTCCCGGCCGATGTCGGCGGCGGCGCGTCGGGCGAGGTCCACCGACTCGGTGCGGCCGGGCGCGACCTCGTCCGCCCGGGAGAGCACGCCGATGGCATGGGCGGGTGTCGCCTCGCCCACCCCGGTCCGGCGGAACGACTCCAGGAAGCCGACGTCCGAGGCGTGCAGGAAGCGCAGCAGGTAGAGCACGGCGTCGGCGCCGACCCCGATGCCTCCGGCGGCGGCATCGCCCGCCGCCTCGGCCGGGGCGGACGGCCCACGGGGCGACCGCCCCGGCGGGCGTCCGGCCTGCCACCCCGAGCCCGGCAGCAGGAAGCTTTCCGTGTGCCGGGAGAGCTCCTCCGACAGGGACGCGATGCCCGGCGTGTCGATGAGCGTCAGCCGCCGTAACCGCGGGCTCGGCAGCTCGACTCGCAGCGCCTCGACCTCGCCCTCCCCGTGGCCGGCCAGATCGACGTGGGTGCTGCCCGGTGTCCGGCGCAGCGCCACCTCGACCACTGATCCCTCCCGCAGATACGCCCAGGCGGCCTCCCGCTCGCCTTCCGTGTAGGCGGTCACGACACGGGTGCACTCGGTCGCGTCCGTCGCCGCCACCTGCTCGCCGACCAGGGCATTGAGCAGGGTGGACTTGCCGGCCTTCACCCGCCCGGCGATGGCCACCCGCAGCGGCCCGTCGACCCGGCCGAGCTCATGACGGAGCGGCGCCTCGGCGGGGGTGCCGCGGTAGGCGTCGACCGCGTCGGACAGCAGCGCGCGAACCTGTTCCCGCAGCCCGGCCTGCCCGGCTGGGTGGGCCGTGCCGGTCACGGCGCTACCCCGGTGCCGGCCGCCCCGGCCGTGCCCACCAGCGAGCGCAGCCGGGCGACCTCCGCCTCCACCGCCGCGAGCCGGGCCCGGCGCGACTCCCAGGTCGCCTTGATCGAGCGTGCCGAGGCCTCCTTGTTCCGCTGGGCGGAGGTGGACAGCTCGGCCGCCTGCTCGGTGAGGGTGTCGCGGAGATTGCGGTAGATCTGTTCGCGGGCGGTCGCCGAGTCCTGGGCGGCGACCCGGCGGGTCTCGGCGAGGTACTCGCGGGCGGTCTTCAGCGCGTTCGCCCGGTGGACGCGCACCTCGTTCTCCCGGATCGAGGCGATCGTCCGCCGGCCGAGGACGACCAGGACGCCGATGCCCACCGGCGCGAGCAGCACTGACGCCGTCGCGAACCCGGCGAGGGTGGCCACAGTTCCGCCCACGGAGACGATCATCAGTCCGATGCCGCCGCCGCGGGCCCCCTGGGCGAGCAGGTCCACGCCGCCGACCTGCTGGAACTCCGGGTCCTGCCCTTCGGCGAGGGTGCCGAGGGGCCGCTCGGTGGCCGCGTCCAGGAGTGCGCGCACCCGCCCCGAATCCGCCTCGAACTCCCGGGTGACGACGGTGACCAGGGCTTCCGCCTCGGACCGGATCATCATCCGGTGGGTCAGCAGGGCGTCGTTGGTCTGCCGGTACAGCCAGCCGCGCAGGTCGTCCCAGTCGCGCGCGGGCTCGCTCGTCTCGATCCGCCCGGCCACCGCCGATTCCAGGTTGCGCAGCCGGTTGTCGAGGTCGTCCCGCAACCGCGCGGTCATGTCCTGGGACCGGTCGCCCAGTGCTTGTCGCCAGGTGGCGGCGGCCTCGGTCATCCCCTTGGCGCGCTGCTCGGCCTCCTCGAGTCTGGCCCGTAGCTCCCGTGCCGCCGCCGGATCGGCGAGGGCCGCCCGTTCCGTCTCTAGTTCGGCGAGCATCTGCCCGAGGGCGTCCGCGGCCGCCTCCGCCGCGATCTTCTCCAGCCGGGCGCGTCGCCCACCGACGATGTCGTCCCGCAGGATGGCGGCGAGAGCCGGATACCCCGATTCGCCGTCCAGATCGGACCGGCCGGCTCGCAGCGCATGATGGCGCAGCGGGGCCGCCAGCGGGAAGATCGGCAGCTCCAGTCGCGAACGGCGCAGGTGGGCGAGGTTGGTGTCGCGGATGCGCCGCCAGTGCGGGTAGACGTCGACCTTGGCGAGAGCCAGCACGACCGCCGGGCATAGCCGCACCAGCCGGCGCAGCAGTTCGAGTTCGGGTGCGGTGAGCTCCTGGCTCGCGTCCGAGACGAACACCACCGCGTCCGCGCCGGCGGCGGCGCGCAGGGTGGCGGTGGCCCGGCCGTCGGCGAGCCCGCCGTTCAGGCCCGGCGTGTCGAGCAGCAGCAGGCCCGACTCCAACAACCGGCGCGGGATCCCGATCTCCGCCCCGGTCACCGTGGTGATGGACGCCCCCCGCCCCTCCGCGGCGGCCGCCTGGGTGACCTCGTGGAGAGCGGTGATGGTGACCGGCTCGTCGGTGGGATGGGTAGACGGCGGGACAGCGCTGTCGGCCGAGGCGTCCGAGGCGGGCGCGGCGCGCTGCAGCGTCGCCGTTGCCCGTGGCGCGTACCTGACGAGCGTGGGTACCAGCGTCGTGGCCACCGGGTCAGTGCCGCACACCCGCATGTCCAGCAGCGCGTTGATGAGCGTGCCCTTGCCCTTCTTGAACTCGCCGACCACGGCCACGAGGCAGGTCGACGTCTCCAGCCGCCCGCGTTCCCGGGCGAGCCGCGCCTGCAGGTCCGCCCGGCGGCGCCGGGCCGCCTCCGCCAGCACCGTGTCGAGCAGCCGGCTCGCCTCCGACGGGGGAGTCGCCGACGGGGGACCGCCGGTTGGCGGGCCGGCGGCCGGCGGAAATTGTGCGGACCTTGAATCGCCGCCCGGGGCCGTCATGAGTTTTTCTCGAGTGCCGCGTGACCGTGAGCCGGCCTTGAGAGCCATGTGCCATATGTGGTGCGCCCCGACGACCGAGCGAAGCGGGCGGGAACACCGGCGGAGCCTCCCGCACGCGGAGCGAAGCCGGCTGACGAGGAGGACATCCCATGCCCCATCCGGTCCGTGTGCTGGTCCGCACCAGCGACCCGATCACCCAGGCCGGCCTCGCCGCCCAACTGGGTGGCTGCCCCGACATCGAGATCGTCACCGAACCGTCCGCAGTGCCGGCAGTGCCGGCGGCGTCGTGGCGGGTTCCCGAACTGGCGGGGGCCGCCGCGGCATCCCCCGGCCGCCCCCTCGCGGACCGGCGAACGGCGACCGCGACCGCCGGCGCCATCGCCGGCTGGCGGCCCGAGCGGACCCCACCCACCGACCGGGCCGAGGGCGCGCCCGCCGTCGACGTGGCACTGGTCAGTGCGGAGGCGGTCGACGAGGACACCCTGCGTACCGTCCGCGAGATCCAGCAGGGTGGCGTGCCAGTCGTGCTGGTCGTCGCCGACCTCGACGGCCACGACCTGACGGCGGCCGTCGACGCGGGGGCCGTGGGCCTGCTGCGCCGTGCGAGCGCCACCCCGGAGACCGTGCTGACGGCGGTGCGTGGAGCAGCCGCGGGCGACGGCTACCTTCCGCCCGACCTGCTCGGTCCGCTGCTCAGGCAGGTCCGCCAGGTGTCCACCCAGGTGCTGGCCCCGCGTGGGCTCACCTTCTCGGGGCTGTCCGAGCGCGAGTTGGCGGTGCTCCGGCTGGTCAGCGAGGGGCTCGACACCCGGGAGATCGGCCGCCGGCTCTGTTACTCGGAGCGGACCGTCAAGAACGTGCTGCAGGATGTCACCCGACGGTTCGGGCTGCGCAACCGCTCCCACGCGGTGGCCTACGCCTTCCGGCACGGCCTGCTCTGAATCCGGGCGGGTCGCCCTGGTCCCCATCGCCGTCGCCGCCGTCAGAGGTGGGTGGTGCCATCGAGGTCGGTGCCGCCTGGGTGGAGGGCACCGAGGTCGGCTCCCGTCCCGGGGCCGGTGTCCGCGCCGTGCACCAGCGACCCCACGTCGTTCAGGTCGAGCGGGTCCATGCGGTTCAGGTGCTCCGCGCCGTCGGTTACCCCGTCGTGATCGCTGTCCGCCAGGGTCGAGTCGGTGCCGAGGACCCGCTCGAGCGCGTCGGCGAGCCCGTCGTCGTCGGTGTCGAGGCTGGCCGCCTCGCCGGTCGCCCCGTCCAGACGACCGGTGCCGGTGCTGTCCGCGTTCGTCGGGTCGAAGCCGGAGGCCAGATCGAGCGCGTCCGCCAGACCGTCGTGGTCGGTGTCCGCCGACATCACGTCCGAGTGCACGCGCAGCAGTTCGTAGGAGTCGGACAAGCCGTCGCTGTCGCTGTCCACCTCATGGGCGTTGCTGCCGAGCGACGCTTCCAGGGCGTCGGTGAGCCCGTCCGCGTCGCTGTCGGTAGCGTCAGCGGTCCCCCCGGCCCCGAGGCCGGTTCCGGGCCCGGCCGCGAACGCGCCCGCGCCGACCTCCCCGGACAGTCCGGGGAGGACGGCCGCCCGGTTGAGCCAGTTCTCCCGTCCGTCGAACACCCCGACGCCGAGGCGGGAGTTGCGGGCTTCGATCGTCCGCCCGTCCCCGAGGCTGATCGCGACGTGGCTGACGTAGCCGCTCGCGTCGGCGTGGAACAGCAGCGCGCCGGGCGTGCGCAGGGCCTCGTCGACGGAGACCTCCTGGCCCTCGGTGCGCAGGGCCTCGTACTGGTTCGCGGCGCCGTCGGGGATCTCGACGCCGGCCTGCGCCGCCGCCCACTGGGTCAGCTCCGAGCAGTCGAATGCGTCGGGGTCCGCGTCGTTCAGCTGCGCCTCGGCGCCGTACACGTAGCGGTCGCCGGCCTGAGCGAGCGCGGCGTCGAGGAAATGCCGGGTGGTCTCGCCGACCTGCGCGCCGCCCGGGCCGTTCCCGCCGGTGCCGGCCGAGTACGTCGAGTACCCGCTCGCCGCGAAGCCGGCCGTGTGGTCGCCCCCACCCCCACCCCCACCCCCGCCGGCGGCGACCGCGTGCCCGTAGCCCTCGGTCCCCGACCAGTTCCCCTGCGCGCCCGCGTCCCCGGCCTCGATCGCGGCCCGCTGCGCCTGCGCGCGGTAGTCCAGGTAGCGGGCATCCGCGCCGCCGTGGGTGACCGTCCAGGGGGAGATGTCCCGGCCCTGGCGGGAGACCTCGTAGGCCATCCGGGCGTTGACCGCGGGGTCAGAGGCGTCCAGGTGCGCCCATTGCTTGTGGGCGTTCATGTTGATCTGCCAGAGCCCGCGCGAGTCCTCGCCCCGGGTGGCGTGCGCCATCCCGTTGCCGCCCGACTCGGCCAGCGCGACGGCGGTCATCGTCACGGCCTGGTCCGAGGTGAAGCCGGCGGCCCGGGCGTAAGCGTAGATCTGAGCGGCGGTGTACGTCGCCATGATCGCGACAGTACTCGGTGGACCGGGGGCGGGGAACGGCCCGTCGCGCAGACGTTCCGCCCCCGGCTGGCTGCCCGATCGGGCAGCCAGCCGCGGCCGATAGCTTTCTTGTCGCGGCCCGCCCGGGATGCGACCGTTCAGAGCAATGATCCATGACGTGGACGCGACGCTGTCCGCACTGTTGAGCGCCGAGGGTGTCGCGAGCGACGACATGGAGGTGCTCTTCGACGCGCCCACCCGGGAGTGGGCGGCCCGGCGCAGCGGGCCGTGCATCGACGCTTTCCTCTACGACATCCGGGAGGACGTCGCCCGGCGCGAGATCGCGATGGAAGCGGTCCACGACGCCGACGGCAAGATAGTCTCCCGTCGGCCACCAGCGCGCCGGCTCCGGCTGTCCTACCTGCTCACCGCCTGGACCACCCGGCCGGAGGACGAGCACCGACTGCTGTCGGCCTTGCTGTCGGCCTTGCTGCGGTATGACGCGGTCCCCCGGGAGCACCTCCGCGGTGCGCTGGCCAACCAGCCCATCCCCGTGCTGTTGCAGTTGGCCCTGCCGACCGGGGGCGACCGCAGCATCACGGACGTGTGGAACGCGCTCGGCGGCGAGCTCAAGCCGTCGCTGGACCTCGTCGTGGTGGCGCCGTTCGACCCGGCCCGGGTAGAGCCGGTGGGACCGCTGGTGGCAGCGGATCCGCAGCTGCACGTGCGGAGCTCCGCCGTCGACCGCCGCCGGGCGGAGGAAGACGGGGGATCGTCAGGAGGGCCGCCGGACCGGCACGCCCCACGCCGCCGCATCCAGGAGATCTGAGCCGTGCCCGCCTCTCGGGACGCCTCGCTCGTCGATCTGCTCGGCCGGCTCGCCGTCGTAGAGGAGCGGGTACGGGCGGCCGTCGCCGCCCGGCGCGCCGTGGACAGCGAGCCCGACGACGCCTTCCGCGGCCTCTACCTGAGCGAGGAGCAGGTAAACGCGCTTCTCGGCCGGGCGGCATCGGGCGGCGCCTGGTCCCTCGGCGCACCCACCGTCCCGGCCGGGACGCCGCCTCCGGCGGATCCGGGCTCGGTGGGTCCGTCCGAGCTGTCCGTCGATGTGGATCGCGCCGCTGCCGTGGCCCTGTCCAGGGGGGAGTCGCTGCGGCTGCGCGACCTCGCCCGGCGGTGCGGCCTCACCGGGCTGGACGTCGACATCCTGCTGGTCGCGCTGGCGCCCGACCTGGACGCGCGGTTCGAGAAGCTGTACGGCTACCTGCAGGACGACGTGACCCGCCGGCGTGCCAGTCCGGGGCTGGCCCTCGAGCTGTGCGGGCGTTCCCCGCTGGACGCGGATGCCCGGGCACGGTGCACGCCGGACGGTCCCCTGGTCGGCGCTGGCCTGCTGATCGTGGAGGACGCCGAGCGGCCGTTCCTGAGCAGGTCGCTGAGAGTCCCCGACCGGGTGGCCGGCTACCTGCTCGGCGACGACCGGCCGGGCGCGGCACTCCGCGTGGTGCTCGCCGACGCGCCGGACGTCGGCGGCCCGCTGGTAGCGCTGCTCGCCCGTGCGTTCCGGTCCGGTCAGCCGACCGGGTCGCCCGGTTCGTCCGGGTGTGCCGATCCCGCCGGCTCGGCGGTGAGCCTGGTCTACCTGCGTGCTGCACCCGGTGCCGATGGGCTGGCCGTGGCGGCGTCCGCCTGTCGGAAGGCGGGCCGGCCCTTCGTCGGGCTCGACCTGGCCGCCGTCGCCGCGCGGCGACGGACCGGCGCGGGTGGAGCGGCGCCGGGGGACGGCGCGGGCTTCGGCGCCGACCATGCCGACCATGCCGGCCCCGCCCTCGACGTGAGCGGTGGTGTGTCGCTGGTCGTGCGGGAGGGGATCCGGGAGGCGAGGCTCACCGGCGCGGTGCTCATCATCGGTCCGGTGGAGGCGCTCGACGGGGATCCCCTCGCCGCCGTCGTCGCCGCTTCATCGGACGTCGGGCCGGTGCCGCCGGTGCGGACCGTGGTGCACGGCCGGCGGGCCTGGGAGCCGGGGACATCGGGGGACCCTTCACTGGTCGTCGACGTGGCGCCGCTCGGCGCGGCCGAGCTGGCGACGGTCTGGGCGGCGGAACTCGGAGCGGAGATGCCGGCCGAGCTGGCGGCGTTCCGGCTTACCCCGCGGCAGGTGCGGCGGGCGGTCGTCACCGCCCGCGCGTCGATGGTCGCCGACGGCGCTGCGCCCATGCCGGCGGCGCGGCCGCGGCTGGACCCTGTCTCGTTCCCGGCCGGTACGGCGCCGGGGCCGGCTTCAGGTGGTACGGCACCGGAGCCCGATCCGATCCGGTTGGCGTCGGCGGCGCGGCAGCAGAACGCGACCGGGCTGGAGCGGCTGGCCCGCCGCATCACCCCGGCGGTGGGCTGGGACGACCTGGTGCTGCCGCCGCGGACCCTCACCACCCTGCGACATCTTGCCGGGCGGGGGGCCCACCGCGGCCAGGTGCTGGACGACTGGGGCCTGCGGCGCGGCGGGGGCCGGGGCGAGGCGATCATCGCCCTTTTCGTCGGCGAGTCGGGTACCGGCAAGACGATGGCCGCCGAGGTGGTCGCCGGCGCGCTCGGCGTCGACCTGTACGTCATCGACCTGTCGACGGTCGTCGACAAGTACATCGGGGAGACCGAGAAGAACCTGGAGCGCATCTTCACCGGCGCCGAGGGGCTGAACGCGGTGCTGTTCTTCGACGAGGCCGACGCGCTGTTCGGCAAGCGATCGGAGGTCGGCGACGCGCGGGACCGGTACGCGAACGTGGAGGTCGCCTACCTGCTGCAGCGGATCGAGAGCTTCGACGGGGTGGCGATCCTGGCGACGAACCTGGCGGCGAACCTTGACGACGCGTTCCGCCGCCGGCTGTCGGTGGTCGCCGAGTTCGCCCGTCCGGACGTCGAGGCGCGGCTGGCGTTGTGGCGGCGGATGCTGCGCGGGGTCCCGCTGGCCGCCGACGTCGACCTCGAGTTCTGCGCGAAGGCGTTCGAGCTAGCCGGCGGCGACATCCGCAACGCCGCCGTCACGGCCGCCTACCTGGGCGCGGCCAACGGCCAGGTGGTGGACATGCGGGAGTTGGTGACCGCGATCGGCCTCGAATATCGCAAGCTCGGGCGCCTCTGCCTGGCTGACGAGTTCGGCCCCTACTTCGACCTGCTGCCGCGCTGAGTGCCGACGGGGCCGCGCCGGTTTCATGACCAGAGCCGATCGGCGTGTTCTCCGCGCGCGATGTGCCAGCGCGAGCGCCATACACCTCGCCTGCAGACAACTCATTGGTTTTCGCGGGGCGCGGTCCGGCCACGTGTGCCCTTTCGGGCGTCCGGTGGCGCCCTTCTCGCGGCTACCCTCCGCGTGCGGCTCGGCCTACCATCGACCGGTGAACCCGCTGGCGCCGCCCATGTGCCCGAGGTGGGGATCAGCCGTTCGGCGAACCGGGTCCCCACGGTGAAGACCGCCGCGCGACAGCCGGAAATCGGCGTGCCGGGGCCCGTGCAGGGGTTCCGCCCGCCGGCCCGCCCGAACGGCCCCGGGCATCCATTCCTGGCGCTGCAACACGCGGCAGGGAACCGGGCCGTCACCCGCGCGGTGCAGCGTACGGCTGGCCGGTGCGGCCCCTCGTGCTCCTGCGACGACTGTCGAACCGAGAATCCGCTCGCCGACGTCCAACGTGTGGCATCGATCGTTGTGCCGCGCGAACCCACCGCGCAGCAGCAGGCTGGTGAGTGGGCCGGCAAACGGGCGGTGGCCGGCGTGCTTGGCGCACGGCGTGCCACGGCCGTGATCCAGCGCGACGCCGCCGCGGCGGGGCTGATCCGTGAGGCGGTCAACAAGCCCGACCCGCAGGCGACGGGCGGCGGCTACCAGGAGGCGTTCCGGGTCCTCAACGGCCTGCCCATGTACGACATGCTCAGCACGCTGACCGCGCTGCGTCGCTCGGGGCAGTTCGACAACCTGAACGCCAACTTCAAATGGGCTGCCGGGGTGAACGTCGGCCGTCTCCACGTGGCCTTCGAGGCCGTCCTGGCGAAAGGGTCCGTCGACGCCGAGGCGTTCGTCCTGCGCTACAAGGACTCGCTCGGGCCGCTGCCGTCCGACCAGCGGCAGGACATCATCAAGTATCTCGACCCGACGTGGTTCGACTCGCTGAAGGCCACCGAGGACGCGGAGGCTCTCATCACCGCCATACGGGCCACGGCGGCGTTCAAGACGCTGGAGTCGGACCCGTTGGCGTTGGCCGAGGAGATCATCGCCGAATCGAGGAAGGAACCCACGACCTTCGTCAACCACATGACGAAGCTCAAGCTGCTCTTCGACACGAAGGTCAAGAGCGCGGACGTGATCAGTGGCGAGACGCAGGCGAGCACCGCCGGTGCGGTATCGGCCGAGCAGAAACGGCTGGCCAAGCCCGCCGAGGCCAAGCAGACCCAACTCGAAGAGAAGGCATCGGGCAGCCCTCGGCGAAAATGGGTGGCGATACCGGGCAAGTTCGGCGGCGGCGTCTACTATGTGGACCGGACCTCCCTCGCCAACATCGTGGTCAAGGCCAGGGTGTTCCTGAAGCCGGCGGGGAAGGGTACCGACAAGGACGTCGAGCGGGTCAGGCGGATGGAGGACGGAATCGAGAAGGCCGCCTCCACCAAGGGCTACCTGGTCGATGTGGTCTTCGTGAAATCGGCCGCGGCGGACAAGTTCGGTAACCCGCCCTTCACTGTCGAGGTCGATCCGGGAAAGTGGGAAGTCGCCACCAACTGGGCCGGCGGCGACCCGGTCGGCTTCGCGCACGAGCTGCATCACCTGTTCGCGTTCGAGCTGGACCGTTACGACTACATCGAGGCACACGCCGACAACGAGTCGATGGAGATCGCCGATCGCCTCCACTGGTTCCGGGAAGAGCTGAAGAAGCCGGCGGGCTACAACTCCGCCGATTCGATCATGAATAACGCCCCACACCCGAACGGCGACGACGTCTGCCGCGTCGCCGGTCTGGACCCGGCGAGGTGCGTGGCGTTGCGTGAGAAGAAGAGCAAGACGCCCTGACGGCCGCCGGACATTGGGACTCGGCGCGTCGCCGGCCGGAAGGGGCGACGTGCGCCAAGGTTCCGCTTCGGTTGGCTTGGTTCCGGCCTGGGGCGGCCGGATAATCCCGCACAGGTGTGCGGGTCCGGACATGCACACCTTCGGAGGGCGACCATGGAACACGAAACACTGGACGGCGGGCCGATCCCGGGGATGCGGCGGCGGAACGAGGTCGAGCGGCGGCCGGAGCCTCGTCCCGCCGAGCAGGTCCTGCCGTCGATGGTGGGCAACGCGGCCTTCGGCCGGTTGGTACGCGACATCCGGGCGGGCGCGGTGCTCGGCGGGCCACCGGGACCGGCGGCCGCCGGTTCGGCGACCGGTCGGGTGGCGTTGTTGCGCAGTGCGTTGCGGTCCCAGGGCGCTGGCCCGCTGGATCCGGAGATCGGCGATGTGATCGAGGCGCGGCGAGGCGCCGGGTCGCCGCTGCCGGAGCCGGTGCGGGCCGAGATGGAGGGGCATATGGGGGTCGACCTGTCGGCGGTGCGGGTGCACACCGACAGCGCGGCGGCGACGTTGAACCGAGCGGTGCAAGCGGAGGCGTTCACCACCGGTACGGACGTGTTCTTTGCGCCGGGGCGGTTCGACCCGTCGTCCTCGGCCGGGCGCGGGTTGTTGGCGCACGAGCTGACGCATGTGGTGCAGCAGTCGGCCGGTGCCGGTGGTCCCGGCGGCACGGTCAGCCACCCGGACGACCCGGCCGAGCTGGAGGCCGCCGCAGTCGGCGAGCACGTCGCCCGCCAGGCGGCGCCGATGCCGGACGAGGAGGAGGAATCCCCGATCGGCACCTGACACCTCGGCCTCCGGAATCCCGGCTTCGCCCGGCTCCCATCAGGCGGCGAGGGCCTCCGTGAGGTCGGCGTGCGCGTCGGCCAGGTCGCCGTAGACCGGGGCGAACCGGCCCGGGCGGCGGAACTCGGCGCTGTGGCGCTGCTACGCCGCCGTCCCCGAACAGGCCCGGGTCGACGCCCGCGACATGCGTGGCGCGCAGGTCGCCGCCGCCGGCTAGGCCCCGGCCAGCTGGCCATCCGGCACCTACACGGTCATCCGGTCCGGGCCACCTATCGCCACCTTGACGTCACGTGACCGGTCCGACAGCATGGGGGCGACCGGGGCAATGCAGCGTGACGTGAATGCCGGAATGCAATTGTCTGCGGCGAGAAACCGGGGGGTCTGGGTGCCCGACCGTATGGGCGGATACGGTTACCGTATTGACCGCCTCTTCGCTACTGGGCACCGGCAGCCAAGGCAGACCCGCGAACATCGGACGACGAGTGCGCAGCCGCGACTGCTCGCCTTGCAGGCGGCGGCCGGCAACATTGCCGTGGCCGGTCTGCTGGCGCGGCGCCGCGTTCTCCCCATATCGGATGGGCGGCCGCGGGCCTTGATGGTAGCGCGGTATGAGGCGGGTGAGCACGCTCAGTTCGGTGACGGCGAGCTGGTCGAGGTGRACGGCGTCCGGATCCCGAAGGGGAATCTGATCGCTATGGCCGACTTCTACGCGGACTCCGTGGCCATGCAGACCGCGCCCCCGGACGAACTCCGGCGCCTGAACGCGCTGATCGACCGGGACAAGCAAGCGCGCCAAGGCGTTCCCGGTGTGACAGCGCCGAGCAACGACGAACTCGATCAGGCCACCGGCGGCCAGTACATGGAACTCAACAAGAGGAACGAGGGCCACTTCGCGCCGCCGGCAGACCCTGGCGACGCCGCCGCGAGCGCCGCCGCCGGCGCAGACCACAAAGCCCTGTGGGAGCGCTACCACCGCGGCGCGCTTGATCAGGCACATGAGGCCGCGTATCTGGGTGCTCCCGCGCCCGTTCAGCCGTTCGGTCCGCGCGACGCCGGCGCCTCACTTCCTGGGGGTGTGGGCCCCCGACACCACCCGGCGTACCGGTCGGTGGTGGCGCGACGCAACGGGGCCAGGTGCCCCAGCCGGCGGTCGTGAGCAACATGTTCGCGGCCCACTACCTCACCGACGCCTTCGCGGCCGGCCATCTGATCAACAAGGCCGAGGTTACCGCGCAGGCCAGGCGGGCCTGGGACCGTATGCACACCGAGGGGTGGCTTTTCCGGGAGAACTCCTTCACCCAGGGGGTGGCCGCGCGGGTGCTGGCTGACCCGAATGTGCAGGACAAGCTGCGAGGCAAAGAGCTGAAGATCGCGAGCTGGGGTGAGATCACACCACAGCGCTTCTCCGAGTTGCTCTTCGCGATGTCGGCCTTCGAGGGCCAGACCTTCTTCAACCTGTTCGCCCGGGTGGTACACGACAAGCTCAACGAGCAAGGCGTCGAGGTCGAGAACAGCAGGGGTGACGTCTGGGTGCTGTCCGGCGATGCCACRCTGAACGCGCGGTCGCTGGCAATCGGCCAGGCTGCGGTAGCTGAATCGGAACGTAACCTGGAACGCGCCGCGACCACGCCGGGCCCGCTCGACTACGAGGGTATGTTCCGGCAGGTGTGGGCCTACGTGCCCCGGCMGACGGCGGCTGGCGCCCAGCGGATCGAGCATGTCCGACAGCACTTCACCGATGCCGCGGATCCCGCCACTGTGGACGCCGTCGTTGCGCTGTCGATCACGGAAATCGATGTGGCGGTCGCGGAGCTCGTCAAAGCCGGGCGACTGCGGCCCAGCCGACGCGGAGGACAAACTCGGAACAGCCTGCGCGTCCCGTTGACCGGTCCGTACGGGCCGATCTGGTATCAGGGATCGCCGTAACCGACCCCGTGGCCGCCCCGCGGCTGATCGGTCCGGTCCAGCGCGCCACACCGGGCGGTCCGGCCGCTTCGATCAGGTCGGTGACCGCCGCGTTGCCGGCGAGCGTCTGCAGGGCCAGCAGGTTGCCGGGCCGGTCCGCGCTGGGGTGAGGCGAGCACGCCGGCTTGGTGCGCAGCGGGTCCGCCGCCCGGGTGCGTTGTTCCCCGGATCGCGATTGTCTCGCACCCGATGGCTCCGACAACACCTGCTCCCTGCTTGCTCGCGCTCCCGACCCACTCCCGCCCGGACGTGCGTATGCACGAACGATCGTGACAGTTGCCGGGGTCACAAGCAGCGTGCCGCTACTGCCCGATCAGGCGAATCCAGATGCCCTCGAGTGTGCGCCGTCGGACGTTGGCCGGGCCGTGGGCCCGGACGGACGATCTATGACATCCCTACCGAGGCGAGGAGAGCACGTCATGCCGAACTACCGGTCGCCCGGCGTCTACGTCGAGGAGGTCGAGGCGGGGTCCCGCCCGATCGAGGGCGTCGGCACCGCGGTCGCCGCGTTCGTCGGCTTCACCGCGCGCGGCCCTCGCAACGACGCGGTAAGGATCGCCAACTGGGGCCAGTACGTGCAGGTCTTCGGCGACTTCGTACCCGGCGCCTACCTGCCGCTGGCGGTCTTCCAGTACTTCAACAACGGCGGCGGGGCCTGCTACGTGGTCAGCGTGGGCTCCGGCGGCGACGGGGCGACCGCGGGCCCGGTGGCCGAGCTCACCAGCGCCACCCGTCCGGGCGTGGGTGTCTACCAGGTGGAGGCGATCGACCCCGGGGCGCGCGGCGGCCTGGCGGTCGAGATCGCGCCGATCGAGCGGGCCGGCGGCGAGGCGGCGAACGGGGGGGACGGTGACGGCGCGGCGGCAGACGTCGGCCGCGCCTTCACCGTGATCGTCATGCAGGACGGCCGGCAGGTGGAGACGTTCGAGAACCTCACCGCCCGCCGCGGGAAGCGCAATGTCGCCACCGTCATCAACGAGCAGTCGCAGCTGGTCCGGGTGACCGAGTTGGACGGGGTGACCGCGCTCGACCGCGCCCCCTCGCCTGGCACGGTCGCGCTGCGCGCGCCGGCGCCGGCGCCGGCGCCGCGGGCGAGCGCCGAGGACTTCATCGGCGACGTCTCCGCCCGTACCGGGGTGTGGGGGCTCGCCGCCTGCGACGACGTCACCATGGTTCTGGCTCCCGACCTGATGTTCTGCTACCAGCAGGGACAGGTCGGCCTGGACACGGTGCAGGCCGTGCAGCAGGCGATGATCGACCACTGCGAGAACATGGGCGACCGGATGGCGATCCTCGACCCGCCGCCTGGGCTGAACGCACAGCAGATCAAGGACTGGGTGAAGGAGAAGGCCCGGTACGACTCCAAGTACGCCACCCTCTACTGGCCGTGGGTGTCGGTTTTCGACCCGGTGGAGGGCGGGCGCCGGTTCATCCCACCGTCCGGGCCGGTCGCCGGGATCTGGGGCCGCAGCGACGACAGCCGCGGGGTGCACAAGGCACCCGCCAACGAGGTGGTCCGCGGCGCCCTCGATCTGGAAATCAACATCACGAGGAGCGAGCACGACGCGCTGAACCCCGAGGGGATCAACGTGATCCGCGCTTTCCCCGGTCGCGGGATCCGGGTCTGGGGCGCACGCACCCTCTCGTCGGACCCGGCCTGGCGGTACGTCAACGTCCGGCGGCTGTTCAACTATCTGGAAGCGTCGATCCTCAACGGCACCCAGTGGGCGGTGTTCGAGCCGAACGACCTCGACCTCTGGCAGCGGCTGCGGCGCACGGTGTCCGCGTTCCTGCTGGGCATGTGGCGGGACGGCGCCCTCTTCGGTATCACCCCGGACCAGGCCTTCTACGTCAAGTGCGACGAGGAGACGAACCCACCCGGTGTCGTCGACGCCGGCCAGGTGATCATCGAGATCGGGGTCGCGCCGGTCAAGCCGGCGGAGTTCGTGGTCTTCCGGATCGCTCAGATCACCGCCGGCGCCGAGTAGCCGCCCGCCGGTCCACCACCCGACCAGTCCCGGACAGGAGAACGCCGTGCCCATCGGCGAGGACGCGCTCGGTAACTACGCCTACCAGATCGAGATCGACGGCGTGACGATCGCGCAGTTCAAGGAGGTCTCCGGGCTCAGCGCCGAGATCCAGGTGATCGAGCACAAGGAGAACAAGAAGGGCGGCATTCCGGTCATCAAGAAGCTGCCCGGCGCCCGCAAGTGGGGCGACATCCAGCTCAAGCGCGGGAAGACGGATGATCCGAGCTGGTGGAAGTGGATCAAGCAGGTCCAGGAGGGGAAGATCGACGAAGCCCGGAAGCACGGGTCGATCGTTCTCTACGACTACGCCAGGGGGGAGAAAGCGCGCTTCAACTTCACCAACGCCTGGCCCTCGAAGGTGAGCATCGGCAGCCTGCAGGCGGGTGGGAGCGAGATCATCATCGAGGAGGTCACGCTCGTCCACGAGGGGCTTGAGCTGGCATGAGTCTGAGCTCCTTGCCGGCAGCCGCGGCCGGGTCCGCGTCCCCGTCCGGCGCCGTGACCGGGGAGAGCCGGACGGGCCTGGTCACCGAGTTCGCGTTCGTGCTGCCGCGCGGCTACCTCGACGACGACGGCCAGGTGCACCGCGAGGGCGTGATGCGGCTGGCCACCGCCCGGGACGAGATCCTGCCGCTGCGGGACCCGCGGGTGCGGGACAACGAGGCGTACCTGACGGTCCTGCTGCTCTCCCGGGTGATCACCAGACTGGGCGGGCTGTCGGCCGTCACCCCGGCCGTCGTCGAGGGCCTGTTCGCCCCCGACCTCGCCTTCCTCCAGGATCTCTACCGCCGGGTCAACCAGGAGGGACACACCCATGCGGCGGTGACCTGCCCGTCCTGCGACCACGCCTTCACGGTCGACGTGGCAGGTGGTGCCTCGGGGGAATCCTGACGTACGCGGCCGAAGACCTGCTCGACGAGGTCGCGTACGTGGCCGCCGGCTTCCACTGGTCCCTGGCGGAGATCCTCGACCTCGAGCACCCGGATCGACGGCGCTTCATCGCCGTCCTGCAGAAGATGACCGACCAGGCCGGAGAACGGGACTAGACGATGCTCGGACCACTGCGCCGGGTCTGGCGCCGGGCCGGTAAGGCGACCACGTCGCCGCCGGCCAACGAGATCGCCCCGCCGGCGACCACCGAGCAGAGCCAGCCGGCATGGCAGGCACTGCCGCCGATCCGGCGGTCCGCCGTCGCGCACCCGGTGACGTCCGATGCCACCGGTTTCGCCCGCGGCCTCGGCGCCCGGTCGCCGGCGCCGCTCGTGCTCCGGGCGCCCGCGCATGACGTGACTCCGTTCGCCGCCGGGGGCAGCTTCCGGCCGCTGGCCACCACGCCCGTGCCGGGAACCGGCGCGGTCTATCGGTCCGCCGCCGACCGCACGCCCGGTACCGCACCCGACCCGGTCCCGTATCTGGTGGCTGACCTGATGTCACGCGCTCCCACCGCGGGCGGCCGGCGGCGGTCGGACGCTTCCGCGGAGGGCTCCGGCCGGCCGGCGGGTCCGGCATGGCAGGCAGGGCCGGTGGCGCCGACCGAGACGGCCGGTTCCGTGGCGCCGGCCGGTTCGGCAACGCCAGTCGGTTCCGCGGTTCCACCGGTCCCCCCGATGCCCGCCGTGGAGTCCGGGCCGGTCGGGTTGGTGACCGAACCGCCTGCCGCGCTGCCCGGTCCGCCCCGGCCGAGGACGCTAGCCGCCGCCACGGTGCCGCCGGTGGTCACCCGGTCCGCATCGCCGCTGCCGGCGCCGATGGTGCGCAGCCTCGACCGCCGTGCTCGGCCGGCCGGCGCCCCGCCGCAGCCGCACCTCCCGACGGCCGGACCGTCCGCCGCGCAGCCTCCGGTCGTGCAGGCGAGCCCGCCGTCGACGGCGACGACCAGTCCGGCGACGTCCGTCCGGGAGATGACTGGCCTGGCCGGCGGCCCGCGGTGGCACCCCCCGTCGGACTCGGCCGCCAGCCAGCCGGCCACGCCGCACCCGTCCCGCCGTGGATGGGTGATAGAAGCACCGTCCGTTGCCCGCCGGGCGGCCGAGCCGGTGGCCGAACCGCCCTCGCCGCGCCGCTACGGACTCGGCCTGCCGGTCGCGCGCCGGCCCGCCGGGCTTCCCGGTCCGGAGGTGCCTGTCCCCGGTCCGGCGGCGCCCGTCCCCGCGGACCGGTCGGCGCCGGCCGGCGCCGCAGCGGATCCGCCCCTCTTCGCGCCGACTCCGTCCGAGCTCCCCGCGGTGCCGCCGCCGACGGCCGATGCGCGGACGTACGGGCCGCGGGCCGACGGGCTCGCCGACGCGGCTGACCCGCCGTCCGTACCGGTACGCGCCGTCCCGCCCGCGACGCCCGTCACCCGGGCGGCGAGCCAGCCGGACCGCGGGCCGGGGCGCGGCGCGGAACCGCCCGCACCCGCCGCGCCATCGGTGGCTGTCGAACCGTTCTCGGTCGTCGAACCGCCGGTGTCCGCCCCGCCGTCCTGGGTGGCCGCACCGACCGTCGGGGCCGGGCCGCGGATTGTGCCCAGCCCCCGGCCGGACGCGGCCGCGGTCGCCAGGCGCTCGCCCGAGGTCTCGGCATCGATGGTCACTTCCCCTACGGACGCACCGGCGGCCGCGGTGCACAGGTCCGTCGACCGGTCCCTCCCGGAGGCCGGCCCGGCGGCCGATGCGTCCGTCCGGACGGGTCCGCTGCCCGCTCGGCCCGCTCCCGCGGCGGCCCGGGCGGTGGTCCAACCGACGCCCCGGCCCACCGGCGCCGCCCTCGTCGACAGCTTCACCGCCGACCTGCTGGCCGCGGGCGCGGACCACCCGGCCCGCTCGGTGGTCACGGCCGTGGCGCCGGTCCGGCGGCTGGGCCTGGGCGCGCCGGTGCATCGCTCGGCCGTGACTACCAGCCTGCCGGCGCCGCTCGGTGCCCCCCTCGGCGCGCCCTGGACCCGACCCGTCGGGAGTGCGGCGACGGCCGTGACGGCGACGGCCGCCGGCGGGGTCGTCGCAGCGGACGAGAGCCGCGGCCCCGTCCGGTTCACCGCAAGGGCACCGGAGTTCGGAGGCCCGGCCTTCGTCACGTCGTCGCACGCCGTCGCCCGCGAGGCCACACCCATGGTGGAGGAGGCGCTCGCCGCACCCGCTCCAGCCCCGATGGCGGCGGCTTCGGCCCCAGTCGCGGGCGCATCGGCGGCGGGCGGATCGACGTCGGCCGCGGGCGGTGCGGCGGGCGCCCACCCGGCCGCGGGCGTTCCGGACAGCGAGATCCCCGGGCTCGCCGAGAAGATCTACGAGCATCTGGCCCGCCGGCTGCGGGCCGAACTGCTCGCCGACCGGGAGCGCCGTGGTTTGTTGGGAGACCCGCTGTGAGTTTGCTTCGACCACCGTCCGGGGCGTTGGCCCCATCCCGCGCGTCGGCGGTGCGCTCCGGCGGTGCCGCCTCGGCGGCGTCGGCCGGCGGAGGCCTCAAGCCCCAGCCGGTGAACGGCCTGCGTTTCGAGGTGACCATCGGCGCCTTCGAGCTCGGCGCCTTCACCGCGATCGAGGGGCTGGAGGCCAACTACGAGATCAAGACCTATGACGAGGGCGGCCAGAACGGCTTCCAGCACCAGCTCCTCGGCCGGGTGCACTACCAGAACGTCAAGCTGACCCGGCCGGTCGATGAGAACAGCGGGAATCTGAGCGCCTGGTTCACGGCCTTCCGCCGGGAGGCGGCCGGTAAGCCGACGACCGCTTCCATCGCCGCGTTCAACGACAACCTCAAACGCGTCGCCCAGTGGTCGATGGCCGGCGTCTGCCCGGTCCGGTACTCCGGGCCGCGTTTCTCGACCAGCGACGCGAAGATCGTGACCGAGACCCTGGAGTTCGCCCATCAGGGCTTCACCGCGGAGTTCCCGAAATGAGCCCCGGGAACGAGAGCTTCACCAAGGCGCGGCTGTGCGAGCAGCAGCACCCCAGCAAGGCCGTGGTCTTCCACTTCAACCCGTCGACCATCAAGATCGGCAAGAAGGCGGAGTACAAGGAGCACCCCACTCAGGCGGCCAAGGACGCGTCCCGCCCGGCCTTCCTCGGTGCCCGCGCCGTGGACCTGCAGTTCAGCCTGCTGCTCGACTCGGGGGGCCAGGGCGGAAGGACCGTGATGACCGAGATCCAGCAGCTGCTCAACTGGACGAACCCCACCGAGCGCTCCCGGCGCGGGACGTCGCCCAGCCCGCCGGTGCTGATGTTCAACTGGGGTGACTTCAAGGTCGGCCAGACCGGGCAGTTCGTCGGCCTTCTCACCAGCGTCGACGCCACCTGCACGCTGTTCACGCCCACCGGTGCGCCCACCCGCGCCGAGGTCTCGCTGGCGATGAAGGCGGCTCCCGAGCCGGCCAAGGGGACGAACCCGACCTCCGGTGGGATCAGCGCCCGGCAGGCCCACCAGGTCATCGCCGGCGACACGCTGGCCRCCATTGCGCACAACACATACGGCGACCCCGGCTGCTGGCGGGCGCTCGCCGAGCTCAACGGCATCGACGACCCGATGCGGCTGCCGGTCGGCACCCGGCTGCTGCTGCCGGACCGGGCCGACCTCGGGCGTGGCTGACCGTGGCGACTCCCGAGACTTACGGCGCGCTGCCCGTCCTCTACCTGGACGGGAAGCCGGTGCCGCCCGCGATCAAGGAGACGATCCTGAGGGTCGTCGTGGACAGCGACGTCGCGGCGCCGGACGCCTGCCGCGTGGTACTCAATGACCCCGGCCGGGACGTGCTCGCGGCGGCCGGGTTCGACTTCCGCCACGCGCTGAAGGTCACCGCGCCGCCGAGGGCCACCCCCGAGGGCGGGGGCGCGGAGAAGGTCCTCTTCGAGGGCACCATCTACAGCCTCGGCTTCGGCTACGACGAGCGGGGCGCGACCGCTGTCGTGGTGGCCTACGACAGCTCATACGCTCTGTTCAACGGCGTGCACACGGCCACATACCACAACGTCACCGACTCCGACCTGGTGACGAAGATCGCCCGCGAGCTGAGCATAGACACCGGCACGATCAATCCGACGACGGTCGTCCACGAACACGTCGGCCAGGTCAACGAGACGCACTGGGACTTCCTCACCCGAAGGGCCAGAGAGGTCGACCACGTGCTCCGGGTACGGGACAACAAGATGGAGTTCGTCCGTCCCACCGCCGCCGACGACGCGCCCAGGCCGGGCAACTTCGACAGCCCGAGCCACCTGCAGCTCACCCCCGGTGGCGACCTGGACGTCTTCACCGCCCGGGTGACCGCCGCGCAGCAGGTGTCCGAGGTCGAGGTCCGCGGCTGGGACGACCGGGGCAAGCGCGAGCTGGTGGCCACCGCACGGGCGAGCACTCGCGCCGCGCAGATCAAGGACGACCCGGCCGACCTGGGGGCGGGCAACTCCTCCGCCCGGTACGTCGCTCCCGCCCGGCCGCTCGCGACGCAGGCCGAGTGCGACGCGATGGTCGCCGCGGTCGCCGAGCGGATCGCCAGCACCTCGGTCGCCGCCGAGGGCGTGGCCCACGGAGATCCGCGCATCCTCGCCGGTGTGGCGCTGAGCGTGGGCCGGACCGGGGGGAGCTTCGACGGCAAGCTCACCGTCTCCCACGCCGAGCACGTCTTCGACCACGCCAGCTACCGCACCCGGTTCACGGTGAGCGGGCCGCACGACCGGTCCCTGCTCGGTCTGGCCTCGGCCGCCGGCGCCCGGCAGAGCAGCCCGCTGATCGCCGGTGTGGTGCCGGCCGTCGTCTCCAACATCAACGATCCGGAGTCCCGCTGCCGGGTGCGGGTGAAACTGCCCTGGCTGTCCGCGGACTACGAGACCGACTGGGCCCGGGTCGCGATCGCCGGCGGCGGCCCGGACCGCGGGATGCTGGTGCTGCCCGAGGTCAACGACGAGGTGCTGGTCGCTTTCGAGCAGGGTGACCCGCGCCGCCCGTTCGTGCTCGCCGGCCTGTACAACGGTGTGGACGCGCCGCCCTTCGGCGGCGGCGTCGACACCGCCGCCGGCACCGTCGTCCGGCGCGGCCTGCGCACTCGGAAGGGCCACGAGATCGTGGTCAGCGACGCCGACGGCGACGAGCACGTGGAGATCCGCACCCGGGACGGCAAGGTGCGGATCCGGCTCGACCACGACCAGGGCGGGCTCACCATCGAGACCGACGCGGACATCGACGTCCGGGCCAAGGGGAAACTGTCGCTCACCGCCGAGAAGGACCTGACGATCTCCGCGCGGGGTACCGGGTCGATCTCTGCTGACGCCGGCCTCACCCTGTCCAGCCGCGCGGACGTCACAGTGCAGGGAAACCCGATCAAGCTCAACTGACCCCCGGACGAGGTGTCTCGGGCGAGACGAACGGAGGTGGCACGGTGGGTTCTCCTGCGGCCGTCGCCGGCGACCAGATCACCGGAGTGTGCGCGATTCATCAGGTACCCGGCCCTACCGGCACGCCGATCCCGTCGCCCGCCCCGTTGCCGTTCGCCGCCCCGCTGACCACCGGCCTGGCCGCCACCGTTCTGGTTGGCGGGCAGCCGGTCGCCGTCACCTCGTCATCGGGGCTGAACACACCGCCGCACGTCGGCCTACACGTCTCCGACCCGTTCATGCTGCTGATCGCGCAGCAGGGCCAGGTGGTCGCCGGCAGCACCACGGTGCTGGCGGAGGGCCGGGGCGTGGCCTACAGCGGATGCCAGGTCACCCAGTGCGCGCAGATACCGGCCGTCCTCACCGGATCGGGCGTCACCGTCCTGGTGGGCCCGTGATGCCCCCGGCGCCGGCTGGGACGACCGCCGGCACGGACTTCCTCGGGGTCGGCTGGGGCTGGCCGATGGCCACCGACGCCAGCGGGTCCTTCGCCATGACCAGCGGGGTCGATGAGCTGGAACAGGCGATGTACCTGATCCTGAGCACCACCCCGGGGGAGCGCCCGATGCGGCCCGAGTTCGGCTGCCCGCTCGCCGACTACGTCTTCGCCCCGGCGGACTCGACCACCGCCGGGCTGATCGCCTACGAGGTGACGCGCGCGTTGAGCCGCTGGGAGCCCCGGGTCGACGTGGTGGATGTGCAGGTCACCCCGGACGCCGTCGAATCCACCCTGTGGATCGACATCGGCTACCGGGTCCGCGGCGTCTACGACCGCCGCAACCTGGTCGTCCCCTTCTATGTCATCCCCGACGAGGCCTCCTCATGATGCTGCCGGCACCGAACCTCGACGACCGGACCTTCCAGCAGCTCGTCGACGACGCGAAGCGCTTCATCGCCGACCGCTGCCCGACGTGGACCAACCACAACGTGAGCGATCCCGGCGTGACCCTCGTCGAGACCTTCGCCTGGATGACCGACCTGCTGCTGTACCGGCTGAACCGGGTGCCCGACCGGAACTACGTCCGGTTCCTGGACCTGGTCGGGGTGCGGCTGTTCCCGCCGGTCGCCGCCCGCGCCGAGGTCTCGTTCCGCCTCTCCGCCCAGCAGGACGCCACCGTCCGCATCGCGAAGGGCACTGTGGTGTCCACCCGGCGGACCGCCACCGAACGGGCGATCGAGTTCACCACCATGGCGGACCTGGACATCGTGCCGGCACGCTCGGTCGTGGTGGCGTCCAGCGTGGACGGCGAGACCCTGCGCGACCACACCCGGGAACTCGGATTCGGCTCGGGGTTCGCCTGCTTTGACGAGCGTCCCAAGGCCGGCGACGCGCTCTACATCGGCTTCGACCGGCCGGCCCCGTCGCTGATCGTCCTCCTGCGGTTCACCTGCATGGTGAGCGGGCACGGCATCGACCCGCTGCGGCCGCCGCTGCGCTGGGAGGCCTGGGACGGCCGGCGCTGGAGCCGATGCTCGCTCGAACAGGACACCACGAACGGCCTGAACACCACGGGTGTGATCGAGCTGCACCTGCCGCGCACGCACGGTGTCCGGGACGTGGGCGGCGTCACCTCCGCCTGGCTGCGCTGCCGGGTCGTCGAGCGGCGGGGGGTGCCGGCCTACCGGGAATCCCCGCGCATCGTGTCCGTCGTCGGGGCGGCCGTCGGCGGGGACGTCGACGCGGTGCACGGCGCTCAGGTCGCCGGGGCGGTCCTCGGGATTTCGGAGGGGGTTGCCGGGCAGACGTTCCGGCTCAGCCAGGTCCCGGTTCCGACAACCTCCGAGCCGATCGTGATCGAGGTGAGCGCCGACGACACCCGGCGCAACGCGCTGCCCGCCGGACTGCCCTCCGCGTCGCCGGCGGCGCTCCCGACGACCGCGCCGACCGGGTCGGTGGCGGTGCCGGCGGGCGACGGGTCCGCGCCGGACAGCCCGGACGGGAACGGCAATGGGAGTGGGGCCGGGACCGAGACGGCCGACGGCTGGTCGGTCTGGCAGCTGGTCGACTCGTTCGCGTCCAGCGGGCCGGACGACCGGCACGTGATGGTGGACCCGACCACCGGCGTGGTGGGGTTCGGGCCGCTCGTCCGGCTCGCGGACGGCTCGGTGCGCCAGTACGGGGCCGTCCCGCCGAAGGGGTCCGTCGTCCGGGTGCGGCCGTACCAGACCGGCGGGGGCCGGATCGGCAACGTCGTCGCCCGCTCGTTGAACACGCTGCGCTCCTCCATCCCGTACGTCGCCGCCGTGTACAACCGGCAGCCGGCCAGCGGTGGGGTGGACGGGGAGACCATCGAGGAGGCCAAGGTCCGCGGACCCCTCGCACTGCGGCACCGGGACCGTGCGGTCACCGCCGAGGACTTCGAGGTCCTCGCCCGGCAGGCCGCCCCGGAGACCGCCCGGGTGCGCTGCGTGGTGGAGGAGTCCGGCCAGGACGCCGGGGCGGTCCGGGTGCTCGTCGTGCCCCGGGCGGCCGGCGCCGACGGCCGTCTCGCCCTCACCGAGCTCGTCGTTCCGGACACCACCGGCGAGGCCATCCGGGGGTACCTCGACGCTCGGCGGGTGGTCGGCGTGCGGGTCAGCGTGGAGCCGCCGCGCTACGTCGGCGTGACCGTGGTCGCGCGCCTGCGCTGCGCCGCGACAGCCCACCCGGACCGGGTGCGGGAGGATGCGCTGACCGCCCTCTACCGGTTCCTCAACCCCGTCAGCGGCGGACCGGACGGCACCGGCTGGCCGTTCGGCCGGGCCGTGCACGTCGGGGACGTGTTCGGGGTCCTGCAGGCGGTGTCGGGCGTCGCCTACGTCGACGAGGCGCTGCTGTTCCAGGCGAACCCGGTCACCCGGGAGCGTTTCAGTCGGGTGGAACGCCTCGACCTGCCGCCGACCAGCCTGGTGTTCAGCTTCGAGCACCAGATCGACGCGGTTCGCGCCCAGGCGGCCGGATGAGGGGATCGGTCGAGGGCCTGGACACCCCGTTCTCGCTGGCGGGCGGGGTACCGGGGGTGCTGCTCGGCGCCGGGGCCGTCGGCGCGCTGCTCGCCGCCTTCGACGAGGTGCTGGCGCCGGTGCTGGCCACGCTCGACAACGTCGACGCCTACCTCGACCCGGATCTGACGCCGGAGGACTTCCTCGGCTGGCTGGCCGGCTGGCTCGGGATGGCGGTGGACGGCGGATGGCCGGCCGACCGCACCCGGGCGGTTATCCGGCAGCTGCCGGAGGTCCTGCGGTGGCGTGGCACGCCGGCCGGTGTGGCCGCGGCCGTCCGGGTCCTCGCCGGGGTGGAGGCGGAGGTGACCGACAGCGGAGGGGTGAACTGGTCGCCCCGGCCGCAGGGCGAACTGCCGGGCGGTCGCACCCCGTCGCTCCTCGTCCGGGTGCCTCAGGGCAGCGATCTGCGGGAGGTGGAGGCGGCTGTCAGGTCGGCCAAGCCGGCCCATGTCCCGCACCGAGTGGAGGTTCGGCCGATGTGAGTTCGATGCCCAGGTCGGCGAGCATCGCCTCGTACCGGGCCTCCGCGCGGGCGGCCGCGGCCGGCTGCCCGCCCGATCGGAGCGCCACCACGAGCGTCCGCCACAGCCCGTCCCGGTACCGGTCGACCTCGAGCCCCAGTTCGGCGTGCCGGACCGCATCCTTGTGCCGGCCTGTCTCGGTCGAGATGGCCGCGGCGCGTTCACAGCCCGCGGCGATGGTCGTCCGCAGCCGGTCCCGTTCGGCCAGCAGCCAGTCCGCCGGGCCACCGCCGGGCAGGACGTCCCCGGCGTAGAGCTCGATCGCGCTCGCCAGCCGCTGGTACTCGGCCTCGACGTCACCGGAGCGTCGTGCCGCGGCTGCGGCATCGAGCAGTCGTTCGAGCCGGCGGATGTCGTGGTCGTCCGGATCGACGAGGGCCAGGAGGTAGCCCTGCCCGGCCCTGCGGAGCAGCCCGCGCCGGCCGCGCGGGACCGCCGGTTCGAGCAGCCCGCGCAGGGCGCTGACCGCGACCTGCAGGCTGTGGTTCGCCTGTGCCGGCGCGGCGTCCGGCCAGATCAGCTCGATCAGCTGGTCCCGATGCAACGGCCGGTCCGCGTGCACCGCGAGCACATGAAGGAGCTCGAGGTTGCGCGGCTGTACCCCGGCCAGGCCGACCGGCACTCCGTCGATCTCCAGCTCGAACCGACCCAGGCAGCGGACGGTCAGCCGGCGCTCCGCAGCGGGCGGTTCACCGGCCGGCGCCGGGCTGGCCGCGTCGGCGTCGACCGCGGCAGCGACGGTGCCCGTCATGCCCGCGGGCATGACGGCGGCGGGCGGGCGGCCGCCGCCCGACAGCGACGCGATCAGCCTTTCCACCCAGCTTCCGACGCCCGCCTCGGCGGCGATCCGGCGCGCCACCTCGTGCGGATGGGTCTGGCCGGATGTCGCGCCGGACCCTGGGGCGAACGGGGCACCGGACGCCGCAGAGGGCGACGGCGGCGGACCGGCCGCGTGCGACGGCGGTGGGGCGGCCGAGGGCGGTGGGACGCTACCGACGAGGGCGAGGGCGTGCGGGGCCGGTCCCAGCCGGGCCGCTGCCCGGACCACCCGCGCTGCCTCGTCCTCGTCCAGCGGCGCGCCCGCCCGCCGCCAGGCCAGCAGCGCGGACGCCCGCGCCCAGGTCGCGAGCGCACCGGCGGTCAGCTCGTCGAAGATCCCTGCCGTGTGGTCCAGTGCCATCGCCAGCTGTCGGTAGGCGCGCAGGTGCATCGGCTCGTCGTCCGGCCACACCTGCCCCGGCGCCAGGCCGGTCGACGGCGGCAGGGCGGGCGCGGGAAGCTCGTCGGCCGGGAACATGGCGTCGTCCGGCACCGGGAGGCCGGCAAAGCTGCCGAGCAGGACGAGGGCCCCCACCCCCCACCGGTCACCGGCCCGGCCGGCGGCGTCGAGCAGGTGCAGGACGTGCCGGTTGCCGTAGCCGAAGTACAGGGCGCGGACGGCGGCCGCAACGCGGAGCACGGCCGCATGCCCGAGCAGCTCCGCCGCGGCCACTCCCTCCTCGACCGTCTCGCCGGCCTGTGCGTCCTGCGTGAGCAGGGCGCACGCGGCCCGCCCGACCGCGGCGACTGTCTCGATCACGGGACTTGCGCCGATACCCGCGGTGATCGTGTCGAAGCGTTGGCGGGCCAGCGCGATCTCTCCCGCGACGAAGGCGGCGATCCCGCGCACGAGCGCCGTCTGCGGGGGGTCGGCGGATCCTTCGACATGCGGGCCGGGATCGGCCAGCACCGCCCGAAGAGTCCGCAGCCAGGTCGTGTCGCGGCGCGGCGCGGGGTGGAGCCAGTCGTCGAGTTCGGCGAGCTCGCGGTGAACCCGGGCCGGCGTTTCGGAGCCGAACGCCGTCGCGGCGTCGCGATAGGTATCGGCCGCGGCTTCGAGCGACCCGTCCGCGGCGAGCCGGCGGGCCATCGCGAGCAGCACCCACGGGTCGGAGTCGCGGATCGCGGCCGGCAGCAGCTCGAACCAGGCGGCCGGGTCGTCGGCCAGGCGCCGGCCGCCCTGGCCGAGTAGCCGCCGCACCTGCTCCCAGTCCCCGCTGCGGCAGTACGACAGGAGCGCCTCGGTGAGCGCGCCGTCCTCCTCACACAGCCGCGCCGCCGCCCCGTGCACCTCCTGGGCTCGTTCCTCCCCGTGTTCCAGCACGAGCCGTTCCAGCAGGTGAATTCGTAACACCTCGTGGTAACGGTAGGTCCGCCCGTCGTCCTCGACGAAGGTGAACAGCCCACGCCGTTCCAGCTCGGCGAGCTGAAGACCGCTCCCGGTGCGTCCCAGCAGGCTGTCGCAGCGTTTCTCGGTCAGCCGGTCGAAGACGCTCGTCCGCACCAGGAAGTCCCGCTCGTCCGCGCTCACCGCGGACAGCACGTGCATCGTCAGGTATTCGCGGGTGAGCCGCGTGTTACCGAGCCCGGAGAGAATCTTCGCCCGTTCGGACGCGGGCCGGCCGCGGGTGGCGAGGTGGAACAGCTGTAAACCGGCGGCCCAGCCGTCCGTGCTGCGGGTCAGCGCGGTTACCTCTTCGGGTCGCAGCCGGACGCCGTGGCAGTCCCGGAACAGCTCCTCGACCTCCCAGGTCCGGAAACGCAGCGCGTCGGCGTCCACCTCCCGTATCTGCCCGGCGAGACGCAGCCGGTGCAGATCGAGGTTCGGGCGCCAGCGGGCGGCGACGAGAACCCGGACCTTGGGGGGGAGGTAGTCGAGCAGGAGTTGGACCGCCGCCTCGGCCGGCTGTCCGTCCACCGCGTGCAGGTCGTCCAGGACAATGAGCAGGTTGTCGGTCAGGTGCCGGTCGAGGTCCACGATGGCGTTCTCGATGCTGGTCCAGGATCCGGCGGGCAGACCGGCCGCCGCTGCCGCGGCGGCATGCAGGTGGGCGAGGAACGAGTCGAGGCCGCCGATCCGGTCGTCGAGCGTGAGCCAGGCGGTCGGCCACGCACACGCCTGCGCCACCTCCACAAGCAGGGTTGTCTTCCCGGCGCCGGCCGGCGCGACCACGGTTCCGACCCGGTAGGCGGCCGGGACGATGAGCGGTCCGGCCAGCCGCGGCCGGTGCATGCCGGCGGGGGCGGGTAGCCGAACGCGGGCCGCGAGGATCGGGGGAACCGGCGCCTCGGTCATCGCCGTTCCCCGTGAGGTTGTTCCAGGCGCGGCGTCAAGTGCGGCATTCCCGCCGGCATAGATCTGTACACGCCGCGACGCATCCCCCGCCTCCGGCATCGCTCGAGAACCATCTTCGCCCCATGTGCGGGCGAAGGGCCGCCCCGACCTTACCCTGAGCATCAGCTGTGACAACGTCATCCGCGGAACAGCAGGCCGGACGAGGCAGGAGACGGTACGGCTGACGTGGAAGAATAGACCAGCTTCCTTTCCTGATGGCCGGTGAGGACGACCGAGGACGATGACGGGGGAGACGGTGCCGCCACCAGCGCCGCCGGAATTCGGCGGGAGCGAGGCCGACGCGGACGCGCTTCGGGCGCTTTTTGCACACGATCTGACAGACAGTGAAAAGCCCAGGTCAGAGGCCCCATCCCCGGCCCCGATCTCGGCGGAGGCCGGCTCGTCCGCCGGCTCTGGCACGGCTCCGCCTCCCGGCCGTGGCGGCACGCCCGGGGTCGCGGACGCCGTCGTCCCAGGCGCCAGGTCCGACGTCCCGGCTGACCGGTCCGACGCCCTCCCGCAGGCCGTCCCGTCGGGTGGTGCTGGACCGGTTGGCCCGGCGGATCTCAGGTCGCACGTGCCGTCGGTGGTCGCCCCGGTTGCGCGGGCACGGGTCTCCCCGGACGACCGGTCACAGGTCGCCCCGGTCGCTCGGCCGGGCGCAGAGGCGACGCCCGTCATGGCTCCCGCGGCCCCGAGCGGCGCCCGATACCAGCCACTGTCGCGGGCGCTCGTCGTCGCGCCTCAGCCCGGCGGCGAGCTGCGTCTGCCGGCCCGCGCGGGGGAGACCGTGTACGCGGTCGCCGGCGGGGTCGTGGATGGCCGCTCCCCGTTGCTGCTGCGCGCCGACGACGGCCGCAGCTATCGCTACCAGGGCACGCGTTGCCTGCCCCAGGCCGGCACTCGGGTCGCCGCCGGGGAGCCCATCGGCGTCGTCGTGCCCCACCTCCACGACGGCGACCCCGACGCCACCTGCCTTCATCTCGCTGTGACCGGTCCGGACGGGGACGTCCTCGACGCCTATGGGCTGGTCGCCGGGCTTCCCGACCCCGCGGAGCCCGGTTGGTGGGTGACCGGGTACGGCGTTGATCCCGACCTGGCCCTGGTGCCGCGGAGGCAACCCGCCGGCCGCGCCAGGCGGTTCGGTGCGCCGCCCGCGCCGGTGTCGTCGCCCGTGGTGCCGATGCCGCCGCCGGCATCGGCATCGGCATCGGCACCACCGGCCGCCGTCGGCCTGGGCGCTGGCGGCGAACGCGCGGGTGGCGACGGCGGGGAGGATCTGGCGGCCCTCGCCGCCCTCCTGGTGACCGACCAGGTGCGTCCGGCCGACCGGGCCGACCTGGGCGGTGCCGGATGACGACGTGCCCGACGTGCCAGCGAGTCAACAACGACGGCGTCCAGTTCTGCGAGGGATGTGGCCGGTTCCTGTGGTCCGCGGAGGGCTCCGATCCGCCGCCCTCACTGGGAGGAGGCCGGAGGGAAACGCCAGCCGCAGGTCCAGGTCCGGCCGCGGGCTCTGCCGCCGGCCCTTATCCGCCCGTCGGTGGCCCTCCGCCGTCCGGGGATCCGAGACCAGCGGCCGCGGGGCCCGGTCAGGTCTCCGGAGCCCGGCCGGATCCGGGCCCCGGTTCGCCGTCGGCTCCCGCTGGGCCGTCGGCCCCCGGTATGCCGCGGGCCGTCCGCAGGGAGGATCCCGCGGCGCCGGCATCTCGGACGGCCGAGGGGCGAATCCGGGTCCCGCGTGGGGCACAGCCGGCGGGGTTGCGCCCCATCTCGATCGCCGGCCTGGTGGGCGCCGGCCCGGACGCCGGACCACGGGACAGCTTCCGGGCGGTCCGTCCGGACGAGGAGGCGCCGACCGGAGTGTCGACGCCGTCGACGGCTCCCGGGAGTCCGCCGCAGCCCCCGGGTCACCCGCAGGCGTCGGGCTACCCGCAGACGCCGCCTTATCCCGAGGCATCCGGTCACCCGCCGAGATCCGGAGAGCCTGGCACTCCGATGCCGTGCCGGTGCGGGCGGCAGAACCCGGCCGGCGCCCGGTTCTGCACCTGCGGGGAGATGCTGGTCCGGTTCGAGGCCCGCTCCCGCCGGGACGCGGAGCCGGAACCGCCGAGAGCGCGCGGCTGGGGGGCGGCGCTGGCGGGCGCCGGTGAGCGCCGCCGGTTCGACCGGGAGATGCGCGCCGTCGCCGGCGCCTGGCGCGGATACGATCAGCCGCTCGTACCGCGGGTCGCGGCCTTCCGCGCGACGGCGCTGGCCGTCGTCGTCGCCGCCGTACTCGCCTTCGTCGGGCCATGGAGTGGCAGCTCGCGTGGCTGGGTCTCGGACCATGCGGCCGGGCTCCTGCCGCATTCGTACAAGGAGATCGACGTCAAGTCGTGGCGGGTCGAACCGGCCGAGGAAGAGCTCCCCGGCTACAGTCAGGCATTCGCCGTCGACGGCTTCCGGAACCGGGCCTGGGCCACGGCCTGGCATCCGGACCGGCCCCCCGGCGAGTCCTGCGCCGATACCGAGCAGGCCGGCCGGAGCGCGACCCTCGTCCTCCTCTTCGACGACGCGGTTCGGATCGACCGTGTCTCGATCCGCGCCGGCCTGGACGGGAAGGACCCGCAGCGGCTGACCCAGGCCAGGCCGCGGAGGATCGGGGTGCAGCTCGGCGACGGGCCGTGCCAGATCCTTTCGCTGCGCGACGTGCCCGACCGCCAGGACCTGAACGTTCGCGGAAAGGACGTGCGGATTGTCAAGGTCTGGGTGACCGAGGCCTACGACCCTTCGGACGGCCAGGGCAACGTCATCGCGATCAGCGAGATCGACTTCCTCGCCGAGCGCTGAGCTCGGCGGTCGAGGACGGTCGAACTCTGCCATGGAAATCACAGTGATCTGTTCCGCTGGACGATTTTCGGCTTGGTGAGGGGGCTGCCTCGCAGCGGACAGGGCGGAGTCTCGTCCCGTCCACGGCGGCGCGTCGGCCCGTCGTCCACGGTCGCCGAGACGGGTTGCCGAGAGTGCGGGCAACGAGCGCCAGGAGCCGGGTTGCCGAAACCGGATCCTGGTTCACCGGGAGGGCGCAGGGACGGTTGCCGCAACGTGCGGGGGTGGGCCGATGGATGCCCCTGGCCGCATGGTGGGAGAATCGCGCTGACGGTGGGGGACGACGTTCGGGACGGTCCCAGTTCGGAGTAGAAGCGGTGAGGATCGAACCGGCGGACGATGCCATGTTCGGGGAGCGCGCCGCCTGGCGGTACGACCCGCCCTACGACTTCTACGACGACGACGGCCTACCCGTGAAGAACCCCGAGCGTTTCTTCGCGGTGCGCGACGACGCCGGTGCGCTCATGGGTTTCTACTTCTTCGAGTTGCACGGCGACGCGCTGTTCTACGGGTTCGGCCTGCGGCCCGATCTCACCGGCCGGGGGCTCGGCGAGCAGTTCGTGCTGGCCGGGTTGGAGTTCGCCCGCCCCCTCTACGGGCAGCGCCGGGTCGTGCTCGACGTCGCAGCCTTCAACGAACGTGCCATCCGTCTGTACCAGCGCCTCGGTTTCGTTGAGACCGGACGGCACACCGACACGTTCGACGGCTACGGCGCCGTGGAGTTCGTCGACATGGAAAAGCCCTGCTGAGCACCATAGTGCCGCCTGTGGGGCTCCAGAACTCGGGTTTCGGCCTGTGAGCTGACCCTTTTGCCATTGAGGTGATTGTCTGCGGGCGTCGTCAGGCGGCGTTGCGGTACTCGTTGATCAGCCCGCCGAGGATGCGTGTGCGACGGACGGTGGAACCCAGGGGCGGGGTGACCACGGGTGGCGGGTCGGGTGGGTGCTGGCCGAGGGAGCGGTGAGGCCGGTGGGTGTTGAAATGCTCGGCGTAGCTGATGAGGACTGACGTCAGGTGCCGTTCGGAGACGATCAGCAGTCTGTCGGTGCATTCGCGGCGGGCGCTGCCCACCCAGCGTTCCGCGATCGCGTTTGCCTGGGCGACGGCGGGGGCGTGCGTACCACGTCGATGTCGGCTGCCGTGAAGACGGTGTCGAAGGAAGCTGTGAACTTCGTGTCGCGGTCACGGATGAGGAACCGGAACCGGCGGCCGCGGTCCTCGAAATTTAGCAGCAGGTTCCGTGCATGCTGGGTGACCCAGGCCGAG
The DNA here is from genome assembly GCF_001854695.1 of Parafrankia soli. Taxonomy (GTDB): domain Bacteria; phylum Actinomycetota; class Actinomycetes; order Frankiales; family Frankiaceae; genus Parafrankia; species Parafrankia soli. Next base: position 47,063 of record NZ_MAXA01000228.1, read on the forward strand.
GTCGGGTGTTGCGTGACTCCGAGGACATGGACATGGCGGGTGGCGATCTCCACGACGAAGAACACGTAGATCCGTTGCAGGAACACGGTGTCCACCGCGAAAAAGTCGCAGGCCAGTATGCCGGAGGCCTGCGCGCGCAGGAACGTGTGCCAGGAGGTGTCGGCCCGGCGGGGTACGGGGTCGACACCGGCGTGGTGCAGGATCCGCCAGACGGTGGCGACTCCGACCGGGTAGCCCAGCCCGGCGAGCTCTCCTTGGATCCGGCGGTGGCACCGGGTTGGGTTCTCCCGCGCGAGGCGCAGGACCAGCTCACGGATCTCATGTCGGATCGGTGGCCGGCCGGGCTTCTTGCTCCGGTAGGTCCATTGTCGTGCGAGGAGGTCACGGTGCCATCGCAAGACGGTGGCCGGGGTGACGACGAAGACGTCCCAGCGGGCGCGGGGTAGCAGCCGGGACAGCGCCGTGAGGATCACCCGATCCTTCGGTTTCAGCGCCGGCCGGTTCACCTGCCGTCGCAGCACCGCCACCTGATGTCGCAGGACGAGGAGCTCCACCTCTTTCGAGGTGTCCCCACGCACGCGGAGCAACATCAGTMCGAGAGCGTTGCGCGTCAGGGCGTAGAGCCGCGACCACGCCATGGCCGTCCAGCCTGCCCGACGCGGGCCTCGTTCGGCGGGCAAACGTGCAGGTCACGCCCAAATCGGGTTCTGGAGCCCCACATGCTCGGTTCTGCGCGCTGCAGGGGCGCGTGCGTGGTTGCGGGGATGTAGCGCGGCGCTCCGTTGCGAGATTAGCACTGCGGCGAAATCCGTCAGATAGGGAACCTGCCCCGGTATCCGGGTCTGCTGGATATCAGCCGGCCTGCGCCGAACCCGGCCTGGGCTGAGTGCGACGGGTTAGAAGGCGGCGGGGCGGACGGTGCGCATGACGTCGTCGAGGATGGTGGCCAGCGGGGTGCGGCCGTCGGTGGCCATCCAGGCGCGGTTTGCCGCCTCCATACAGGCCAGCGCGGCGCCGATGACCGCGGCTGTGCGAGCGCCGGCGGCGGGGCCGGCACCCGGGTGGCTGTCGACTACGGCGCCAGCTCCCGCGGGACTGTCATCCGCGGGTCCGGTTCCCGGGTAGCTGAGGCGTGCGGCGATCTGGGGCGCGAGCCGGTCGTGCCATCGGCACTGCCTTTCCAGGTTGCGGGCCTGCAACCCGGGATTGCCGTCGAGCATCTGCCGCATTGAGAGGGCGCCCTGCGGGTCGCTGGTCTGGTGGGCGATCAGGGTGTCGAAGGCCCGGCGCAGCGCGGTCCAGGCGTCCTCGTTCGCGGGGCGCTGGTCCAGGGCCTCGGCCAGGGACGCGCCGAGGGCGTCGAGGTGCCCCAGGACGACGTCTTCCTTCGACCCGAAGTAGCGGAAGAAGCTGCGGCGCGACATTCCGGCGGCGGCCACGATCTCGTCAATCGTCGTGGCCTCGTAGCCGTTGCGAACGAAGAGGTCCATCGCGACGGACATCAGCTCGGTCCGCACGGCGCGCCGGGTGCGCTCGCGGAGGTCGAGCCCTGCTGACACCTCACCCGCCACAGTCGTACTATACGCCGCGCCACACCTGCCCCAGGATATCGACGGTGGCATTGAGTGTCGTTTCCGGCGTAGTGTGCCGGGTGACTGAGGGGCAGGTGCCGCGGATGACCGGTTCAGCGGAGAGCATCGGCTGGGTGATGTGGTCCGGCACGGTGGGCCTGCAGCGCCCCCTTGCGGAGCGGGTGGAGGCCGCCGTCGCCGGCGGGTTCGKCCGCATCTCGATCAGCCCGCTGGACGTGGCGCTGGCCCAGGAGGCCGGCACCGCGCCCGCCGAGCTGGGGCGGCGGCTGCGCGACCAGGGCCTCGGCATCGTGTTCGACGGGCTCATGAACTGGTATGGCGGCGAGCCGATGACGGCTTCGCGCTCCATCGCCTTCACCGCGGACGAGGTGCTGGACATGTGCGCGGCCCTGCGGCCCGCGGCGCTGACGGCGTTCGCCCGCCCGACCGGTGACCTCCCGGTCGAGGAGATCGCCACCGCGTTCGGGCAGCTGTGTGACCGCGCGGCGGAGTTCGACACCCTGATCCAGCTCGAGTTCATGGCCATGATGGCGATCAGGGACCTGCCGGCCGCGATGGCCGTTGTCGCGGCGGCGGATCGGGCCAACGGCGGCCTGGTGTTCGACACGTGGCACTTCTTCCGGGGGAACCCCGACTTCGCGGCGCTCGAGGCGCTCCCGGGCGACCGGGTCTTCGCGGTGCAGGTGTCTGACGGGCCCGCCGAGGCACCGGACGACATCGCCCGGGACACCTTCAACCGGCTGCTTCCCGGCGACGGCGGTTTCGACCTTGTCCGGCTGTTCCGCGTGCTGGACGGTATCGGCGCGCTCGGCTGGGTCGGGCCCGAGGTTCTCTCCCCGGCCACCGAGGGGATGCCCGCCGCGGAGGCCGCCGGCCTCGGCGCCGCCCGGGTGCGCGAACTGATCGACCAGGTCCGGGCGTCATGATCGCGGCGAGGTTGCACGGCCCCGGTGACCTGCGCGTCGAGGAGGTCGACGAGCCCGAGGCGGCGGCGGGCGAGGTGAAGATCGCCGTGGCCCACAACGGGCTGTGCGGCACCGACCTCACGGAGATCTTCTCCGGGCCGCGGGCCTGTACGACGGTGCCGCATCCGCTCACCGGCGGCGTGCTGCCCCAGATCGTGGGCCACGAGTTCGCCGGGGTGGTCGCGGCCGTCGGGGCGGGCGTCACCGACGTCGCCGTCGGCGAGCGGGTCAGCGTGGAGCCGCTCTACTCCTGCGGTGACTGCGACCGCTGCCAGGCCAGTCTCCCCGAACTGTGCCGGCAGGTCATGACGCACGGGATCTGCTCGAACGGCGGCGGGCTGGCCCAGTTCACGACCGTCCCGCGGGCGATGGTGCACCGCCTTCCCTCGTCGATGTCGCTGGCCGAGGGCGCGCTGGTGGAGCCGATGGCGGTCGCGTTCAACGGCGTGCTGCGCTCCGGTGCCGAGGCGGGCGGATCCGCCCTCGTGTTCGGTGCCGGGCCGATCGGGATGGGCGTGGTGTTCGGTCTGCGCGCCCTCGGGGTGACGGACATCCTGCTCGTCGAGCCGGCGCCGGCGCGGCGTGCCGCGGCGGAGCGGCTCGGTGTCGCCGACGTCCTCGACCCGAACACGACCGACGTCGCCGACGAGGTCCGGCGCCGCACCGGCGGTCGCGGCGTCGACGTGGTGCTGGACGCCGCCGGGGCGCCCGGGACGTTCGGGCTGGCCCCGGCCGTGCTGCGGGCCCGGGGGCGCTACGTCGGGATCGCGGTCGCCGAGCGGCCGGTCGAGTTCGCGCCATGGGTGCTGGCCCGGGGGGAGATCGAGCTGACCGGGTCGCTGGGCTACGGCCCCGGGGTGTTCACCCGGGTGATCGATCTGATCGCGGGCGGCGCGTACCCGACGGCGGGGTGGGTCGACCACGTCGGCCTGTCCGACCTGCACGACGCTCTACAAGATCTTCGCGACGGCCGGCGGATGAAGGTCCTCGTCGGCCTGCCTGCCGGCTGACCGGCGGGCCGGGCTTCGCTCGCCATCTTGGGAACGCCTGCCATCTCGGGAGAGCCGGCCACCGCGGAACGGCGCGACGGCGGGTACCCGCACCGGACACGGAAGGGCACAGCATGGAGACCGGGCTGGACGGCCGCACGGCGGTGGTCACGGGCGGGAACGCCAACATCGGACGGGGTATCGCCCTCGCCTTCGCGGCCGAGCGGGCGAACGTCGTCATCGTCGGCCGGGATGAGGAGCAGGGCCGTCGGGTGTGCGAGCAGCTGCTGGCCGCCGGCGCGGGGAACGTGCTGTKGCAGGCCGCCGACGTCACCGACCGCGCACAGGTGGTCGCCATGGTGGCTGCCGTGCGGGAGCGGCTGGGCGGCGTCGACGTGCTGGTGAACAACGTCGGCGGCAATGTCGACCTCGACGCGTTCGCCGACTCGGACCCGGCGACGTGGGAGCGGGACATCTCGCTCAACATCATGAGTACCCTGAACTGCACCCATGCGGTGCTTCCCGGGATGATCGAGCGGGGGAGCGGGCGGATTGTCAACATCGGCTCGACGTCGGGGATCGTCGGCGACCCGCTGCTCGCCGTCTACTCGGCGATGAAGGGCGCGGTGCACAGCTTCACCAGGGTGCTGGCCAAGGAGGTCGGCCGGCAGGGCATCACCGTMAACGCGATCGCGCCCTACGGGACCCTCCCCGAGGACATGAGCCGGGACGTCAGCTCGGGCAGCCGCTGGCATCCGGACGGGGTGTTCGCCCGGCTGGCCGCCACCCGGGGCCCGGAGCTGCACTCCGTCGGCCGGCGCACGGTGCTGGAGCGTCAGACCGCCCTGCCCGCCGAGATCGGTGCCGCCGCCGTCTACCTGGCCTCGGACGCCGCCGCGTTCGTCACCGGGCAGGTGTTGTCGGTGGACGGCGGCACCCAGATCGCCTGACGCAAGTAATCGATCACTCTGTTAAAGTCCAGCTCGTGGCGGCGGGTGCCGGGGCGGAACGGCGAAGCCCGATCGACCGGTTGATCGGCAAATTGGTGGGCAAACCGTGCCAGGCGCCGGCACGGCGCGGCGAGATCGGGGATTATCGCGTCGATCGGTGAGTGCCGCGCCGACGGCGGAGTCGGAACGGGCCCGCGCCGACGACGGGGAGTGCCCACTCTCCACGGCGGCCGTGGCCCGCGTCTGGGCAGCCAGGCGGGCAGACCCAGCGGGCAGATCCAGCAGAGGGAGCGACATGGCGATCCAGTCGGTCAATCCGGCGACGGGCGCAGTGGTCAGGACGTTCGACGCGCTCAACGGTGACGAGATCGAACAGCGGCTGGCCCTGGCCAGCGCGACGGCCGCCGTCTACCGCCGGACGACCTTCGCCGAACGGGCCGCGCTGCTGCGGCGGGCCGCCGACATTCTCGACGCGGAACGGCACGAGATCGCCGTGACGATGACGACCGAGATGGGCAAGACGCTGCGCTCGGCCGAGGCCGAGGCGGCGAAGTGCGCGAAGGGCATGCGGTTCTACGCCGAGCACGCGGCGGCGTTCCTCGCCGACGAGACGCTGGCCGACCCGGGCTCGGTCGGCGCGAGCCGGGCGTTCGGCCGGTACCAGCCGCTCGGCGTCGTCCTCGCGGTGATGCCGTGGAACTTCCCGCTCTGGCAGGTCGTCCGGTTCGCGGCGCCGGCGCTGATGGCGGGCAACGTCGGGCTGCTCAAGCACGCTTCGAACGTCCCGCAGTGCGCGCTCTACCTGGAGGACCTGTTCCGCCGGGCCGGGTTCCCCGAAGGCGCCTTCCAGACCCTGCTGATCGGCGCCGGGCAGGTCGAGGCGGTGCTGCGCGACCCCCGCGTCGCCGCGGCGACCGTCACGGGCAGTGAACCGGCCGGCCAGGCCGTCGCGTCCGTGTGCGGGCAGGAGATCAAGAAGACCGTCCTCGAGCTCGGCGGCAGCGACCCGTTCGTCGTCATGCCCTCCGCCGACGTCGCGCGCGCCGCCGAGGTGGCGGTCACCGCCCGCTGCCAGAACAACGGGCAGTCCTGCATCGCCGCGAAGCGCTTCATCGTCCACGAGGACGTCTACGAGCAGTTCGCCGAGCTGTTCGTCGCCGGGATGGCGGCGCTGAAGGTCGGTGATCCGATGGACCCGAGCACCGACATCGGCCCGCTGGCGACCGAGGGCGGCCGGCTCGACATCGAGGAGCTCCTCGCGGACGCGGTGAAGGAGGGCGCCAGCATCCTGTGCGGCGGGACGGCGCCGTCCGGGCCGGGATACTTCTTCCCACCGACCGTCGTCGGCGACGTCACCCCGGCGATGCGCCTGCACCTCGAGGAGGCGTTCGGCCCGCTGGCCACCCTCTACCGGGTGCCGGACATCGACGCGGCGATCGAGCTGGCGAACGTGACGTCGTTCGGGCTCGGCTCCAACGCGTGGACGACCGACCCGGCCGAGCAGGAGCGGTTCATCTCCGACCTGGTCGCCGGCGCGGTTTTCCTCAACGGCATGGTCAGCTCCCATCCGGAGCTGCCGTTCGGTGGCGTCCGCCGCTCCGGCTACGGCCGTGAGCTGAGCGCGGTCGGCATCAGGGAGTTCTGCAACCTCAAGACCGTCTGGGCCGGCTGAGCGAGCGGAGCAGCGCCAGCGCGGGCACCGGTAGCCGGTGCCCGCGCCACCGGCTCAACCCAGGCCCTTCACATTCTGCTTCAGTTCGAGTCCTGCTTCAGCGCGGTGTCGATGGTCAGCGCCGAGGCCACCACGAGGCTCAGCATCGGCTGCGGCAGCGGCCGGTGCAGCTGCACCACGTAGTTGTCGGCCGTGGTGAACATCGTCCGGGCCAGGCCCTCCCAGGTCTTGGTCACCCGGGCGACCTCGGTGTCGTTCTGGTCGACGATCGAGAAGTTCCACGCCCGCCAGTTCTCGGCCTTGATCATTCCGACGTTCGTGCCGCCGGCCTCCAGCCCGAACCGGATCTTGCCGAACACGTTCTGCTGGATGATGCTGCCGACCTCCCGGCCGTCGGGCAGCGTCACGACCACCTTCGACTTGAACAGCTTCGCCGGCCTGGTCAGCACCAGCTGCGGCACACCGGCGGCGTCACGCACCTCAAGCCGGTGGGTGAGGAACTGGTCGACCGACGACACGAAGCGCACGGCCTTCTTCAACGCGTTCTGGCCGACCTCGACGACCGAGCCGATCTGGTTCCCGTTCTGGTCGAAGACGGCGTACTCGTTCGTCAACTCGATCAGCTTCGTCTTCTGGTTGACGACCAGCACCGGCTCGCTGAACAGCGAACCGCCGCCCTGCGCCGGCACGTGCACCCCGGCCTGCTCGCGGACCTGCCGCTGGACCCGGTCAGGGGTGTGGCGGGTCTGCACGGGCGGCGGCTGGTAGCCCTGCGGGCCGCCCCAGCCGCCCGGCCTCGGCCCGCTCTGAGGCGGGACCTGCTGGCCGGGCTGCTGTTGGCCGTACTGCGGCTGGTCGGGCTGCGCCGGGCCGTGATGCGCCGGGGCGGGCTGCGGGGGCGGTGCCGGCTGGGTGTGGTCGGTCCACGTGTTGCCGTCCCACCATCGAGCGCCGGGCTGCCCTGACGGGTCGTCGTACCAGCCTGGCGACACGCTCTGTGACATGTACCCACTTTGCCACTCGTCGGTCCTCCGGGGTGCGGCCGGGAGAGGGCCCGGGCCGTCCCGGGACGTCGGTTGGGCGATAGCCGGTGACGGCGGTGGCATCCGGCCGTCCGGCCGGCCACGCGGCGATGACGGCCCGGCGTGATGCCCGGGTTGGTTACCGTGGCGGTGTGCGCGATCTCGTCCGTCCGCTGTGGGAGGAGCCGCGTCCGGCGCGCCCGTCGACACCGGGCCGGCGGGACTGGCCGCTGGCCGCCGCGCTCACGGTCGCCGCGCTCACCGAGGGGTTGCTGCGGGCGGACCTTCCGTGGCGGACCTGGTCGGTGTTGCTGGCACTCGCCCTCGTCCCGACCCTGCTGTGGCGCCGGGCGAGGCCGCTGGCGGCGGTCACGATCGCCTTCGGTGCCTCGGCTGTGGCCTCGGTGCTCACCGGCGGCGGCGTCCCCCAGCTGAACAGCATGATCTTCATGCTGCTGTTGCCGTACTCGCTGCTGCGGTGGGGATCGGGCCGGGAGGCCGTGACCGGCGCGGCGGTCGTGCTCGCCGCCGCCGCCGTCTGCATGATCTCCGCTGCCACCGGTGCCGCCGACGCCGTCGGCGGCGCGGCCGTGCTGCTCGCCTCGTTCGCGCTGGGCGGGGCGTTCCGGTACCGGGCCGGGGCCCGGCTGCGCGAGCTGGAGCAGGCCAAGCTGCTCGAACGGGAGCGGCTGGCCCGGGATCTCCACGACACCGTCGCCCACCACGTCTCGGCGATCGCGATCCGGGCCCAGGCGGGCATCGCCACCGCGCCGTCGAGCCCAGCCGCCGCCGCCGAGGCACTGCGGGTGATCGAGCTCGAGGCGTCGCGCACCCTGGCCGAGATGCGGGCCATGGTCCGGGTACTGCGCCGTGACGAGCCGGCGGAACTGGCGCCGAACCCGACCGTCGCCGATCTCGAACGGCTCGCCGGCCAGGCCCGCTCCGGCCCGGCGGTGCGGGTGCGGATCGTCGGCGAGGTGGGAAATCTCCCGCCGTCGGTCGGGTCCGCGATCTACCGGCTCGCGCAGGAGTCGATCACCAACGCCCGCCGGCACGCGCGGCACGCGAACCACGTCGAGGTCGTGGTGTCCGCCGATGACGCGTGCGTGCGGCTGTCCGTGCGCGACGACGGCGACACCGCCGCCCTGCACCCGCCGCCGTCGCCGGGCTACGGGCTCACCGGGATGATCGAGCGCGCGCGCCTGCTCGGCGGCACCTGCGAGGCCGGCCCCGCCCCCGACCGGGGCTGGACGGTGACCGCCACCCTGCCCCGGGCCGGGTGGGCGACGTGAACGCCGGCCGCGACGCGGGTGGGAGCGCCGACCCGCACGCCGGTGGGAACCCCGATCCGGACATCCGGGTGGTCGTCGCCGACGACCAGGAGATCGTCCGCACCGGCCTGCGGATGATCCTCGACGCCCAGCCGGGCATCGTGGTCGTCGGCGTGGCGGCGGACGGCCGCCGGGCCGTCGAGCTCGCCCGCCGGCTGCGGCCCGACGTCTGCCTGATCGACATCCGGATGCCCGTGATGGACGGCATCCAGGCCACGCTCGCCCTTGCCGGGCCGGGGGTGGCTGATCCGCTCGCCGTCGTCGTCATCACCACCTTCGACCTCGACGAGTACGTCTACGCCGCGTTGCGGGCCGGGGCCCGCGGCTTCCTGCTCAAGGACGCCGGCCCCGATCTGCTGGCGCAGGCCGTGCACGCCGCCGCCCGCGGCGACGCCCTCATCGCGCCGAACGTCACCGCCCGGCTGCTCGCCACCTTCGCCGGGAGCGGGCCCGCACCGGTGCCGGTGCAGCCGGTCGAGGCGCTGACCGACCGCGAGGAACAGGTGCTCGCCACCGTGGCGGGCGGCCGGACGAACAGCGAGATCGCCGCCGATCTGCACATCAGCCTCAGCACGGTCAAAACCCACATCGCCAGCCTCATGGCGAAGCTCGGCGCCCGCAACCGCGTCGAGATCGCCCTCTGGGCCTACCAGACCGGACGGGTCGACGTCCGCCGGTCGGGGGCGGGCGGCGCGGGCGGGTGGTAACGGCATCTGTCCGGCCGGCGTCCGTCGGCCGGAAGTAGGACCCGGAGCTCGCCCGATCGGCCAGGGTGGCTCCGGCCTCCACGCTGATGAGAGCACCGCCCCGTCGGCCCCATGATCGTCTCGTGACCGATGAGAACGGGACCGCGCTCAGGTCTCCTTCCGGCCTCGTGGGTTCGCCCGGTGCTGTGGGCTCACCCGGAGCCGCGGGCCTGCCTGGCCGGCGCGCGGTCGCCGGGTCGTCCGCCGCAGTCTCCTCCGTTGTCTCGTCGGGGCGGGCCTCGTGGCTGGTGCCTGCCGGGCTGCTCCTGCTCAGCGCCGTGCCGGTCGCGGCTGGCGCGCTGCGGGTGGGTGAGCTGGCCGGCGGCGCGCGGGCCACGGCGGAGAACGCGCGCTTCGTCGCCCAGCCCGTGCCCGTGGTGGTGCACATCATCGGGGCCAGCCTGTACAGCGTGCTGGGTGCCTTCCAGTTCTCGCCGGGCCTGCGTCGGCGCGCACCTCGCTGGCACCGCGCCACCGGGCGGCTCCTGATCCCCTGCGGGCTCGCCGTGGCGTTCACCGGCGTGTGGATGACGCTCTTCTACGACCTGCCGCCGGCCGACGGCGTGGTTCTCGCCGGCCTGCGGATCATCGTCGGCACGGTGATGGGAAGTGCCGTCATCCTGGGCGTCGTCGCCGTGCGGCGGGGTGACATCGCCCGGCACCGGGCCTGGATGACCCGGGCCTACGCCCTCGCGCTGGGGGCGGGGACCCAGCTGTTCACCCACCTGCCCTACGAGATCGCCGTCGGGAAACCGGGCGAGGCCAGCCGGGCGGTGCTCATGGCCGCCGGCTGGCTCATCAACGTCGTCGTCGCCGAACGGATCATCCGGGCGCGTCCGCCGGGCGGCCGTCGGACGGCGGCTGGTCCGCCCGGTCGCCGTGGGCGCGGGCGCGGTACTGCTGCGGACTGACGCCGTACCGGCGGCGGAACGCCGTGCTGAGGGCGAACGGGCTGCCGTAGCCAACCTGGCGGGCCACCGCGCCGACCGTGGCCGCCGGCTCCTGGAGCAGGTCGGCGGCCAGGGTGAGACGCCAGCCGGTCAGGAACGCGATGGGCGGCTCGCCGACCAGGCTGGCGAACCGGCGCGCGAACGAGGCGCGGGAGACGCCCGTGGCCGCGGCGAGGGCGGCGATCGTCCAGGGGCGCTCGGGATGGTTGTGCAGCAGCCGCAGCGCGTGGCCGACGACGGGGTCGCCGTTGGCCCGCCACCAGGGCGGCGCGTCGGTGTCGGGGCGGGCGAACCAGGCCCGCAGCGCGGTGACGAGCAGCAGGTCCAGGAGCCGGTCTAGGACGGCGGCCTGGCCCGGGTCGTCCCGGCCGATCTCCTGGGCCAGCATGGGTACCAGCGGGCAGTCCCAGTCGTCCGCGCGGATGACGGCCAGCGCGGGCAGCGCGTCGAGCAGCCGGCGGCTGACCTCGCTGTGCTGCTGGTAGGTGCCGGTGAGCATCGTCGTCGGCGGGGCCGTCGCGCCGTCGCGCTGGTTGCCCCAGGTGCGCACGCCGAGATCCATCTGCGCGGCGAGGCTCGCACCCGACAGCGTGGTGCAGACCTGCCCGGGATGGATCACGATCCGCGGCGGGGTAGCCGGGTCGTCGGCGACGACGTACGGGTCGGGCCCGCGGGCGACGGCCACGTCGCCCGCGCGCAGCCGCACCGCGGGGGTGTCCCGGGGGAGCACCCAAACCTCGCCGTGCACGACCGCGACGACGGTCAGCGGCGCCTGGTCCCTGATGAGCATCGACCAGGGCGGGGACATGACCGAGCGGATCGCGAACGCCCCCCGCGCCCGCGGCCCGTCCAGCATTCCGGCCAGGACGTCCATCAAGATTTCCCGAGGGGGCTGGCGTCTTCAGGCGTGAGGGGAATCGGGTACGGACCGTGACCGTTGGTGTGCGTCGCCGGTATGTCCGGATCATGGTTCGGCGGGGGGTGGTGGGTGCGGGTGGCGTCTACGGCCGTGGGTATCGCAGGGTGTGGTGCTCGAAGTTCCGCTGCCCTGTGCTCGCTGGTCCTGTCGGTGACCGTTGTGGCGAGCTGGTCCGGGAGAAGTGCGCCGGGTATGAGTGGATGGTCGTTGCGTGGGAGGTCACGCCGGACCCTGTGGATCTGTTCGTGAAGGTTCACCTGAGGCACTTCCCGTCGTGTGTCGCCGACCAGCTCGCGGGGTTGACGTCCCGGGTGCTGCGTGAGGGGTTCGGGTATCTGCGGTTCTGGTTGCCGGCGCTGTGTGGTCGCGGTTGTACGTCGCCGCCACCGTCGGCGCGGTTTCGCCCGAGACTGTCCGCCGGTACGTTGACACCCGGTACGAGTGGCCGTGGCGTGGAGCGGGCCCGGTGAGGCGGGCGTTCAAGTTCCTGCTCCGCCCGACGGCGCGGCAGGCCGCCGCGCTGACGGCGATGCTCGATGATCACCGGGCGCTCTACAACGCCGCGTTGCAGGAACGACGCGATGCCTACCGGCATCGGTCGAGGGTGACGGTTCGCTACGGCGACCAGTCCGCCCAGCTCAGGGAGATCCGCGCCTACGATCCGGATCAGGGGCGCTGGTCGTTCTCCTCCCAGCAGGCCACCCTGCGTCGCCTCGACAGGGCGTTCGCCGGTTTCTTCCGCCGGGTCGGGGCAGGCCAGAGCCCTGGCTATCCGCGGTTCAGGGGCGCGGGCTGGTCCGACACGGTCGAGTGGCCGAGGGACGGGGACGGCTGCCGCTGGAACTCCCAGCCTGAGCATCCCACCCAGGTCCGGGTTCGGTTTCAGGGCGTTGGCCACGTCAAGGTTCACCAGCATCGGCCGGTGGCGGGCACGGTCAGGACGGTCTCGGTGAAGCGGGAAGGCCGCCGCTGGTATGTGGTCGTCTCCTGCGAGGACGTGCCCGCGCGGCCGCTGCCGGCCACCGGGGTGGTGGTGGGGGTGGATATGGGGGTGTGGAAGCGCTGCGGGTCGTGAACATGACCCGCCGGGCCGCGCCGAGACCCGACCCGGACCGGCCCGGGGTGTTCCCGGCGAACGGGCAGGCGGCGAAGTCCGGGCTGAACAGAAGCGTTCTCGACGCGGGATGGGGGGTGTTCCTCCACGTGCTGCGCGCCAAGGCTGAAAGCGCCGGACGGGTCGTCGTCGAGGTGAACCCCGCCCACACCTCCCGCACGTGTGCGGTCTGCGGGCACTGCCATGCCGACAACCGCAGGACACAGGCCGCGTTCGTCTGTGTCGCGTGCGGGCATGCCGCGCACGCCGACGTGAGCGCGGCGATCAACATCCTTCGGGTCGGGCTGGCCTGTCAGGCCACGKAAGCGGCCTGAGAAGCCGGCGGCTCCAACCGTCGGAGGAGTCACGGACCGGAATGATAGTGATCAGATGGTCGCGGGTGGCCGGGTCGGACGATCCGGGCGGTCGTGCGCGGGATCCGGGCCGTGGACGGGCCCTGGCCGGGTCGCGGTGGACGTCCGCGTATGGATCCGAGATTCTGGGCGATGGGCCGTCTCGGCCGGGCGGGCTTGACTGATCACATGACGACACACCTGACGACACACCCGGCGACACCCGTGACGACGACCGTGATCAGCGGGGCGTGCCCGGCGCGCGGCGCGGCGGACCGTGGCCGGGTGACCCGATGACGGAGCGGGTGCTGGCCCCGCTCACGATCGTCTCGGCGGTCGGCTCGGGCGTCGTGGGCGGCGTCTTCTTCGCCTTCTCCGTGTTCGTGATGCGGGCGCTCGACGGGCTGCCGCCCGCCCAGGGCCTGCAGGCGATGCAGGGCATCAACAGGTGGGCGCCCACCGGCTGGTTCATGACGGCCCTGCTGGGCACGGCGCTGACCTGCGCCGTCCTCGGCGTCTCGGCGGCGCTGGACCTCGACCGGCCGGGCGCCGCACTGCGCCTCGTCGGCAGCGTGCTGTACCTCGTCGCGATCGTGGTGACGATCTTCTACCACGTTCCGCGCAACGACGCGCTGGCCGGGGTGTCGCCGGACGGCGTCGACGCGGCGCGGCGGTGGGCGGAGTACCTGCCCGGCTGGACCGCCTGGAACCACGTCCGGACGATCACCTCGATCGCGGCGGCGGCGGCGCTCACCGTCGCCGCCCGCGTCGTCGAGCAGGCGAGGTGAGACCGGCCCACCGGGCCGGCCGCTGCCAAGGACGAGAGCCGGCCCGCGGCCCGGCGTACCGCCCGCGGGCGCGGCGGGTGGGTCAGGTCCTCCGGTTCCCGTGCTCCTCGGTGATGCCGGTGATCGGTGCGTCGCTGGCGATGCGCGCCCGGCGGATCAACGCGATGCGGGTCCGTGGCGGGGGGTCCGCCGGGATGACCGGGAGGGACTGGCCGCGCCGCTCAGCCTCGTACTCGAGCCGTGCCCTCGCCTTGGCGAGGGTGTCCTCGCTCGGCTGGAGAACCTGCTTCGTGTCGAGTGTCGCCGGGTGCTGGGGGAGCGAGCGCTCGACGCGGAACAGGACGCGGTCGCCGCCGTCCGCTCCGGCGTCGCCGACGAAGGTACGGAAACCCGCGAAGGTGAGCGACGCCCTGCCCCGCAGCCGCCAGGGGGTGCCCGTGGGCACCGCCAGCCGGAAGCCCTCGGCTGTCAGCTCGAAGGAGGTCGCCCGCATCGGAAGCGGAAAGCCGTCCTCGTCGAGCACCGACAGATGCGCCGGAGTGCCGCCCTCCACGGCCTCCCCGGCCACGTCCTGCCAGGGACGGACCGGCCAGGCCGACCGCTTCATCCTGCGGGCGGGCGAGGGGTCGGATGTCGGGTAGACCGTGTCGGGCGCCGCGGACCACACCTGCGGTGGGTCGTCGAGGGCCGCGTGGCTGTCCCACCAGTACACCCGTTCGGGCTTGTTCTCGATGATGATCCGAGACCAGTAGGTGACGGCCTTGCGTGCCTCCTCCCACGTGATGCCGTGGCTGATCCCCTCGTAGCCGGTCTCGGCGAGATAGCGGATGGCGTTGGCCTGGATGTCGCTGTCGCGCACCGCACCGTGGGCGCGAATGACCACGACCGGTTCCTCGGGGCGGCCCTCGATCAGGAGCCCGACCTTCGAGGTGCGCCGCACCCGCTCGGCCTTGGCCGGATTGGGCAGGCCCGTTGCCAGGTCGATCGTCGACATGTCGTCGGCCGGAAAATAGTAGGTGGGCGTGTCGATCGGAATGCCGGCCGCGGACACCGTCGAGAACTCGGCCACCACCCCCGACTCTATGAGGCTGAAGACCCGGGCCGGAAGATCATGAAGGTCACTCATCTGGCTAACCGCTTCCTGTCGGGTCCGGACCGGACCTGATGGTCAAAGCCGCCGGGAGGTCCCTGCCGTTCCTCGGGGGCGCTCACCCGCGGACGACCGGAACCCAGTCGTAGGTCTCCCCGTCGGGACCCATCGGCGAATCGTGTTCCTCCACGATGCAGATCGGGTTGGCGTGCGTGGCGAACAGCTTCTTCTCGTCCTCCAGCGTGTGTGGCAGCCGCTCGGGGTCCCTGATGAGACGCTGCGAGTTCTCGAAGTCCTCGCGGCTGTTCCACCAGATCTCCATGATGCAGTCGTAACCGCTGTCGTGGATTTCTCCGGTCACCGGGTTCTCGACGGGAGTCAGATAACGTCGCACGTACCGGACCGCGTTCGGTATGGCCGGCTTTCCGATCTTCTTCGCCAGCTGTGTGTGCTGGTTCTCGTAGTAGTCCAGGAACTCTTCCGTTGTCATGTCCGGGCGCTTCTTGAAGAAGCAGACCTGCTTGAACACGCGGCACGGCCCCTCTCAAAAATTCGGCCGGGCCCAGCTCGGCTGTGCCTACGGCCGACAGTCGGTTGAGCTTCTGCGTTCCCCGGTTTCCGGCCAGCAACATAGCAAATCGGCGGGTGACGCGGTAGGCATTCGCGCGGGCGCCCGCGAGCTCGGGCGGATGCCTCACGGTCGTGCGCCCCGGAATCACCGCGGGCCGGCGGGACGTGTCACCTCGCGCAGGCGGCTCCGGTGGCCGGTCGTGCCGGGGCGCCGGCCCTGCTCTCCGCGGCCCGACGGCCCGTCCGACGTGGCTCGTCCGTGACCATCGGTGACCGGCCCTACCGGGCGGCGGCCACCGTGCCGGGCATCGCTCCGGCGTGATTCCGCGCGGAGCCGCGTGGGTGACCGGGCCACCGGTCCGGCGTTGCGTCCAAGGTTCACCGCAATTTCGAATGAATGACACAGATCTTTTTGGTGGGCCGGTGGCCGTCCCCGAAGGTTCACCGTCGATTCGTGTATCTGCTCCTGTTTCCGGTACGGGCTGTTGCCATTCTCCGGTGAGTTTYGCCGTTCACTGAGTCTGCGGTCCGGCAGGCCACGGTGAAACTGGTCAGGAGTACCCCTGTGGCCTCCCGTCTCCTGAAAGTGGCCGCCGTGGCCGTGGCCGCGATTGTCGCGTGTGTGCTGTTCGCGGCCGCGCCTGCCGGGGCAACGCCCCCGAACATTCCCTCGGCGAGCACGGCCCTGACCAGGCTGAATTCGCTGACGGTAGCGGCGGAATCGCATGCGTCGACCTATGACCGCGACCTTTTCCCGCACTGGATCACCGTGAGTGGCGCCTGTAACACCCGGGAACAGGTCCTCAAGCGCGACGGTACCGGCGTGGTCGTGAACAGCAGCTGCGCCGCGACCTCCGGATCGTGGTACAGCCCGTACGACGGTGCCACGTGGACGGCCGCGGCCGACGTGGACATCGACCACATGGTCCCGCTGGCGGAGGCCTGGGCCTCCGGCGCCTGGGCGTGGACCACCACGCAGCGCCAGACCTACGCGAACGACCTCGGCGGGCCCGAGCTGTGGGCCGTCACGGACAACGTCAACCAGTCCAAGGGCGACAAGGACCCCGCGGAATGGCAGCCGTCGCTGTCGTCCTTCCGCTGCACCTACGCGCGGGCCTGGGTTCAGGTGAAGTACTACTACAACCTGACCGTGGACAGCACTGAGAAGTCGGCCCTGAACACCATGCTGGGTACCTGCTGACGGCTCTGACGGGACATCGCCGCCACGGCCGGGCCGCCCGCGGCCGGTAGCAGGAGGCGATCCGGCGGATGCGTCCGGCCGGGGAAGCCGGGCTGGGGAAGCCCGGCTGGAAAGGCCTGGCCGGTGACACGACGGTGGGTGGGTCCGCAGGTTGCACCGCGGGCCCACCCACCGGTGGTTCAGCTCAGCTCACCGGGTGGCCCGGCTTGCCGGGTGGATCAGAAGCCCATGCCCCCCATGCCGCCCATGGCGGCCGCGTCGGCACCGCCGCCGGCGCCCGCGGGCTCCGGCTTGTCCGCGACGACGACCTCGATGGTGAGGAAGAGGCCGGTGATGGACGCGGCGTTCTGCAGCGCCGAGCGGGTGACCTTCACCGGGTCGATGATCCCGGCGGC
>NZ_MAXA01000229.1 GCF_001854695.1 Parafrankia soli
CAACACGGCCAGGCGCGTAACAGGCGAAGCCACACCAACCTGGCGAGACCCTCAATAGAAGAGGAACCACAATTAAGTTAAATCAAACATCCAATCAGGCTCATAGCCGAGCGCCTGACCGACCGCCAGGATCCGCCGCAGGATGCGGTGCCCGGTGCGGTAGTCGCCCCTGCGGACGATGGTCACGATCGCGATGTGGCCGGCCGGGCCGAGCAGAGCGCGATCCGGGCCGTGCCATGCCCAGACCTCCAGCGTCTTGATGGTCAGCCAGGCCATCATCGCCTGGTCACAGAAGAAGGCCGCGGGCATGAGCCGGTTGACGAGCTTGATGGTGCTGAGCCGGGACTGGTCCGTGATGCCCGGTCGGTGCAGGTCGTCGGACTCGCTGGTCGTGTCGATCCATCGGTAGAGCGCGTCGAGTCCGCGGTCGATCTCCGCATCGAGATCGTTCTCGTCCGGGACGGATATGCCGAGGTGCCGCAGCTGGTCGAGGCCGAGCCGCATCGCCTCGCCACCGCGTCCCCGGTTGGTGAGACTGCTGACCTGCACCACTGTGGCGGCCGTGAGTTGAACCGGGTGGGTGCACAACCGGCCGATGGTCTGGTATGTGTCGTCCGCCTCCTCCAGCCTGCCGAGGCTGTACAAGGCGGCGTGCCGGTCGGTATGGACTGCGATCAACTGGTCGGTGTCAGTCGGATCGATGACCTCGACCGCCGCGGTCAGGAGCCGCTCGACCAGTGAGTAATTGCTCAGCAGTTTCGCTTCCTCAGCGGCGTGCCGGAAGAGTCCGGCCACCGGCTTCCGTTCCTCGGTGCCATGTACAGCATCAACTACGGGCAGGTACTGCTCCGCCGCCACGGCGAAGAACTCGGGCCGCTCGACCAGGCGCCGTGCCAGACGCAACCGCCTCGCGTCCTGGTTCTGCGCGGCGCGGCCGCCCAGCACGGACTCCCGCGTCCGATCGTGGTGAAACCGCACGCTCTGCCGGCCGTCGGACTCCAGTACCAGTAGGCCGTCGCCGAACGCGGGGGCGAGCCGCCGCTCGACCTCGTCCGCCGGCAGCCCAGTCGCGGCAGCTAGGAGGTCCAGCTCCACCTGGCCCGCCAGGCAGGCCATCACCGCGAGCACCTCCGCGGTGGCCGGCGGCGGCGCGGCCTACCCGCGCGGCCAGCAGCTCGGTCACATCCACTCGGTCGAGCCGGCGGCGCAGCGCCTCCCAGTCCCATCGCCACCCACCCCCGCCGAGGGTCAGTACCCTGTCGTGGCGCAGCGCGTTGAGTAGCTCCACGATGTCGTACGGATTTCCCCGGGCGGATGGCGCAATCATCTGCGCCAGCTCGGTGGCGGGCGGCGGGGACAGGTGCAGCAGGTCAGCCACCAAGGCCGCCTGCCCTGCTGGCGGCAGGCTACCCAACCGCAGGTGGTGGGGTCCGACCGCCTGGTGACGCCAGCGGGCGAGCATCGGCGTCAGTGGATGGGCGGCGTCGATCTCACTTTCCCGGTACGCGCCGACCAGCAGCAGTCCCGCGATCTGCTCCTCACCGGCGAACACCAGGTCGACGAAGTCCAGCGGCGTCCGCCCGGCCCACTGCAGGTCGTCGACGAAGAACACCACTGGTCGCTTCCGGGAGGAAACGGCACGTAGTGCCTCGACTGCGACACGTGGCGCTCGTACCTGTGCGGTCATCGGATCGCCTGGCTCTGGGCGAACCTTCAGCAGCACCGCCAGTTCCGGCACGGTGGCGGCAGCCAGGCCGGCGTTGGGTCCCAACGCCCGCAACATCCGGTCCCGCACCTCGGCCAGGTAGTCGTCCGGCTCGGCCAGCAGCAGCCGACCCAGCGCACGCAGCGCCTGCCGGACCCCGTCGTACTCCTGGTCACGGCGATACTGGTCGAATTTGCCGGCCGCGAACCAGCCGTCGACGCCGGCCGCTATCGGCCCCAGCTCACTGACCAGGGATGTCTTACCCACGCCCGGTGCGCCGCCGACGAGGACCCCGTGAGAGCGTCCGGTCACGGCCTCGGCGAACGCCGCGTCCAGCTCGTCGACCTCCCGGTCGCGCCCGGACAGCCGGGATGGCATCAGCGGACGCGTCAGAAAATCATGCTCGCCAGGATGCACCGCCGCCGCGCCGCGTCGTACCAGGGTGAGATCGTGCACCAACCCGTCGGCGCTCTGGTAGCGGTCGTCGGGTTCCTTCTCCAACAGGTGCGTGATGATGTTCGACAGCCCGGCCGGTACCGACGGATTCACCGCCACAGGCGAGCGTGGGATCCGAGCGAGATGGTCATGAATGATCCGAACTGGGTTGTCCGTGCCGAACGGCGGCGCGCCGGTAGCCAGCTCGTACAGGGTGGCCCCGAGCGCGTACAGGTCGGCTCGCTGGTCGACCGGGCGACCGGTCCGCCCGGTCTGCTCCGGCGCCAGGTACGGCACCGTCCCGACAGTTGCCCCGTGGTACGTGAACTCCGGCCGGACCGACGAAAGAGCTGTGGCAAGCGCGAAGTCGATCAGGCAGGGAACTCCCAAGTCCTTGCTCACCACGATGTTCGCCGGGCAGATGTCCCGGTGCACCACACCCCGGTGATGCATCCCAGCGACGGCCCGCGCCAGCGATTCGGCGAGATCGACCAGCTCGGCCGGATCCAGTGGAGTCGTCCACTCGGACAGCGCCGTGCCATCGACATCGACCAGCAGGATCGATCCCGCGCACTCCACGGCCCCAGCAGCGAGGTGCGCGACCCCCTGGACTCCCGACAGCCGTCCAAGGATCTCGACCTCATGCCGCAACCGCCGCTGCGCGTCTGGTCCCAGCGGTTCCTTTCGGATCACACATCCAGTCGGAAACACCAGCCGAGTGATCCGGGTCTGCTCCGTCGTATGAAGCAGCTCCGGTCGCACCACCGTCACCGGCAAATCCCGGCTCGGGGTCACCCGCTGGGAGACCATCTGGACACCCCCACACCGTGCCGCGGACAGCTTATCTCCCCAGCCTGCCCGAGTCGGGGCGGAAGTAACGAGGGCCCGGACCGCTGACGACCAGACCCTCACCACCCAGGTCACCGCCGTCCACGCGGCATCCCGGGCACCTACGGCGCGCCCACGCATGCGCGCCGACCTGGCCGTCGCCGGGGTGCGGACCAGCCGTAAACGCGTCGCCCGGCTGATGGGACTGGCAGGCGACGCAAGGGGTTCACCGCCCTCGACGGATCAGCCTCACCCGCCGAGACCGTGCCGCCCGCCTCCCACCAGACCTGGTCGGACGCGGCTTCGCCGCCCCAGCCTCGAGCCAGGTCTGGACAGCGGACGTCACCCAGAGGGACCGTTCAGCGGGGCTGCATCTCGGGTCGGGAGTCTCCGCTCTCGAGTACTGCTGGGCCTTGACAGTCCGGTCGTTCGTCTCCTCATGGCCGATTCCGCGAGGGCCACATGGCCTGTGCTGGCCCTGCTCAGTGGTCAGCTCCCTGTCCCGGCCGGTTGTGTGGCGGCCGGGTGGCTACTGGTTGGTCAACTTGTCGGCGATCTGGTCGATGAGGCCCTGTTCGATGATCGGCGGCGGGACGTCCTGGATGTTGGTGACGTCGAGCTCGACGGCCACCTGGCCGACGTAGAAATAGATCGTGTCGAAGACGTAACCGTAGGTGCCGTATTCGTCCGTGATGCCCATCGAGGTGCGGACCAGCGCGGTGGCCCCCCGCGGCGGGGACGGTGTCTCGACCGCGACGATCTCGTAGGTGAAGCCGTTCCCGTCCTCGCCCGCCAGCTGGTCCTCTGCCGCTGTTCTCGTCGCCAGCGCCACCCGAGCTCTCGAAGCCCGCGGTCTCCTCGCCCGCCGTGAGCACATAGTCCCCCGCGCGCAGGATCCTCGCCGGCGCGACGGTGGCCTGCGTGGGCGGGGCCGCCGGCCCGGTCGTCCCCGGCCCGGTCGTCCCCGGCCCGGTCGCCCCCGACCCTGCCGCCGCGGGCGGCGGCGCTGCGGGGTCGACTCCGTCTCGGAGCCCCCTTCAGCGCGTGGATGTGAGAGGAATCCACCAGCGCCGGTGCAGGTCGAGTATCCCGTCGGCGTCGCACTCGGCGAGCAGCTGCTCGCGCAGCTCCGGCCAGGCCCCGGCCTGCACCCAGTCCTGCAGGCGGCGCCAGCAGGTCACCCCCGACACCCCGAACAGCGTGCTCGGCAGCTCCCGCCAGGGCACGTAGTTACGCAGCACCCATAGGATTCCCGCCAGCGCCGCCCGGTCGTCGAGCGGCAATCGGTCTGGGTAGCGGAACCGCCGTTCCCGAGCCGGGATCAGCAGCGTCAGCCGCGTCCACACCTCCGCGCTCACCACCAGGACAAGTCTTTTTCGAACGCGACACCGTCCTGAGCGCCGATCGCAAGGAAGGCGTCACAACGCTAACTCTCAAATACTGACTCAATCAAAGACCTTACTGTCAGGGTACCTCCCGGCCGCGGGGGTCGAGGACGCAGGTAAAAGAGGACTGGAATGCCCAGCGGGGGCCTGCTCGGCCCGCCAGTAGTACTGGATTCCAGTCCTCGCGTACTGCTCGGCCTCACACCGCGTTTACTGCGGCGGGCGCCGTCCTGTTTCAGGAACCGACCCCACACCCTGGCCGCGTGGCTACTTCCCTGCGGGCACCTGGTCCTTGACCTGGTCGTAGCCGACCTTGATGGGCGCATCGGCGGGCGAGTAGATCATGCGGATCACGCCCGTCGGGAACGCCTCCGTCGCCGTCACCTTCAGGTGGTACGGCGTGTCGCCGTCGTCGAACAACCGGCGGCCCTTGCGCGCCGCCACCGGGTGCACCAGCAGGCGGAGCTCGTCGACCAGCCCCGCGGCGAGCAGTTGCCGCACCACGGAGATCGAGCCGGGGATCAGGATGCCCCTGATGCCAGCATCAGCCTTGAGCGCGGTGACGGCCTCGACGACGTCGCCCTCGACCAGCTCGCAGTTGCGCCAGGAGAACTCGAGCGGCTGACGCGAGACAATCACCTTGCGCACGTCCCCGAGCTGCTTGGCGAACGGCGCGTCCTCGCCGCCCGCTGCCTCGCGGGCTGGCCATGCCCCGGCGAAGCTGTCATAGGTCACGCGGCCGATGAGCAGCACGTCGGAGGTGTCATAGTCCTCGGCGACGGCGCGACCCATGTTCTCGTCGAAGTACGGGAAGTGCCAGTCAGGGTTGATCTCAGCCACGCCGTCGGCCGAGATGAACAGCGTGGAGATGACCTTTGCCATGGCGGTGGTCCCTTCGAGTCAGGTGGTGTCTCGGTAGGTAGACCGGCGCGGCAGCCAAATCTCATCGGCCGGCCACGGATCAGCCGGGCCGGTTCACCTATATCTCGGCCCACACGCTGATGCTGAGCGGGCGGATCCGCCCCGGCCCTCCGCGAGCGCACTGTGTCGATCGGGGACAGTCCCGGCACGCGAAGGGGCGTGGAACGCCCTGCCTGAAGCGGATCGGCTGGTCGTCGGATGGCGAGTGGCCGGCCACCGGTGGTGGATGGGAGGCCGGCTGGTGGCGGAGGTCGGAGGCCGCGCCGGGGAGCCTCGGTCAGTGCTTGATCGACCGGTGGTCGGGCGTAGCGTCAGTCGCCGTCGCGACCGTGTAGAGTCACCTCTGGTGCGGGCGAGCAGCCCAGGACCACCACTCGTCCGGGTGGCGGAATGGTAGACGCGCTAGCTTGAGGTGCTAGTGCCCTTTGCGGGGCGTGGGGGTTCAAGTCCCCCCTCGGACACTCTCCTTCGTACATGATCGCCGGAGGCTTGGCCTCGGCGATCACTCTGTTACCTCCGGGCTCGTAGGTAAGTTCCAGTCCGAGTTGAGTGTAGATCTCAGCCTTGTCGGATGGGTCGGCCTCGGCGAGGACGGCCACGATGTCCCCGGCGGCGGCGACGATGCCGCTGATCTCCTGCTCGGTCATGCGTCTGCGGCCGGTGGTGCGTAGGCGGGCTTGGACGGCGGCGCGTTCGGTGTTGGCCTTGGCGGTCCAGCGGGCGACGAGGGTGGGGTCGGTACCGGCTTCGAGGGCGAGCCGGTAGCGCTCAAGCTTGGCGTCGCAGTCGGTGATGGTCCGCCGGGCCTGGGCGCGATCGGTGTCGAGACTGATGTCGGTGTCGTCGTCCTGGGCGGCGGTGAGGGCGGCGATGGTGGCGGGGAGCTGGGGTGGGGTGAAGGCACGGGCGAGCCAGCGGTCAAGGTGGGGGACGATGAATTCCTCGCGGACGTAGACGCTGCGGGGATGTTCAACGTGGTTGGCCAGTGCGTACTGGTCGGGGTAGACGCAGCGGTAGTGGGCCTTGCCGTTGTTCCAGCTGCCCTGCATTCGCCGCCGGCAGATTCCGCACCGCATCCGGCCGCGCAACTGGTAGGGGTGTCGGGTGCGCTTGGGCTCGCGAGGGCCGCCGGGGTCGAGCTTCTTGGCCGCGAGGCGGGCCTGGACCTGGGCGAAGGTCTCGTCGTCGACGAGCGCCTGGTGGACGACGGCCGTCGAGTAGATCCAGACGTCCGGGTCGTTCCACCGCATCCGGGTCTCGTAGCCGAGGGCGACATCCTCGACGTCGAGGAGGACCTCGTCTTTGCGCTGGCGGTTCCAGACCTGCCGGCCGGTGTACCGGGGGTTGGTCAAGATGGCGCGCAGCGCTGCTTTGGACCACGCGATACCGGTGCGATGGGGGTTACGAACCGGGTCGTGGGCTGACGGGCTGGGGATGCCGTTGCCGGTGAGTCCTTCGGCAATTGCGTAGAGACCCTTGCCCGCAGCGTATTCACGGAAGATCCGGACCACGACCGGGCTGGTGACCGGGTCGGGCTCCAGGACGTGCAGGCGCTTGCCGTCGGCTGCTTTGGCCGGGTTGGGGTGGGGGCCGGCGTCGGCGATGCGGTAGCCGTAGGGCGGGCGTCCACCGAGGTAGCGTCCTTCGGTCTTGGCTTGGGCTGCCATGGAGGTCCGCACCCGAATCTTGATCCGATTCCGTTCACCTTTCGACATACCCCCGAACACCGACATGATCAGATCGTGGGCTTCCGACGCGGGGTCGATGGGGCCGCCGACCTCGGGCACCCACAGGACGACACCGTAGTGCTCGAAGACGGGGTGCACGAGGCTGTACTGGTTGCCGTAGAACGCCCGGTGCGGTTCCCCGATCACGACCGCGTCGAAGCCGCGGTCGGGGTCGCGTAGTGCGGCGAGGAGAAGAGCGGCCTGCGGGCGGCGCTTCCAGGGGATCGAGCGTGAGTGGCCGATGTCGAAGTACTCGGTGACGATCTCCCCGTGCGGGTCGATGAGAGCGTGGGCGCGGGCGAGTTGCCAGGCGCGGGAGGATTCGGGGTCCTGCTGGTCCTCGGTAGACACCCGGCCACAGAAGGCGAATCTGATCAATTTAGGAAACCTTTCGTTCGATCCTGTCTTCGTCGTGTGGTGGGTGAGATTCATAGGCCACTTTTGCCGGAGGGCGGTTGTGCGTTTGCGCGGCGGCAGAATAGACGTAGCAGGACGGCGGCCAGAGCCGGGGTGAGAACGGGTGGCTGGTCGGGGACGACTACATCGAGGGGGTGGGGCGTGGCATCGTTTCCTCTGACGGAAAGGGACGACGATGAGAGTGGGCGGAGTGGAACGGCGACACCGGCATGATCCGGCTGCTGACCTGCCCGGTCTGTGGGAGAATCACCTTCGCCGGCGGGGGCCGCAGAAGCGATGCGATCTACTGCGGGGCACCTGCCGCTCGCGCGCCTGGAGGGAGCGAGCGGCCCGGCGCGCACGGCGCTCAGCGTGACGTCCACGCGTTGCGAAATGGCCCTCTACCAGCGCGTATGACGCCTCCACGTCACGCTGAATGCCCGGGGTTGGCCAGCCGGTCGAGACGGGTGCCGCCGTCCGGCTACCGCTCGCGCAGCTCGTACGGGTTGATCTCCCCGTACCGCTCGTCCGCCTCGGTCAGGTCGAAGCCTTCCTCCCACTCCGCAGTGTTCAGCCAGTTCACCGGCCCACCAACCCGGAACTGCGGGTGCTCCCACTGGGGTTCGCCGACACAGAACGCGTGCACCTGGGGCTGCCCGTCACCGTCCCGGCGGACGAACTCCTCGTCGTAGATGAGGAAGTGCCCCATGTCGTCGCGGTCCTCACGGACCTCCTCCGGTAGCGTGACCACCCGGGTCACCTTGTCGTCGTCGCAGTCGAAGGCGCGCGGGTTCCAGGATTCCTGGACGTCAGGCCGCAGGAACTCGTACGCGACTACTGGAGGCGGAACGGGGACCGCTTCCCGCCCGCGGATCCGGAGCCCGGGCACCGCGCCACCGCCGCGCGCAGCGGGCCCGCGACTCGCTGTGCGGACCTAGAGCATCTGCGCCGGGCCACGCTGATGACCGACGCCGTCCTGGACAAGGTGGAGGGCCGGCACAGCCGCAGCCGCAGCCGCGGCCACTGGCTGGTCGACTTCGCGTCCTGCAACTACCTCGGCTTCGACTGGGATCCGGAGATCGCCGCCCGCATCGAGCCCGCCGTGCGCCGGTGGGGCACCCATCCGAGCTGGTCCCGGCTGATTGGCAGTCCGCGGCTGTACCCCGAGATCGAGGAACGGCTCGCCGAACTGCTGGGCGCACCCGACACCTTGCTGCTGCCGACGCTGACGCTCATCCACTCCTCGGTGATCCCGGTCCTCGCCGACGGCGGTGACGTCTTCGTCGAGGCGACCGCGCACCGGACCGTGTACGACGGCTGTGTCGCCGCCCGCGCCCAGGGCGCCGGCCTGCACCGCTTCCACGCCGAACGCCCCGACGAACTCGACGGGCTGCTGGCCGCGGCGCCCGGCACCGGGCCGCGGCTGGTGTGCCTCGACGGCGTCAACAGCATGAGCGGCAACATCGCCGACCTGCCCGCGCTGACGGCCGTGTGCCGCGACCGGGGCGCGACGCTGTACGTGGACGACGCGCACGGCTTCGGGGTGATCGGCGAGCGGGGTCCGGACGAGTCGTGCCCGTACGGTGCGCGCGGCAACGGCATCGTGCGGCACCTGGGCGAGTCCTACGACGGGATCGTGCTGGGTCTGTTGCATTGCGGGATGGCAGGGCATGGTTGATCCCGCCGAGCGGGTGATCAGATCGCGGGGGTGAGCTCGGTGAACGCGGCTGTCAGCCGTGCGTGCGGGTCGGTGTCGGTCCCGAGTTCGTAGTGGCCGCGGCGGATGTTCTGCACGAGCGCATGACCTGCGCTGATCGTCTGGACGGACCGCAGCTGTTTCAGGCCGCGCATCGGCCGGAGCCGGGCTTTCAGGCGGCTGCGATCGGCTTCGATCCGGTTGTTCTCCCGCGCGGCGTCGGCGTGATGGGCTTCGGGGAGCAGCTCGTTGAGGACCCGAGGGTAGACGGGGGCCTTGTCGGTGGTGACCTCGATCGGCCGGCGCCCGTGGGACAGCGCCGCGGTGAAGAACCGGCGTGCCGCGGCCTGGTCGCGGCGGGTGCTGGCGAGGACGTCGATGACCTGCCCGTGCTGGTCAACCGCCCTGTACAGGTAGGTCCAGTGGCCGGCGACCTTGACGTAGGTCTCGTCGACGAACCACCTGTCCCCAGGGCTGTGCCGGCAGGGCCGCGCGGCGTCGACGAGCAAGGGCGTGAAGCGTTGGACCCACCGGTAGACGGTGACGTGGTCAACGTCGATGCCCCGTTCGGCGAGCAGCTCCTCGACGTCCCGGTACGACAGGGCGAACCGTAGGTACCAGCGGACCGCCAGGATGATCACCTCTGGTGGGAACCGGAACCCGGCGAACTCCGACGTCGGAGCCGGTGGATGGACACGACGTCGACGCATCGTTCGATCATGACTGCTCGGTGGCCGAGATGACGGACTTCGCCGATGCAACAGTGCCTTCAATGTCATTGACATAGCGAACGCCCAGCCGCTCGAGCGTCGAACGCAGGCCGTACAGGTCAAGGCCAAGGACGCCAGCGGCGAACTGGTGCCGTTTGGCCTCCTCACTCTCCGTACGGCGGGCGGCCGCCTCGACGATCCCCGCCGCGTCCGCCAGGGGGACGCACAACACCCCGTCGTCGTCCGCGACGATCACGTCACCCGGGTGTACCAGTTGCCCGGCCACCACCACCGGTACGTTCACCGAGCCGGCGACCGCCTTGGCCGTCCCCTGCGCGTGGACCGCGCGTGACCAGACCGGAAAGCGCATCGCGGTCAGGTCGGCAACGTCGCGCACCCCGGCGTCGATCACTAGCCCGACCACGTTCCGATAGCGCAGCTGGGTGGCGAACAGCTCGCCGAACATCCCGTCGGTCGACCGCGAGGTCGTCGCGACAACGAGCACGTCGCCGTCGCGGCACTGCTCGATGCACGCGTGGATCATCAGGTTGTCGCCGGGATGCGACAGAACGGTGACTGCCCGACCGGCGATCCGCGCGCCCGGGTAGATCGGCCGCAGCTCCGGCCCGAGCAGCCCACGCCGACCCATGGCCTCGTGCGCGGTGGCAACACCGTACTTCGCCAGAGCGGCGAGAATCTCCGGCTCCGGTCCCCGCCCGGTGCGGACGATCACATGGTTCATCGGACACCGCCGACTGGCCGCCCACCCCGGCCCGTCGGCTCGGCGAACCCGCGGACCACCTCAGCCTGCCTGCCGTTCATAAGGCAGCCCTGGCCTTCTTCCGGTTGAACATGGCGTGCACCTTCCTGGCTGAAGGAAAACTGAACCACTACAGGTCCAGCGCCAAGCGGCCGTTCTTCGCCCGCGAAACACAAATCATCATGGTGTCGTTTGCGTCGCGTTCGTCGTCGGTGAGCAGCGAGTCCCGATGGTCGACCAAACCCTCTAAAACCGTGGTCTCGCAGGACCCRCAGATACCCTCGACGCAGGAGGACAGCACCTGCAGGCCTGCGTTCTCGACCGCCTCGAGAATCGACAGCTCCGGCGGCACCGTCAGGGTGATGCCGGAGCGTCGGCACTCGACCACGATCGGCCGGTTCTCGCGGTCGGCCGCGGACGCCCTGGCCGTGAACCGTTCGACATGCAGGGACCCGGGCGGCCACGACGCGCAGCGCGACTCGACGGCGTCGATCAGGCGCGAAGGCCCGCAGCAGTACACGAGCGTGGACTGGGACGGCTCGCCCAGGATCTCGGCCAGGTCGAGGATTTCGAACTCGTCCTTGGGGTGCGCCCGTACCCGGTCCCCGTGGTGCGCGAGTTCGTCGAGGAAGGCCATGGATGCGCGGCGCCGACCGCCATAGTGCAGCGTCCAGTCCGCGCCTGCAGCCTCGGCCTCCGTCACCATGGGCAGCAGCGGGGTGATCCCGATACCACCAGCGATGAACAGGTAGCGAGGCGCTGCCAGCAGCGGGAAGTTGTTGCGCGGCCCCCGCACCCGCAGCTCGGCGCCCTCCTGGACGTGGTCGTGGATCCAGGCCGATCCACCCTGGCCGGTCGGCTCGCGCAGCACGCCGATGCGCCACGCGCCGCGGTCAGATACCGACCCACACAGCGAGTACTGCCGCACGAGCCCGCTGGGCAACAGCAGATCGACATGGGCGCCAGGAGCCCACCCCGGCAGCGGCTCTCCCGACGCCCGGCCGAACTGTAGGGACACCACGCCGTCGGACTCGGTGCGCCGGAACTGGACGACGACAGTGCCGTCGAATTCGAGCCTCCCACCCGGGCCGGCGGCGGCATCCGAAGCAGGCAGGGTAGTGGCGGGCGGCCCGGCCACGTCGATCAACTCCTCACGCTTCCCGATCTGGCGTCTACAGCGATCCGGCAGTCGTCCACCGCGGTGCCGGGTGTGACGCTAACTGAGCCGAAAAGTACGAAGTAAGCCGCGAATGACGGGACCCTGATCGGCAAATGTCCCGACCGGTCTACGTCATTTGTCGACAGCCGGTCCCGCAAAGGGTTCCCGGTCCGGCGGCGGGTCTCGCGATCCGCCCATTCCAACGTGCCTGTCCTGCCGGTGACCAGGAGCGGGCCGCTGCGCCTAGCCTGGTCGCGTGCGCCACGCAGCGGCGGGCAGCTACTTCCTACGGCATGTGTCCCGGTCGATGCGCGACATTGGTCCAAGGAGGTTCTGTCGTCCGCCCATGGACTCAGGAGCCTTATCCGGGCTAAATTTTGCGATGTGCGCACACTGATGTGCGCACATCTAGGGCTTCGTTGGCTTGTGGTACCGAAAAGTTACTTGGCCGGGTCCAGGATATTCCCCTCTCTTATTGAAGTCGCCGGACCTCGCGAGTTCGCCGACGCCGATTTCTCCGGACCGATCACCGAGGGAGGGCAGTCCTGGATGGCAGCTGCATCTTCCATGCCAGTGCTCTTTGCCGGCGCCGTCATGGGTGCGCGGACGGCACCGGCGAATTCTTCCGCCCATAGCGCCGGGAGGGACTAGATGACTGACGACCCGCGGCAACCTTCCATCTTGGTGATCAGTGCGCATTCGGCGGACTTTGTCTGGCGGGCCGGGGGTGCGCTGGCCCTTTATGCCGAACGTGGCTATGACGCCCAGGTACTTTGTCTGAGTTTCGGGGAGCGCGGCGAGTCGCAAGGGCTGTGGAAGCAGCCCGGTATGACGGTCGAGCAGGTGAAAGAGAGCCGGCGTGAGGAGRCACTGGCGGCCGCCGCCGCGCTCGGCGCGTCAGTGGAATTCCTCGACCTGGGCGACTACCCGTTGCGGGTGCCGGACGAGGCTGTCGAGCGCATTGTCGCGGCGATGCGCCGCGCCCAACCGGAAGTGCTTCTCACCCACGTCGCTCAGGACCCGTACAACCGTGACCACAACGTGGCCTACGAGACCACGTTGCTGGCCAGGATGGTCGCGCAGGCGCACGGTCATGACCGGTCCACGGCAGCGATCGGCGCACCGCAGGTGTTGCAGTTCGAGCCGCATCAGCCGGAGGTGTGCGGCTTCATACCAACATTGCTGCTGGACATCACTCCGGTGTTCGACCGGAAGGTCAAGGCGATGGAATGCATGCGCGGCGCCCAGGGGCATCTGGTCCGCTATTACACGGATCTGGCGGTGCGGCGTGGGGTCCAGGCGGTCCGCAATGGCGGGTCGAAGGCGATTGTCCACGCAGAGGCGTTCCAGCGGACGTTCCCGGTCGTCGGGGAGGTGTTGCTGTGAGGCAGCACGGGTCGGTCGGGCTCTGGCGGTTCGTGGTGCCGGCGACGGGAGCCTGCCGTGGGTGAGGTGGTGGCGGCCATGGCCGGGGTGCACGCCCCGCAGCTGCTACAGCGATTTGCGGGTGAGGAGGAGGAGAAGCTGGCGGCCAGCCGGGCGGCCCTGCGCAGCCTCGGGGAGATTCTCGACGAGACTCGGCCGGATGCGCTGTTGGTCATTGGTACTGACCACATGGAAACTTTTTCCCTCGATCTGGTCCCGGCGTTCACGCTGGTCACGGGCGAGCGGGCGGAGGGGGAGTTCGGCGGGGAGGCGTTCTCCCGCCCGGTGCATCAACCGCTCGCCCGCGGTCTGCTGGACGGGCTGGTCGCCCGCGGCTTCGACCTCGCGTACTCGCAGTCGGCCGAGCTCGGGCACGCGTTCGCTACTCCCTTCCGGTTTGTCCTCGGCGATCGGGACATCCCGGTGATCCCTCTGCTGATCAACGTCTACCTGCCGCCGTTGCCGCGGTCCCGCCGGTGTGAGGCGCTGGGCCAGGCGATAGCCGAGGTGATCGCCGAGCGGGACGAGCGGGTCGCTGTGCTCGCCAGCGGGGGGATGTCGCACTATCCGGGCACCCCGAAGTACCCGCATCCCGAGTTTGCCGTCGATCACTGGATCATGTCCCGGATCGCGGACAACGATCTCGATCCGATCCTGGACCTCACCCCCGAGCAGCTCGACGAGATCGGGGAGGGCGAGCTGCTCGCCTGGTTTGTGCTGTGGGGAGCCATGGGCCGGCGTGCGCCCGGCCGGGTGCTGAGCTACCAGGAAATCTGGCACCACGGGCAGGGTGTCGTCGTCTGGGAGCCGCCGCAGGACAGTCGGAGCGGTGACGGCGGCCGGCAGCCGGACGGCACCAGCGGGCGACTGCCGTTCGCCTTCACCCAACGCGGTTACCACTACTACCGCTATCCCGAGCCGGAAAGCTACGCCTTCAACCGGCTGCTGCGGGACTTCCGCGACCCGCAGCTGCGGGCGCGCTACCTGGTAGACCCCGACGGTGTCGTCAAGGAGTACGGCCTGCGGCAGTCGGACATCGATGCCTTCCGAACGCTGGATATCGACACCTGCGTGGCGGCCGGCGCGCATCCCCTGCTCGCCTGGACCGGCTGCCGGTTCGTCGCGCGGGACCGGGATGCGGGAGGCGCGACGGCGACGGCGGGTGCAGGGGCCTGACGGCGGAGCTTGCTGCACGAGCCCGACCCGCTGGCCTTGCCCCGCAATCGCTGGACACCGCGCTGGGCCGAAACCCTGCCGCTCGCCGGACCTCTAGTGCCGGGGGTGGCACTAGTTCAATCGCAGGATCGCTGGGAACCCGGGATGGTTCCTCGCGGGAGCTGCCCCCATCGGAGGACGACATGCCACATGTTCAGAACGGCTGGTATCTGGCCGCCTGGTCGAAGGAAATCTCCTCGACGCTCATGCAGAGGTGGATCGCCGATCAGCCGATCTGCCTGTATCGGCTGGCGGACGGTATTCCGGTAGCGCTGGAGGACCGCTGCCCGCACCGCAAGTATCCGCTGTCGCTCGGCCGGCTCGACGGCGACATCATCGAATGCTCCTACCACGGCTACCGCATCGACGGAGGGGGGACCTGCGTCGGTGTGGCCGAGCAGACGGACACCCCGAAGGCGCAGGTGCGCGCCTTTCCGCTCGTCGAGCGGCACGGGGTGGTCTGGATCTGGCCGGGCGATCCGGACCGCGCTGACGAGGGACTGCTGCCCGACACCTGGTGGCTCACCGATCCGGGGTGGACGCACTTCCACGGACTGGTGCCGCTACGGGCGCGGCACCGTCTCCTCGTCGAGAATCTGCTCGATCTTTCCCATGAGACGTTCCTGCATCCCTCCAGCATCGGCAACGCCGCCGTGGCCGCCACCCCGATGACCACGGCGGTCCAGGACCAGAAGGTTTTCTTCAGCCGCAGGATGGTCGGGATCGAGGCCCCGCCCTTCTACGCCGAATCCTGCGGCATGGCGTCTCCGGTGGACCGTTGGCAGGATGGCGAGTTCCACGCGCCCGGGATCTTCATCTTGCATATCCGGATCGCACCTACCGGGACGTCGGAGCCCGACGGCTTCCACATGAAGATCATGTACGGGATGACTCCGGCCACCGCGGCGACTACGCACGACTTCTACGCGGTAGCCCGCGACTATCGGGCGGCGGACACGGCGCTCACGGAGTTCCAGCACAGCCAGCAGTTGGCTGTGATGAAGGAGGACGTGGACGCGCTGGAAACACAAGAACTGATGTACGCCACGGATAACGTGCCCCGGCCGGAGTCGAGTATCGGGTCCGATTTGGCGGCGCTGCGGGCCCGGCGGGTGCTGGATCAGATGATCGACCGTGAAGCACAGGCAACGCCCGCGGCGGGCCGTGCTTCCAGAGCCTCCGTCGCCGCTGGAACCCACTAAAAAATCTTCACACGAAGGAGGGGTGTGGTGTGGCTGACAACCGCGGGGTGGCATACATGGAGCCGGGCCGGGTCGAGGTGGTCGACCTGAACTTCCCCGGGCTGGTGTTACAGGACGGGCCGGGGGTGAACCCGGCGAACGTGGGCCGCCAGTGCCCGCACGGCGTCATCCTCAAGGTGGTGTCGACCAACATCTGCGGCAGCGACCAGCACATGGTCCGTGGCCGTACGACCGCGCCGCCCGGGCTGGTCCTCGGCCACGAAATCACCGGTGAGGTCATCGAGACCGGCCGGGACGTGGAGTTCGTCAAGGCCGGAGACCTCGTCTCCGTTCCGTTCAACATCGCCTGTGGCCGCTGCCGCAGCTGCAAGGAACGCAAGACCGGCATCTGCCTGAACGTCAACCCGGACCGTCCCGGGTCGGCGTACGGCTACGTCGACATGGGCGGCTGGGTCGGCGGCCAGGCCGAGTACGTGATGGTTCCCTACGCCGACTGGAACCTGCTGCGCTTCCCGGACCGGGACCAGGCGATGGCGAAGATCCTGGACCTGACCATGCTGTCCGACATCTTCCCGACCGGTTTTCACGGCTGCGTCACCGCCGGCGTCGGCCCAGGCTCCACCGTCTACATCGCCGGAGCGGGACCGGTGGGGCTGGCTGCGGCGGTGTCCGCGTTCCTGCTGGGCGCCGCGGTCGTCATTGTCGGCGATCTCAACACCGAGCGGCTGGCGCAGGCGGCCAGCTTCGGCTGCGCCACCGTTGACGTCTCCCTCGGTGACATCGGTAGCCAGATCGCGGAAATCCTCGGTGAGCCCGAGGTGGACTGTGCGGTCGATGCGGTCGGGTTCGAGGCCCGCGGGCACGCCCCGGACGCCGCAGAAGCGCCCGCCGCCGTCCTGAACACCGTCATGGAGATCACCCGCGCTGGCGGATCCATAGGAATCCCTGGGCTGTACGTGACCGGTGATCCGGGCGCGGCCGACGACGCGGCGAAGGTCGGCTCGCTGTCGATCCGGATCGGGCTGGGCTGGGCCCGCTCGCACGCGTTCTTCACCGGCCAGTGCCCAGTGATGAAGTACCACCGGCAGCTGATGATGGCGATCTTGCATGACCGGGTGCAGATCGCGAAAGCCGTCAACGCCGTCCCCATCCCGTTGGGACAGGCCTCCGACGGCTACCGCACCTTCGATGCGGGCGCGGCACGCAAGTACGTCCTCGACCCGCACGGCCTGCTCGGCACCACCGAGCGGAGTGGGCGGGACGACATGGCAGCCTCCCGCCCCGTGACGCGAACCTGACGGCCACCGTCCGAGGAGTTGCTCAGTGAGCGTATTCGTCCTGGTGCACGGCGCCTGGCACGGCGGATGGTGCTGGCGGCGGGTGGCCGTCCGGCTACGAGCGGCCGGCCACGAGGTGTTCACCCCGACGCTGACCGGCGTCAGCGACCGCGCCCACGTGCTGCACGCCGGAGTCGGGCTGGAGACCCACGTCGAAGATGTCGTGCGGCTTCTCGACGCGGAGGGCCTCACCGGCGCCGTTCTCGTCGGGCACAGCTACGCGGGTCAGGTGATCTCGGCCGTCGCGGACAGGCGCCCCGCCGCCGTTGGGCGCCGCGTCTACCTCGACGCCTTCGTCGGCGGTGACGGTGACGCCGCGATAGACCTCCTTCCGCCGGCGATCGCCGGCCACTACCGGGATTCCGTGCGGGACGCCGGTTTCGGATGGCTGATCCCACCCCGGTCATTGGAGGTGCTCGGCGTCACTGACCCCGCCGACCTGTCCTGGCTCCAGCCGCGTCTGACCCCGTTGCCGTGGCTGTGTTACTCCCAGCCGCTGCGGCTGAGCGGTGCCGTCGACGCCGTGCCCGCCGCCTATGTCGATTGCACCGACTGGATGCGGGTGTTCCAGCCGTTCGCCGAGCGTGCAGCGGCTCGGGGATGGCCGGTCCACCCGCTGGCGACCGGCCACGAGGCCATGGTCACCGCACCGGGAGAACTCACAAAGATCCTTCTCGACATCGTCGCGACCTGACCGCTACAGGAGCCGACCCATGGAGTTCCTCGTCCGAACGGAGAACCGGCTGCCACCGCACACGGCTGCCGACGAACGGGACCGGCTGCGTGCCGCGGAGCGGGCCCGCGCCGATGAGCTACGGGAGGCCGGCATCCTCAGACGGCTGTGGCGGGTGCCCGGCCGGGGTGGCACGATCGGCCTGTATGAGGCGGCGGACGCCACAGAGTTGCACGACGCGCTCGCATCCCTTCCGATGTTCCCGTGGATGGAGATTATCGTGGAGCCGTTGGCGACTCACCCGCAGGAGCGAGGGGGTGGGCCTGGCCGCGCGGCCGTCGTACAGTCGCGGACGGCCGCGCCGAGTTGAGGGTCAGCGGGATCCATGGGCGCCGGTGACGACCTGCGGGGCGCCGCGGTCGGGGAGGACGGGTGCTCGTGACTCCTGTGTCGATGATGACGCCGGACCGGCTCGGCCTGGCGACCCTGACGAGCATTATTCTGGATGTGCCGGAGGGGATCGCGGTTGTCGACGAGGACGGTCTTTACCACTATGTGAATCCGGCGGGTTGCCGGATTCTCGGCGCGTCGCCTGAAGAGTTGCCGGGACGGTCCGCATTCCGCCGCGATACGGCGGGCAACGGCCATCGGCCCGCGTCAGCCGCGCCGGTCGGCGGCGAGCATGCGATC
The DNA here is from genome assembly GCF_001854695.1 of Parafrankia soli. Classification (GTDB taxonomy): domain Bacteria; phylum Actinomycetota; class Actinomycetes; order Frankiales; family Frankiaceae; genus Parafrankia; species Parafrankia soli. The sequence goes on from NZ_MAXA01000229.1 coordinate 18,265, forward strand.
CCGACCGTGCGGCTGCGGCGCCCGGATGGTCGGTGGGTCGAGCTGGAGTACCACGACACCTCGATCGTTGTGGCTGGACGGGATTTCGCGCTCGTGACGTTCCGGGACGTCACGGAGGCGCGCCGGCGCGAGCGGCAGCTCGCGGCCTTCGGTCGCACCGCGTCCAGCGTGGCCTTCTCGGGTTCCCTGCGGAAGGCGTTGGAGGTGATCGCGGGCGAGGTCGTCCGGGCGACCGGTACAGCCGGTACCCAGATCGTGACGATGGACCCGGTCGATCACGGGTTCCGGCTGATCGGGCTCGCTGGTTTTCCCGAGGACACCGACGATTTCGCCGTCCGGCTGGAGCAATGCCGGCAACGCGGCGCCCGCCTGCGGATGGTGGAGGCAGTGCGTACCCGCTCGGTTGTCATCGCGCGTCATCGCAAAGCGGAGATCATGCGGGACCCGGCCTGGGAACCGTTACACGGGCAGATGGGCCGGCTCGACTGGGACAGCTTCGTCGCCGTGCCGCTTTTTGTCCGAGATCAGGCCGTTGGTGTGCTCAATGCCTTCTACCCGCCACAGCACGATCCGGGCGACAGCGACATCGCCTTCCTGTCGACGATGGCCGACCAGGCGGCGGTCGCGGTGCAGAACGCCCGGCTGCTCGCCGACTCCAAGGGACGCGCCGCGCTGGAGGAGCGCCACCGGATCGCGCGCGACCTGCACGACTCGATCCAGCAGGAACTGTTCTCCATGACGCTGCACGTGCGTGCGCTCCAGCTCAGTATCGACCGCCTGGGCGACACCCAGCCCTCGATCAGGCGCAGCGTCACCGAGTTACTGGAGCTGTCCCAGTCGACCGTGAGCGACATGCGGTCGCTCATTTTCGAACTGCGTCCGGCCGTGCTCCGCGAGCAGGGACTGGTCGAGGCGGTGCGCCGGTACGCCGCGACCGTCGCGGCGCGCAAGGACCTGCGGATCGACGTACACGCCGGCGCCGACCGGCTAGATATCCCCGCGTCGGCGGAAGAGGACTACTACCGATTGATCCAGGAAGCGTTACACAACGTCGTGAAGCACGCGGGCGCCGACTCGGTGCAGATTGAAATCGGGTGCGCGTCCTGGGACAAGGGCACCATGCTCGTCGAGGTGACAGACGACGGGGCGGGCTTCGATCCGGACGCCGTCCCGCCCGGTCATCTCGGGTTGGTGACGATGCGCGAGCGCGCCGAGTGGCTCGGCGGGCAGCTGGAGGTGCTCACCGCACCGGGCCGGGGGACGACCGTGCGGGTGCTGGTGCCCCGGGGGCTGGGGCGGGCGCTGGAGCGACTCTCCGGACCTGGCGGCGCGGGGCCGGCCGAGGATGTCGGTGCCACATCTCGGAGGCCCGCATGACCAGCGGCGAGTCGACAGCGCCCGTCTCCATCCGTGTCTTCGTGGTCGATGACCACGCGGTCGTACGCCGCGGTATCCGTGCCTTCTTCGAACTCCTCGACGACATGGAGGTCGTCGGGGAGGCGGCGGACGGGCAGGCCTGCATGAAGCGGCTGGCCGCGATGGCGACCGACGGCGCCCTGCCCGACGTGGTGCTGATGGACCTGATCCTCCCGACGGTGGACGGCATCACAACGACGACGGAGATCAAGAAAAAGTTCCCGGCCGTCGCCGTCGTGGTGCTCACCAGCTTCCGGGAGGGCAGTCGGGTGCGCGCCGCGCTCGCCGCAGGAGCATCCGGCTACCTGTTGAAGGACGCGGAAGCCGACGAGGTTGCCGCCGCGGTGCGGGCCGCTTACCGGGGTGAGATTCAACTGGATGCCGCCGTCACCAGGGCGCTGACCGATTCGCTCCTGCACCCCGATGCTGGCCTCGGGCCGCTCACCGCTCGGGAGCGCGAGGTGATTGCCCTGCTCGGGACTGGGAAATCCAATCGGGAGATCGGTGAAGCACTGACGATCAGTGAACGGACCGCGCGCACCCATGTCAGTAACATGCTGGCCAAACTCGGTCTGGAATCCCGTACCCAGGCAGCGTTGTGGGCGGTCGACCATGGGCTGGTCGTTCCGTCGAACGACCGGTAGGCACCGGAGAAGATCCGGCAGGTTTGCTATCTCTGGTCGCGCACGTCTGTCGTAGGCCTGGTGCCGCAGGGGGCGGACAGCAGGGGGCGGTCCCGCCCGACGGTGCCGGCGGGACCGTTGCGGTGGCTGCGAATACAAGACTCAGCATCCGGCCCCGATGGGTTGCATGTGCCCAAACGACTCCCGAAGCCGCGAGCGCGGTCCGCTGGAAGGTAGCCTCGCCGCACGCATCCTCCGCCATACCTCCTAACCAAGGAACTTGCGGAATGCGCTACTACGCCTGGTTGGCCGCCCCGAGCGGGCCATTCACCCTCTTGATGTGCCGGCAGGTAGCTGTGGCGAAATCCTGGGTCCTAGCACGCGCACCGCGACGAATGACGTAGGCGGCCTGCCGGGAAAGGCTGGCGAGTCACGTCGTTAGCACGACGCTCCGCCGCGGCCGAGCAACTATTCTCGCGGCACTACTTAAAGGTGACGGGCTCGTCGCGACACTGCATACCTTACTTCCAGGGCATGGCCGTCCGGTGAGGCCATCCCGACCGACAGACGGGTTACTTGACCGCCCGGATGCGACGCCGCCGGCGCACCGTACTAGGCCTCTGCCCCCGAGCCCTGCCGTCTAGCAGAGCATCACAAACCATTTTTACCTGTGCCAGGAGAAGTCTATAGCCGTGCCCGTGCTGGAACGCCGCGTGCACTCCATCTTCCGGGACGGCTGACCAAGAACTCGCGGCGCGGACGGCTAATCATCGCCATTGGGGCGGCCGTCCCGTGACCCTGCGCCCTCCAGTCGGACGCGCATCCAAGCAGAAATGGCGGAGATGGGGAGGCGAGACCGATCAACAGATACGTGAAGAGTGCCCTCGCGGTTCTTGCGATAGGTGCTGTCGGGGCGGGGTGTAGCAGTTCGGGCGGAGCGGCACAGGCTCCGACTCGTCCCGTGCAGGTCCAGGCGGCATTACCCAGCGAGCCCGTCACCGACTACTTAGCCTATGTCGGCGGTAAGAGCGGGAGAGCGGATCCGGGTCTGGCGCCGGTGACCCTGGGCTTCCTCGCCCAACAGGGCGGAGCCATAGAACCGGGGCCCGGGGCCGAGGCCGGCGCCAGTCTCGCGGCGCAGTACATCAACGAGCAGTTGGGCGGCATCGGCGGCCATCCGCTCGAGTTGTCCACCTGCTTCATCCGCTCCGCTGAGGAGGAGGGCACTCGCTGCGCACAGCAGTTCCTCGGCAACAGCAACGTCAAGGCAGTCGTCACCGGCGCCGTCGCGACCGGAATCCAGTCGTTCTACGCGACCCTCGCGGGCAAGCTGCCGGTGGTCGTCGGGGTGGCCCTCACAAACGTCGACCGAGCTCAGGACAACGCCGCGATCCTATACGGCGACGCGCAGGCCGTTCTGGCTCCGTTCGGCACCTACGCGGCTCAGGTCTTGCACGCCAGGAGGGCGGCGGTCGTCTTCCAGGAATCGCCCGACTTGACCGCGGGTGCCGCTTCTCTGGCGGCGTCGCTGACGGCCGTCGGCGTCACGGTGAAGAAGGTGGGCTACGCGCCAACCAGCACCGACCTCGTCGGACCCCTGTCGGCGGCCGGAGCGGCAACTGCGGACATGGTCGTCCCGTTCTCCAACCCGGCGGGCTGTGTCAACATCGCGAACTCCCTGGAGCAGGTGGGCATCGATCCGAAGAAGGTCGTCACAAATCCCTCCTGCCTGGTCCCGGAGGTCGCCGCGGCGCTGGACGGTGACTTCCCGCAGTGGACGTACTCCATCGCCTCCGCCGTGCCCGCGGACACGACCGATCCGGCTACCGCGCCGTACAAAGACGTCTTCAAGCAGTTCGGTGCCGCCGACCTTGCCGGCAACCCGTGGGCCGAGGTGGCCTTCGGCGAGGTGATGACCACAGCGCGGGCCATGAATGCACTTGGCGTCGACGCGATGGACCCGGCTTCCCTGCAATCCCAGATCCGCTCATTTCGCGGACCTCTGATCATGGGCACGCCGGAGTTGGCGTGTGGCAAGCAGGCAGCGGCCCCGGGCCTGTGCGGCGACGCCTCCCAGTTCTTCAGGTATGAGGGGAAAGGTCGCTTCGTGAACGCCAGCGGCGGGTTCCTGCGGCCCCCGCAGTAACAGTCCCGACCAGGTGGCCAAGCGGAAGATTGTCAGGAGCGGGAGATAGTGGACCAGTTGTTTCTGTTCTCGGTACTCGGCCTCGGGTCGGGCTCGCTCATAGCCGGTCTCGCCCTCGCGATCGTCGTGAGCTATCGCGGTTCGGGCCGGATAGATGTCGGTGCTGGCGCCGTCGCCATGGTCGCCGGATATATGTTCTGGTCCCTGCGTGTCGGCAAGTTCGGAGTGGAACTCGGGACAGTTCCCGCGCTTCTCGGCACGCTCGGAATCCAGCTTGCGCTCGGGGTCCTGATCGAGTGGACGGCGGTCCGGCCGCTGCGCCGGGCCGCCGCGCTGGCGAAGCTGGTGGCTTCGCTGGGGGTGCTGCTTGTCGCCCAGGCCGCGGTATTGATCGCGTTCGGGCCCGAGTCGCAGGCGCAGCCCAAGGTGCTGCCGAATGGCTCCGTGCTGGTATTCAGCTCAGTTGTACCGGTCAGCCGGTTCATCCTGCTCGGAATGGCCATCATGCTGATGGCTGGGCTGGCTGTCCTCTACCGGTTCAGCGGCTTCGGTGTGGCGTCCAGGGCGGCCTCGGAGAACGAGGCGTTCGCCCTGCTCGCTGGCCTGGCGCCGACCCGTCTGTCGCTGGTGAATACCCTGCTGGYCACGATCGTCGCCGGCGGCGTCGGAGTAGTGGCGGCGTCGGTGACGGCGCTCGACCCCACCTCCCTGCCGCTGCAGGTCGCGCCGGCGTTGGCCGCGGCCCTGCTGGCGCGTTTCACGTCCCTGTGGATCGCCTGCATCGCTGGCATCGGTCTCGGCGTTCTCGGATCTTTGATCGAATACGCGTCCACGCAGGCGTGGTTCCCGACCGCGGACGGCGTCGCCATTCCCGGGGCGAAGGAGCTGCTCGTCTTTCTTCTCATCATCGTCATCATGTTCGTTCGGGGCAACCGGCTACCGGGCCGCGGCGACATCATCGAGCAGCGCCTGCCGGCTGTTCCCAGGCCGAATCGGCCACTGCCGTACGCGACGCTGGCAACCGTCGTCGGGGTGCTCGCCCTCGTCTTCTTCCCCTTCGACTTCCGGCAGGCGCTCATCAATTCGCTCATCGGTGTCGTGATGGCATTGTCGCTCGTCGTTATCACCGGGTTCGTCGGGCAGATCTCGGTGGTGCAGCTCGGGCTGGCTGGCGTAGCGGGTTTCACGATCGCGCACACCGCGGAGGATCTCGGGGTCGGCTTTCCCGTCGGACCTGTGCTCGGCATCCTCGCGGCGACCGCGCTCGGTTTGCTCACGGCTGTCTCCGCGTTGCGGGTTCGCGGGGTGAGCCTCGCGATCGTGACTCTGGCGGCCGCGACGGCGCTCACCCAGTTCGGTTTCACGAACTCGATCTGGGGTGGAGGGTTGGCTGGATCGCCCGTCCCCGAGCCGCGTCTGTTCGGCTTCGACTTCGGCCCACAGGCGTCGTATCGGGGCATGGACGGAAACCTGCCGAGCCCGGTGTTCGGGTTCGTTGTCCTGGCCGTCTCGGTCGCGGTGTGCCTGCTCGTCGTCGGCATCCGCCGATCAAGCTCTGGTCAGCGGATGTTGGCCGTCCGTTCCAATGAGCGGGCCGCTGCGGCGGCGGGTATCAACGTGCGCAACACCAAACTTGCGGCGTTCGGCGTCAGTTCTTTCATCGCCGGCACCGCCGGGGTTTTGTACGCGTACAACTTCGGTTCGGTGAGTGCGGCGCGTTTCGACCTGCTGACCGCCCTGGGCCTGGCCGCCTTTGCCTACGTCGGAGGCATCACCATGGTGTCCGGCGCCGTGCTCACCGGATTGCTGTCAAGCCAGGCGCTCGTGCCGTTCGCCCTGGACCGCTGGCTCGGCATCTCCGGAAACTACTTTGTGCTCGTCGGCGGCGTGCTGCTGCTGTTCACGCTTATCTGCAATCCGGACGGGGCCGCCGGCGCCATCGCCAGGACCTTCGACTTTTCCAGGAACAAACGGCGAGACCGGAAGGAAAGCCGCGCGGTTCCGCTTCCCCCGCTGGATCAGACCCGCCCGACAAAAAGATCGGTGGCGCTGTGAAGACGATCCTGCAAACCTCCGGACTGAGCGTCAGCTACGGCGGAGTAGCGGCGCTACGCGACGTCGACCTCGACGTCGGCGAGGGCCGCCTGGTCGGCCTGATCGGGCCGAACGGCGCCGGGAAGACCACCTTCATTGATGCCCTGACGGGGTTCGCGGCCTACCGCGGCGCCGTCACGCTCGACGGCCGCGACCTGCGCGGGATGACACCCCATGAACGCTTCCGGCTGGGCCTGGCGCGAACGTGGCAGACGACTGAGCTGTTCGACGACCTGACGGTGGGGGAGAACATCGCGGTCGCCCGACACCGCCTCTCGTTGCCGAATGCCGTCAAGGAGATCATTACCGGGTCTTCCGGCAGCGGCATGGTCGACGGCGTCCTGGACCTCCTCGGCCTGCGCTGGGCGCGGGACGCGATGCCGGGTGACCTCTCCGAGGGCCAGCGCAAGCTCGTCGGCGTCGCCCGCGCGGTCGCGTCACAGCCGCGGCTGCTGTGCCTCGACGAACCCGCGGCGGGGCTCGACACACATGAAAGCACCCAGCTCGGCGAGAGGCTGCGCGCGCTTGCCGACGCCGGCACGTCCATGCTGCTGGTCGACCATGACATGGGCCTCGTGCTCGGCGTCTGCGACTGGTTGTTCGTCCTCGAGTTCGGCGAGCTCATTGCCAGCGGGGCGCCCGCAGAAATCCGGCGAGATCCGCGCGTCGTCCGGGCCTACCTCGGCTTGGAGGACGACGAGGTCGTAGGGAAGACGCGGAATGCCGAATTCGTCGTCGCGTGCGACGGAACGGAGAACTCATGACCACCTCCCGTCTCCGTATCGAGGCACTCACTGTCGGATACAACCACGGGGCAGTCGTGCGCGGGCTGGACATCACCGTCGACCCGGGCGAGGTGGTGGCGCTGCTGGGTGCCAATGGCGCGGGCAAGACGACAACGCTGCGAACGATCTCCGGACTCCTGTCGGCCCGATCAGGATCCATCACTCTCGACGGCAAAGATCTCGCCCGTCTGTCGGCGAGTGGCCGGGCACGGGCGGGCATCGCGCACGTACCGGAGGGCCGCGGAAACTTCTTCGGCCTCTCGGTCGCCGAACACCTCCGGCTGCGGGCACGCGGGGAACGACCGAACGTCGACCTGGTCTACCAGTATTTTCCGCGGCTGGCCGGCTTCGCCAACCGCCCGGCCGGGCTGCTCTCGGGCGGCGAACAGCAGATGCTAGCCATAGGGCGAGCTCTGGCCCGCCGCCCGAAGCTGCTTCTCGTCGACGAGCTGAGCCTCGGCCTGGCACCGCTCGTGGTGGCGGAGCTGTTGCCCGTCATCCGGCAGTACGCCGATGAATCCGGCTGCGGGGTGGTCCTCGTCGAACAGCATGTGCAGCTCGCCCTCGCAACGGCGGATCGGGCCTACGTCCTCTCCCACGGGGAGATTGTCCTGCACGATCGCGGCGAGCGGCTTCGCCATGACCGCGACCTGTTGATGTCGAGCTATTTCGGGGAGGGACACCGCGCCACCGCAGACGGCCCGGCCCGGCCGGCGGACGCGTCATGAAATCGCCGAGCCGCTGCTCAATAGCCTTGATGGTGCATGCCGTAATGGCGGTGTCCGAGGCTGTATTGCCGAAACCCACGGCAAGGGCATGTGCCGGCCGCGCGGTGCACCTGTGCAATCGACACCACGCTGAAGAATGTGCGTATTGGAGATTGACGCCGCAGACATCTGGAAGTAACGTCGTTCTAGAGGTCAAAGGCGGTGGATCGTGTTTTTTGCGCACCGCCGGAGGCCCCGGTCCGGGGTCGCTAGAGGAAAGGCCGCATATGCCCGAGCTAATGTCGCGCCCGGCATCCGACAGCGCTGCTCCTCTCGGGCTCGCGTCGTCCATCTTGTGGAAGGCGTTCGCCGTTCTTGATGCCTTCGACCAGAACAGCCGGCAGATGAGCCTGGCCCAGATCGCACGGCGCAGTGGGCTGCCCAAGTCCACGGCTCATCGGCTGCTGGGGATGCTCGGGCAGCTGGGCGCGGTGGAGCGCGACGGCGATCGCTACCGCATAGGTCTGCGCATGTTCGCCCTCAGTACCTGCTCGTTGGAGGTGGCTCTGCGGGACGTGGCACTGCCCCATATGGAGGCGCTGCATCGGGTATTTGGACACACGTTGCACTTAGCCGTGATTCAAGGCGGTGACGTGGTGTACCTGGAGAAGTTGCGGTCACGATCCGCGCTTCCGTTGCCGACTGTGGTCGGTGGTCGCCTCCCGGCGAATCTGACTGGTGTGGGCAAAGTGCTACTGGCTCATTCGCCGGAGGCTGAGGTGGAAGCCGTACTGGCCGGACCGCTCGGYGGCCGTACCCGAAACTCCGTTACCGAGCCGGTGGCACTGCGTCGGGTGCTGCGGCGCGTCAGGGAGCTGGGCATGGCCCGAGACGTCGGCGAGGCGGTTGACGGGCTGGCCTGTGTCGCCGTACCGATCCGACTGGCGGGCAAGGTGGTGGCCGCGATGTCGGTGGCCTACCCCGCGGCCGCGGGAGACGGACAGCCGCTGGTCAATCCGCTGCGCGAGACCTCGGCGGCCATTTCCCGTGCGCTGGAACGGGCAACGGGGTCCCCCGCGGTACGGAACTAGTCGCTGGTTGGTCGGGTTGGGGCAGGTGGACGTACGGTTGTGGTGTCTGGCTGGGCCGTTGTGGTGGGAGGTGCCCGATGGCTACTCCTCGCAAGCCGACCGCGTCGACGGCGGAGGCGGTGGACCGGTTCTGCGGCGACTTCGATGACCTGTTCTGTCGTGTGGCTGAGCGCACCGCGCTGCGGCACTATCTGATCGGTCTGTTGCTGCCCCGGGAGCGCAACAAGACGTTGACGGAGCTGGCCGCTCTGGTTCCCGGTGCTGACCGGCAGCGGCTGCATCACTTCCTGCACGACGCGCCCTGGGATCCCGACGCGCTGGGTGCGCGGCGGGTGGACCTGTGGTGTCGGCACCCTGAGCTGGGGCCGCATGGCAACGGGGTGCTCATCATCGACGAGACCGGGGACCGTAAGCGCGGCCATGGCATCGTGCTGGCGGCCCAGCAGTACATCGGCAAGCTCGGCCGCACCGCCAACGGCGTTGTGGCCGTCACCAGTCACTGGGCTGACGGCACTCGGCACGTGCCGCTGGGGGTGCGACCCTACCGGCCCGCCTCCCGCCTGCCCGCCGGCAAGGCGGACCCGGCGTTTGCCACCAAGCCGGAGCTGGCCTGGGAGCTGATCGAGCAGGCCCGGGCTGGCGGTGTGCCGTTTCGGGCGGTGGTGGCCGACTGCGTCTACGGGGAGAACCCCACGCTCGAGGGGCGGCTGCGGGCGGCCAGGATCCGCTACGTGCTGGCCCTGCGTCCCCGCCACGGCACCTGGCAGGTCGTCGCCGATCCCGCCCACCCGCCGGCGTTCACGCCCGCCGAGCTGGAGCTGGGCCCCTGCTACGGACCCACCCGGGGCACCCGCCTGATCGCCGCCACCGCCGACCCGACAGTCCTCACCGCCGACTCGACAGTCCTCACCGCCGACTCGACCTGGTTCATGGCCACCAGCCTCTCGGTGGCCGAGGCGGACGCGGCCGAGGTCTACCGGATCTACCGGCTGCGGGACTGGATCGAGCACTACTACAAGCCGGTCAAGCACGAGCTGGGCTGGGCGGACTTCCAGGTCCGTTCCGAACAGGCCATCGTGCGGCACTGGCAGCTGGTCATGCTGGCGTTCACCTTCAGCCTGCTGACCGCGTCACCCTCCGACCACGCCCAGGAAACACCCCGCGAGGACCGCGGGGCGGCGGGGGAAAAATCCACGGCGCCGCATCGTCTGGCAGGACACACTGCGACAGGTCCGCGGCTGGCTGTGCCCCTGGGCGCGTCTGCAGCTGTACCGGCACCGCTGGTCGACCGCCCCACCCCCACCGGAACTGGCAGCCCTGCTTGACCACGTGGGCCACTCCCACCCACTGGTCACCCCAACCTGACCAACCAGCGACTAGTGCCGCCCCCGGCCTCGTGTTGCTGGCTCTTGATCACTGCGCTTCCTTTATTGATCATTATGGAGGGTCGGTGTCGGGCTGAACCGGAGCGTGGGCCCCGGTCCGCGGCACGCATGTCGCCGCGCGGCGCCTCACGGTCATGGGCCGCGCCGATGGGTTGCCCGCCGCGGCGGAGCACCACAGTTCGCCGGGGACATGTACCTACCACGCCGCCACGACGAGTTGACGTATCACCCCGAACATGTACTGTCGAGTTGACACATCAACCGGATGGGTCGATTCGAAGGGACGTGTGTCATGAAAGTGCTGGACGGTGTCGCGGAACGGAGCGTCGTCAGGGTCGAGACGAAGAGGAACTTCGGGCCGGACGCACAGGTCGACAACAAGAACATGATCATCGCTTCGACGCGGCCGGACCTCACCGACCCGTTCCTGTTTCTGTCCGAGGACTGGTTCTCCTCACCGGGCTTCGAGTGGCACCCCCACCGCGGTGTGGAGACGGTGACGCTGGTCGTCTACGGCGTCCTGGAGCACGGCGACAATGCCGGCCATGTCGGCGCGCTGACCACGGGGGACGTGCAGTGGATGACCGCGGGGCACGGCATCATCCACCGCGAGCTCGCCTTCCGCGACGAGCGGGCACACACCCTGCAGCTGTGGGTCAACCTGTCCAGCGAGAGCAAGATGGTCGATACCCGCTACCAGGACCTGCTCGCCGCTCGGCGTCCCGTCATCGAGCGGGACGGTACCCGCATCGACCTCATCTCGGGCGAGGCGGACGGCGTCACAGGGCCCGCTCAACCACTGGCCCATCTCCGCGGCCGTCATCACGCTGGAGCCGAACCGGCGCCTGGAGCACGTGCTGCCCGCCGGTGACCGTGYGTTCCTGTATGTCCTGTCGGGCCAGATAGTGATCGCCGGGCGGAGCGTACGGGCAGGCCAGATCGCATGGTCCGACCCCATTCCTCAGGCATCGGTCTCGTCGATGACGCTGGAGACCGGCGACGGCGACGCACACAGCGTGGTGATGGTCTACAGCGGTGAGCCCATCCGCGAGCCCGTCGCGTTGGGCGGCCCGTTCGTGATGAACACGCGAGTTGAGATCGAGCAGGCCTTTCGCGACTTCCGCAGCGGCAGGTTCGGCGAGATCCCTCACCAGGCCCGCCTGCGGTACCGCTGAGCCCTGCGCCGCGGGGAAGCGAACTTGTTGATCTCGCTCGGTGGCCGGCCCAGCGGCTGGAGCACCGCCCTCGCCACCGTCCGCCAGGCCGCCGCCTGACCGCGATAGTCCTGACCGCGATAGTGAGGAAAACCCGATGGACAGATCTGTAGACGGAACCAGCCGTAGACGAGTACTCGGCGGCGCCGCCGCCTTGGTCGGCGCCTCCGCCGTGGGGGCGGGGGTCAGCGCGACGTATCCAGCCGCACCGGCCTCTGCCGCGCCAGCGGCAACGTTCGCGCCCGGCCGGCCGGATCCTCTTCCGCCGGACGACCGTGGTCACCATGGACGCCCGCCTCGGCGTGCTGCCCGAAACCGACGTCCTGGTCCGCGACACCACCATCGCGGCGGTCGGAAAGCGGCTGCCCGCACCCGCGGACGCCATCGTCGTCGACGCGGCGGGAGCGCTGCTGTTGCCCGGGTTCGTCAACACCCACCAGCACATGTGGCAGGCCGCGTTCCGGGGCGTGGGCGCGGACTGGACCATTGGCGAGTACCTGGAGTGGATACTGATGAAGTGGAGGCCGTTGTTCCGCCCCGAGGACATCTACGCGGCCAACTACGCGAGCATGGTCGAGTCCGTGGACTCCGGCGTGACCACCGTGATGGACTTCTCGCACGGACTGCGCACGCCCGAGCACGCCGACGCCGCGGTGGACGCGCTGTTCGCCGTACCGGGACGGGCCCGATTCGGGTACAGCAACGCGTTCTCCCCGGACCTCAGCTGGGTGTACGACGGGCGCGTCGACCAGATGCTCACGTCCCGGTTCGCCAGCTCCGACCAGCTCGTCACCATGCAGATCGCGTTCGACATCTTCGTCAACACCGGCGACGCCCGCCAGGCTCTCCGGTTCGCGATCGACCGGAACCTGCCGTTCAGCACCCACGCCGGCGTATTGGGGTTCGTCGGCGACGACAACATCACGTTCCTCGAAGAGAACGGCGTCCTGTCACCGTCGACCACCCTGATCCACGCCGCCACGTTGAGCGACGACTCGTACCGGCGCATCGCCGCCAGCGGCGCCCAGTTGTCTCTCTCGGCCGAGAGTGAACTCAACGCCGGGCAGGGCTACCCGCCGACCGCGAAGGCCCGCCAGTTCGGCATCCCGATCTCGCTGTCCCAGGACACCGTGGTGTGGTGGAGCGGCGACATGTTCTCCGCGATGCGCGCCACCCTCAACGCCGATCGCGGACTGGCCCACCTGCGCGCCCACGAAGCCGGCCACGCGCTCTCCACCAACGAGCTACGCGCGAAGGACGTGCTCGAATACGCCACCATCGGCGGCGCGCGGGTGCTCGGCCTGGACAACATCATCGGTTCGATTACCCCGGGCAAGCGGGCCGACCTGGTCATGATGCGCACCGACACCCCGGCGATGACCGCCGCCAGCAACCCGGCCGGGCACCTCGTCTTCCAGGCACAGCGCGGCGACATCGACACAGTCCTGGTCAACGTGCGGGTCCTCAAACACCGCGGCGCCCTCATCGGCGTCGACGCCCGCCGCGCCCGGCGACTCGTCGAACAGTCCCTGGAATACCTGCGCTCGCGCATCCCGAACGAAGACTGGCAGCGCGCCTTGGCGTGAATATCATCCCATATCGATAGCCGGCAGGGTCGCGTCCTACCTGGGGCTGAAGTTGACCATTTCCTGTTCACACCTGGGCTCTTTTGGATAATGGTCCCAGGGAGGAGTGCAGGTGTCGAGATCACAACCGCCGTACACGGAGGAGTTCCGCCGTCAGATGGTGGAGCTTGTCTGAGCTGGCCACTCGCCCGAGGCGCTGGCCAAGGAATGCGGCCCGTCGGGGCCGTCGATCCGTAACTGGGTACGCCAGGCCGAACAGGAGGGAGAAGCTCGGGCCGATGAGCTGACCGCCGCGGAACGTGACGAGTTGAAACGCCTCCGGAAGGAGAACCGGCAGCTCCGGGAGGAACGTGAGTCCATACGTTTCTCATGAGTTCGCCCGGCTCTGCGCTCAACATGATGTTCGCCGGTCCGTCGGATCCGCCGGTGACTGTTTCGATTGCGAGCATCATGTTGTCGCCGCCACGCTGGTCTGACCCTTGTTGCGACCGGCCCTTCGGGTGCCTTTGCGTTGATCAACGCGGTCATCGAGTCGTTCTTCGCCACCCTCGAATGCGAGCTCCTCGACCGCACCAACTTCACCACCCACGACGAGGCCCGCGCTGCCATCTTCGACTTCATCGAGGGGTTCTACAATCGGCGGCGCCGCCACTCCACCAACGGATACCTTAGCCCGTACGACCACGAAACCCGCTTCTACGAGTACCATCAAGCCGCATAATCGTTCAAAGCCCTACCTGTGAACGAAACGGGGCAGCTTCACCAACAACCTCCCCAAGCGGCCTGACATCACATACCGMGACCAGAGGACGGAAAGGAACTACTGAGGCGCTGCACTAGCCTAGCGGGACGGCTGCTGGTCAGCCTCGAGGTTGGCGAGGATGGCGGTGGAGATCTCAGCGAGCTGGTCGATCTGCTCATCAGTGAGCGGATCAATGGTCAGCCGTCGCACGTGGGCGGCGTGACATGGCGCAGCCTTTTCGAGTGCGTCGCGGCCTTCAGGGGTGAGGACGACGAACATGGCGCGGGTCGCTGCGCTCTCGCGCCTGACCAGGCCCCGCTTGCACATACGGGTGAGCTGGTGGTGCAGACGGCTCTTCTCCCAGCCGAGAAAGCGGCCCAGTTCGACCAGGCGCGCCCGCCCAGCGGGATCGTCGGCCAAGGCGACAAGTACGGTGTAATCGGCGTTGGAGAGGCCGTTCGCGGCCTGAAGCTGCTGCTCGATACGTCCGCGCAAGACCTCCTGCATACGGAAGAACGACCGCCAGGCGTGCAGCTCCCGGTCATCCAGTCCGCGCTCCTCCACGGCCTCATCATACCGATGAGTTGATATATCAACCAGCTCGTCCTGTCGTTGATCAGTGCATAGGGCAGAGGCCGACCGCGTCTACCTACCGGCGACAGTGCCCGTTCAGCCGCATCTCGGCTGACGCCGTTCGTGGCCTGTCCCCCCAGCCGGGCTGTGCCTGGTGTCGGCGGCTGCTGGGCGGGACAGGCAGGCCAGCCGGATGGCGTGGCGCGCTGTGCGCAGGTCCCAGAGTCGGTGTCGATCGCGGCCCGCGGGCGGCTTCGAGCAGGTCGGAGCCGGCGTCGGCGAGTTGGTGTAGGTCGGCTCGGCAGTTGTGTCCCCAGCCGCGGGGCGCCGTTGGCCTGCGCCCGCGAGCTACCCGACCCCGGTGACCTGGCCGGCCCGCTTCCCGGCTGGCCAGGGCGGCTGGATCGCCGCGGTGGCCATCTTCGCCGCCGCCCTGGTCGCGTTCACCATCCGGGGCCCCGTATCCGCCCGTGCGGGGACTCAGTCCCGGCCCGCGCATTGCGGCCCGGTCTCCTCAAACGGAGCGCAGCAGGCGAGGACCCACAGCGAGGATGACGGCGGCCAGTACGACCGAGAGGCCGAGCACGGCGGCCTGCATCGACACCCACAGCGTCGCGACGCCAAGCCCGACGACGGGGATCGCGAGGCCGACGGCCCCGGCGAGGAACAGCCCGGCGAGTGCCTCCCCGCGCGCCTCCGGCGGCGCGATCCGGATGACGGTCGCGACCGTGCCACGGAACGCGGCCCCCGCGCCAGCGCCCGCGACGATGCCGCCGGCCAGTAGCAGCGGGAAGCTCGCCGCCCACGCCGACGCGGTGACCAAGGCGAGCCCGGCCAGCACCGCCAGCAGGCCGACGCCAAGCTGTGACCGGCGCGAGGCCCGGCCGAAGAGGATCTGCGCCGCCGCCGCCGCGCCGAACACGGTGAACGCTACTACTCCCGCGACCAGGTGCGACTTGTTGTGCAGCACGCTGGCCAGCAGCGTTGGGGAGACCGAGGTGAACAAGCCGAACAGCGAGAACAGCGCCCCGCCGGTTACCGCCGCCGCGAGGAAGGTGGCCCGGTGCGCGGGCGGCACCGACACGCGCTGCGGCCGGTACGCCGGCCGCTCGGCGGGCACGGATGCGGTCTCGGGGGTCGCCCAGAGCGCGGCGACGCCGATGAGCATCAGCGTCTCCACCACCAGGTACGGCACCACCAGTGGGTGGGCCACGTACTGCGCGAGCGCCCCGGCGAGCAGCGGGCCGAGGCCGATCCCCCCAAGGTTGGCGGCGGTCGACACGATCTCGCTGCGCGCCTGGCCGTGGCCTGGCCGCGCATGCGCGTGAAGCTCACTCAGGTAGGCGGTCGCCGTCGCGGTCAGCATGCCGATGCTCACCCCGGAGACAACGCGGGCCACGATCAGGCCGGCCGTGGCCGGCCACGCCACGAACAGCAGCCCCGACAGCATGTTGGTCGCCACGGCCGCCGCGAGCATCCGGCGCCTGCCGCGGGTGTCCGACAGGTGGCCGGCCAGGAACAGGCTCGCCACCATGCCCGCCGCGTAGGCGGCGAAGATCACCGTGACCATGAATGTGCTGAAGTGGTTCCGTGACTGGTACAGCACGTACAGCGGGGTCGGCACGGCGGAGAAGGCCATCGTGACGGCGAAGGTGTAGCCGACGATCCAGAACGCCGCGTTGTGCCGGCGGGACGGCCGCGCAACGCGCCCGGCTTCAAGGAGAACAGTCATGCCCGCATTAACCGGTGCCGGCCCATGCGGCATGTCGTAACGGTGATGACTCTTCGTGCTCGCGGTTATCGCTCGGCCTGATGACAGTGCGACGCGGTTAGCTGTGCCAGGAATGCCCGCGCGGCTGCGGGCAGCCGTCTCGTCGATGCGGTGGCCACCGAGATCCCCCAGGACGGCGGTGCCGGGGACAGCGCGAGCCGCGTCACGCCGTCCATCGTCGCGGCGACGGATGCCGGGATGAAGGCGACGCCAAGCCCGTTGCGGACCAAGCCGGCAAAGTTCGCGATGTCGGCGACCTCGAAGGAGACCTGCCGGTCAAGGCCGGCGGCGGCGAAGGCCCGGTCCACGACGGTCCGGTTGCCCCACCCGGCAGGGAAGTCGATGAACGACTCGCCCGCCAGCATCGCGAGTGTCACCTCCTCAGCTGCCCCGCTGGCGCTCGCGAGGGGGTGCGACAGCGAGCAGATCACCACCAGCGGCTCCTGCACGAGCAGCCGCAGCGACAGCCCCGGCGGCGCCTCGCCGGGGATGGACAGCAGCGCCAGGTCCAGTGCCCCGCTGAGCACCTCCCGGCCAAGCTCGGCCGAGCCGCCCGGAGACGTGCGCAACCGCACCACGACGCCGGGATGCGCCTCGTGGAACCTGCCGAGCAGACCCGGCACGTCAACGTGCCCGGTTGCCAGCATCGTCCCGATCGTCAGCGTTCCCCGCAGCCCGGCGGCGGCCTCCGCTACCGCATCGGCGGCCGCCCGCGCCGCCGCCAGCGTGGCGCGCGCCTCCGGGAGCAGCGCCCGGCCCGCCTCCGTCAGGATGACCCGGTGCCGGTCCCGGTCGAACAGGGCGGCGCCGAGTTCCCGTTCCAGCACCTGGATGGCGCTCGACACGCCGGACTGCACCACGTGCAGCCGCCGCGAGGCGCGGGTGAAGGACAACTCCTCCGCGACCGCGACGAAGTACTCCAGATGGCGCAGTTCCACGGCCCGATTCTTCCTGGATAAGGGCCGTAAAGCTCCGATCCGTCGGCGCACGCGGTCCAGCAGGGCCGTGTGCCGGGGCCGGAACCCCCGCTGGACGGCGCGCGGGGGAGGCCGCGGCCGAAGGCTCGACCGGATCCGCGGTCGGTGGCAGTTCGCCGCAGCCACTGTGCCGGGAGGTCACGCGTTACCGTCGTCGGGTGGAGCATGGGACCGGAGCCGATCCCCGCGGCGGCCGTGAGGTGATCCTGGTCGCGGCCGAGAACCTCATGGCCGAGCGCGGTTACGCCAGGACGTCGATCTCCGCCATCCGCGAGGCCACGGGGCTCCCGACCGGCTCGATCTACTGGCACTTCGGCAACAAGGCGGGAATCGCGGCGGCAGCCATGCAGCGGGGGGCCGAGTCCTTCTTCGCCCAGCTACCTCGGGCCGAGGACCTGGTGGGGGAGCCGGCGGAGCGCCTGCGCACGTTCTTCGACGCGGCCGCCGTCGCCATCGCGGCGCACCCGACGTACTTCCGGCTCGAGGTCGTCCTCAACCTGGAGACCCAGGAGGACGCCGAGATGACCGCGGCGCTCGGCAGGATCCGCGGCTACGTCACCGAGGAGGTCGCGAGCGTCGTCGAACCGGCCGCCCGCGATGCCGGGGTGCTCCAGCCACGCGCCCTCGCGGTGGAGATGGCGGAGCTGACCATCGACCTGACGCGGGGCAGCCTGGTCTCGTTCGGCGACGACAGGACGAAGGTGCGGATCGCCATGCGGCGGCTACACCATCTGATCGTCCTGTCCATCGAGGACGCCGCCCGGCGAGACGCCGCGTCGCCGCGGGACCTCGCGGTGCCGTCGGCGTGAGACGCCGCGCTGCCCCTGCGGGAACGGGTCCGCGCGGCGCTCCCCGGGGCTCAGGCGGGTCTACGCGGGATCCCGAAGCCTGACAGGTCGATGACAGTTCCCGTGACGGTGCGCGATTCGCGTCCTGACCCCAGCAGGACGTAGGCCTCAACATAGTCTTCCGCGCAGGGTTCGATGCCCAACGCGGAGTTCTCCCGCACGATCTTGCCGATCGGGATCGCCGCACCGATCGGTTGGTCCGACAGGTCCATCGCCTCCGGGCCGCGCAGATCGGTGGCCATCCCGCCCGGCGCGACCGCGTTCACCCGGATCTCGGGCGCCAACTCGTAGGCCAGTTGTCGGACGACGCCCAGCCCGGCGTGCTTCGAGGCGGTGTACAGCACCCCTCCGCCGCCCGGATAGAGGGCGGCATTGGACAGCGTGAAGACCATGTTCCCTCGGGTGCGCCGGAGCAGCGGTGCCGCGGCCTTCGCCCCCAGCACGTAGCCTTTGACGTTCACCGCGAACAGCTCGTCGAAGCCCGCGTCCAGGTGTTCCGGGGTTGAGTCGAACAGGGTCCGGGAGAAGTCCCACAGCCCGGCGTTGCCGATGAAGACGTCCAGGCCGCCGAACTCGTTCTCGGCCACGGAGCAGGCGCGGGCGTTGTCCGCGAACGCCGTCACGCTTCCCCGGACTGTCCGGACCGTGCCGCCATAGCGGTTCTCCGCCGCCGCCAGCTTCTCGGCCGACCGGTCAAGGACGACGACGCGGGCACCCTCCTCGACAAACCTCGAGGTGATGGCGGCACCGAGACCGGAGCCGCCACCGGTGATCACCGCGACGGTGCTCTCAAGCCTGCCCATGGGCGTTTCCTCACTTCCGCGTCGAGGGGGCTCACCCCCATCCGCGAGTAGAACAGCGTGGTGTCTGGCGTGGCTCCGGGCGCCGCGTGCGGGCGACGCGCTTGCCTGCCGTGGCCCTCGCAGCCGGGTCGTTCCGGTCGCGGGGGAGCAGCCGCGACGATCGCGGGCAGTACGGCATCATCCGCACTGGCCAGGCGGTCGGACCAGTCGGTGTTCCAATGGCCAGAACCGCGCTGCTTCGCCCCTCACCTCGGCAGGCCCGATCGGTCGCACCCGCGGCTCGCGGCTCCGGGGGTCGGCCGTCCATTCCCGCTCGACGACAGCTCGTTGACTGTAACGCACGTCACTTGTAACGTCCGAGCCCTAGAACGTTGTTCTGGAGGTGCCGATGGGGAAGTTGGCCACACTGCAGGGCGGCGCGACCCGGACGGGCGCGATGTCGACGCTGGGGGCGCCGTCCATTCTCTGGAAGGCCTTCGACGTCCTCGGCGCCTTCCGCGCCGACCGCCGTGTGCTCACGTTCGCCGAGGTGTCCCGCGCCAGTGGGTTGCCGAAGTCGACGACGCACCGCGTCCTGGCGATGTTGCTGGAGATGGGAGCGGTCGAACGGCATGGCCACGGCTACCGCATCGGCCTGCGCATCTTCGCGATGGGGTCGTGCTCGGCCGAGGTGGCTCTGCGGGATGTGGCGCTGCCCGTCCTGCAGGAGGTCCACCGCGTCACCCGGCAGACTGTGCACTTGGCGGTCCTGCGCAGCGGCGACGTCGTCTACATCGAGAAGCTCCGGACGCGGGTGACGCTCCCAACCCCGGCGGTGGTCGGCGAGCGGCTGCCCGCACACTGCACGGCGATCGGAAAGTCGCTGCTCACGACCCGGGCGGTGGCGGACATGGTCCGCGCACCGCTGCCCGCGCGGACGCGCAGGAGCATCGTGGATCCGGCCATCCTCCAGCGGGAGCTCGCCCTCAGCCGGTCGCGCGGGTTCGCCGTCGATCGGGAGGAGTGCGTGGACGGGCTCGCCTGTCTGGCCGTTCCGATCCACGCCCACGGCGTGGCGGTCGCTGGCGTGTCGGTGGCGTTCCCGGCCGCGGCCGGGAACGGGGAGGTGATGATCTCGACGCTGCGGACGGCTGCCGCGCGGATCGGGCGGGCGCTGCCGGCGACCCTCGTCGCCGGCCTGTGCGCGGACGAGGGAGCCGACGAGGCGGCTGTGGCCGGCCAGTGACGTCTTGAGGGCCCCGCGCGCCTGTGCACGGCCAACGCTCCTGGCCTGCGGTGTGTCAAGTGATCAACGGGCTCGGTTGATATGCGCGCGCGGCGGTGATCAGCTGGCGGCGCCGGTGTTCAGCAGGGTGAACGCGCTGGGCTCCGCCACGGCGTACGTGTTCCGGTCGAGCAGGGTGGCCATCACTCGGACCAGCTCCGCGGCGCTCTCCGCGGTGCGCGCACGCCACGCCACATGACCGTCGGGGCGGACGAGCACACCGCCGTCCTCATCGGTGCCCCGCACGGCGGCCCATTCCCCCRGCAGGTCGCGGAACGACCCGGGGGCGCCGATCGTGCGCACGGTGACGCCGACACCCAACTGCTGCCGTACCTGCTCGGCGGCGTCGATCCACGCCTCACCACCGCGACCGGTGAGCAGGGCAAAACCCGTGCCGCCGAGATCCAACGTGGACCACTGCCGCCGCCCCCGCTCCAGCCACACGTGCGGCAGGTGTTCCCCGGGCACGGTGGAGGCCCGGTAGACCAGATCCGTGCTCCGTGGCTCGTCGGCCGGGTCGGTCGCGTCCCGTACCAACGCTCCGGTCTCGTAGCGATAGCCGATCTCGACCCCGTGTGCGTTGAGGTTGTACTCCATCAGCCGCATCGCCTCGGCGATCGACGCCCGGCGCGCCTCGCCCTCCGGGCCCGGCGCGTCTGCCTCGAGGATCTTCCGCCACTTGGCCTCCGTGCTCATCTCGGGCGTGACGCCGAACGCGCCCGAGATGGTCATGACCTCGCCGGTAGACCGGTACGCCCGGTCGACGACCTGCCGGCCGACCGGTACCCGCTCCTGGGAGTACGTGTCGAGCAGCCCTGGACCGGCCTGGCCGGACAGCACCGCGGCGAGCTTCCAGCCGAGGTTGAAGCCGTCGGCCACCGCCGTATTGCTCCCCAGACCGTTCATCGGTGGGTGGACGTGGACAGCGTCGCCGGCGCAGAAGACCCGACCCCTCGAATACTGCTCGGCGACGGCGTGGTTCACCTTCCACCTGGTCACGTCGACTATCTCGATCGGGACGCTCGTGTCACCGATCGCCCGGTAGAGCACCGCGCGGATGGCGTCGTGGTCGGCGAGGTCGAAGGTGTCGGGGTCGATCTGCCAGCTGATCAGCCACTCGTCCCAGCGGTTCAGCATGATCCAGGTCGGGAACTYCGTCATGTCGATCGACCAGTACATCGCCCCCGGCCGGTGTTCGGCGTAGCGGCGCAGGTCCGCCTTGACCCACACGAAGCCGAAGGTGGCGAGGTCCATCTCGCCGGTCAGGCTCAGGCAGGCCTGCTCGCGAACCATGCTGCGAGCGCCGTCGGCGCCCACCAGGTACCGCGCCCGGACGGTTCGCTGCTCACCGGTCTCACGGTGCCGGGTGCGGACGTCCACACCGTCGGGGTGCTCGGTGAAATCGAGGAACTCCGTGTTGTACCGGAGGTCGGCGAGGCCGGAAGCGTCGAGAGCGTCGGCGAGGATGGGTTCCAGCCGGTGCTGGTGGATGTTGTGCGGCGTGTAGGGGCTGGCCCGCCGGTAGCGCTCCTGGTCCTTGAGACCCGCTCCCCACGCCGTCGCCCGCACCGCCTCCGGACCCGCCATCGAGAGGATGAACGGGTTGTACGGGATCTCCTCGATGCGCACCGCCTTTTCGACGACGGCGTCGGCCACCCCGAGCGCGCGGAAGATCTCCAGTGCACGCTGGTTGGTGATGTGCGCGCGCGGCGTGTGTGCCTGGTTGGGGTAGCGCGTGATGATCTGGCATTGGATGCCGTGGCGGGCCAGGGCCAGGGCCGTCGTGAGTCCGGCCGGGCCGGCTCCGACGATCATCACGGGGACAGTCTCGTCTACCGGCCGCTTCTCCGCGCTCGCCATGCCGTGTCGCTCCTCGGGTGCGTGTGAGCCGACCAGCCAGACCCGGCCGGCGGTTGACGCACATCACACACCCGCGGCGCGCGAACTCGGAGCGGAGGTTCCGGCGGCTGGAACGGTGGGGCGTGCGTCGGACCGCTGAGGGGTGGGCCGGCTGGTGAACGCGTCAACCGGCTCGGCGCGGGCTCCGCTGTACGGCGTCGTAGCGCTTGCGAGCCTGCTCGACGTCGTGCATGTTCGCTGCCTTCCAGTCAACGAGGCTGGCGAAGAGGGGTTCCAGGCTGCGCCCCAACTCGCTGGTCTCGTACTCCACGCGCGGGGGGACCTCGGCGTGGTAGGTGCGCACGACGATGCCGTCGCGTTCCAGTTGTCGCAGTCGCTGCGTCAGCACCTTGGGAGTGATCGTGGTGATGCGGCGTTCGAGCTCCACGAAGCGTTGCCGCCCGTACTTGTGGAGCGTCCACAGGATCGGAGTGGTCCAGCGGCTGAACACCATGTCGATCACCGGATCGATGGGGCAGGCGTTCTCCGGGTCCACCTCCGCCACGACGCGGACCATGTCGTCCATCACATCAGCCCTTCCCGCCATTACTTTCCTCTAGGTACCTAGTGTCCGGGCAATAGTAGCGTCTCCGAGCAGGGACGATCTAATGATCGACACCAGTACGGAGGACCTGATGGTCAATCGACGTTCGGTGCTTCGCGGTAGCGGTGCCGCCGCCGTGGGCATGCTCGGAATCACCGCGGTGGAGAGCGGTGTCACCCCCGCCTCGGCAGCCGCGGATGTGTACCAGGTGATGGGCAACCCGGCCGAGACCGGTGAAGGGCTGCCGTTCCCCCGRCACCTGACCCGCGAGGAGTATGAGCACCTGAAAACGTTCGACGAGGCGGACTTCGTGGTCTTCAGCAACCAGCAATGGGACCGCTTCGGGGAGAGCCACGCACCCGACGTCCGCGTGCACTGGCCCGACGGGCACTACACCGATGGGCTGGACCAGCACGTCGAGGACTTGAAGTGGCTGTTCGTCTGGGCGCCCGACCTCAAGGTCACCTCCCATCCGATCCGGGTGGCAAAGGGCGAACTGGTCGCGGTCCACGGCGTGTTCAAGGGGACGTTCAGCAAACCCATGCCGGACGGGAAGGGCGGCTTCAACCAGCCCACCGGCAAGAAGTTCGCGATGAACATGATCACTGTTGGGATCTTCAACCGGCAGGGAACCATGGCCGAGGAGTTCTTCTTCTACGACAACCTGGCCCTCTATCAACAGATAGGCCTGGCCTGATCCGCCGCGGGTGCTGGCGCGCGATGTCGCGCGCCAGCACCCGCACCCGCCGCCGGTGGTCAGCGGAGAGATTGCTGTATCCCAGGTCCCACGGGGGCCTGGGCGTCAGGTGGGTGAGGTGTCGTGGATGCGTCCGCTGCTCTGCAGGTCCAGTGCGATGTCGATGATCATGTCCTCCTGTCCGCCGATGAGCCCGCGTCGGCCGACTTCGAGCAGGATCGTGCGGACGTCGATGCCGTACCGCTGGGACGCCGCCTCGGCGTGCCGCAGGAAGCTTGAGTAGACCCCCGCATATCCGAGGGTCAAGGTTTCCCGGTCGACCTGCACGGGCCGGTCCTGCAGGGGACGGACGATGTCGTCGGCGGCGTCCTGGAGAGCGAACAGGTCGCAGCGGTGGGTCCAGCCCTTCAGGTTGGCGACGGCGATGAACGGCTCGATTGGTGCGTTGCCGGCTCCTGCGCCGTGCCCGGCGAGGGAGGCGTCGACGCGGGTGACGCCTTCTTCGACGGCTACCACGGAGTTGGCCACCGAGAGTGAGAGGTTCTGGTGGGCGTGGATGCCGATCTCGGTGTCCGCTCGCAGGGCGTCCCGGTAGGAGCGGACCCGTTCCCGGACACCGTCCATCGTGAGCCGGCCTCCGGAGTCCGTGACGTACACGCAGTGCGCGCCGTAGGACTCCATGAGTGCTGCCTGGCGGGCGAGCTCGGCGGCGGGCGCCATGTGGCTCATCATGAGGAACCCGGACACGTCCATGCCCAGGTCGCGGGCGGTGGCGATGTGCTGGGCGGACACGTCGGCCTCGGTGCAGTGGGTGGCCACCCGGATGGAGCGGACACCGAGGGAGTAGGCGTGTTTGAGTTCGGCGATGGTGCCGATGCCGGGTAGTAGCAGTGTGGTGAGGACGGCGCGGTCGAGGTTCGCGGCGGCGGCCTCGATCCACTCCCAGTCGGTGTTGCTGCCGGGCCCGTAGTTCAGGCTGCCGCCGGCCAGGCCGTCGCCGTGGGCCACCTCGATGGCGTCGACGCCGGCGGCGTCGAGGGCTGCGACGATGCGGCCGACGTCGGTCGGGCTGATGCGGTGCCGGATGGCGTGCATTCCGTCGCGCAGCGTGACGTCCTGGATGTACAGGTCGGTGCCACCGGCGCTCGGAGCGGTCATCTGGCTGGTGTCTGTGGTGGTCACGCGGTCACCTGTGCGAGGAGTCGTCGGGCGATGCCTTCGCCGACCCGCAGGGCCGCCGAGGTCATGATGTCGAGGTTGCCCGCGTAGGCGGGCAGGTAGTGGGCGGCGCCCTCGACTTCGAGGAAGACGGTCACCTTGGTGGTGACCGGGCTGGCGCCGTCAGGGAGCAGGGTGTGCACCGGCTCCCCGTCAGGGATCGCGGTGAACTGGACCTGCTGCTTGAGCCGGTAGCCGGGGACGTACTCGGCGACGCTCTTGGCCATCGTGTCGATGGAGGCGCGGATGGTGTCCTGGTCGGCGTCACCGATGAGGCACAGCACGGTGTCCCGCATGATCATCGGCGGCTCGGCGGGGTTGAGGATGATGATCGCCTTGCCGCGGCCGGCGCCGCCGACGGTCTGGATGGCGTGCGCGGTGGTCTCGGTGAACTCGTCGATGTTGGCGCGGGTGCCGGGTCCGGCGGACTTCGACGCGATCGAGGCGACGATCTCGGCGTAGGGCACCGGGGTGATCCGGGCGATCGCAGCGACCATGGGGATGGTGGCCTGGCCGCCGCAGGTGACCATGTTGAGGTTCGTGGCGTCGGCGGCCAGGTGCTCGTCGAGGTTGACCGACGGGACGACGTAGGGGCCGATTGCCGCGGGCGTGAGGTCGATGAGCCTCTTGCGGTGGGGGGCGAGCTTCCCGTCGTTGGCCAGGTGTGCCTTGGCTGAGGTGGCGTCGAAGGCGATGCCGATGTCTGCGAAGCCGTCCATGGCGATGAGCCCGTCGACGCCTTCGTGGGTGGTGGGTACCTTCATCCGGGCGGCGCGGGCAAGCCCGTCGGAGTCCGGGTCGATGCCGACCATGGCGCCCATCTCGAGCACCTCGGAGGTGCGGATGATCTTGATCATCAGGTCGGTGCCGATGTTGCCCGATCCGATGATCGCGACCTTGGTCTTGTTCATGCGGGATCCTCGTCGGAGAAGGTGGCGCTTACCGATCCCAGAGGCCCCAGGTCGGCGACTACGACCGAGCCCGGCGGGGTGGGGATCATCGGCCCCAGGGCGCCGGAGAGGACGACGTCGCCGGCGCGCAGGGAGTCACCGAGGTCGCGGGCGGTGCGGGCGAGCCAGGCCAGGGCCCGCAGGGGGTCCCCGAGACAGGCGGCCCCGGATCCCCGCGAGACGATCTCACCGTTGAGCTGCATGGTCATGGGAACGTCGACCGGGGCGAACCGGTCCAGGGTGAGCCGGGTGTCGCCGAGGACGAACAGCCCGCTGGAGGCGTTGTCGGCGACGGTGTCGCCGAAGGTGATGTCCCAGCCGGCGATGCGACTGTCGACGATCTCCAAGGCGGCGACGGCGTAGGCGACGGCGCCGCGGACCTGGGTGTCGTCCAGGGGACCGCCGGCGAGGTCGGCGCGCAGGACGAAGGCCACCTCGGCTTCGGTCTTCGGTTGCAGCAGACGGCCCGACGGGATCGCGGACCGGGCACTGACGTCCATGTCGGCGAAGAGGACCCCGAAGTCGGGCCGGTCGACCCCGAGCTGCGCCTGCACGGCCGGCGACGTAAGACCGATCTTCCGACCGACGATCCGGCCACCCTCGCCGAGGCGCTGCTGGGTCAGCTGCCGCTGGACGGCATAGGCCAGGTCGATGTCGTCGGCGCCGATGAGGTCCCGGACCGGCGCGCACGGGATGCCGGTACGAGCAGCCTGGGCGAGCCGGGCCGCGGCCTCGGTCGTCCTGCGGTGGGTGGGAGCGGTGCTCGGGCCTGTGGTGCCCGGCGGCGTGGCTGCGGGTGTCATCTCATTCCTCGGGTCGACCGTGTCGACAGTGGCGGGGTCGACAGTGGCGGGCGAAGGTGCCGGATGCCAAGCCGGCGGTCCGGTGGATGGAACGCTCTCGCGATGGAGCACGGGCTGGTGTCGCGGCGGGTCGCCACCGACGTAACGCCGAGCGGCCGGCGGGACTGTGCGGAAGTGGGCCCGCCACGCCGAGGTCGGGTTGAGCCACCCGCCACCGCCCACGCCTGCTCCGGACGGCTGCCCGGACCTTGTTGACAAGAGTTCCGGCGACCGGAACAAGTTCTGGCACCCCGCCCGCCCCCCGGGCACCTTCGGACCACGACACCACAACCGCCACATCGAGCGGGAGCACCGGTCCGGACGCTCCTGCGCTGCCAACCGACCGGGCGTAAGCCGGAGGGGGGATCGCCATGGTTGTTGATCTGACACAGCTCATTGATTCGGCACGAGGCGAGATCGACCCGACCATCTATACCGATGAAGACCTGTACCAACTCGAGCTGGAGCGGATCTTCGCTCGTAGCTGGCTCTTCCTTGCGCACGAGTCTCAGCTGACCAAGCCGGGATCGTTCGTCCAGACCTACATGGGCGAGGACCCGGTGCTCGTGGTGCGGCAGCGTGACGGGTCGATCCGGGCCTTCCTCAACCAGTGCCGGCACCGCGGGATGCGGATCTGCCGAGCCGACGCCGGCACGGCGAAGGCGTTCACCTGTACGTATCACGGGTGGAGCTACGACATCGCCGGCAACCTGGTGAGCGTCCCGCGCCTCGAGCGGGGCTACAAGAACGAGATGGACAAGTCGTCCTGGGGATCCACACAGGTCGCTCAGCTAACCAGCTACAAGGGTTTCATCTTCGGCACCTGGGACGCCACGGCACCGAGCTTCGAGGACTACCTGGGTGACTACGCCTGGTACTTCGATGCGTACGTCGACAAGTTCGAAGGCGGTCTGGAAGTCGTCGGCGGGACGCACCGCTGGGTGGTCCCGTGCAACTGGAAGCTCGGCGCGGAGCAGTTCGCCAGCGACTCCTACCACATCGCGACCTCGCATTCGTCGGGGATCGCCGTCCTCGCTCCTGAGGGAGCTGAGGCCGAGATGGTCGAGATGGCGACCGGCGGTCCGGGGCGCCAGTTCAGTTCACCGCTCGGGCACGGCACCGGCTTCTGGACGACCCCCGGAACCCCGGACTTCGCGGGACCCGTTGTGGACGCTTGGTTGGCGACCCAGCAGGAGAGCATCGTCGCCCGGGTCGGTGCGGCGCGTTCGGCGTTCCAGAGCCACCACACGCTCTTCCCGAGCTTCTCCTTCGTGACGCCCTACAACGCCATGCGCGTGTGGCACCCCCGCGGGCCGAACGAGATCGAGGTGTGGGGCTGGGGGTTGGTTCCCGCAGCCGCGCCGCCCGAGGTCAAGCGAGCGCTGCAGGTGACCACCTCGCGTGGCTTCAGCCCGGCCGGCATCTTCGAGCCGGACKACAGCGAGAACTGGGCGGAGATCCAGCGGGTGCTGCGCGGCCACAAGGCGCGGAAGGCGAAGTTCAACATGAAGATGGGTCTGGGGTACTCCGACCACGACGCCGGCGGGTTGCCCGGTTCGACCGCGGACGCCTACAGCGAAGCAGCTGCCCGCGGCTTGTACCAGCGGTGGGCCGACATGCTGACCGCCGCCACCTGGGACGACCTCGACGAGYTGACCCGCGCCCGCACCTCGGTTCCGGCAGGAGCGCCCTCATGACCGGGATCCTCCGGGCGACGACCGGTATCAGCGTGCAGCTCCAGCACGACGTCGAGCAGTTCCTCTACGCAGAAGCGGCGTTGCTGGACGACCGCAACCTGGACGAGTGGTTCACGTTAATGGCGCCGGACATCCACTACTACATGCCGGTGCGGAGCAACCGGCAGCAACGCGAGCTCGCGCAGGAGGTGTCCAGCGTCGGGGAGCTCGCCCACTTTGACGAGACGCACGACCTCCTCTACCGGCGGGTCCGACGGTTCCGCCTGGGCACCGCCTGGGCCGAGGACCCGCCGAGCCGGACCCGTCGCCTGATCACCAACGTCCGAGTGCGGCCGACCGAGAACGAGGACGAGGACGAGTACCACGTCCAGTCCAACTTCCTCGTCTACCGCACGCRGTTGGAACGTGATCAGGATCTGTTCGCGGGGCAACGGTCGGATCTGCTCCGGCCGTCGAGCACCAGTCCGGGTTGGCAGATCGCTCGGCGGACGATCCTGCTCGACCAGACGACCATCCTGAGCAAGAACATCAGCATCTTCTTCTGACGTGGTCCCCCCGGTGGCCACGTGCACGTCGCCACCGGGGCCACGACCCCTGTCGACAGCCAGACTGCAAGGAGGTCGCGGTGACCTGGATCCACGCCTGCACCGTCCAGCAGGTCCCCGAAGACGAGGGTTTCCGGGTGCCCACCACACCGCCGATCGCCGTCTTCAGGGTGGCGGACGAGTTCTTCGCCGTCGGTGACACCTGCACCCACGACGAATTCTCTCTGGCCGAGGGGTACCTCGACGGCGACGTGGTCGAGTGCCCGTTGCACATGGCGAGGTTCTGTCTCCGGACCGGGAAGGTGCTCGCGCCGCCCGCGATCATCCCGCTGGAGACCTACCCGGTCCGCCGGGACGGCGATGACCTGTTCGTCGACGTGCCTGAACGCACCGACGACCGCTGACACGTCCAGACCCCGTACGGCGTCGAGAAGAGGATGACCGTGAAGATCACATCGCTCGGGTACTTGCGGGTGGAGTCACCCGACGTCAAGGAGTGGGCGACGTTCGGCCCGGAGGTGCTCGGCCTCGCTGTCTCGGAGGACTTGGCCGGGCAACCGGGCACAGTGTCGCTCACGAACGACGACCGGCCGGGCCGGCTCCAGGTCAGCGAGGGTCCTCACAACCGGGTGCAGTGTGTCGGGTGGGAGTTACCCACAGCCGGCGACCTGGACGACGCGGTGGCCACGCTCGAGCAGGCCGGGACGACCGTGGAGTGGGGCACCGCGCAGGAGTGCCGGGCGGCGCGGGTCCGCAAGCTGGTGCGCTTCACCGACCCCGCGGGATTCACCCACGAGTTGTTCTACGGCCAGCTGGTGGTGCCCGGTTCGTTCCGGCCCGGCCGCGGTACGACAGGGTTCGTCACCGGCGGCCAGGGACTGGGCCACATCGTCCTGGTCGTTCCCGACCTCGCCGAGTCTCTCGATTTCTTCTGCGCGGTGCTGGGCTTCCGGGTGAGCGACGAGATCGACTTCGCCGGAAGCACGCTCGTCTTCCTACACGTCAACCCGCGGCACCACAGCCTGGCGATCATGGCCGTCCCGGGCATGCGCGGCATGCACCACCTGATGCTGCAGGTGGAGGACGTCGACGACGTGGGCATGGCCCACGATCTCTGCCTGGACCGGGACATCCCCGTCGCGCTGACCCTCGGCCGGCACACGAACGACCGGATGCTGAGCTTTTACATCCGGTCACCCAGTGGCTTCGAGGTCGAGTACGGCTGGGGGGCTGAGACCGTCGACGACTCCGATCAGTGGGCGGTGACCCACATGCAGAGCACGAGCATCTGGGGGCACCGACCCGGCAACGCTCCGGCGCCGGGGTGCATGGAGCCCGTGGAACCGGCTGCCTCCTGACACCCTGCTCCCCGGCCAGCGCATCGTCGGCGCACGTCGGCGCCTGCCCGCGGCGGCGTCGCCCGTCAGCCGCTCAACCACTCCGCGAGAACCGAAAGAGAGAAGCAGGACGTGAGCTCCCTCCCTGGTACGTTGATCAAGACGGGTGAGTTCCAGACCCACTACATCGAGCAGGGCGCCGGTGAGCCGGTGATCCTCGTCCACGGCGGTGGGGCCGGAGCCGACGGCACGTCCAACTGGACCGGTTGCCTGCCCTTCTTCGCCAAGCGCAAGCGGGCGATCGCCGTTGACCTGGTCGGCTTCGGGCACTCCGACGCGCCCGACCCGGCCGGGTTCACCTACAGCCAGGACGCGCGCAACGCGCAACTCATCGCCTTCATCGAGGCGCTCGGACTGGAGAAGGTCAGCCTGGTGGGCAACTCCATGGGCGGGGCCACCTCCCTGGGCGTTGCCATGCAACGTCCCGACCTGGTCGAGAACCTGGTGCTCATGGGCAGCGCCGGCCTGCCCACTCCGGTAAGCACCTCCCTCGGTGCCATCCTGAACTACGACTTCACCGTCGACGGCATGCGCCGGATCATCGCCGCGCTGGCCAACCCGCACTTCCATGCCACCGAGGACCAGGTCCGGTACCGCCACGAGCTCTCCGTGCAACCGGCGACCCGGGCAGCCTACGCGGCCACGATGGCCTGGGTACGTGAGCACGGCCTGGAGTACCGGACCGAGCAGATCGAACAGGTCAAGACCCGCACGCTTGTGGTGCACGGCAAGGACGACCAGGTCGTACCCGTCACCCAGGCGTACAAGTTCCTGGAGCTGCTGGAGAACTCCTCCGGGTACGTGATCCCGAACTGCCGCCACTGGGCGATGATCGAGTACCCGGAACTGTTCTCCGCCGTCACCCTGGACTTCCTCGACGGCTACCGCGGGGACGCCGCGAGCTCAGGCACCCCCGGCAGGTAGGCGGACATGCCCGAGAACCACGCCCGGGTCGTGGTGGTCGGCGCCTCGCTGGCAGGCGTGCACACCGTGCGAGCGTTGCGCGCTCGCGAGTACGCCGGCGAGATCGTCCTCGTCGGCGCCGAGCCCGGCGCTCCCAACGGGGTCGCAGTCGATCGCCCCGCCCTGTCCAAGGGGTACCTCACCGACCCGGATCCGTCAGCCGCGCCCCTGCTGTCCCCCACCGAGCTGGCGGACCTCGACGTTCGACTCGTGCGCGGGCCTGCCGTCGACCTGGACCTCGGGACTCGACACGTGGTCCTGCACGAGGGGCGACTCGTGGAGTTCTCGGCGCTGGTCGTAGCCACAGGCTCCACGCCGCGGACGCTGCCGGGGGTCGAACCCCGGCAGGGCGTCCACACGCTGCGGACGCTCGCGGATGCGACGGACATCCGGGCGGCGTGCACACCAGGCAGCCGGGTGGTCGTGATCGGCGGTGGGTTCATTGGGGCGGAGACCGCGTGGTCGGCCCGGGCCCTGGGATGCACGGTGACTGTCGTCGAGATGCTCCCGACGATGATGCAGCGCGGGGTCGGGCCGGTGCTGGGCGAGGCGTTCACGCGCCGGTACGCCGCCGCCGGCATCGACCTGCGAATGGGTACCGGCGTCGCGGGCATCGAGGGCAGCGACCGGGCCGAAGCTGTGCGGCTGACCGATGGCTCCCGCCTTGCGGCGGACGTCGTCGTCCTCGGGCTGGGCACCCGCCCGGAGACCTCGTGGCTGAACGGCGCGGGCCTGGACCTGCGCGACGGCGTGGTCTGTGACGAACGGCTGGCGGCTCGCGGCGCTCGGGACGTGTTCGCAGTCGGCGACGTCGTCCGTTGGCGCAACCCGCGGTACGGGGAGGACACCCGCGTCGAGCACTTCACCAACGCGGTGGAGACCGCAGGCGTGGTGGCCACCAACCTCACAGGCGGGGATCAGTGGCACGACGCGCTGCCCTACGTGTGGAGCGACCAGCTGGACTCACGTCTTCAAGTTTTCGGTCGGATCCGACCCCAGGACGAGCTGCACGTTGTCCAGGGCGACCTCGACGGGTCGTTCGTCGCCATCTCCGGCGGGGACGGCGCGCTGCAGGGCGCTGTGGGGTTCGGCGCCGTCCGGCAGCTGATGCCGTATCGGAGGTTGCTGGCTTCTGGAGCGAGCTGGGACGAGGCACGGGCACTGGCCGATGGAGGTCTGAAGCTGCCCCGGTTTCG
The DNA here is from genome assembly GCF_001854695.1 of Parafrankia soli. Lineage (GTDB taxonomy): Bacteria > Actinomycetota > Actinomycetes > Frankiales > Frankiaceae > Parafrankia > Parafrankia soli. Next base: position 50,238 of record NZ_MAXA01000229.1, read on the forward strand.
TTCACAGGTAGGGCTTTGAGCGGTTACGCGGCCTTATTGTGCTCGTGGAAAAGGGTTTCGTGGTCGTGCGGGCTAAGGTATCCGTTGGTGGAGTGGCGGCGCCGATTGTAGAACTGAGCCGCCCCTTTTCTTCCGGACAGTGGCCCCTCCTGGAATAGGGACCTCTCCGAAAGGGAAGATAGGTGACGCGGAAGCGCAGAGGTTTCTCCTCCGCGAATTTGTCCAGCTTGCCCGCCGACCGCAAGGTCTCCGCAACGACGTCTTCCTTGGTCGGGAAGTAACGGAACAAGGTACGCGGCGACACCACGGTTCTTCAGCTCAGTGAGGATCTGCTGCCACTGCGTGGCGCCTTCACCGCCGGTGCCGGCCCACAGGCCGAGCACGTCACGTTCCCCGTCGGCGGTGACCCCGATCGCGGCGTAGATCGGCCGGTTCGCGACCTGCCCGTCACGCACCTTCACCACGATCGCGTCGATGAACACGACCGCGTAGACCGCCCCGCGTCCAGCGGGCGGGCCCGGCAGGCCTCCATGCCCTCGATCACCGTGTCGGTGATGGTCGAGATGGTCCGCCGCGACACCTCGGTGCCGTAGACCTCGGCCAGATGCGCCTGGACCTCACCGGTCGTCAGCCCCTTGGCTACCAAAGAGATGACGAGGTCCTCGACACCGGCGAGGCGACGCTGCCGCTTGGCGACCAGCTTCGGGGCGAAGCTGGTCGCCAAGGTCGCGGGGTACGTCGATCTCCACCGGCCCCACCTCGGTGATCACCGTCCTGGATCGGGTGCCGTTACGGGAGTTCCCGCTGTTACGACCGGCCGGATCCCCCGCCTCGTAACCGAGATGCGCGCTCATCTCCGCAGCGAGCGCCTTCTCCAGGACCATCTTCGTCAACGTGCCGAGCATCCCGCCCGGGCCGGTCAGCGACAGCCCCTCGGCGCGGGCCCGCTCGACCAGGCTCTGCGCCAGGGCTTCATCGACTACCACCGGCGCCGCCGTGGCACCGGCCGCGGCCGACTCCTCCGCGGTCGTCTCGCCGGTTACGCCGGTTGCGCGCCGAGACGGTCGCCGGTCTTGGGGGAGAAGGTGTGCTCCTGGCCGGGTCGGACCCGCAGGTGAACCGTCTCGCCGATGCGCGGCGTCCGGTCTGGGTCGACCCGGGCGACGATGTCGGGCGAGTCGGTCGGGTCGGCGCCGACGATGCTGCCGTAGAGGTACGCGTCGGCGCCCAGTTCCTCGACGAGGCGCACGACGACGGGGAAGCCCTCTTCGGAGCCGACGAGGTCGACCGATTCCGGCCGGAACCCGAGCAGGACGCTGTCCGAGCCTTCGCGGGCGAGACCGGCGAGTTCCTCGCGGGGGAGCGGAACGTCGACGTCACCGACGCGGGCATGCCCTTTGGCGACCTCGAACTCGCGGATGTTCATGGCGGGTGAGCCGATGAATCCGGCGACGAAGGCGTTGGCGGGTCGTCGGTAGAGGGCCAGCGGCGTGTCGCACTGCAGCAGGACGCCGTCTTTGAGTACCGCTACCCGGTCGCCCATCGTCATGGCCTCGACCTGGTCATGGGTGACGTACACGGTGGTGATGCCGAGGCGGTTCTGCAGCGCGGCGATCTGGGAGCGGGTGGCCACCCGCAGTTTGGCGTCGAGGTTGGACAGTGGTTCGTCCATGAGGAACACTTTGGGTTGGCGCACGATGGCGCGGCCCATGGCGACCCGCTGCCGTTGCCCACCGGAGAGTGCCTTGGGTTTGCGGTCGAGGTACGGCATCAGGTCGAGGATCTGCGCCGCCTCACGCACCCGGGCGCCCCGCTCGCTCTTCGGCACCTTCGCCATCTCCAGCGCGAAGGCCATGTTCTGGGCGACGGTCATGTGCGGGTACAGCGCGTAGGACTGGAAGACCATCGCGATGTCCCGTCTTCCCGGTGGCATGCTGGTGACGTCCCGGTCGCCGATCCGGACGGCACCTTCGTCGACGTCCTCGAGGCCGGCGAGCATCCGCAGCGAGGTCGATTTCCCGCAGCCCGAGGGGCCGACGAGGACCAGGAACTCGCCGTCGCCGATGTCGAGGTTCAACCTGTCGACGGCGGGGACGTCCGAACCGGGATAGAAGCGTGACGTGTGGTCGTAGGTGACGGTAGCCATGTCGGGCCTCCTTGAAGCGCCTTGTGGTCCTGGCGGACCTGGTGCACGGACTGGCTCGAGCTGTGACGAGCTGTGGCTATCCGGTTTCGGTGGGGCGGACCTGTACCTTGCGACAGCCCTTACCCGCACGAAAAGTCTCGAGGGCCTGCAGGTACTGGCCCAGGGGGAAGCTGTGGCTGATCATCGATGCGGCGTCGATGGCACCGTTGGCCATGAGGTCGACGGCTCGGCCGAAGCTGTGGAGCACGGCCATGCTGCCGACGATGGTGATCTCGTCTCGGTAGACCCGGAACGGCGAGAAGGACGCGGTCGCCTCGGCCGCTGCGACACCGAATACCTGGAATGTGCCGCCTCGCCGTACCCGCCGCAGGCCGTCGGAGATGGCGGGGACCGCGCCGGTGCAGTCGATCACGATCTCCCACCCCTGGGGGCGGTCGAGGTCGTCGGCGGAGCGGGCCACCGCGTCCGCGCCGAGCTTCGTCGCCATGTCCAGCCGGCCCTCGTCGAGGTCGATGACCGACACGCTCGCCGCGCCGGCCCGGCGAGCAAGCTGTGTCATCAACAGGCCCATCGTCCCAGCGCCGTAGATGAGGTGATGTTCGCCGAGCCGGCCGGGCAGCAGGTCGAAGCCGTGGATCGCGCAGGACAGTGGTTCGATCAGAGCTGCATGGTCGAACGGCAGCTCGTCGGGGATCCGGTGGCAGTTGGCGACCGGTGCCAGCAGGTACTCGGCAACCGCACCGGTCCGGGTCACACCGATCGCGTTCCACCGTTCGCAGAGGTTGCCCCGTCCGATCGAGCAGTAGTGGCACTCTCCGCAGAACAGTGACGGATCGACCGCGACCCGGTCGCCCTCGGCGACCTCGGTGACGCCGGACCCGATCGCGACCACGGTGCCTGCCGTCTCGTGTCCCGGGACGATCGGGTAGGGGGTGTRCTCGAACTCGCCGTCCAGGATGTGGATGTCGGTACCGCAGATACCCACGGCGGCGGGAGCGACGACCACCTGGCGGGGTCCGGGGGCGGGGTCGTCGACCGTCGTCATGGAAACCGTGCCCGGCTGGGTGATGACCATTGCGCGCATTACTTCACAGCTCCGAGGGACAGGCCGCGGACCAGCCACTTCTGCGCGATCCAGCCGACAATGATCACCGGTAGTACCGCCATGGTCGATGCCGCGGACAGCCGTGCCCAGAACAGACCCTCGCTGGTGATGAAGCCGACCAGGAACACCGGGACGGTGGCCGCGTTCGTCGAGGTGAGGCTGACCGCGAAGAAGAACTCGTTCCAGGCGAAGATGATACAGATCAGGGCGGTCGCGGCGAGCCCCGGCGCGATCATTGGCAGGACGACGCGGCGTATCTCCTGGAACAGCGAGRCACCGTCGACCCGGGCGGCTTCGAGGACCTCCTTGGGGAGTTCGACGAGGAATGATCGGATCATCCACACCGCGATCGGCAGGTTCATCGCCGTGTAGATCAGGGACAGCATCGTGATGTTGTCCAGCATCCCGATGCGGTTCGTAAGGATGTAGAGCGGCAGGATCGACGCCACCGCCGGCATCATGCGGGTGGAGATGAAGAAGAACAATGAGTCGCGCCACTTGCCGACCTTCGCGATCGAAAGGGCGTAGGCCGCCGGCGTCGCGAGGACGATCACGAGGATCGTCGACATCACCGATGCGCTCAGCGAGTTGATGAAGTACGGCGCGAAGTCGCGGTCGAAAATGGCCCGGTACTGGTCGAACGTCGGGGTGAAGAAGAAGGTCGGCGGGTCGGTGGACGCTTCGGACTCCTGCTTGAAGCCGGTCAGGAAAATCCACAGCACGGGGAAGAAGAACAGCAGGCCACCGGCCCAGGCGAGGACGGCGACGCCTGCGGTGCCGACGGAGAAGCGGTGCTTGTGGCGGCGGCGGGCGGCGGTCGCCCGGTCGGCGGTCGTCCGGTCGGCGGCCGTCTTGTCGGCGGGAGGTTTGGAGATGGGCACAGTGGTCATGACGCCTCTTCGGTGAACAGATTGGAGATCACACGCAGAGCGAAGGTGGCCACCACGATCGTCGCGACCACGACGATCACTCCCGCCGCGGCGGCCTCACCGACGTCGAAGGCCCGGAACGCCTCCTGGTAGATGAAGTACGGCAGGTTCGTGGTGGCCTGGCCGGGCCCACCCTGGGTAATCATGAAGATCGCGTCGAAGGTCTGCACGATGAAGATGGATCCCAGCAGGATGCCCAGCTCGATGAACTGACGCAGATGCGGCAGAGTGATCCGACGGAAGGTGTTCCAGCTGCTGGCGCCGTCGACCTTGGCGGCCTCGAGTAACTCCGGGGACTGACTCTGCAGCCCGGCGAGGACGATGAGCATCATGAACGGCGTCCACTGCCAGACCAGCACCACCACGATGGACGGCATCGGATACCGGCTGACCCAGTCGATCTGGTCGACGCCGAACGGGGAGAGCACCCAGTTGACGAGTCCGAAAACCGGGTTGTACATCGACGTCTTCCACAGCAGCGCGGCTGCCGCCGGCATGACCAGGAAAGGCGTGATGAGCAGCGTGCGGACGATTCCTCGGYCGAAGAACTTCTTGTCCAGCAGCACCGCGAAGCCGATACCGAGGAGCATGGAGAGCACGACGGCGCTGACCGTCAGCTTGACCGTGTTGAAGGCCGCGTTGCGGAATAGTTCGTCGCCGAAAACCTTGCCGTAGTTCTCGAGCCCGACGAACTCACTGGAGCCGGGTCGCAGCAGGTTTCGCCGCTGCGTGCTGTAGTAGAGGGTTAACAGAAACGGGATCTGCGTCAGCACGACCGCGAAAACCAGCGCCGGAAGTAGCGGCGCGCGCAGCTTCCACCGCTCTGCGGCGGAGAGTTTCGCGGGCGCCGGCCGGCGTCGCGGTAAGTCCGCGACGGGCAGCGTTCGGGTAGTCATCGAGTATTCCTCCTGCGACCTCCGGCCAGGGACGGGGCGGCGGAGCTGGTGAGCCAGCTCCGCCGGACGGCTATTACTTGTAGCCGCCATCCTCGGCGGTCTGCTCGGCGTACCTCTGCGCCTTCTCAAGCGCCTCGTCCACAGACTGCTGACCGGCGATCGCGGCGGAGATCTCCTGCGACACCTTCGTCCCGAGATCCTGGAACTCCGGAATCCCGACATACTGCACGCCCGTCCACGGCTGCGGGTGCACCCCGGGCTGCTCGACATTCACCGACTCGATCGAGTCCAACGTCGTCTGAGCGAATGCCGCGGCGGCTTCCTGGTACTCGGGGATCTCGTAGGTGGACAACCGGCTTCCCGGTGGCACGCGCGCCCAACCGAGCTCCTGTCCGACAAGCTTGATGTAATCCTTGGACGTCGCCCAGGACACGAACTCCCACGCGGCGTCCTTCTTCTTCGACGTCTCCGGGATCCCGAACGACCAGGCCCACAGCCAGCCGGAGTTCTCGGTCTGCACGGTGGGAGCGGCGACGTAGCCGAGCTTGCCCGCCACCGTGCTCGAGCTGGAATCCTCCAGGGAACTGGCTGCGACGGTTGCGTCGTACCACATAGCGGAGTTGCCCTGGCCCATGGAGGTCAGGCACTCCGAGAAGCCGGCGTTCGGCGCGCCCGGCTCACCGGCCTCGCGGACGAGGTCGACGTAGAACTGGACGGCTTCCTTCGTCTCCGGATCGGTGAGGTGGGCGTTCCATTCCTCGTCGTACCAGCGGCCGCCGAAGGTAAGGATCAGTGTGTTGAGCGGCGCGAGCACCTCGCCCCACCCCGGCAGGCCGCGCAGACAGATCCCCGAGATGTTGTTGTCCGGGTCGTCCAGCTGCCTGGCGAACTGCCCGATCTCCTGCCAGGTGGGCTTCTCCGGCATGGTGATCCCGGCCTGTTCGAACAGGTCCTTGCGGTACATCAGGAATGACGACTCGCCGTAGAAAGGCACCGCGTACAGGCTGTCCTTGTACGACAACCCGTCGCGGATCGACGGAATGATGTCCGCAACGTCGTAGTCGTCCCGGCTCGCGTAGTCGTCGAGGTCGGTCAGCCAGCTGTTCTGCGCCCAGATCGGCACCTCGTACGTCCCGATGGTCACCACGTCGTACTGGCCGCCCTGGGTGGCGATGTCCTGCGTCACCCGGTCGCGCAGCTCGTTCTCCGGTAGCACCACGAAGTTCAGGTCTATGTCCGGGTGGTCCTTCTCGAACTCGGCGCTGAGCTTCTCGATGTCCTGCATCTGCGGGTTGGACACGGTGGCGATGGTCACCGTCTCTTTGCCGGAGCCGCCGTCGCCGCCGCCGGCACCCGAGCACGCAGTGGCAGCGCCCAACGCCAGCGCGGCGAGCGCCGCCCCGGCCCGGACGTGCCGGGTGGGTAACAGACTTTTCCTTGCCATGGGAGCCTCCTGTGTATAGGAGCCCGGCGGATCCGGGAGTCGTTGCGGTTTCTTCGGGGTGATTGTGTGATGACCGGCCCTTCGCGCCGCGCTGGCCGGGAGCGCCTACAGCCTTACTGTCCCGGCCGGACAATCGCCTTTATCGCGGCGGGATCGTTCATTCCGGTGGTGAGCGCGGATTCCACCTCGGAGAGCCCGTACCGGCCCGTGACGAGCCGGTCGAGGTCGACCCGGCCGGACGCGGTGAGCGCGATGGCAGTCGGCCACGTGTTTGCGTACCGGAATGTGCCCGTCACCTCCAGCTCATGCTCCTGCACATACGACAACGGGATCTGAATCTGGTCACCTCCCATGCCGACCAGCACCACGCGCCCCGCGCGTTCCACGRTGCGCATTGCCGTACCGATTGCCGCCGGATTACCGGAGCACTCCAGCAGGACGTTCGGCTCGAATCCGGCGTCAGCGAGTGGTTCCCTACTCACGTCGATGCCGGCGGTGCAGCCGAGCTCGATCGCGAGTCGGAGCCGGGCCGGGTTAACGTCACTCACCACCACCTCTCCCGCCCCGGCGGCAAGCGCCGCCTGCGCGGTGACGAGACCGATGGTCCCGGCCCCGGTCACCAGGACACGGTCCCCCACGCTCACCCTGCCCTTGCGGCAGGCCCAGATTCCCACCGAAAGCGGCTCGAGAAGCGCCGCGGTGTCGTCGCTGATCGAGCCGGGTACCGGATGCGCGAAGGCCTCATGCAGCGCGACGTATTCGCAGAACGCCCCGTCAACCGGGGGGGTGGCAAAGAATCGCATGTCCGGGCAGAGGTTGTACCGCCCGGCCCGACATTGTTCGCAGGTGAAGTCGGGCACACCGGGCTCCAGGGACACCCGCTGCCCCACCTCATGCCTGACGGTGCCCGGCCCCAGCCCGACGACGACGCCGGCCGCCTCGTGCCCTAACACCAGCGGCTTTTCGACGACATAGCTGCCGATCCGACCGTGCTCATAATAGTGCACGTCGGAGCCACACACGCCGACCGATCCGACCTGAACTAGGACCTCGCCGGGAGCGGGCACCGGGACGGGGCGTTCCTCGAGGACAATGTCGCGCTCGCCGCGCAAAACGGATGTGCGCATTCCACTTTCACCGCCCAGTCTTGTCGTCGGGCGTCGGGATCTCGCCTGAACCGCGGGGGATCAGCGTCACGGGCACCGCGATGCGTCGATATCCGTCGGTCGGATCCTTTAACTGCTCGAAGAGCAGATCAGCTGCGCGCCTGCCGATGGTGGCTATGTCCTGCACGATGACCGTCAGCGCGGGCTGTAGTAGATCGGCGAGCTCCAGGTCATCGAAGCCGATGACGGCGACGCGGTTGCGGACGCCGAGTTTGTGCATCGCATGCACCGCTCCCGCGGTGATGCTGTTGTTCCCGCAGATGAGGGCGGTCGGTGCCGGTGCCTGCGCGAGTACATCGAGTGCCGCCTGATATGCACTGGTGCTGTCGCGTAATCCAGTGCGGACATACCGGGTGTCGACCCCCGCGACCAGTTCCTCCATGGCCGCGCGGTAACCGGCGATCCGCTGTGCCGCCGTGTAGACGGACTGCCGGTCGCCGAGGTAGGCGATGCGGGAGTGGCCGTGGCGGGTCAGGTGGTGCACGGCCTCTCGGACACCGCGGTCGTTTTCTGAGAGCACCGTGTCGGCCTTGATCCGTCGACCCGGACGGTCGACGAACACCACAGGGACGCTGCGCCGGCGCTCCGCCTCGAGATAGGACTGGTCAGTTCCGGAGGGCACGATCAGCAGGCCGTCGACCCGTCGGGCGCAGAACTCCGCGACCAGCTCGCGCTCACGATCGGCGACTCCGTCGCTGGAACCGACGAGTACGAGGTGCTGTCGTTCCAGCGCGTAGTCCTGCACGACCCGGGCTAGCAGCGAGGCGAACGGATTGGCCAGGTCCTCGACCACCAGGCCGATGGAGGCGGTGCGCTGGTCCAGACGCCGGATGCTGCTGGCGCTCGTGTTACGCCGATAGTTCAGGCGCTCGACCGCTTCCAGGATCCGAGCCTGCTTCTCCGGCCGCACGTTCGGCTCGTTGTTGATGACGCGCGACACGGTCTTGACTCCCACCCCTGCCAGCGCGGCCACGTCCTTGATCGTCGGTGCCCGCGACTGCCCACCCGCTGACCGGTCCTCGGTCGTCATCGCACCTCCGGTGATTACGTTGTCGATAACGTTGTCAATCGTCGGGCGAGTGTGGCATCGTCCACAGGCACCGTCAACGCCTTCGGTAAGATCCCATCGACGAGGAGACAGCGAGTGGTCATTGTCGTGGGCGAGTCCTTGCTCGACCTCGTGGCCGACGCGGATGCGCGGAGCTTCGCGGCCCACCCGGGCGGCAGCCCGGCGAACGTCGCCGTCGGGCTCGCCCGGCTCGGCAGCCCGGTGACCTTGGCGACGCAGCTCGGTGACGATCTGCCGGGCCGGCTCGTTAACGCCCACTTGGGTGCCAACGGTGTGTCGGTCGAGTTACTGCCGGCGATCTCCTCGGCCACGAGCCTCGCGCTCGCCGTGCTCGACGACGACGGCGCCGCGTCGTACGACTTCCGTCTCGCCTGGGACATCACTCGCGGACCCGACCTCACCCCCGAGTACGTCTGCCTTCACACGGGGTCACTGGCCACCGCTCTGGCTCCCGGCGCCGACGTCCTCGACGGCCTGCTTGCACGCGTGCACCGCAGCCGCGAGGTCACCATCTCGTTGGATCCCAACATCAGACCGTCGCTCGCCAGCACCCGCGACGTGGAACGCACCCGCGTCGAACGTCAGGTGGGCTGGGCCGACATCGTCAAGGTCAGCTCGGACGACCTCCAGTGGCTCTACCCCGACCTGCCGCCGACCGACGTCGCGGGCCGCTGGCTTCGCCTCGGCCCCGCGCTCGTCGTCGTCACCCTCGGCGGCCACGGCGCGTACGCCCTGACCCGCACTGCCGAGGTCACCCGCTCCGCGATCCCGGTACAGGTCGCGGACACGGTCGGCGCCGGTGACGCCTTCACCGCGGGACTGCTCGACGCGCTGCTGCGCATTGGGGTCCTCGATGCGACTCAAAGCGCGAAGCTCGCCACCATGCCTACCGCACTGCTGGCCGAAGTCATCGACTTCGCCACGCACGTCGCCGCGGTGACCTGCAGCCGATCCGGCGCGGACCCACCCACTCGTGCCGACCTGAGCCTTCCCACCTGACTGATACTTCCGCGCGATCGCCCGCTTCGATGCGCCGTCCCGCACCTCACGGCGAATCGCCGCGAACAACGCGACCCGATCGGACTGCGACGCCATCAGCACCTCTTACGAGGAGTGATAGTGCAGATACTCCCACCCTGGGCGCTGGCTCCGGACGGTCATCGCCACGCCCATGCCACACCGCCGACCACTCCGAGGCCACACCCACCGGGCCCCCGGCCGCACCACCGGGGTGGTCCCCGAACTCACCTACATTCGATCTTGAACTGAAGATCGAATGGCCCCCGTTCTCACCTACATCTGGCTCCCATTCTCACTTACGAAGCCAGGCTACGGGCCGCGGACACCGTCGTCTTCCTGGACCTGCCGGCGGCCACCTGGCTGTGGGGAATCGCCCAGCGCCGCTGGCACTACTCGCCCAGCCGCCCGGCCTCAGAAGCGGCGCCGAGCCCCATCGGGGACGCGACCGGTGTCTAGTCCGGCGAGGTTGAACCAGGACTTGATCGCAGGCTGCCAGGCATCTCGTTGATCACCTGTGGCTGGCAAGAGCCTCCCTAGGAGGCCGGATGCTCCCAGTCGACGCTGGCCAAGCAGGACTGTCTGCCACCGCCCACGAGGAAAAGAGAGTCGGTTGCCAGCTCGGTTCCGAGTTATGGGAGAGTTTGACTCGACTGGGGTGGTCTGTGTGTGGGATCGGAGGCAGGGGGACCGTGACTGACAGCGGCGACGCTACGCGGGGTTACAGCTCGGTAGCGCCGGACTGGGCACCCGGGGATGTCGACCTGAAGACCGATGTTCCGCACTCGGCTCGGGTATACGACTACATCCTTGGCGGCAAGGACAACTTCGCCGCAGACCGTACCGCTGCCGAAGGTATTGTCAAGAGCTGGCCGCATCTCCCTGTGTCCATGCGGTCCAACCGCAACTTCATGGCGAGGGTGGCCCGCGTCCTGGCCACGGAATACGGTTTCCGTCAGTTCCTGGACATCGGCACTGGTCTGCCGACGGCTCCCAACCTGCACGACGTCGTCCAGGAGGTCGCGCCCGCATCGCGGATCCTCTACGTCGACAACGATCCCATCGTGCTGGTACACGCCCGAGCCCTGCTCACCAGCGCCAAGGAAGGACAGACGTCCTACCTCGACGCTGACTTCTCCGACCCGGAGGCGATCCTGCGCTCCCCGGAGCTGCGGAAAACGCTTGACCTGAGCCAGCCGGTGGCGGTCAGCATCATCGCGGTCGTGCACTTCATCGTCGACGACGACGTTGTCCGGGCCCTCATCGAGCGGATCATGGCGCCGCTGGCATCGGGCAGCATTCTCGCGCTGTCCACCTGCACGGCGGACAGCRCACCCGAAGAGGTCGGCATCGGCGTGGCGGCGTACAACGCCAGTGGCATACCACTCGTGTCGCGCGACAAAGCCCGAGCGGAAGCTCTGTTCGCCGGTCTTGAACTCCTCGATCCCGGCGTGGTCCTCGTCAACCACTGGCACCCCGACGAGGCCGCAGCCGCCACGGACGACGCGCACGTCCACATGTACGGCGGGATCGCCCGGAAGGCATAAAACACCCCGTGCAGGGCTCCCTTCCGAGCCCCGCACAAGTCACCCAGCGAAGCGATAGCCGCATCCAACCCACGACGCCCGTGTCGATGGCTCCGGCGTCCGTGGATCTCCTAACTGATCGCGAGAACCGTGTCTGGGTCAACAGCACCGGCGCTGACGGAAACGCCGGGTTATGCGGTTCGCTGCTGGACCGGGGCAGGGTGGCCTCGACCTTGGATGAAGCGAAGGTGCGTCGGGCCGCGCCCCCGCTGCGACCCGATGTCTCACCACCGTAGGTCGGGACGCCAGGTGCCAGTGTTGACCTTCCGTGAACGGATCATCTGYCTGTCACGCTGCCCCGCGTGTCGGGCATACCGATGGTTGGCGACCCGCGCCGCAGGATGATCCGCGAGGATCCCACGAGTAGGCGAAACGAAGGAACCGCCGGGAGACGGGCCCGCCTCAGCGGCCTGCCGGGTCGGAGGCGTGGTCGATGGGCGCGATGGTGTAGCCCGCCACGGTGGCAGATCGGGCGTGCAGGTCGGCGTCCTGCTGGTGGCGGAACCGGGCGATGATCCGGGTGGGTCGATCGGTCGGGTCCAGAGCGACGACCGCCCAGTCGCTGCCTGGCGTCCACGCGGTTGCCAGCACCACGGCGTCGACACCGGGTTGGTGCCGGGCCCAGTCATGGGCAAGCCCGGGGCGGTCGAATCCGACGACCGCGCGGACGACCCGGTCGTGGGCATCGAGCGTGACGACGCCTGTGGGGCTCCAGAACCCCGATTCGGGCGGTGACCTGCGTGTTTGCCCGCCGGACAGGGCCCACATCGGGCAGGCTGGATGGTCATGGTGTGGTCGCTGCTCTACGCCC
>NZ_MAXA01000230.1 GCF_001854695.1 Parafrankia soli
CCGGAAGCCCTACACACCAGGGCGATCAACACACCACAAGATCAAAGAGTCACACGTTCAGGACACCGCACGAACGTGCGGAGTACAGGGGGGCTGACCGGCGGCGCGAGGAGGTGGCGCGGCTGCCACGGCCACTCGCCGGCCAGTAGCCGGCCAGCAGCCAGCTAACCGTTGCCGGTCCGCCGGGTTGCCGACCGGCTGGACGTCGCGGCGGGCATACCCACCGCGGACCCGCGCGCCGGCGCTTGGCTGCCGGCGCGCGGGTCGGTCACCGGGTCAGGAGACCCAGACGTCGAACAGCGGGGGGATGCGCGAGTCGAAGTCGAGGGCGAAGTCGTGGACGTCGGCGCCCACGCCGACGACCGCGGTGTCCTCGACGAGCGGCACGGCGAGGCCCTGCTCGGCGATCCGCTCCTGGACGTCGGCGAGGATGCCGGCCCGCTTGTCCGGGTCGGTCGTCACCGCCTGCTGCTGCAGCAGCGGCTGCAGGGCCGTGTCCTGGACGTTGTAGATGTTCGGCGCGGCGTTGGCGAAGCTGCCGCGCAGGCCGTTGTCCGGGTCGACGCCCCCGGCGACACCCGCCAGGAACAGGTCGTACTGGTCGTGCTTGCCGAGGGCCTCGACGGCGGCGGCGGCGGTGTCCAGCCGGGGCTGCAGGTCGATGCCGACCTCGGTGAGCTGCGCCTTGAGTAGTTCCACCAGGCCCTGGTCCCAGGGGTTGCCGCGATCGATCCAGCCGAAGACGACGGTGAGCTTCCGGCCGTCCTTCTCCCGGATGCCGCCGTCGCCGCCCCGGCGCCAGCCAGCCCCGTCGAGCAGGCGGTTCGCCTCGTCGACGTCGGTCTTCAGATGCGCTGACTGGTCCGCCCACCCGATGACGGTCGAGGTGAGGACGCTCGTGGGCAGCTTGAACGACGGGTGCAGCAGCGAGTCGCGGATCGCGCCGGTGTCGACGGCGCGCACGATCGCCTGGCGGACGGGTAGTTCGTTGAGCGGCGTCCGGTCGGCGCCGGTCACGACGAGGGCCTCGGTGTTGCGGGGCAGCGGCTGCGTGATGACCGTGGCGCCCGCGGACCCGGCGGCCTCGATGTCGGCCGGGTTGAGTGACGTCGACACCTGGACCTGGCCGTTCTGCAGGGCGCCGGCGCGGACGCTCGGCTCCGCGATGATCCGGTAGACGACCTTGTCGAGGTAGGCGTCACCGGTACGTGAGCGGTACCGCGGCGCCCACCGGTAGCCGTCGCGCCGGCTGAGCACGACCTCGCTGTTCTTCGTGTACGACGTGAGGACGAACGGACCGGAGCCGACGACCTTGTTGAAGCGCTGCTCGTAGGGCAGATCCAGGGTGGCCGGGGCGAGGATGCCGAATCCGGTGTTCGCCAGCGCGACCGGCCACGCCGGGAACGCCGCGCCGAAATGCTGGACGACGGTGAGCTCGTCCACGGCGTCGGTGCCGGTGTAGCCGCTGGTCTTCAGCGTCGACAGCGCCGCGGAACCGGTGCTCTTCGCCGCGTTGGCGAGGATGTCGTCGAAGTTCCGCTTCACCACCTCGGCGGTCAGCGGCGTGCCGTCGGAGAAGGTCACGCCCGCGCGCAGGCGGAAGGTGTACTCGGTGGCGTCGGCGTTGGCCTCGTACTTCTCCGCCAGCCACGGCACCGGCTGGCGGGTCTTCGGGTCGAGCGCGAGCAGCGAGTCGACGACCGGCCGGGCCACGTCGCGCACGATCGGGCTCACCGCCCGCGGGTAGATGCTCACCGGGTCGCTGCTCAGCGCGATGGTCAGAGTTCCGCCGGACGTTGGCGAGGCGGCCTCGCCGCCGGCGTCGTCCCCGTCGTCGCCGCACGCCGCGAGTCCCAGCGCGAGCGCGGGTACGAGCGCGAATGCGCTGAGCAGGCGCGATGTGCGCGCCAGGCGGGCCGGCCTTCGCGGCCGGATGGTTCTCGACATGCGAGTTTCCCCCTCGGGACGGATGACGTGCGGTGACGCGTGGGAACGCAAAGGGATGCGGTGCGCGGCGCCCGTTGGTCGGCGGCTGGTGACAGGTGACAGGTGGTCGGTGGTCGGACGGTCAGCTGGGCGGTTTCGGCCGGCGGCGGGGAACGGACGCCAGCAGCTCACGCGTGTACGGGTCGGCGGGGCTGGTGAAGACCGCTTCGGTGCTGCCGCTCTCGACCAGCCGGCCGCGGCGCATGACGCCGACCCCGTCGGCGATCCGCCGGACGACCGCGAGGTCGTGCGAGATGAACAGATAGCTGACGCCCAGCTCGGTCTGCAGCCGCCCCAGCAGGTCGAGGATCTGCGCCTGCACCGAGACGTCCAGCGCGGAGACGGCCTCGTCGCAGACGACGAGCTCCGGGCGCAGCGCCAGCGCCCGCGCGATCGCGACCCGCTGGCGCTGGCCGCCGGAGAGCTCGGCGGGACGCCGCGTCAGCATGGCCGCGGGCAGCGCGACGAGGTCGACGAGCTCGGCGGCCCGCCGCCGGCGCTCGGCCCGGGCGCCGACGCCGAACGAGGCCAGTGGGTCGGTGATGATCTGCTCGACGGTGAACCGCGGGTTCAGCGAGGCGTACGGGTTCTGGTAGACGACCTGCATCTGGCGCCGCAGCGCCCGCTGCTCCTCGCCGCGGGTGTGGGTGATGTCCTCGCCGGCGAGCGCGATCCGCCCCGAGGTGGGTTCGGTCAGCCGCAGCACGAGCCGAGCGGCCGTCGACTTCCCCGAGCCGGATTCGCCCACCAACGCGAAGGTCCGTCCGCGCTGGATGGTGAAGCTGACGCCGTCCACCGCGCGCACCGCCCGCGCGGAGGTCCCGGAGCGGGGCAGCCGGAACTCCTTGACCAGGTCGTCGACACGCAGGTGTGGAACCTCGGCCGGCGGTGCCGCGGCCGGTGGCTCCACGGCCGTCGCTGTCGCGGGGTGCGTTGTAGCCGAGGGTGTTGTCGTGGAGGGTGTTGTCGTGGAGGGTGCTGCCGAGAGGGGCGCCGCGGCCGGGGTTGCCGGCGTCGGGCGTGGTACCAGTCGCGGGCGGGGTTCGAGGCTCGGCGCGGCCGCGATCAGCGCCCGGGTGTACGGGTGCTCCGGTTGGTCGAGAATCCGTTCCGGGGCGCCCTCCTCGACGATCCGGCCGTCCGCCATGACCAGGATCCGGTCCGCCCGCTCGGCGGCCACCCCCAGATCGTGCGTCACCAGCAGGACGCTTGTCCCCGCGTCCCGGGTGAGACCGGTCAGATGGTCGAGGATCCGGCGTTGAACGGTGACGTCCAGGGCGCTCGTCGGCTCGTCCGCGACGATCAGGCGTGGCTTCGCCGCGATGGCGACGGCGATCAGGGCCCGCTGGCACAGGCCGCCCGAGAGCTGTGACGGGTACTGGCGGGCCCGCAGTTCCGGCTCGGGCATGCCCGCGTCCGCCAGCACCCGCAGTGCCTCCCGCCCGGCCGTGCGCCGGTCGGCCAGGCCGTGGACGATCAGCACCTCGGCGACCTGCGTACCGATCCGCTGGGTGGGGTTGAGGGACGTCGTCGGCTCCTGCGGGATGAGCGTGATGTCCCGGCCGCGCAAAGCCCGGAAACGGCGCTCGCTCAGGCCGGTGACGTCCTGGCCGTCGAACCGGATCCGGCCGGCGGAGATCCGGGCCGAACGCGGCAGCAGTCGCAGCACCGCGTGCGCGGTCGTGGACTTCCCCGAACCGGACTCGCCGACGATCGCCACGACCTCCCCGGCGGCGACCCGGAGGCTGATCGAGCGCACGGCGTGCACGACCTCACCGCGTGGCCGGTAGTCGACCTCCAGGCCGTCGATCTCCAACAGGGCAGGCCKTTCGTCCCGCTCCGCGGCCACGCGCTCCGCCGCGACAGGGCCCGCCGTCACAGGCTCCCGGGCCACGGGTTCCGGGGCCACATCGGGAACCGTGTTCATCGGGCGGCACCCGGCTCGTCCCCGAACTCGTGCGACAGCCGGTT
The DNA here is from genome assembly GCF_001854695.1 of Parafrankia soli. Taxonomy (GTDB): domain Bacteria; phylum Actinomycetota; class Actinomycetes; order Frankiales; family Frankiaceae; genus Parafrankia; species Parafrankia soli. The sequence goes on from NZ_MAXA01000230.1 coordinate 3,958, forward strand.
CGCCGCCAGCACCGTCAGCGCCACGACCACGCCGGGCAGGATCGACATCCACCAGGCCCCGCGCAGGAAGTTCCGGCCGGTCGACACCAGCGAACCCCACTCCGGGGTTGGCGGCTGGGTGCCGAAGCCGAGGAAGCTCAGCGTCGTCACGCCCAGGATCGCCGCGCCGAACAGCAGCACGGTCATGGCCCAGACCGGCCCCATCGAGTTCGGCAGTACGTGCCGGGTGAGGACCCGGTGCCAGCGTGCACCCCCCGATCGGGCCGCCTCGACGAACAGGCTCTCCCGCACCCGCAGCACCTCGGCGCGCATCACCCGGGCGGTGCTCGCGACGGCGGCGACCCCGATCGCCACCGCCACGTCGATCGTGTCCCCCCGGCCGAGCACGGCGATCAGCGCTAGCGCGAGCAGCAGCCCCGGGATCGACAGCAGGACGTCCACGACCCGCATCAGCACGAGGTCCGTCCAGCCGCGCAGGAACCCGGCGAGCAGCCCGACAAGGGTGCCCGCGAGGAGCCCGATCACCGTGGCGAGCAGGGCTGCCGGAACCGTCCGGCTGGTGCCGTGGATGGTGCGGGTGAACAGGTCCCGGCCGAGCTGGTCGGTGCCGAACGGGTGACTCCAGGACGGCCCGAGCAGGCGGTTCGCGGTGCTGGTCGCCAGGGGGTCGCGGGAGGTGAACAGTTCMGGGACCACCGCGGCCAGGACGATGACCACGAGCCAGACCAGTGCGAGCAGCAGCCCCGGTCGGCGCATCGCGGCGGACATGAACGGTCACACCCCTGTCAGTGAATTCGGCGTTCCGCGGGGCGCCGGTGACCAGGTGCGGCGGTCACCGGGGTCCCGGTCCGACGATGATCGGCGCGGCGGGATCGGGCTCGGCGTGGCGATGGTGCCCACCTGGGGAAATGTCCATCGCGCCGAGTGCGGCGCATACCCCTACAGCTCCCCACTCTGGCGGAGTCCTTTCCGCCCGCTCCACACGCGGCGAGGCAGGGCCGCAAGCGAGGCCCGGTCGGTGAGAGGGTGGAAGGCCGTGAAGGGTGGTGATCGGGTCATGCAAACGTGGTCCGCCGGTTGGACGGCCGGTTCCCGCGGTCCGCTCGAGGGCGATTCCCAGGGCGGGGCGGCGGACCGTGCCCGGGAGATCGTCGGTCGAGTGGGTGACAAATGGACGGTGGCGGTGGTGCACGCGCTCGGAAACGGGCCGCTGCGATTCACCGAGATCCGGCGCGGCGTTGACGGCATCAGCCAGCGGATGCTCACGACCACGTTGCGGGCGCTGGAGCGTGATGGTCTGGTCCTCCGCACGGTCTATCCCGAGATACCGCCCCGGGTGGACTACGAGCTCACCCCGGTCGGCCGGTCGCTGCTGGACACCCTCTGGCTGCTGATGAACTGGGCGGTGGTGCACACCGAGGACATAGACCGGGCCAGGCGGGAGTACGACGCGAAATAGCTCGGGAACCGTCCCGCGGACTGCGGACGGATTCGCGGGCATTCCGGAGTGTGGGAGGTCTTAGGGGTAGGCATCGGCATGTGTGCCCAGGGATGGTGCTGGCCGTCCGGTGACTGTCCGGAGCGCACCGACCATGGTGGAGGCAATCGCTGATGAGTCGTCTGCTGAGCCGACGAAACGTGCTGGGCGCCTGGGTCGCCGCGACCGCGGCGGGCACCGTCCGGCTGGCCACGGCCGGCGGCGGCGGTGACGGCGGTGCCTCGCTGGCCTCCGCCAGTGTGTCAACCGACCACGCAGCCCATCTCGGTCACTCCGGAACCGTCGAGACGGTCGCGAACGAGGTGACCGCGGCCCCGCCGGTGACGCCGTTCTCCGTTCCGCTGCCGGTCCCGCCGACGCTCGCGCCGACGTCCACAACCGCGGACACGGACTTCTACGAGATAACCAGCCGGACCGCGGCGGAGGAGATCCTGCCCGGTTTCTCCACCGAGATCCACGGCTACGGCGGGAGCTACATCGGGCCGACGATAAAGGCGAAGGTCGGCCGCAGGGTTGTTGTCCGGCACACCAACCAGCTGCCCCACCCGACCGCCGTCCACCTGCACGGGGCACATGTCCCGGCGTCCAGCGACGGCTTTCCGACCGATGTCATCGACACCGGTGCGACGAAGACCTACGAGTACCCGAACAACCAGCCGGCCGCGACCCTGTGGTATCACGACCATGCGCATCATCACGAGACCGAGAACATCTACCGGGGCCTGCACGGCTTCTACCTGTTGGAGGATCCGGCCGAGGCGGCACTGAACCTTCCGAGCGGGGAGTTCGACATTCCCGTCCTGCTGTCCGACGCCAACATCGACGCCGACGGCCAGCTCGTCTTCATCAGCCTGGATGAGTACGGACGGACGACGCTGCTGACGAACGGCCGCCCCGCCCCGTACTTCCAGGTGCAGGCCCGCCGCTACCGGTTCCGGTTCCTGAACGCCAGCAACATGCGGGTGTTCAACCTGGTGCTGGGCCGCCAGGAGCGGTTCACTCAGATCGCGGGGGACGGCGGCCTGCTGCCGGCGCCGGCGACCGTCGACAAGGTCCTGCTCAGTGCCGGTGAGCGGGCCGAGATCGTCATCGACTTCTCCAGGTACGCGCCCGGCACCCAGCTCGTCCTGAACAACACCCGGAACCTCAACGATCCGAGCCGGCCGGTCGCCCTGCCCGTGCTGCGCTTCGACGTGGTCGCCCGGGTGGGGCAGGACACCAGCGCCGTCCCGGCCACCCTGCGAGCGCATCCGCCGCTGCCCGCCGCGACCCGGGTCCGGGACGTGGTCCTCTCGTACCACACCGCGGCCTTCCCGTTCGCGATCAACGGGATGCTGTTCGACCCCAACCGCGTCGACTACACCATTCGCCGCGGCAGCACCGAGATCTGGCGGATCACCAACCCGGTCACCCCGGTGGCGGTCTACCACAACCTGCACCTGCATCTGGTGCAGTTCCGGATCCTGGACCGCAACGGCGTACCGCCCGGTCCGGCCGAGTCGGGCTGGAAGGACACCGTGTTCGTGGCGCCGGGCGAGACGGTCCGCATCCAGGCGACGTTCACCGAGTACCTCGGTAAGTACCTCTACCACTGCCACGTCCAGGATCACGCCGGCACCGGGATGATGGCACTGTTCGAGACTGTGGCCTGAGAACGGGCGCGCACGTGGGCCGCGGCCCCGGTGGATATCCACCGGGGCCGCGGCCCACGCCGTGCGGCGGAAGCCGATTTCGTGCGGCTCGGCCACCGCGGGGAACCACGCTGAGCCGGCTCAGAAGCCGATGGTCTCCCGGACGAGGATGACCGTGCCGCGCTCCGGGAACGCCTCGCGCTCGAGGATCAGGATCCGCCCGATGAACGAGGACTGGCCGTAGAGGTCGGCCAGGCGCTGGTGCTCCCGGGGCAGGCTGTAGGTGCGGATCCGGCGCAGCGCGGTCTCCAGGTCGCCGACGACCTTCTGCGCGCCGACGACCCAGATGGCGCGCCGAGCGCCCGACGCGTAGGGCGCGAACTGGCTGCCGCTGGCGGATCCGACGACCAGGTGACCGTTCTCCGTGATGGCGTGGACGCTGCCGACGACCACGTCCGGCGTCGCGCCCAGCCGGATCGTGGCGTAGACGTCCTCGCTCGGCGGCGGGGCGGCGGCCCGGACGGAATTGTATTTTCCGGACTCGTCGATGTCCGCGGTGATGCCGGCGAGCCGCAGCGTCTCGCTCGACGCGGTGAAGACCGACTGGTCGGTCGGCAGTAGTTCGGCGACCAGTTCACGGGCCTGCGCGGCGGTGTCCACCACGTGTACGAGATAGCCGTTCTCGCGCAGTGCGGCGGTGGCCCGATCGATCACCGCCTCGTCGGCGGCGGTGGCGAAGGTTTCGTCGAGAGGCGGGGCTTCGACAGTCATTTTTGTCCCTTCGGTACGAGTGTTCACTGTTCTCGGGCGCACGCGGCGACGCGATGGCGGAAACGCCGCGTCGGTGCACGATCCGCATGACATTTCCGCCGCTGACGAATACGGCTCCGGGTGACACGGAGGAGTGGGCGAAAGCACCGTGCCGGGCCCGTGACCCGTCGCGTGGTAGGCGCCCTGACCAATTTTTGCCCGGACCGGTGTCAGGGGGAAGAAGGCACCTTTTTCTGCCCTGGTGAACTGGAGGGAACCGACAACGTCACAGCCGGTTCGCGGCGGGCTCGGGCTGGCGTGGGACGCGCGCGAGGCGGGCCCGCCCGCCTCCCACGCCCTCGATCTGGCGCAGGGTCTCGACAAACAGCACCGTGAGCGCCGCTACCAGGCGCACTCCGGGCCCGGTCATGATCTGGTGCCCACCCGGCACGGTCGTCAGTCGAGCCGTGCTCACCGTCCGCGTGATCATCTTGGTGAGGTGGAGCGGGCTTGTCTCGTCCTGCTCGCCGTGGATCAGCAGTACCGGCAGGTCGGGCAGCACGCGCGGTGGGAGCTCGGTCGGCAGCTCGCCGGCGAATGGCTGGTGCACCAGGGGAAGTCCCAGCAGGATCAGGGCGTCGGGTCGCAGCGCCGGTGAGCCCGCCAGCGACAGCGAGCGCAGGGCCCCGGTGTCCGAACCGAGCAGGATGAACGGCACGCCGGGCACCCGCGCCTCCGCCAGCGCGACGGCGCCGTGCTCCTGGGTGGACAGGTAGGTCACGTCGTAGCCGTCGATCGCCAGCCGCACGGCGGTCCGTTCGTAGCTGTCCACGCTCTCGCCGCGGCCGGGGATCATCACGATCGAGGCCCGCGGCGGCCGGCCCGCGTCGGCGGCGGGCCAGAACCGGGTCGCGGCGCGGCCGACGAAACCGCGCACCTGGCGGCCGGACCGGATCGGGTTCCGGGTGTCCGTCGGAGAATGCATGATCTGCTCCAGGGAAAATGGGGCCGGTGCGGTTGGAATGCGCGAGACGACCCAGGCGAGGGTGGGAGTGGCGGTAAGAAAGACCGCCCGGTGGGCAGCCCAAAGAAAACATGCCACGCAGGATAAGGGAGAACACGGCTGTTACCGGAAAAGTCGGAAGAGCGCCGGCGTGGACGTCGCTGAAGGTACGCCTGCCGTCGCTGGAAGAGCCGGCACCGGAATCGTGGGGCCGAGCGGGCGGACGAATCCGTCCTGGTGGCCTGGCTCGGCTCGCCCTCGGTGAGGTCAGCTGGCGGGTGACCGCGTACAGGCGGCCGACGCCACCCGCAGGAAATCGATGTGGCCGCGGATTACGAGGCGTGTCGTCTGCAGGAGCCGCCGGGTCGCCCTTAGAGACTGCTGTGTTGCCCGTGGAAACCGAGGTGTCGCCCGTGGAAGCCGAGGTGTCGTTGAACCCGGCCGGAGCATGGTCCAACTCTGTGCCGTCACGGCGCGGATGTCAACACCATTACGAAATCCGCCCGGCCGGGTCTGCCTGGCGAAAGTACCGCGGGGCCGGGCGGTGGTATTTCCGGTTCCGTCCAGGACGGGGTCGAGGTCACGGGGACCATCGGCCCCGGGCACGCAGGATCGGGAGCACACCCTCCCCGAACCAGTACGCCTCCTCCAGGTGGGGATACCCGGAGAGCACGAACTCGGTGACGCCGACCTGGTGGTAGGTCTCGATGAGGTCCGCCACCGCGTGGTGGCTGCCGACGAAGGCGGTCCCGGCGCCGCCGCGGACCAGCCCGATCCCCGCCCACAGGTTCGGGAAGATCTCCAGCTTCGCGGTCGACCCGTTGTGCAGCGCGAGCATCCGGCGCTGGCCCTCGGACTCGCTGCGCGCCAGCTGCTCCTGCACCGCCGCGACCGTCCGGGCGTCCAGGCCGGCGATCAGGCGGTGCGCCGCCGCCCAGGCGTCCTCGGCGGTGTCCCGGGTGATGACGTGGGCGCGCAGCCCGAAGCGCGGCGCCCGCCCGGCCGCCTCGGCCCTGGACCGGACCTCGGCGAACTTGGCGGCGACGGCGTCCGGCGGTTCGCCCCACGTCAGGTAGACGTCGGCGTGGCGCGCGGCCACCTCGACCGCGGCCGGCGACGAGCCCCCGAAGTAGATCTCCGGTGGCGGGTCGGGGAGCCGCGACAGCCGCGCCCCGCTCAGCCGCACGAAGCGGCCGTCGACGTCCACGGTCCGTCCCCGCCACAGATCGGAGAGCACCGACAGGTACTCGTCGCAGCGGGCGTACCGGTCGTCCTTGTCGAGGAAGTCGCCGTAGCCGCGCTGTTCGTCCGCCTCGCCGCCGGTGACGACGTTGAGCAGCAGCCGCCCGCCGGAGAGCCGTTGGAACGTGGACGCCATCTGTGCGGCCAGCGTCGGCGAGACCAGCCCCGGCCGTACGGCGACCAGGAATTTCAGCCGCTTCGTCGCCTCGACCAGCATCGCCGTGGTCAGCCAGGCGTCCTCGCACCACGAACCGGTGGGGGTCAGGGCGCCGGCGAAGCCGAGCTGCTCGGCCGAGCGGGCGATCTGGCCGAGGTACTCAAGTGTCGGCGGCCGGCCGCGGGTGCTCGCCGTGGCTGGTGCGCCGTGCCCGCCGCCGACCACGTCGCGCGCGTCGCCGGAGGTGGGCAGGAACCAGTGGAAGGTCAGGGACATGAGTGGGCTCCCGGCGGAGGGGACGTGGCGTCGGCATTCGCCACGTCAAGGCCACCAGGTGGGAGGGGACCGGATCTCGAGCGACCGGATCGTGACGAGGCGGCGCGGGAGCGGTCGGACGCCCTGGCGGCCGGCGTGGCCGAGGAGCGTCTCAGGAACAGCGCATGCTGCCGCTGCGCGCGAGGTCGACGGCGAGACGTCGGATCAATCTCAACTTCATCGACACGGAAAGTAGTATTTGCCGAGAGAGAGCCGCCGTCAACCACCGACCGGAGGTCGCGGTGACCCACAACGTGCCAGTGGCCCACAACGTGCCGGTACAGCCGGCGGAGCACGGTTCGCTCGCCGCCGACTGGGAGCCTCGGGGTGAGGCCGACTGCCGGGTACGGACGATCATGGATCGGGTGGGTGACAAGTGGTCGGTCGCGGTCGTCACCGAGCTCACCGCCGGCCCGCGGCGCTTCAGTGAGCTGAAGCGGGCGCTGCCCGGCATCAACCAGCGCATGCTGACCAGCACGCTGCGCGTCCTGGAGCGGGACGGGCTCGTCACCCGCACGGTGTACCCGCAGGTGCCCCCGCGCGTCGACTACGAGCTCACCGGCCTGGGGCGAACCCTGCTCGACACCGTCGCCTCGCTGCTCGACTGGGCCGAGCGCAACGCCGACGGGATCGACGAGGCCCGTCGGCGTTACGACGCCCGCGGTTAGTCCGCTAGTCCGCGGATGCCGCGACGGCAGCCCCGGCGACGGCAGCCCCCGCGACGGCCGGTGCCGCGGGTGGGCGGCGGAGAACCAGGGAGCCCAGGAAGGCCACGCCGACCGAGATGAGGCCGCAGATGATGGCGGCGAAGAGGCCGGCGTCCGCGCCGCTGCGTGCGGTCTCGGCGAAGAAGAGTGCCCCCACGCCGGAGACGCCCAACGCCGAGGCGAACTGCTGCGTGGTGGTGAGGACGCCGCTCACCGTCCCGCTGATGTCGGGGGGAGCGGCCGCCATGACACTCGCGGCCAGGGCCGGGATCACCAGGCCGTTGCCGATGCCGGCGAGCATCAGCAGCGGGGTGAGCTCGTAGGCGGTCATGCCGGTGCCCTCGACCGACACCGCCACCGCGATTCCGACCAGGGACAGGGCGGTGGTGAGCGCCCCGGCGGTCAGCACCCGCGGCCCGTACACGGTGACCAGCCGGCGCGCCGCCAGCGAGGAGAACGCGAAGACCACGCCGAGCGGCGCGAACATCAGCCCGGCGTTCAGCGGGGAGCGGTGCTGGCCCACCTGCAGGAAGATCGTCAGGGCGAGTAGGAAGCTGCCGAAGAAAAAGAAGTACCCCGCGCTCATCACCATGCCGCCGACGACCGCCCGGGACCGCACCACGGCCGGCGGGATGATCGGATGCCCGCCGGAGCGCGCCAGCCGGGCCTCCCAGGCCCCGAACCCGCCGAGCACCACGATCCCAGCGGCGAGCGCGAGCCACGTCCACAGCGGCCAGCCCTCGTCGCGGCCGAGGGTGAGCGGGATGAGGACGAGCCCGATGCCGAGGGTCAGCGTGCCCAGCCCGACCGGGTCGAGCCGCTCCGCCCGAGCCGCGCGCGACTCGCGGACCAGCCGCCGCGCCCCGACGAGCGCCGCCAGCCCGATCGGCACGTTGACCAGGAAGATCGGCCGCCAGCCGAGGCCGAAGATGTCGAGGTCGAGCAGCACCCCGCCGAGCACCTGACCGCAGACCCCGCCGAGCCCGATCGTCACGCCGAAGAACGCGAACGCCCGCGGCCGCTCGGCCGGCGGGAAGGTCACGCTGATCAGCGCGAGCACCTGGGGCACCATGGCCGCGGCACCGACGCCCTGCAGCAGCCGGCCGCCGATCAGCACCGCCTCGTTGGGTGCGAGCCCGCACAGGGCCGACGCGGCGGTGAAGACCGCCATCCCGAGCAGGTAGATCCGGCGGCGGCCGAACCGGTCACCCAGCCGGCCGCCGGTGACCAGCGCGGCGGCGTAGGTGAACGAGTAGCCGCCGACGACCAGCTCAAGCCCGGCGTTGGACGCGTGCAGGTCCGATTCGATGCTCGGTGCCGCGACGTTGACGACGAACACGTCGAACAGGCTCATGAAGCTGGCGATCAGGATCACTGGCAGCGCCCGCCACCGCCGCGGATCGACGCCCGCCTCGTCCACCGCCGCCACGGTGCTGGACGGCGGTGCCCCGGCGGCCCGGGCGTCGCCGTCCCCGCCGCTCGCGCCGGCTGGATCCATCTCTGTGACCTGGGCCTTCGTCATCTGGTTCCTTCCGCGACAGGCGCCGGACCGCCCGCCGAACCACAGCCCCGCACCCGCGGACCTGTCGCGCACCTCATCGGTGACAGCGAAGTCCACACCGGACGTCGGCATTCCCGGCCCCGGCCGGCCGGACGTGCGCGAGTTTCCGCCCGCGACGGCCCCGGGCCGGCCTTTTCTCTGCGGCGGCGCAGGTCATTGGCCTGCGCCGGGTTTGGCGGACGGCATGGTGACTCCGGACACACACCGGACGCGGCCGCGTCGTGGCAGAGTCGTGGGCTGGTGATCGCGCGGCGGCGCGGTGGCGGTGGGTGCGGCTGTGGTGGAGAGGAGCCTGATCTCGTGGAGTACGTCAAGCTGGGGTCGACCGGCCTGGAGGTCTCCCGGGTCTGCCTGGGCTGCATGAGCTACGGCACCCCGGGGGAGGGGAACTGGCCGTGGTCTCTTGACGAGGACGCGTCGCGGCCGTTCTTCCGGCGTGCGATCGAGGCGGGGATCAACTTCTTCGACACCGCGAACGTCTACTCGCTGGGCCGCAGCGAGGAGATCACCGGCCGGGCGCTGAAGGACTTCGCCCGCCGGGACGAGATCGTGCTGGCCACCAAGGTCCACTCCCGGATGCGGTCCGGCCCGAACGGGGCCGGCCTCTCCCGCAAGGTGATCATGCACGAGATCGACGCGAGCCTGCGGCGCCTCGGCACGGACTACGTCGACCTCTTCCAGATCCACCGCTGGGACGAGACGACGCCGATCGAGGAGACGCTCGAGGCGCTGCACGACGTCGTGAAGGCCGGCAAGGCCCGTTACATCGGCGCCTCGTCGATGTACGCCTGGCAGTTCACCAAGGCGTTGTTCATCTCCGAGCGGCACGGCTGGACCCGTTTCGCGACGATGCAGAACCACTACAACCTGCTCTACCGGGAGGAGGAGCGGGAGATGCTCCCGCTGTGCGCGGACCAGGGGATCGGCGTGATCCCGTGGAGCCCGCTGGCCCGCGGCCGCCTCACCCGCGACTGGGACGCCACCACGACCCGCGCCGAGTCCGACCCCTTCGCCCGCGCCTTCTACCAGGACGACGACCGGCTGATCGTCGAGGAGGTCGCCCGCATCGCTGACGAGCGCGGCGTGAGCCGGGCCCAGGTGGCGCTGGCCTGGGTGTCACGCAATCCCGTCGTCGCCGCGCCGATCGTCGGCGCCACGAAGCCCGGGCACCTCGACGACGCGCTCGCCTCCCTGGAACTGACCCTCACCGACGACGAGGCCGCCCGGCTGGAGGCCCCGTACCGCCCACGGCCCGTCACCGGCATCCAGGTGCCGCAGCGGCGACGGCTCTGACGTCCGGCTGAACTCGTCAGGAAACGTGCGGTGGCCCCGCGGCGAGCCGCGACACCCGGCGCGGACGGGATCGCGAGTCTCCTGCGCCCGGAAAGCGGTCGCCCCGCCCGTCGGTTGCGCCCCCGCCCGCGGGCGGGGTTGCTGACCCATCCGGTCCGGCTCGTCGTGCTGGGCTTCGCGGTCACGGTGGCGGCGACGACGCTGTTCCTGCTCCTGCCCGTCGCGACCACGCCCGGCCGGACGACGTCGCCGCTGGTCGCCGTCTTCACCGCGACCGGGGCCGCCAGCGGGGCGCTCGCCGTCGTCGACACCGGCACCCACTGGACCACCTTCGGCGAGGTCGTGATCGCGGCGGCGGTCCAACTGGGCGGGCTCGGGTTCATGACCTCGGCGTCGCTGCTGGGACTGCTGGTGTCGCGCCGGCTGGGTATGCGGATCCGGCTGCTGGCCGCCGCCGAGACCCAATCGTTCGGCCTCGGCGAGGTGCGGCGGGTGGTGCGCGCGGTCGCCCTGGTGACCTTCACCGTCGAGGCGGTGATCGCCGCGGTGCTGTTCCTGCGGCTGTGGCTGACCTATGACAGGTCACCGGCCCGCGCCGCCTACGAGAGCGTGTTCCACTCGATCACCGCGTTCAACAACGCGGGCCACTCGCTCTACGGGGACAACCTCGTCGGCTTCGCGGCCGACCCGGTGATCATCCTGACGGTGGCCGGCGGTGTGATCCTGGGCGGGCTCGGGTTCCCGGTGCTGTTCGAACTGCGGCACGAGCTTCGGACACCCCGGTACTGGTCCCTTCACACCAGGGTGACGCTGCTGGGATACGGGATTCTGACCGTCGCCGGCACGATCGCTGTCGCGGCGACGGAGTGGCGCAACGCCGCGACACTGGGGGAGCACGGCGTCGGTGACAAGCTGCTCGCGGCGTTCTTCGCCAGCACCACCGCGCGCACCGCGGGCTTCAACTCGATCGACTACGCGGACGCGGACGCGAGCACGCTCGTCGTGACCGACGTGCTGATGTTCATCGGCGGCGGCAGCGCCAGCACCGCCGGCGGAATCAAGATCACAACATTCATGATCCTCTTCTTCGCCATCCTGGCCGAGGCCCGCGGCGACGAGACGGTGGACGCCTTCGGCCGCCAGGTCTCCCCGGCCGCGCTGCGCCAGGCGCTCGCGGTCGCGCTGCTCGGCGTCGCGCTGATCGTCGTCGCCACGTTGTGCCTGCTCTCGGTCAGCCACCACACCCTCGACCAGGTGCTCTTCGAAGTCACGTCGGCCTTCGGCACCGTCGGCCTGTCCACGGGGATCACCGCCGAGCTGCCCGCGTTCGCGCAGTGCGTGCTCATCGTGCTGATGTTCATCGGTCGGACCGGGCCGATAGCCGTCGCGTCGGCGCTGGCGCTGCGCGAACGGCGGCGGCTGTACCGCCTACCGGAGGAAAGGCCCATCGTTGGCTAGCAGACATTCCGAGGACGGCGTCCTCGTCATCGGTCTCGGTCGTTTCGGAAGCACCCTGGCCGAGACCCTGCAGGAGCTGGGACATCACGTGGTGGCCGTCGACTCCAACCACGACCTGGTCCAGCGCTGGTCCGGGAAGCTCACCCACGTGGTCGAGGCGGACGCCACCAGCGAGGAGGTGATGCGTCAGCTCGGCGCGCACGAGTTCCGGCAGGCGGTCGTCGCGATCGGCACCGGGATCGAGGCCAGCGTGCTGGCCACCGGTGTGCTCCTCGACCTGTCCGTCGCCGAGGTCTGGTCGAAAGCGATCACCCGCGAGCACGGCCGCATCCTGGAACGCATCGGCGTCAACCACGTCGTCTATCCCGAGCGGGATGCCGGTGAGCGGGTGGCCCACCTGCTGACCGGCCGGCTCATCGACTTCCTGGAGCTCGACGACAACTACGCGATAGCGAAGCTGCGCGCTCCGCGCGGGATCTGCGGGCGGGCGCTGGAGAAGACGGCGCTGCGCAGCAGGTACGGGATCACCATCGTCGGAGCGAAGAAGCCCGGCGGCGAGTTCACCCACGCCGAGGCCGGAACGGTCCTCGACGTGGGTGATCTCGTGGTGATCGCCGGAAGGACGGACCGGGTCGAGAGCTTCGCCGCCGAGATCGGCGGATCCTGAGACCGCTCGCCCGCTGTGGTGAGGCATCGCGGTGGTCAGGTGTCGCGGTGGTCAGGCGTCGTGCCGGGCGAGGAGCAGGCCGCCGGTGAGGAGCGCGGCCAGCGCCCACAGCGTGAGCACGCCGAGTCCCTGCCACGGTCCGATCGGCACGGCGTCGACGTCGCCGGTGGCCTGGACGGCGAGCCCGGCGCTCATCGGCCCGGCCTGCTGCAGGTGCCGCCGCCAGCCCGGGTCGGTGACCACCTGGGCGATGATCGGGAACACGTACAGCAGTCCCAGGACGATCCCGGACGCGGCCGCCGGGTTCCGCGCGGCGGTGGCCGTTCCCAGGCCCAGCAGGCCGATGAGGACGAGGTACAGCACGGAACCGACGGCCGCCCGGGGGACGACCTCGTGCCCGGGAAGGATGAACCACCCGACGGTCAGGGACCCGAGGACGGCGGGCACGGCCGTCACCGCGACGACCCCGGCGACGACGACGGCCTTGGCGGCCAGGACAGTCGTCCGTCGGGGCAGCGCGGTGAGCGTGACCCGGACCATCCCGGTGCTGTACTCGTCGCCGATCACCAGGACCGCGAGGACGGCGACGACGGCCTGACCGACCTGGACCCCGGTGAGGCTCAGTCTCGTCAGGTCCTGCCCACAACCTCCCGGCGCGCACCCGGTCGCCGCGGCCACCGCGGCGCTCGACCCGACCGTGCTCACGATCACGGCGAGCGCCAGCCCGAGCGTGCCGGGCGAGGTCCGCAGCTTGGTCCACTCGGCGTGCAGGGCCGATCTCACGCGCTCCTCCGCCGGAGGAGGACGGCGGCCGTGCCCAGGGCGAGGGCGGCCCACCCGGCGAGCACCCCGAAGCCGGCCCACGGGGCGAGGGGGAAGTACCCGTTCGCCGGCGTGTAGAGGTTGGCGACCTGCGGATACTGCGTCGCCGTCTGCTGCAGCGCGAACGCCGCCGCCGGGCTCACCCGCAGCAGCCACCGCGCGGCCCCGTCCGGCAGGACGGTCATGGCCAGCAGGTACGGCAGGACGATCACGGCGACGGCGGTCGCCACCGCGGTGACACCGCGCCGCAGCAACGTCCCCAGCCCGAGCGCCAGGACCGCGGCGACGGCGAGCAGCGCGGCGGTCCCGACGATCACGCGCAGCTCGGTCGGCGTCGTCGCGGGGTGGACGTAGACGCCGTTGCCGCGCAGCACGCGCTGGCCGAGGACGACGGCGACGGCGGCGGCGACCAGGCCGGTCACGAACGCGACGGCGCCGACCACGACGGCCTTCGCGGCGAGCAGCCGGCCGCGGCGGGGGCTGGCGGTCAGGGTGGTCCGGATGAGGCCGCAGCGGTACTCCGCGGTGATGAACCCGGTGCTGACGACGGTCACGACAAGCAACATCACGAAGGTTCCGGCGAGGGTCCGGGCGAGGGACACGCCGATACCGGCCGCGCCGGCGACGGCCGGGGCGATGTCGCCGGAGCCGGTCACCGTGAACACGCCGCCGGCGCGTTCGAGATCGCCGCCGGGAACCTGCGGCGCAGGCCCCGGCATGCCGACGTTCTCGCCCTCCCACGCCGGCCGCGCCACCTGGCCGGGCGCGCCGGCTGAGCGAGCCTCGTCCCGCACGAGAAGGTGGTCGAAGGTCCCGGTCGCCTCGGTCGGGCCGCCCGTGGTGCCGGCGCCGAGCGATCCGCCGACCCGCTCCGCGTGCTGCGGGGACGTCGTGAACAGCCCCGCCTCGACCGTCGGCGGCAGGCCGGCCAGCCGCACGGAGCCGACCGTGGTCCAGGTGGTGCCGTCCGGCGACTCTGCTCCGGCCACGGTGTCGCCGGTGCGGGTGAGCCGCAGCCAGCGCGGGGAGTCGGTGCTGACCGTGCCGGGCGTCCCGGCACGGTCGTGGGTGTAGTCGTACTGCATCCGAACGCCATGGCCGCCGGTGACCAGGACCGCGGCGTAGGACGAGCTCTGCGCCGTGCCCGCCTTGAGGATGAGCCCGGCCTTGGACCACGGCACGACGGCAGGGCGCGACCCGCGCGGAGACGCCCCTGGCGTGGCCGCCTCGCGTGCAGACGCCTCGTGGGGAGACCCGTCGTCCGGTGGCGGCCCGTCCGGGCCCGGGTCCAGCAGGCGGCTGGTGAGCGAGGTGACGCGGACGGTGATGCTGCCGTCCCCGGTGAGCGGGCGGTGCGCGAAGGCGAAACTGTCGACGACCACCTCCCCGCCGGGCCCGAGCGTCGGCGCACACTCGGACCCGGGCCCGTTCCGGCCGCACGAGCCCTGCATGCCTGGCAGCAGGCCCAACAGGATCGTCGCGCCCGCGGCCGCGACGGCCGCGACGACCCAGCCGCGGACGGTGCGGAACTTCGTGAACTCGGCGCGCAGCACCTGGCCGAAGGCGTTCATCGGGCCCGCGCCGGGTCCACGGCGCGGAACTCGACCTCGTCACGGGTGAGCGCCAGATAGACGTCCTCCAGCGTCGCCCGCCGCGCCCCCGGCGCGGTGGCCAGCAGGTGAGCCACCGGCGCGTCGGCGATGACCTTTCCGCGCCCGACCACCACCACGTGGTCGGCGGTTTCCTGCAGTTCGCTCATCAGATGACTCGACACCAGGACCGCGCGGCCCTCGGCGGCGAGCGCACGCAGGAGCCGGCGCATCCACACGATGCCCTCCGGGTCCATGCCGTTGAACGGCTCGTCGAGCAGGAGCGCCGGTGGGTCGCCGAGCAGCGCGGCGGCGATCCCGAGCCGCTGCCGCATGCCGAGCGAGAAGCCGCCGGCCCGGCGCCGGGCGACCGCCCGCAGGCCGGCCTGATCGAGAACCTCGTCGACGCGCCGGGCGGTGAGGCCCTGCGAGTGGGCGAGCCAGAGGAGATGGTTGCGGGCGGTCCGGCCGGGCTGCAGCGCCGCGGCGTCGAGCAGGGAGCCGACGTGGCGCAGCGGGTCGCGCAGGCCGCGGTAGGGATGGCCGTCGATGAGGGCGTCACCGGCGTCGGCCCTGTCGAGGCCAAGGATGACGCGCATGGTGGTGGACTTGCCCGCGCCGTTCGGGCCGACGAACCCGGTGACCTGCCCCGGCCGGACGGCGAAGGTCATCCCGTCGAGGGCGACGGTTCCGCGGAACCGTTTGCGCAGCCCGTGCACAGTAATCATGGGTCCGGGTTCTACGCGTGCGCCGGTGTCATCCCGGTGCCGGTGGACGACACCGGGCTGACACCCGGGGCATGGCACCGTGAGGGGCGTGCGTGTTCTGGTGGTCGAAGACTTCGAGATCCTGGCCCGGACCCTGGGCACCGGGCTGCGCCGTGAGGGCATGGCGGTCGACGTGGTCCTCGACGGCGCCGACGCTCTCGATCACCTGGCGGTGACGCGGTACGACGTGGTGGTCCTCGACCGGGACCTGCCCGGCGTGCACGGCGACGAGGTGTGCCGGCGGATCGCCGCCGCGCACTCGGCGAGCCGGGTACTGATGCTGACCGCCGCGAGCACCGTCAGGCAGCGCGTCGACGGACTCGGTCTGGGCGCCGACGACTACCTGCCGAAGCCGTTCGACTTCGCCGAGCTGGTGGCCCGGGTCCGGGCGCTGGGCCGCCGTCCCGCCGTGGCGCTGCCGCTGATCCTCGAGAGCGGGGACCTGACCCTCGACCCGACCCGCCGGGTCGCGTCCCGCGCCGGGCGCCGCCTGGATCTGAGCCCGAAGGAGTTCGCGGTCCTGCAGTGCCTGCTCTCCTCGGCCGGTCGGCTGCTCTCCGCGGAGGAGCTCCTGGAACGGGTGTGGGACGAGACCGCCGACCCGTTCACGACCGCCGTGAAGACGACGATCCGCCGCCTGCGGGCCAAGCTCGGTGATCCCCCGGTGATCCACACGGTCCGCGAGGGCGGCTACCGGATCGGTGAGTCGTGACGCTCCGGTGGACGCTGCGGACGCAGCTCACCCTGCTCTACGCGGGCCCGTTCCTCGTGTCGGGCGTCCTGCTGCTCTCCGTGCCGATCCTGCAGACCCGCCAGTCCGTCCCCGTGGGAGTCCCGCCCGGCCTCGGGACGAGCGCCCCGCCCGGCCCGGACACGTCCCGTCTCCTCACCGTCTCCGCGGTCGCCCTCGCCGCCATGGTGGTGATTTCGATCATCCTCGGCTGGCTGGTGGCGGGCCGCTTCCTGCGCCCGCTGCGCACCATGACCACGACAGCACGGGACATCTCCGCCACCAACCTGCACCGCCGGCTCGGGCCCCACCGGCGGCCCGGCGAGTTCACCGAGCTGGCGGGCACGCTGGACGACCTGTTCGAGCGGCTGGAGGCGGCGTTCGCGTCGCAGCGGCACTTCGTCGCCAACGCCTCCCACGAGCTGCGGACGCCCCTGACCGCCACACGGACGGTGCTGCAGGTGGCCCTCGCCGACCCGGACGCGACGGTCGACTCGCTGCGGGCCGCCTGCCAGGACGTGCTCGCCCTCGGCGAAGCACAGGAGAGCCTCATCGAGGCGCTGCTCACGCTGGCCGGCGGCGAGCAGGGGGTGGAACACGGAGAACCGTTCGATCTGGCGGTCGTCGCCCGCGGCGTCCTGCTGACCCGGCGGACCGGAGGCGTCGACGGCACCGGACGGGACGATGGCGTCGAGGTGATCAGCACGTTCGGCGCGGCGCCGACGGCCGGCGACCCACGGCTGGTCGAGAGCCTGGTGGCGAACCTGGTCGACAACGCGCTGCGGCACAACGTCCCCGGCGGACGAGTCGAGATCGTGACGGCGGCCACCAGGCACGGAGCACACCTCACGGTTCGCAACACCGGACCGGTCGTCCCACCGGACCAGGTCGAGCGGCTCTTCCAGCCGTTCCAGCAGCTCGGCGGCCAGCGGGTCCGGCGGGCCGCCGGGCACGGCCTCGGGCTGGCGATCGTCCGCGCCGTCGCGGGCACGCACGGCGCCACCCTGACCGCGCGCGCCCGGCCCGAGGGTGGCCTGGACATCGAGGTCCTCTTCCCTGGAGTCAGGATCCCCTGAGCCAGGCCTAAAGATCCACGCTGTCGTCGTCGACCGGGTCGTCGTCGACGAGGTAGGCGCCGCCGTCGTCGTCGAGGCCGAACGAGGCACCACCGGCTCCGGAGCCGGTGGTGCCGTAGTCCTCGGGGTGCTTCCACCCGCCGTCATCGGAGTGCTTCGCCTCGTGGCTCTCGTGATGCTCGTGGGTTCCGCCGGTCTCGTGGACCCCGTCGGTCTCGTGCGGGTCCGAGTCGTGGAGCTTCGTCTCCTCGGCGCCGGACGCGTCGTGGTGGGTGCCCGTAGCCGTCTCGGCGTTCGAGCCGTGGCCCGGGTCGAGGTCCCAGTCGTGGTCCCAGCCCTCGCCCCAGCCGGCGCCGTCGACGGAACCGGCGTCCAGGCCCGCGTCGCCGTGGCGGGTGACCGGGTCCGTCAGGTCCGGGTCGGCGTGATGCCCGGCATAGTCGTCGGCGTAGGCGCGGGCCCGGTCGAACTGGCTGGTGAAGATCGACATTCCTGCTCCCCGCGGGTCAGAAGGTGGATCAGAAGTCGACGAAACGGGGCGTGGCGACGGTATCCCGGGCGGCCCGGAGATGGTCCGCGACCGCGCCCCGCCCGACCCGGATCCCCGCCCCCGCGGGATAGCGTCGCAGCACGTCCAGCCGCGCGAGCCGGTACGCGACCGCGCTCAGCACCGCCTCCCGGGTGTGGACGGGCGCTCCGCGCAGCTCGGACGTCATCCGCCGCGCGGTCTCCCACCGTGGCGCGAACAGGTTCTCGGTGAGGACGTAGCCGAGCACCGGCAGGGTGGTCGAGACGAGGACGTTCCACCGGTCGAGCAGCGTCGCCCAGCCGCGCGCGGACTGCGCCCCCAGCTGCGCGGTCCGCTTCTCGCCCTGCGTGTAACGGCTGTAGGCCTGGGTCGCCCCCGACACCAGGAAGACCGGGTTCAGCAGCGCGGCGACGCCCAGGGAGACCGCCGTCCCGGTGTAGTTGGGGCGTGGCAGCGCCGCCGGGTCCAGGTCGAGCAGCCGGGTCGCCTGGGCGGCGAGCTGCGCGGTCTCCGCCGCCGCCCGCTGCACCGGCGTCAGCGCCGCCCGCAGCCGACCCTCCTGTGCCTTCAGCCAGGCGGGCTCGGCGCCACCGGTCACCGGTTCCAGCAGCAGGGCGTCGCGGTGGCGCACGAACGCGGGCAGCACCGAGCCGACCTGGTCGAGATGGCGCTGCAGCTCGACCAGGCCCTCCGCGAGGGTCGCGGCCGTCCGCGCCCGCGCCTCGTCGTCCGTGGGCTGTGGCACCGCCCGGCCCAGCTCGGCCGCGGTACCGTCACCGAGCAGCACGGCGTGCAGTTCGTAGAACGGCCCGAAGATCGTATAGAGGAAGTAGTCCTCCTCCAGCCCGACGGCCGCCCGCAGCATGTCGGGGACGGCCCGCGGCCCCGCGGTGGCGTGCCGGCCGGCCACGATGTCGGTGTGCACCGCGCGGACCAGTTCGAGCTGGCCGACGATCGAGACCTCGGCGTCGCCGGTCGCCACCCGCAGACCGGCCCGCTGCTCCTGGGACGTCCCCTCGACCGCGCGCAGGGCCGTGAACGGCAGGCGCAGCTCCAGGCCGGGACCGCGGACCCGCAGCGCGTCCGGCCCGACCGCGCAGACGACCGGCCGGCCGTCGGCGAGCTCGGCCGGGTACGGGCCGTCCGCCAGGGTTCGCTCGGCGGCGGTGCGCAGCGCCGGATGCTCCAGCAGGCGCCGGCCGAACACCGCCGACTCGCTCTGCACCGTCACCGGGCCGTGCTCCGGGTCGACGACGACGAACCGCTCGGCCGACCCGGCGACGCGCAGCCGCGAGTCGAACAGGTCGAACCTGGCCACCACCCGGGCGCTGTGATGCTCCTGCAGCTCGAGGGCGGTGTCGTCGAGCACGCAGTCGACCCTGGTGACCTCGGCGTCTCCCGCCAGGCCCCGCGCCGACACCGGGGCCGACGTCCCGATGGCGGCCGGCGCGTCCGAGGCGTCCGCCCGTACCGTCCCCGTTCCCGCCGCCGCCAGGAAGGCGTGCAGCACCTGCGGGGTGACCAGGTGCAGGACGACTCCGGTGAGGAACCGGCCGTCCAGGACGGCGCCGCCGCTGACCACCGCGACACTCGGGCCGCCCGGGCCGACGCCGATTCGGTTCAGCGGCCAGTCGAGCAGCGCCCGCCCGCGGGCCCGCAGCTCCAGCCGCCCGCCCCGCACGACCACGTACGCCGTCAGCTCCCGCGGCGCGGCGACGGCTGGTGTCGCCTCCATCGCGGACGGCGCGGCCGCGGTGGGCTCGGCCTCGTACAGCGGTGTCACCGAGACCGCGCACGGGCTGACGAAGGACGTCGATGCCGCGTCCGCCAGCAGCGCGCCCCGCAGGCCGGTGAGCAGCGCGAGCGCCTCGGTCGGCAACGGTGCCACGGTGGACGCGGCGAACGCCCGTCCCGCCGGTAGCCGCAGGTCGACGACGAGGCGGCCGCTGTGCTCGACGAGCTCCACCGTCGCGCCCGGGTCGACGGCCGGCTCGAGCGCGGTCACGGTGGTGGCCCCACCGAGGACGTTCGTGTCATGGACGTAGGCCGCGGGGTGGTCGGTGAGCACCAGCCGGCGGCTGCCCATCCGGGAGAAGCCCTGCGATCCGTGCTCCCGGAGCGGGAACCACGCGCTGTCGAACACCACCTGCCCGCGGATCCGCTCCAGCCCACCGGAGGCGGGCCCGCCTCCGGCCGGTCCGAGGGACGCCCGGCTGGCGGACGGCGGGTCGAGCGGCGTCGGATGCACAGGCGGGTCCTCGGTCTCGGGCTTCTCGTGTTCCTCGCCGGATGCGGCTCAGCGGTGGCTACAGCCGACGTCCACGGAGTGGAACCCTATCCGCACGTTAGCGCGGATCATCCCCATCGATGCCGGCCCCCTGTTCACCAGGTGCTGTTGACCAGGCCGGTGCCCAGATACACCTGGTCGAAGCCGTTGCCGTCGTTGTCGTCGGTGCAGGCGATCACGATCTGGCCCCACGGGTTGACGCCGAGCGCCGGCTCGTTCTGCTTGCCGGCGACGGTGCTGTGGACCCGCAGCCGGGGCAGCCGGCCGGTGACCGTGCCGTCCGGGTTGAGGCCCTGGGCGTGGACGTCGGTGGACTCGCCCCAGGACACCACCGCGTTGCGCTGGTCGTCGATGCCGGTCTGCGGGTCCGCCCCGGGCAGGACGACCTCAGGTCCGGCCGCGTTCGCCGCGCTGAAGGAACGGGCGCCGACCTGCGCGCTCCCGTTCTGGTCGGTCTCCCACGCGACGACCTGGTCGCCGTTGAGGTTCGCGGCCACCGACGGGTGGAGCTGGTTCCTCGAACGCGACCGCGAACCCGGGGCCGTCCGGGTCCGCCGCGACGTGCGCGTTGAGCTGCTGCCCGTCGGCGTTCGCGTTGGCCTGGGCCGAGCCGGTCACCGTGCCCGCGGTGTTCACCGCACGCACGGCGATGTTGTAGTACCCGTTGCCGTCAGGGTCCTCCGCCCAGATGACCACCGCGGTGCCGTCCTCGCGCAGGGCGACGTCGGRCTGGACGTGCCGCCAGCCGCCGCTCCCGCCCGCCGACAGCTTCTTCTCGTACAGCGACGTCCCGTCGCGGTACAGGCGGAAGTCCACCGTCATCTGGGTGGGTGTGGTGACGGTGCGGACGTAGCCGCGCCGGTTCCAGTTGAACTTCACATGCGGGTTGAGGCCGGACAGGCCGGTCCCGGCACCGGCGCCGTCCCCGCCTGAGGTGATCGAGGTGGACACCAGCTCGGTGCCGATCACCTTGTTCTGGGTCGTGTAGTCGTCCATGATGTCGGCCGCCCAGTGCTGGTGGACGTCTCCGGTGAGCACGACCGTGCTGGTGTTGCCGCGGGCCTGCCAGCCCGCCTGGATCCGGCCGCGGTTGGCGGTGTAACCGTCCCAGGCGTCCATGCTCTTCAAGCCGTCGGCGGCGGCGAGGCGCTGGGCGAAGAACACCTGCTGGCCGATGATGTCCCAGGTACCCAGGCGCTGGCCGAGGCCGTCGAGCAGCCATGCCTCCTGCGTCGCCCCGGTCAGCGTGCGTGCCGGGTCGTCGGCCGCGGCGCAGACCTTCGTGCCGTCACCGCACGCCTGGTCGTCCCGGTGCTGCCGGGTGTCGAGCATGTGGAAGGTGGCCAGGCTGCCCCAGCGCAGGCGCCGGTAGAGCTGCAGGTTCTCGTTAGCGGTACCAGTACTCCCGGTTGGGCTGCAGGCCGCCGACCTCGACATGCACGCTGTGCGCCCAGGCCTGGACGGCGGAGACCGAGCCGCTGGCGGCGAGCTGGGTGAAGTACTGGTCCGTGGCGACCTGCCACTCCACGGTGACGGCGCCGCTCGACATGCCGCCGAGCCCGTCCGTGGCGAGGGGCCTGGGCGCGAGGCGGGTCCACAGCACGAATCCGTCCGCGCTGGGCTCACCCGAGGCGACGCCCAGCGTGAACGGATAGGAGGCGGCACGGGCCGCCGCGGCACCCGCCAGCACCGTTCCCACACCCGCAATTCCGCCGAGAACGACGGACCGTCGGCTCACCTGGCTCATGAATGATTCCTACGACCTGCCGAAGCAACCGGAGGTGCGATCCAGAAAGCGTTCACGGCCCGTTGGCCAGTGCGATCCCAGGTCCCGTCTCGACGGATCATCCGTCATCTGCTCGACGCCTGGAACGGTCTATGCACACAGCACGGTTTATGGCAGGGGCACGGCCGCGGAAGAAACCAGGAGACGTGTTTCGCGCCAGGCCCGCCCACGGTGGCGGGGGATGTCGGGTCGAGCGGCGTCGAGCCGTTCAGGCACATGGCCGCGTACTGCCCGTCAGGGGCCGGATTCCCGCGCCGCGGGTGTGAGACGGGCGGACTCGATCTGATCGAGGTGTCGGGTGCTGTTGTGCTTGACGAGCTGCCAGCGTGCCGCCCCGAACTCCGGCGCGCGGTGTGACCACCAGGTGATCGAGCAGTGCGCCACGGCGAAACCGACCCCTGGGCGCGACGGCAGCCGCAGGAACCGTGTGTGGGCGGCCTCGACGGTCTCGGCGTGCGCGACGACGAGCACCCGCTGCTCCGGATGTCGTTCGATGATCTCTCCCAGAGCTGCCATCGCCCTGGCGAGGTACTGGTTCCAGCTTTCCGCGCCCTCGGCGAACGGCCGGTCCGGCTCGTCGCCGGGGCTGGCACCGAACGCGGCCCAGATCTCCGTCCAAGGCCGGCCGTCCGCGACGCCGTGCTGCGGCCCCGCCAGTGCCGGCTCGACGGTGACCGGCACGCCGAGCCCGCCGGTGGCGAGTTCCGCGGTCTCCCGGGCACGGCGCCTCGACGAGACGTAGACGGCGTCGAAAGGCTGGTCGTCGTGCATTCGGCGAAGCCGCCTGCCGAGCTGCCGCGCCTGGTCACGGCCACGTTCCGTCAGTCCGGTGCAGCCGATCTCGCCGCCCGCGACACGTCTGAGATTGCAGTGCGCCTCACCGTGCCGTGCGAGCAACAGGTCCGTCTCCATCGCCGCGATGCCCCCGTCTCGGAATGCGCCTGTCGCAGAGAGTGTCACTCACCACGCTGCGACGCGTACCGATTCGCGGAGGACGAATGCGCGAGCGGCTCAACGTCGGCACCTCAGCTGACGGAGCTGGGCGGGGAGCCTGGCGCCCAGGGATCGGGCGTGTACGCGGAGCCGGTGTCGCGTCGCCACTGCATCCATCGCTGGAGTTTGGTCAGGGGCGTGAATCCGCTCGCGGCGTAGTGGGCGTGCGCGTCTTCCGTCACCAACGTGAACTGCGAGATGCCGCGCAGCAGTCGATGCTGGAGCAGCCCGCACACCAGCCAGCGCCCAACACCTTTGCCACGATGGTCCGCATCGACGTAGACGTCGTCGATGAATCCGACGGCCACCCGGTCGGTCACGCAACGGGCGACTCCCCGCTGCCGACCAGCCGGATCGTAGACGCCCACGGTGAGGGAATGGTCGAGCGAGGTGTTCACAGCCTCCTGGCTGCGGCCACGCGACCAGGCGGCCTCCAGCGACAACCACCTCCACACCTGGTGGCGGTCCAGGAGCTCGGGACTGTCCGACAGCTTCCACCCCTCGGCCTGTAACGGCTGCCAGGGCGGGTTCGCCGGCCTGTCCAAAGAAGTGATCACGTTTTTCATTGTGTCGCCAGTCTCCCACCCGGGAGACTGGTCGAGGTGAAAGGCGCACGCGATTTCCACCGGTGGGTGGTGCGCCGGGACTTGCGCGCACCACCCACCGGTCGGGTCATCAGGCGATGAGGCTCACGTTGAGAACCTGGCCGACCACCGGGTGACGTAGGAGGAAGCTGGTCGGGTGATACGTCCGCTGGCCCGCGACGTCGCATCTCACCTGGACGGTCGCGGTGCTGGGGACGGAAGGATTGGCGAAGACGACTGAGAAGCGCCCGCCCACGCCCACCGAGGCGCCGTGCGGCTCCCCGCCGCCGCTGATCAGCAGCGACTCGGCCGAGCCGATCCTGCACTGGACGGTTCCGGCGACCGCCAGCGGCCTGTCGTGGCGGCCTCGGTGGCCATGTGCAGCTGCTCGGCCTCGATGATTTGACGAGCCAGATCCTGTTCGGAAATGAAAATTTATAAATAAAAATGACTGATTCGTGGAAGGCGGTCCGGGAGGGTCGGGGTGGCTCACGATCCGGCGTCCCTGCTCCGCTCCCACGCCGAGCCACGCGGCGATGTCGTTCGTCGTCCACACGGGGACGTGGCTTAGTTGTGGTCACAGCAAAAGCCTGGCGGGTGCAGCTGATTTAACCCGCTACTGTGGGTTATCCCTCCCAGTGGGGCGGCCCCGCCCGGTGTTAGCAGCACCGGAACGGGGCCTCGATCCGAACCCTGCCAAACCAGGAGCCCGAACCGTGCCATCCAGCATTCCACAACGCTCCGCCGTCTCCGCGATGTACTCCCACGTTCGCGCGCTCACGCTCGTCCCGACCGCCGTCGGCGGCCGGCTCGTGTCCGTGCGTGTCCTGCGTTCAGTCCTGCTCGCGATCGCCTACTACCTCGACGCGGCGGACTGGTCGGGAGCGTTCCCGTCCCGGTACCGCCTGGTCCGCCCAGCGCCAGCGCCAGGGCCGGCACCAGGGCCGGCACCGGCTTCGAGTCATGAGGACCGGGCACCCCGGTCTCCAGGACCGACGACGTCGTACGCCCTGACGCCGGGTCAGACCGACGGTGTGCGCGCTGTGCTGAGGCGTGCCGGGGTGGGAGCGATGGTCGCGGCCGCCTACCGGGCGCACCGGGTGGCTGATCCGGCCCGGTGGTGGTCGGCCTGGCTGAACATCTGGTCGGGCCTGCACACCCCGGCCCCGCCGACCGGCTCGGCGCCAGCGCCAGCGCCAGCGCCAGCGCCGGTTCCGGTCCCGGTGGTCGGTGACGCGGTGGCGGGGGTCGCCGCCTGCCGTGCCGCGCTCGTCGCGGCCGGACGGGGCCGAACTGGTGGCGCCCGGTAGTAGGGCGCCGCGTTGGTCAGATTCTCCGGGTGGCGAAGCGCGCGGGCTCGCGTATGACGGTGGGGGCGCCGGTCTCGGTGGCCT
Organism: Parafrankia soli; assembly: GCF_001854695.1. Classification (GTDB taxonomy): domain Bacteria; phylum Actinomycetota; class Actinomycetes; order Frankiales; family Frankiaceae; genus Parafrankia; species Parafrankia soli. Next base: position 28,797 of record NZ_MAXA01000230.1, read on the forward strand.
CGGGTCCTCAGCGCAGGGTCGAGGTGATCCACGGCTCGCAGGTGTCGGCGCTCTGGTGGTTGGTGTCCCACTTGCAGCCCCGCCACCGGAAGGAAAGGATCTCCGGCTGGGCGCCGGCGATGGAACCCGACCACTCGACCGGGTCGCAGTCCCCGGAAAGATATTTGCTGCTCTCACGCGGGTTCCCCTGCGAATCCTGGTAGGCGTACTGGACGTAGATGCTCCAGGCGTCGCCGCAGGCGACGTCCTTGACCGTGAAGGAGTTGCGGCCCTTCTCCAGGTTGGCGGTTCCACTGTTGAACCAGATCCAGCCGGCAGTGCCTCCGGCGCCGTGGAGGACGAGCTGGCTGGTCGTCCCGCCGTCCGGGTCGGGCGGCGGGCGGGTGGCGGACGGTGCCGGCGGGACCTGCGCGGGCGGGCCTGGTGCCTGTGGGTCTGGTGCCTGCGGGTTCGGTGTCGGCGTCGGTGTCGAGTGCGGTGGCGCGCCGGCCGTGGGCGCGGCGGTGGGTCCGGCGGTTGCGGAGCGCCGCGGCGGCTGTCCGAGATCCGGGGCGCCGGAAGCTCCCTCCGGGGTGCTGTCGCCGGCTGCCGGCGATCCGGGAGGACCTGCGCTCGGCAGGGCCGGGGTCGCGGTGGCCGTGGGGTCCGGTCCGGTCCGGTCGGCGGAGAGAGCGGACGACCGGGAATCGGACCCGGGGCGAAGGGCGGCGGTGCCGCCCGCGACCGGACTGTTCCCCGGGGGACGACTCGCGGCGATCAGCATCGCCAGGCCCGCGCCCGCGCCCGCGACCAGCAGCGCCGCCACCGCCACGGCCGGCACCAGAGCGCGCGACGGGCGGCGGCCGATCGAGTCGACGAGTCACGTCACCCAGCGAGCGGGGATGTCCCTCAGCCGTGATGGCGGGCCAGGTGGCGGTGACGGCGGGTCGGGCAGCCGTGGCGGCTCTGGCGGCGACGCCCACGCCGTCGAGGTCGGGCTCGGCGTTCAACCTGCGTAGCGCGGAGGCGACCGGAGTGTTCACCGGCTCGCCGGCGAACGGCTGGCGTCCGGTCGCCGCGAAGGCCACACAGAGGGCCCAGGCGAACACATCCGCCGCGGGGCCGGCGCGCTCCCCGAGGAGCTGTTCGGGTGCCATCCAGGCAGCCGTTCCGATGACGTTCCCGGTGTCGGTCAGTGCTGTCTCGTCGAGGGCGCGGGCGATACCGAAGTCGACGACCTTCGGACCATCCCGTCCGAGCAGAATGTTCGCGGGCTTGAGATCACGGTGCACGAGCCCCACCTGGTGCACGGCGACGAGCGCGCTCGCCAGACCCGCGGCGAGGCTGACCACCCGGCGTCCGTCGAGGCGTCCTTCCTCCGCCACGGCCCTGGCCAGGGTGACGCCGTCCACGTATTCGGTGGCCATCCACGGTGGATCCGCGTCGACATCGGCGGCCCGCACCTCGGCGACGAAACTGCTACGCACCCGCCGCGCCGCGGCCACCTCCGGCGGAACCGTGCGTGGAACTCCTGGTGTGCGGCCAGATCGGGCCGGATGATCTTCAGTGCCGTCGACTGGCTGTCCGCGCCGAACGCGAGATAGACGGCGCCCATGCCACCTGAGCCCAGCCGCGCGTCCAGCCGGTACCCGCCGACGCTCCTGGGGTCGGCCTCTGTCAGCGGTGCCAGCACACCCCGTCCCCCGTCGTCCTGGCCCGAGGCGCCCAGCGCAACAAGCCCATCGCTGACCGCGGCCGAGCCGATCATCGTTACCCTGCCGGCACCTGCGAGCGGCGTCAACGTGACTTGTCGGTGTTCGAGCCTTCCGGGCCCCGCGACTGGCCCGCCTACTGTGGGAACGCGACGTCGAACTTGTCGGCCTGCCCGCGATCATCGGTCGTCGTCCGCGGCCATCAGCCGTCGTCCGCATGGCCCGGCCGCCGCGGTGGACACCGCACCGAAGCGAGGAGACCGTGCCAGCTGGCGACAGAGGTTTCGTCGTTCGCGACACCCGCATCGCGTACGAGAACCCGTGGATGCGGGTCCGGGAGGATGCCATCGTTCGGGCCGACGGCAGCCCCGGCCTTTTCGGTGTGGTCGAGAAGTCGGACTTCGCCCTGATCATCCCTGTCGACACTGATGGCGTGTGGCTGGTCGAGTAGTTTCGCCACCCGGTCAACGGCCGCTACTGGGAGTTCCCCCAGGGGTCCTGGGAGGACCAGCCGGAAGTCGGGCCCGCGGAACTGGCCGAGGCCGAACTACGGGAGGAGACCGGGCTCCGGGCCGGCCGGCTCGACCATCTGGGGCAGATCTTCACCGCCTACGGCTACGCCGACCAGGCGTGTCAGGTCTGGCTGGCCACTGAGCTCTCCCCCGGACAGCGCGAGCTCTCCGTGGAGGAGCAGGATCTCGTGACACGTCGTTTCAGTCACCGCGAGTGGGGCGACCTGCTCTCCGGAGGAGTCATCAAGGACGCCTCGTCCCTGGCGGCCTGGGCGTTGCTGTGCGCGAGCCCGCTGCGGGAGCGGGCATTCGGACGAGCGGTCAGTTTTCCAGGGTCGTGAAGCGGACGGGTTCGCGCAGGACGGTGGTGGCTGCGGGGAGGTCGGCGAGGCGGGTGGCGAGTGTCGCTTCGGCCAGGCGCGGGGGTAGCGCGGTGTTGAACTTCAGGCCGGCCAGCGCCTCGTCGGTGACGTGGGGCAGGCAGAGGCGGGATTCCAGGTCCGCGGTCGCGGCCCTCCACTCGGGTGGGGTCAGGTCGCTGCGTAGGCGCAGGTAGGAGGCGGTCGGGGCCTGGAGCGGGTCGGCGAGGTCGCCGAGGCTCGCGACGAGGGTGCGGTTGGCGCGTTCGCCGGCCCAGGTCCACCAGCGGACGTCGGTCAGGTCCTCCGTCCGGACGATCATCGTGCCGCCCGGGTGGACGACGTCCAGATGGTTCTCGCGGACGGTCGCCAGCCGCTGCGTCGCCCGGCGGGTGAGGGGGACCGGCGGGTCGGTGCCGAGCAGGACGTCCCGCATCGCCCTGGTCAGCTCGAAGGACAGCCCGCCGTCGGCGGACGTCAGCCAGCGGGCCCGGCCGCCGCCCTCGGCGGGCTCGACGAAGCAGCGGCGGCGTTTCCAGTCGATGTGGGTGACCCGCCAGCTGCGGCCGGCGAGCAGCAGCAGCCGCGGGCCCTCGACCGGGTCGGTGAGCAGAACCGGGTCGGTGCGGCCGATCTCGTCCCGGCCGTGCAGGACGGTGAACTCGGGTGCCGCGGTGAAGACCGCGGTCAGCTCGGAGAAGTGCCGGTGGCCGAAGAGACGCTCCGCCTCGGGTCCGATGAACAGCATGCCGCCGTCGGAGTCCAGGTAGCCCGCGCGGACGAGGTGCCGCACGATCGGCTCCGCCGAACGGTCGAAGGGCGCGAGGCCGTTCCACTCGTCCGCCCACGTCCGGTCGCCGATCCGGTTCTCCTGGAGGCAGTAGGCGAGCACCTGCTGGGCGACGATGTGCCGGGGCTCCGGCGGGGCGACGACCGGCTCGACCCAGCCCTGGCCCCACAGCGACAGCAGCCCGGCGGCGTGCACGAGCGCGCTCTCGGTCAGGGTGAGGAACAGGCAGTTGCGGGTGGTGCCCGCCCGGCGGCCGGTGCGGCCGAGGCGCTGCAGGAACGAGGCGACGGTTCCCGGGGCGTTGATCTGGATGACCCGGTCGAGGTCGCCGACGTCGATGCCCAGCTCCAGCGTGCTGGTCGCGACGATCACGCAGTCCCGGGCCTGGGCGAAGGCGTCCTCGGAGCGGCGCCGCTCCTCGGCGGACAGCGACGCGTGCGAGAGGAACGTCGCCACACCGAGGGCGCGCAGCGCCTGGCCGAGCTCCTCGACGGTCTTCTTCGAGTCGCAGAACACGAGCCGCTTCTCGCCCCGGTGCAGGGTGGCCAGCACCTTCGCCGCGTTCGTCACCGACCCGACGTAGTCCAGCTCGACCTCGCCCGGCGGCACCGTGACCGGTCCGGCCGCCGTGGCCGATGAGGCGGTCGGCAGATCCGGCGCTATGACGTGGGCCGGGCGCCGGCCCGCGCCCGAGCCCTGCAGCCAGCGCAGCAGCTCGGTCGGGTTTCCGACGGTCGCAGACAGGCCGATGACCTGCAGCTCCCAGCGCGGCTCCGCCCCGGCGGCGGCAGGCGGGCCATCCGGCGCGTCCCGCGGGACGGGCGTGGTGTTCCGCGGAACACCACGATCACCGTGCGCCGAGGCCTGTTCGGCGGCGACGATCCGGCGCAGTCGTTCCAGGACGGCGAGCAGGTGCCACCCGCGGTCGTCGCCGGCGAACGCGTGGACCTCGTCGACGATCACGGTGCGGACGCCGGCGAAGAAGCCGCGATGGTCGGTGCGGAGGCTGACGAGCATCGCCTCCAGCGACTCGGGCGTGGTGAGCAGGACGTCGGGCCGTTCCCGGCGAATCCGGTTGCGCCGGCTTTCGGCGACGTCGCCGTGCCAGACGGCGGCCTGCCGCCCGAGCCAGCCGGTGTAGGTCCCCAGCCGGGGCGTCAGGTTGTTCAGCAGAGCCTTCAACGGACACAGGTACAGGACGGACGTCCCCGGCCAGTTCTCGGCCGCCATCCGGGACAGGATCGGGAACGTCGCCGCCTCGGTCTTGCCGCCGGCGGTCGGCGCGAGCAGCAGCGCGTCCGCACCGGCGAGCAGCGGCGCGACCGCCTCCTCCTGCAACGGCCGCAGCCCCGGCCACTGCAGGGTGTTCACGATGTGGTGCAGCACCACCGGGTGCAGCAGATCCGCCGCGTCGGCGGCGGGCGCCTCCGGCCGCGCGGTCAATCCAGGTCCAGGTCGATGTCGTCGGCGTGGGCGTGGGCGTGGGCGGCGTTGCGTTCCAGGTCGGTCATCTCGGCCGTCCCGATGGTCAGCGGGTAGTCGCGCCGGGGGTCGAAGTCGTCGAACTGGTCGACCCGGTCGAGGACGTCCCCGACGAGCTTCTTCAGGAACAGCCGGGGTGCCACCCCCACCTTCCCGCCTAGACGGCCGGCGACCGCCCCGGCCAGCTCACCGAGATAGGCGTCGTCGACGAGCCGGTCGATCCGACCGGCCGCATCAGCGGGCAGGCCGGCCGTGTACAGGTCGCGGACCCGCCCGCCGAGCTCGACCAGCGACGCCCCGGTGAACCCGGCCAGCCGCAGCTGCACGGCCCGCGGGTTGTCGAACCTCGGGTCGGCGGTGAAGTCGGTCGCCAGCCGCTGCGCGAGCGGGGCGAGCCGCGCCACCCCCTGCTGGCCGTCGTAGAAGGCCGGCGTTCCGGTGATGACGAGGAACAGGCCGGGGAAACGGCCGCTGTGCACCTCGTCGATGAGCTGGCGCAGCGCGTTCAGCGCCTTGTCCCGCGCGTCGGAACGGACCCGCTGAAGCGTCTCGACCTCGTCGAGGACGACGAGCAGGCCACGGAAGCCGCTGTCGCGCAGCACCACCAGCAGCCCCTGCAGGAAGCCGAGCGCCCCGAAATGGTCCAGGTCGCCGCGCACCCCGGCGGCCCGCCGGGCGGCCGCCGCGACATGCGGCTGCCCGCCGAGCCAGGCCAGCACCGCCGCCGCCGTCGCCTCGTCGCCGGCGGCCAGCGCCGCCCGGTAGCCGCGCAGCGCCGCCGCGAACGCGGGCGCCGTCCGGCCGACGTCGGCGAGCCGCCGGTCGACCAGCTCGCCGACGGCCCGGTCGAGCGCCGTGGTGTCGTCGCCCGCCGCTGCGCCGCCCGCGGCCCCGTCGGCGGCGAGGACGTCCTCCTCCAGCGCGTAGAACCAGCCGTCGACGACCTGGCGCAGCGCGCTCGGCGGGAACGTCGCGGTGGTCAGCCGCTCGGTCAGCCGGCGGTAGACGGTCTCCAGCCTGTGCAGCGGGGTCTCGTTCTCCGAGATCTGCACCTCGGCGGTCGCCAGGCCCGCCTTCTTCGCCCGCTCGGCGAGCCAGCGGGTGAAGAACGTCTTCCCCGAGCCGTACTCGCCGCGGACCGCCTTGAACACCGACCCGCCGGCGGCGACGGCGGCCAGGTCCTCGGCGGCGACGCGTTCGAACCGGCCCAGCCCGACCGCGAGCAGGTCCAGCCCGGCCGCCGGCACCGCGCCGCGGCGCAGCGCGTCCAGCACGTCCCGCCGCCGCGCCGCGCTGACCTGGCCGGCCGTCACAGGGTCAGCCCGAACTGGGCGCGCAGCAGGTCGACGTTGAGGCGCAGCGTGTGGCCGTCGTCGATCGGCGCCAGCACAGGGTAGTTGTCGATGTTGAACAGGCGCTGCAGGTTGACGGCGAAGCCGCCGGCCCGCGCCGGTCGCTCGCCGGCCCGTTCGGCGACGACGCTCGTCGCCAGGGTGCCGTTCGCGTCGAGCAGCGCCCGCACCGCCGCCTCGACCTTCTCCGCCGGCACCTTGCGGGCCAGCCCGTCGAGCTGGGACCGGAACAGTTCGGACGCGAGCAGCCCGGCGACGAGGACGTCGACCGGGTCCTCCCTGCCGCCGGCCGTCGCCGTACTTGCGCCCGCGCCCGCGCCCGCGTCCGCGTCCACCGGACCGGCCGCCCCCTCAGCCGTGGCCGCCGGACCGGTCGCCGTCCTACCCGCGGGCACCTCGGCAGCGGGAAGGTCGAACAGCGCCGGGCCGGTCTGCTCCTCCGTGGGCCTGCGCCGCTTGCGGGGGAGCGCCATCGTCTCCCCAGCCTCCTCCACTGGGACGGCGCCGCCGTGCTGCCCGACCGGCCCGGTGGCGCTTGCGCCGAGGCCACCGAGGAGGTCCGTCGTCTCCAGTGACCACCAGCGCGGGCGCTGGTCGGGCAGCGGGCGCCAGCCGGGCGGCGGGTTGCGGCTCGTCGACGCCGCGGAAAGGCGGAACGGCAGGAACGCCAGCACGGGCACCGTCACCTCGGCCGGTGACGCGCCGCCGTGATAGCCGCCCTTGCGGCCCAGGTAATGCACGGCCGGGTCCCAGAGCGCGACGATCCGCCCGTCGGGCGCGAGCACCCGCGGCCCGGCCAGCGCCACCTCGCCGTCAAGGAGGTCGCCGTCCCGGGAGTCGCCGCCGCCCGAGCCGGGGACGCGGTGCCGGGCGGACGCGGCGTCGTCGGCGGTCAGCGTCTCGGCGCGATGGTCGACGACATGGCCGTGGTCGCTGGTCAGGATGACTGACCGCCCGGCGGTCCGGGCGTAGCCCAGCACCGCGCGCAGCCGGCCGACATCGGCCAGGCTCCAGCCGCCGTCGTCGCGCTGCCGGCCCTTCTCGAGCGTGTCGTCGACCGTGTTGATCACGACCGCCACCAGCGGGGTGTCCGAGGTGAGTGCGTCGGTGAGCTCCCCGTCGAGCGCGGTGCCCGGCACGCCGGGCAGATCGGAGTGGTGGAACAGCCGGGCGGTCCGCCGGCCCCAGCGTGGATGGTTCTCGAACCCGGCCTTCTCCGTCGCCTTGTCGCCGGTGAGCAGCCGGCCGGCGAGCAGCGACGTCCGCGAGGTCGCGGTCACCGTCGGCAGCACGGCGACGGCCGCCCGCCGCCGGGCGGGGCCGGCCGGCTCCCCGTCGAGGGAGCCGAGCGGGTCGCACTCCTCCCAGCGTTCGCGCCGCAGCTCGGCGGCCAGCTGGGCGGCGACGGCGGCGCTCATCCCGTCGAGCACGACCAGCAGCGCCCGGCCGCCGCGCGCGGTCACGACCGGCGCGACCACCCGGTCGAGAACCTCCTCGACGCACAGCGGCCCGCCCGGCGCGGCCGCCCCCGCCGGCCGGCCGGTGGGGGTCCACAGGGCGAGGAGCCGCGCGAAGGTCGCGTCGACGGTGCGGCGACGCAGGGCCACCACCTGGTAAAGATCGCTGTATGCCGTGCCGATCGCGGGCGCCGGGGTGCCGGCAGCCAGGTGGCCGAGCGCGATGTCGGCCCAGGCACCGTCGTCGAGGTGGGTGTCGAGGGCCCCGGCCAGCGTCGTCGGCCCGTCGGCCCGCTCCCGGCCTGGGCGTGGCCCGTCCGCGGGGCGGGCGGCGGCGAGCGAACCGGTGGGCTGGGTGGCGAGCCAGCTGACGAGTCGGCCGGCCATCGCGGCCCGCTCCACCTCGGGACGGTCGACGCCGGCCAGCAGGTGCCCGCGCAGCGATCCGACCGCGGCCACGACGTCGCGGGCCGCCCGCGCGAGCAGCGTGCGGTGGAGCCCGGCCCCGGCGGCGGTGAGGAAGTCGCCGACCGTGGCGGCGACGGCGGCCAGCCGGTGGTCGAACCCGGCCCGCAGGATGTCGCTCGCGGTGCCGGCCGCCCGGGCGTCCAGGTCACCGAGCAGCCGGTCCGCGGTGTCGAGTAGGGCCGGGAGGCCGTCATCCGGGTGCAGCGTCGCCGACGCGCCGGCGGCCCCGTCGAGGCCGAGCCGGCCCACACCCGGGCGGGTGGCCACCGGCGTCGTCGTGACCACCTCGCGCACGGCCTCGGCGAACGCCCGCATGGTCGCGTCGTCGAGACGGACATCGCCGAAGTAACGCTCCATCCGGACCCTGGCCCGTTCGACCGCCCGCTCGACCGCCGCCGCGTCCCCGGCGGGCGGCGCGGCTGGCGCGGGCGCCGCGGTCGGTGTGGTCGGTGTGGGCGGGTGGGCGGCGTCGCGGTGGGCCGGCGGCCACAGGCAGTCGCAGACTAGGCCGACGGCGAGCGCCCGCTCGCCGTTGCCGGCGGCGACCAGGGTGAACAGGGCCCGTCCCGCGCGACCGGTCCGCTCGACCAGGTAGTCGGTGAGGCCGGCGCGCTCGTCGTCACCGAGTCGGCGCAGCGCCTCGGTGGCGCCGGGCGCCGTCGTCCAGCGCAGCAGGGTGGCGATGTCCAGGTCGGCGGCGCCCAGACCCAGCTCGGTCAGGCCGAGCCGGACGGCGGCCAGCTCCGCCAGCGCGTCCTCCCGGCTGAGCAGGCCGCCGGGCCGGCGCGGCCAACCGGCCGGAGGGCGGGCCTCCAGCAGTGCCTGCGCGACCCAGCGGTTCTCGGGCGCGCGCAGCCGCGGGTCGGCCTGGGTGGCGCCGAAGTCCTCCAGGACGGCGAGCCACGGCTCGATGACGTCGATCCGCTGCCGGTAGACCTGGGCCAGGACGGAGTCGCCCAGCGTCTCCTCGTCGGCGTCGGTGAGCAGCACCAGCCAGCCGTCCTCGACCGGGTCGCGCGCCCAGCGGGTGACCTCTTCGAGCACGGCGAGCGGCGACACGCACGGCACCACCCGGACCGGCCGGTCACCGACGTCCAGCTTCTCCGGCGCCGGCCAGACCGGCTGGGCGCGGACGAGCAGGACGCGCGGCTGGCCGCCGTGATCGCCCTGCGCGGCGCGCCGCAGCTGGGCGACCCGGTTCCGCACGACGGCCGGAGTCACCCGAGGGGCGCCCGTGCCAGCCGAGGCACCTTGGCTGCCGGGGGCTGAAATGACGGTCACGGTGCCGGCCGCCAGATGATCTCGACCTCGCCGGGCTGGTCGCCGACGTGGGCGCGCAGCTCGGCGAGCGCCCCGTCCAGCTCCCCGGCCCGGACCCGCCACTGCCGAGGGGCCCCGGCTCCCGTGGGGCCACCGGAGCTCACACCACCGCCGGAGCTCACACCACCGCTCGCGGCGAGACTCCGACCCGGCTCGGGGACCATGAGCGGGACAGCCCCGGCGGTCGGCCGGGCACCCGATTCCCCCGGAACGCCGGCCGGCTGCCAACCGGCCGCGGGCCGGGTGATGGGCGACGGGGTGATGATCGGTGGCCTCGGTTCGCCGAGGGCGCCGGGCGGCGCCTGGGTGGCGCGGCGCAGAAGCGCTGTCGCGGCGGCGCGGGCACTGCTGAGCACCGCGGCGAGCGGCGTGGTCAGCTCGTCGGCGGCGCCGGCGGCACGGATCCGCCCGAGGATCTCGCGGGCCTCGCTCTGGTGGGGCTCGGGCAGCCCGGCGATGACGACGAACGTCTCGTCCCAGGGGGCCGCCCTGATCGCGGCGGCGACGTCGCCGGCCCGGCTGATGCTCACGGCGAGCCGCGCCGCCGGGCCGGCGAGATCGGCGCGGGCGAGCCTGCGCACGGTTTCCGCCGCAGCCCGGGGGTCGTCGAGCGCGGCGAGCAGGTCGAGGGCGGCCCGCGCGGTCCGCAGCCGGCCCCCGTCCGCGCTGTCCGCCCCGTCCGCGCTGTCCGCCCCGTTCGCGCTGTCCGCCCCGTCGGTGCCGACTGCACCGTCGGGTCCAACGGCGCTGCCGGTGCCGGCAGCGGCGAGGCCGGTACGCGGGTCGAGCCCGAGGTCGCCGGCACGCGCCTCCAGGGCGCCGACCAGCTCCTGACTGGCCGCCAGGCGGGGCCGTGCCTTCCCGACCAGTTCCTCGGCGAAGCCGCGCAGCAGCCGGCCGCGCAGCAGCGCCGGCGGCCGCAACCCGAAGATCACCTGGGCGCGATCGCCGGCGGCCGCCCAGTCCGCGGCGTCGGGCAGCGGCTGTTCGCGCAGCGTCATGTCCTTGACGATCGCGGTCAGCTCGGGCGGGGTCGGGAGCAGGCCATCGTACCGGTACCAGGCCCGGTCGGTCTGCTCGGCGAACGCGGCGACGACCAGATGCGCGACGTTGTCGTCGAGGCCACGCGGCTTCGGCTCGTCGATCCAACGCAGCAGGTCGCCGACCCGCAGCTCGCCCGGCCCCGAGCCGCCCGAGCCGCCCGTGTCGCTGGCGCCGCTGGCGTCCGGCGTTCCGGGCCCGTCGGCCGCGGTCTGGGCGGCCCGGCGGGTGAAGTGGTCGACCCACTCGCGGCCCAGCTCGAAACGCACCTCGTGCATCACGCCGAGCCCGAGCGCCGGCGCGATCCGCCGCATCGGGATCCGGTCGCCCCGGGCGACCTCCACCGAGCCGCCGTCCGCCTCCGCGGCCTTCGTCACGTAGCCGAGGACGAGCTTCAGTTCGGCCGGCTTGACGGGCGTCCCGGTCCGGTCGGGGTCGAGGTCGGGGTGGCCGGGGAACTGGTCGGCGAGCAGATCCCCGACCAGCCGCCGGACGGCCTCGCGGAACGACGCGCCGAGCGGCAGCGCCGGGTTCAGCCCCGGCCACAGCGCGCGCAGGTGGTCACTGAAGCCGGCGGTGACGTCCTGCTCGTCCTTCGAGGTGAGCCCGTAGGCCGAGCGCAGCACCGTCCGGGTCTTGGTCAGCAGCGCGTCGTGGCGGCTCTTCAGCACGCCGCGGGCGCGCTGCCGGTCATCGGCGCTCAGGTGCTGGGCGTGGCTGTCGAACCGGTGCCCGCCGCCGGCGAGCAGATGATCGAGCCGGACGAGCATCCCCAGGTCGGCCAGCCGCGCGGCGGTCAGGTCGGCGGGGATCCAGCAGACCGTCCGGTGCTGGGCGCCCGCGCCGCGCAGCCGCTCGACGCGCGCCCGGGCGTAGACCGGCCCGTCGCCGGAGTCGTCGAACGGGTAGTCGACGATGAGCCGCCAGGACTCCGGGTCGAGCGGGGCGAGCTGGTCGTCGCGCAGCTCCGCGCCGCGGACCGAGCCGAAGATGACCTCGGCGGAGCGCTTGCTGCCCTTCCAGACGAAGTCGAGCCGGTCGCCGTAGGCGTCGCCGGTGACGGAGACGCCCAGCTCGTCGACGAGCAGCCGCTTCACCAGGGTGCGCCGGTTGCCGCCGTTGTCGTAGGCGACGGCCGAGTTCAGGATGCTGTCGACCTCGACGTCGACGAGCTCCAGGCCGACCCCCGGGTCGCCGCCCTCCACCGGCACGTACTTGATCTCGCCGAACTGGCCGGCCCAGCGCTCGACCTTCTTGCCGACGAGCCCCGCCTCGCCGCCCGGGATCGGGCTGGTGATGCTGCCGTGGTTGAGCGCCGACAGCCGCCGCGGGGTCAGGTTGCGCAGCGCCGGGACGCTCGGCGCGAGCGCGGACAGCAGCAACGTCTTGACCAGCCGGTCGTCCGCGGTGAACCGGCGCACCTTGGTCGAGAGCGCCGGGTCGACGCCGGTGCTGACTCTGGTGCCGCCGCCGATGCCGGGGCCGCCGGCGGCCTGGGCGCGGCGGACCTGGGCCAGCGTGTCCTCGTCGAGGCCCTCCGCATCGAGCAGGTAGGGACGCAGCTTGCGGGCGTAGAGCTTCTGCGCCGCGTCGAACTCGGCCTTCAGGACGTCGGTGAACGGGGTGTCGGCGCCCCGGGTGATGACGTCCCACAGGTCGCCGAGCGGCACGACCTGGCCGAGGCGCAGGTCGTCGCGGTGCTGGACGAGAAGCTGACGCATGAGCTTCAGCGCGGTCCGGTTGCGCTGCAGGGCCGAGGAGACGTGGACGAGGGTGTCCACGAACGCCGGGCTGAACGGGTAGGAGAGCCGGAAAGCGTCCCGGTCGGCGCCGAGCTGGGCGCTGCCGCCGAGCATCGTGTCCCATACCTCGGCACGGACCTTCGCCGTCGTCTCGAATGCCTTCGCGATCGCCGCCGCGGCGTCGGCGTTCAGCGGCTTCAGCAGCCGCCGGTTGGCGATGAGCGGGAGGTTGCGGTCCTCCAGCACGATCTTGTCGAACCGGCCGTCGGCGAGCGTGAGGACATCGAGGAAGGACAGGCGCACGTCACCGGCGATGGACTCGCCGACCAGCTCCCGCAGGTCCCGCTGGCGGGCGATGAAGCTGACGACCGGGATCGGCCGGGCGCCATGCCCGCCCTCGACGAAGTTCGTGACCTTCTGGACCTCACGGGAGACGAACGCCTGGTCACCCATGTTGTTCGCCAGCCACAGGATCAGCTCGTCGAGGAACAGGACGACGGCGTCGTAGCCGAGGTCCTTCGCGTGCCGGGCGATCTCGGTGAGGCCGGCGTCGAGGGAGACGAAGCCCTCGGCGTCCTCGCGCAGATCCCGGAAGGTGTTCGCGAACCAGGTCGAGAGCAGGTCGGAGACCAGCCGGCGGCGGTTCCTGGCGTCCGGTGCGCTGATCAGAGCGCCGTCCGGGGTGGCGGCTTCGGCGAGCGCCGCGTCCAGCTCGGCGGACGTCCAGGAGGCGTCGTCGCCCCACTCGTCCTCCTCCGCGCCGACGCCGACACCGACGCCCATGCCGCCGGTGTCGCCGCCGCCCGAGCCGGCCCCGGCCCGGTTCAGCTCGGCGAGGAAGGTCGCGTCGCCGACCTTGGCCCGCACGCTGCGGGCCTCGTCCAGCAGCGCCTCGGCCCGGTGCACCGCCGGGATGGGGGCGCCGGGGTGCAAGGCACGCAGGTGATCGGCGTAGCCGCCGAGGACCCGTTGCTCGATCGACTTCGCACCCAGCATGTGGAACGGGACGAGCAGGAACTTCTTGCCGGCCAGCTCCGCGTCGTGCTTGCCGATGACGTCCGTCAGCCGGTCGTCCAGCGTCCTGGCCGCCGGCTCGCCGCGCAGCAGCGCGTGCAGCACCGCCATGAAGTGCGACTTGCCGGAACCGAACGAGCCGTGYAGGTAGACGCCCTTGGACGAGCCGGTGCTCGCCGCCTGCGCGATCAGGCCGAGCGCCTCGTCGAAGTTCCCGACGAGCCGGTCGGTCACCACGTAGCTCCGCAGGGTCGCGGCGTCACTGATGCCCTCGGTGAGCTTGAGGACGAAGTCGCTGTCGGACGTCCGCACCGGGATGTCGATGACCTCGCGCAGCAGCGGCTGGGACGACGGGCTGGTCATACGGCACCTCGGGTCAGGTCGTGCGTGTGCGGGGGAGCGGGCGGCCCGGCCGCCATCCGTGTCCGGATCGTAACTTTCGGGCCCGTCACTTTGTGGCCCGTCGTCCGCGGGTGACCGTTTGTGGGCGCCAGCCGGTCAGGGCGTCGGCGGTCAGGGCGTGCCGGCCCATCGCCTCGGCGAGGAAGGCGTCGTAGACCTCGGCGGGGGAGCCGTCGTAGACCGGGTCGATGTCGTTGTGCCACTGGCGCACCCAGGGCATGACCTCACGCAGACCGGCGAGCAGCGGGGTGAGCTTCTCGGCGCCCCAACCGTCGTTGTCCTGCCGCTCGACGATCAGCGTCGCCAACGCCTGGGCCTGCTCGCGGTGATCCCAGCCCGCCCAGCCGATCAGCAGCGTCGGATCGTTGTCCGGCCCGGCCGGCTGGTAGGAGATGAACCGCTCCTTGGGAACGTCGAGCTTCCCGCGGGCCCGCCAGTAGGACGGCTTGCGGAAATCCGCCTGGGCGTACTTCGGCGGGACGGGGATCTTGTCGCGGATCTGCTTCGCGGCCTCCTCGTCGGGGGCTGCGTCCTCGGCGCGCTGCTGATCCCAGACCGACTCCCAGTCGGCCCGCTTCACCAGGCCGGAATCCTTGTAGCGCAGCGCGGCGAGGAACGGCACGTGCTCGTTCTCGACGAGCGCGGCGACGACCTTCGTCAGCTCCTCGCCGGGGCGATAGATCTCGGCGACGGCGACGAAGTCCGCGTCCGCGGCCAGCTCGTCGGCGAGGCGCCCGGTGGTCCACAGCTGCGGCTGAACCATGCCGTCAACGTCGGCGAACCACAGCTCGCGCGCCTCCACCCGATCGAGCAGCCAGTCCCGCAGGGCCACGTCCTGCAGCTTGTCCCAGCCCTCGGTCGCCCACCGCCGCTTGTACTCAGGCCGCTCGATCAGCCCGATGTTCCGATCCGCCTCGATGACGGCGATCCGCTTCTCCACCAACGCCCGGTACTCAGCCGGCCAGTGCGCGGGCAGCTCGATGATCGGGGTGGAGCCATGGCGGGTGAACCACTCGGACGTCTCCTCGCCAGCCGCGATCTTCCGCGCCAGCACGATCTCGAACGCCCGCTCACCCAGCCTGATCTCGGGAACCTCGGCCATCGGCAGGATCAGCTCGTCGCCGAGCAGCCCGTACTGACGGTAAACCTGCCAGTCCAGCTCCTCTTGCAACGCAATCATCCGCCCCTGCGTCAACGCCCATTCGGTCCGCGCCGCCGCCAGCTGGGCCCGCGTCGGTGCCCCCTCCGCGGCCAGCACTGCCGGGCTCACCGCCGTCAGCTGCTGCGCCAGCCCATCCAATTCTTGAGCCATTTCAAATGGCTTCTCGGCAGGTATCGGGAACCTGAGAATATTGGCTCCGTTGAACGCGTAGCGATCTGACCATGGCTGTGTACTTACCCGAGCTCCATCTTGCCCTACCGGATCGCCTCCTTTAGGGTAGCAAACCTGCTTCAGCCAAAAGCATGCCGTCGAGCTATTCAGTATTCCTAGTAGTCGTAGATGCTCGCTCTCTGATGTTCCGGCTGGGAACTTAATGATCGGGGCGGTTTGCTTGAAGATTCTTCCGTTGCGTTCCAGGKTGAAGTGATTGTGTGTCGCCACTTCCCCGTATGAGATTGCCCAATTGGACGCTTCCCGATCGCGTGGAAGCTGGTGCCACTCGTGCCAGGGTCGCCCGTCTGAGAAATACGTACCGCGCGTGAAGGTCGCACGGTTGCCAAGCTCTGTGCGGTACGGCCAGATGCGACGTTGCTGTGCAGGAATCGCGTCCAGCGATGTCAGATCCCTCGATTCGGAATACGGATGGAAGGCATGATCTCCCGGTTTAAAGGCCCAATCACGTACCGCCTCGCCAATGACTAGAGGGCGGTAGGAGAATGACTCGACTCCGAATCTTTCGAAAACTCGTGCGGGTGCTATCATAACATCGTCGGCGCCCATCACGCCGTAGAATCCGATCCTTATCGCTAGGGAGCCAAGCTTTTTCTCTGGTTTATCCAGGAAGGTGCGCAGCTCGGCTGCGCCGCCGCCACCAAGCGACCAGGGGAAGGCGGCAAGCCGCTCCCGTTCCATATCGACGCAGCTGACCCACTCGGACTCCGACCCGGGTTCCCCAAGCTGATCGATGATCGCTTGCCAGACGAGACCCTTGCTTGCATCTTCGGGAGCGGAGGGTTCGCCTCGAATCCCGAGGATCGCGCGGATGGACGCTGCGCGCTGCCAGTGATTCCTACGGCCGACGAGAATCACCGTTGGCGTGCCGTGCCCTGGGATGTATGCCCCCGATGTGTCGACGACGTGTGTCAGCTCAATAGTGGATGCATAGAACTGCTCGATGAGCTTCCTGCCGTACTCGCGGGCCATGAAAGCATTCGAGGTGATTTGGCCGACGCGCCCTGCGCCTCTACCCTGACCGTCCGGCGGTCTCGCTAGCTCGAAGAAGCGTTGTGCAAAGGGAACCGTCAACGCGTACTTGCCCGCACAGGCACTATAGAGATCGCGATATAGCTGGTTAAGGGTCTTATCCTCGGCTGTTATGTAAGGCGGATTGCCGACGACCGCGTGGTAGCGGCCCTCTTCGAGGATGCCGGGGTGGTCGGCGAGATCCTCGGTGGCATAGGCGAACTCCGCGACCTTGTCGCTGTCCTCGCCGAACAGGTCGAGCTGGCGGCGCTTGATGAGCGAGTCGCCGATGGCGACGTGCAGCGGGAAGGTGTAGCCGGACGCTTCGTCCAGCGTGGTCAGCCCGGCGGCGCGCAGAGCCGCGATGAGTAGCCGGAACTTGGCGATCGCCGCCGCATACGGGTTGATGTCTACCCCGTGGACCGCGTTAAGCGCCAGCCGGACCCGCTCGAATACATCCTGGTCGGGGGAATTCTTCTCCCACTCGACGAGCAGCCGGTGCAACGCGCCCAGCAGGAAGTGACCCGAGCCGCAGGTCGGGTCGATCAATTTGAAGTTCTCTAGATCTTCGACTTCCTGACCGAATTCCTCGATGGCTGGTGTCAGTGTCAGGTCGAGGATGAACTCCTCGACGAACTCCGGGGTCTGGAGCAGCGCATACTTCTTGCGGACGTCCTCGGACAGGTCCTGGTACAGGTCGCCGAGGAAGCGGGTGTCCCAGGCGTCACCCATGAAGTCGTGGACCAGCACACCGGCCTCGGTGCGGCGGCGCCAGAAGGTGATCAGATTCTTGGCCGCGTCGTGGGTGAGCGGGATCTGGAACAGGGCGTTGTGTCGCTGGTCGAACAGGCCGGCGCCGACGGGCACCTTCGCGATCTCGTTGAAGCCCGCCAGCAGCCAGTCGCGCGCCGTCTTGGCGGGGTTCCGCCGGTAGAAGTCCTCGGTCCGTTCCTCGGCGAGGGTGAGGCGGGCGGTTGTCGGGCCGGCCAGGAACGGGTCGCCGATCAGGGCGTTGTCCTCGCAGAAGCGGACGAACACGGTCCCCAGCACCCAGGCGGCCGCCGCCTGGGTGACCCGCTCGCCGAGCCACGCCGACCAGGTCGCCGCCGTCCGGCCTACCTCGAAGGCCCGGTCGTACTCGGCCCGCAGCCGGGTCCCGACCTCGGGGAGGTCGTCGACCTGGGCGCGCAGGTCCTTCTCCAGCGCCTTCACCTGCCGCTGCGCGTCCTTGAGCAGCGCCACCCGGTCGATCACAAACGTTCCCCCACCCACTCAGCGAAAATTCGGGCCCAGTCCGGCCCTCGGTCGACGGACATCCGGCAACGACGAAGCCCCGCCCGCCTCGGGGCGCGTCCAGCCATCGGTCAGGACGCCTTTCCGGCGGCGCCGGTCTCCTCGTCGGCGGCGCGGTGCCGGTTGGTGACCCAGGCGTCCGGCAGAGCCACCCACTCGCTCTCGGTCACGAGTTGGACGAGGGCGCCGTCGAGCCGCGGTGGCCGGGTCGGCTCGGTCGTCGGGCACAGGACCCAGACCGGCCGGCTGCCGGCGCGGGCCCGTTCGGCGAGCGCGAACAGGACGTCGAGCCCGCGGCCGTCGTAGCGGCCGAACACGCCGGCGTCGTGCAGCAGCAGGGGCGCCGGCCGGCCGTCGGGCCCTGCGCTGTGAGCGTGGGCGGCGACCAGGGCGGCGAGCTGTGGCGCGGCGCGTTCCCAGGCTGTCCGGACGTACTCGGCGAGGTTGGTGGCCGCCCGGCTGCCGGGTTCGGCGGCGTCGGCGCGCAGGATCGTCGCCCAGGTGGGCCTGGGCCGCGGGTCGACCTCGGCGTGCAGAGCGTCGAGGAACAGGGCCGCGACGTCCACCGGCTCGGCGGCGAACCGGTGCGGCCTGGTCAGCTCGGCGCGGGCGGCCAGGTAGTGGTTGCGCCGAACGGTGAGCGCCCGGAAGCCGCCGGCTTCGGCGGCGGTGGCGAGACGCTGCTCGGCGAGCGCCGCGGCCGCCTGGTCGGGGCGGTCGAACACCATGCGCGCCGACGGGCCGCTCAGGCCGGTGGGCTGGCGGACGACCGGAGTCGCCCGCGAGCCGAGCCCGGTGGAGGAGAGCAGGCCGTGCGGCGGCACATAGCCTTCGCGGGCCGCGTCCCATTCGAGGGGGAACCCGGCGGCAGTGAGGGCGCGGTCGAGTGCCGGGTGCGTCGGCAGCTCGGTGGCGAGGCCGGGGAAGCGGTTCTGCACCCGCTCGTGGATGACCGGGACTTCCAGCAGCGGCCGGTCGGGCCGCTCGTCGATCCCGACACCCGGCCGCGGTGGCGCCGTGGCCGGGCGGGTGGGCAGCACGCCGGCCTGGGCCAGGCGCAGCGCCCGGACGAGGTCCAGGTCGCGCGGGTAGATCTCCAGGCGGGCGTTGGCGGCGGCGGTGCGCGACCCGGCGGCGGCGAGCCGGACGAGGCGCTGCTGGTCGAGCGCCGGCAGCCCGGCCAGCCCGTCGACGGTCGCGGCGGTGGCGGGCCCGGTGCCGGCGTCCGCCAGGCCCTCGGCGTCGGTATCGGCATCGGCGACGGCGGGCGCGGAGCGGACGGCGGCCAGCTCCCGCAACACGGTCGCCGGGGCGGGCAGTTCCTCGGCCCGCGCGAGCCGGTCGGCGGCCTTGCCCAGGGCGATGGCGTAGTCGAAGAGCGCGGGCGCGGCCGGGGTGAGCGGGCCGTCGTCCTCGGCGGCCTCCAGGGCGACCAGCGTCCGCTCGTAGAACTTGCGGCGGGCCAGGCGCGGCTCGGAGTCGAGGTCGACGGTCTCCAGCGCGGCGCGGACCGCGGCGCCGGTGAGGGCGCGGCGCTCGGCCGGGGAACGGCGGGCGCTGCCGCGGCGGGCGAGGACGGCGGTGACCAGCTCGTCGAAGCCCAGCACCCGGCCGGCGTCGCCGAGAATCTCGACCAGCTCGTCGTGCACCGAGCGGACCGCGCCGTCGGCGTGCCAGGCCCGGCGCCGCGCGGTCAGCACCTGCGCGATCCGGCCGGCCGTCACGCCGACCCGTTCGGCGATCTGCTGCTGCGGCGCCCACAGGGGCACGTCCGGCAGCGTGCCCGCGGTGTCGGGCAGGCCGAGCAGCAGTCGGGTCGCCTCGCGTTCGGTCGCGTTGCGCTCGGTGGCACCCTGTTCAGCGGGCCTGCGTTCGGCGGCGCGGCGCCCACCGGACAGGGCACGGGGGAGTAGCCGGTCGGCGATGTCCTCGACCGGCATGCGGGCGTAGTCCGGCGCCGCTGCCGCCGACGCGCCGTCCTCCCGCTGCCCGGCCGGCGTCGGCTGGGCCGGCATGACGGCGGGCGTGGCGAGGGCGGCGGCCGGGGCCGCGGCGAGGGCTCGGCGCCACTGCCGGATCCGGGACTGCAGCTCCTGGCGGGTCTTCGCGCCGGTCCCCGGCAGGCTGATGATCTCCTTGGAGCCGAGTGTGAGCAGCTCGCCGACGGTCGTCGCGTTCAGCCGGTGCGCCGCGGAGACCGCCCGCGGTGACAGGCCCGCGGCCTCCAGCGGAGTGTCGGCGGTGGCCGCCGCGGCGGCCAGGCCGCGGGCCCGCTGGGCGGCTGCCTCGTCGACAGCGCCCGCGGGGCTGACTGGACGGAGCCCGGCCGGGCCGCTCGTCGCCGCCTGGCCACCGGTGGCCGGCTGGCCGTCCGTCGTCGGATGGATGCTCGGGGCCGGTGGGGTGGAGTCGGCGGCGCGGAAGACGGCCTGCCAGGCGTCGCGCATGTCCTTCAGCGACGCGAACCGGCGCCCGGCGTCCCGGTCGAGCGCACGCAGGAAGAAAGAGGTGAGTCCGGAGCGGATCGCCGGGTCGAACGCCTCGGTGGCCAGCTTCGGCGGTCCCTCGGCGAACCGCGCGTCGGAGCCCCCGTTGCCCCACAGCGGCAGCTCGCCGGAGGCCATCTCGTGCAGGGTGACCGCCAGGGCGTAGCGCTCGGCGTGGTCGTCGTAGGCGGTGCGGGTGCCGGCGCCGAGGAACGGGTCCAGGTAGCGGGGCGTGCCGGCGCCGATGTCGCGGACGGAGATGTTGGCCAGCGAGAAGTCGATGAGGACCAGCTGGTAGGTGCGGTTCGGCCGGCGGCGGATGACGATGTTGTCCGGCTTGAGGTCACGGTGGACGACGCCCTCGCCGTCCAGGTAGTCGACCGCGCCGAACAGGTAGTCGCTGTAGGTCTCCAGCTCGTCGACGGAGAGCCGGCCCTCGCGCAGCTTGCGGGCGACGGTCTGCTCGCCGGCGTGGTCGAGGACGAGCACCGTGCGCCCGCCGACGACCAGGGTGTCCGGGCGCGCCAGGCGGATCACGCGGGAGTCGTTCAGCTGGCCCAGCACCGACGCCTCGTGTCCAAGGCGGCCCGCCCGCTCGTCGGAGAGGGCGATCTTGAGGACCTCGTCGCGGTTGGTCTTCTCGTTGTGGGCCAGGAAGGCGCGGCTCGTCGAACCGGTGCCCAGCCGCTCCCGGATCCGCCACTCGCCGCCGACCAGGTCGCCGCGCTGGGCCTCCAGCGGGTCCGCCTCGGGTTCCTGCCCGGCCGTGTCCCGCCCGGCCGTGTCCCGCGCCGGCTCCGGCTCGGCCGGCTCGCGTTCCGGCTGCTCCGTCGCGGACGGGTTCGCCGGCGTGCCGTTCGCTCCACCCGTGCCGCCGTCGCCGCCGGGGGTGGCCGTCGGGACGTCCGGCCGGGTGAACTCGTCCTCGACCTCCTGTACCCAGTCGAGCAGCTCGCGGACACTGTCGAAGCGTTTCTCGGGCAGCGGGTGGGTCGCCCCTGCCACCAGCTCGTTCGCCGTCTCGGACAGCGAGTCGACGACCTCCGCCGGGTACAGGCCGCCCGACTGTTCCAGCCGCGCCTTCAGCGCGTTCGGGCTGTCCGCGGGCGGCTGTCCGGTGAGGATCAGGTAGGCCAGCGCGCCGAGGCCGAACACGTCGATGCCGACCGGGTCCGGGTAGGGGGCGCCGATCTCGGGCGCCAGATAGCCGCCCGTCGCCAGCTCCAGGTGTGGCAGCAGCCGGGCCGCGGGCTCCACCGCCAGCGCGCGCGACGTCGTCGTCAGCCCGCTCGTCGGCACGCCGCCGCTGCCCGAGCCGGCGTCCCGGGCCGCCGCCTGCCAGTCACTGATCATCAGTCGGGGTGAGAGCCAGCCCCGGCCGGCGCGCGGCACGACCAGGACGCTGCGGGCGGCCAGCGCGCGGTGGTAGAGATGCCGGCCGTGGGCGTAGGCAACCGTCTCGGCCAGCTCACGGATCATGCCCAGCCGGGTGCCGGCGTCGAGGTGGTCGCCGTACTGGTCAAGGTAGTGGTCGAGGCGCATCTCGTCCGGGCGGTGCCGGAAGATCAGCGCCGGGCCGGCCTCGTGGTTCTCCAGCCCGTCGACCTGGACGATTCCGGGGTGGTTGATCCCGTGCAGGACGAGGAACTCGCGGCGGGCGACCGCCTCCCGGCTCGCCCGCTCGGCCTCGCCGGCCGCCCGCTCGACGAGGTAGATCCGCACCCGCCGCTGCTCGGAGGCGACCTGGGCGTGGGCGGCGTGGTGGTCCTGCCAGGTCGGGCCGGAGTCGAACGCGGGGAACTCCAGCTGCCAGGAGCCCACCTGCTGGTGACGCCGGCTGCGAGCGATCCCGACTGCCGGCAGCAGCTTGGCCAGGGCCTTCGACAGGTCGGGGGTGATCCGCTGCTTCTCGTCGCGCAGTGGCGCGTCCAGCAGGCCGGACCAGATCGACGGCAACGCCGGGCCGCCGTGGTTGCCCCGCTCGGGGCCGAAGACCCAGTGGAGCTGGTGGTCGGGCAGCTCGACTCGCAGCGTCGGGTTCGACAGGAAGACCGCTGGCTGGATGAACGGGATCTTCGTCCGGCTCGCGCCGCCGGCGTTCTGCAGCAGGGACCGCAGCTCCTTGGACTTCTGGTTCGCCAGGTGCAGCGGGTTGTCGAAGATCCTGGGGCTGCCCGAGGCGCGGTGCTGGAGCCAGGACGACCCGGACGCGCTCAGCCGGCCGACCAGGCTCTTGATCTCGATGAGGTAGACGCCGCCGCGGGCGACGACCAGCAGGTCGACCTCGCGGATGTGCCCGGTGGCCGCGGTGAAGGTGAAGTTCGACCAGGCGCGGTACGGCTCGGCGTCCGGCAGCAGGAGCCGGACGTGCTCCAGCGCCTCCCGCTCGTGCGGGAACTGCGACGGCGTGACCGTCACCCACCGGCCCTGCTCCTCGCGCACGCCGCCGCCCCCGCCGTGTCCGCGGCCCCGCCCCCGACTGTCGAGCCCGCTAGGTCACCACTCGCGACAATAACCCTGCTCTCAGTAAAAAAGCAGCGAAACCTGACGATTTTTTCTTTGCTCCGTAGCTGGTTTGCTGTACGGAGTGGTGGAGTTGGAGCGGCAGTGACTCTGCCTGTCGCGGCGGTTGCTCCTGCGGCCACGGTCTGGCGCCGCGGCCGTGCGGAGCGTGGGGCGCGGGTGCGAGCCGCGGCGCGCCATCGACTACGTGGTGGCGCACCAGGCCAGCGCGGGGGGCACCGTCACCCCGACGGGCTGGTCGCTGCGGACCAGACAGCCACCCGTTGCTACCGACCCGGGCGACGTGCCCGCTTCTCCTCGAGGCGGGTCACCAGGCGTGTCATGGCGACCGCGGCCTCCTCGTGCGCCGTGTCGTAGCCCGTCGACTTGTCCGCCACCACCGCGAACGCGAGGCCCTGGATCGTGGCGGCGACGAGCGCGGGCGGGTACTCGTCCGCGTCGAGGCCGTACTCGTCGAGAATCGTGGCCAGTTTCTCGATCTGCATCCGCCTGAGCTCGCGGGCCACCTTGCCGACCTCCGCCCGCAGCGCCGGACGGTGGTTCGCCGCCGCCACGAACTCCACGATCAGGGCTGTTCCGCGTGGATCCGAGACGAGCTCCCACCAGGCGCGCAACGGTTCCGCGGATGCCAGCGCCGCGGCCATCTGCTCCACTGTGCGCTGCGCGCGCCGCCGCAGGACCGCCACGAACAGGTCGTCGATCGTCGGGAAGTAGTAGTGCACGAGAGGGGCGTTGATGGCGACGCGGGCGGCCACGCTCCGGGAGCTGACCGCCGCGTAGCCCTCCCGGAGAATGATCTCCTCGGTCGCGTCGAGAAGACGAGTGGCCTTCTCGACGGTCGCCGCTCGGCGCCGACGGGGCGCGGTCATTCGCCTTCCTCCAGAGTGCGGAGTCCCAGCCTCGGATGGCAGCCGGCCTTCCATCTTCGCGGATGATCCCGACCGGATCGAGCCCGCGGCTCCGGACGCGCCTGGGCGTCGTTCATGGAACGGCGGCGGCTGGGCGGGAAGTGGCTGGGCTGCGGAAGCGGATCGCCAGTGCCGCTGGCCACCTTTCCTGACATCATCGTGGCTTCCCCCGTAGCGTCACCATGGCCCCTCGGTACAGGGGGCGATCAGGTTCGCGACGAAGGGCATGTGACGATGGCGGACGTATCGGTGCGGTTGCAGGCGGAAGCCGGCACCGAGATCGTTCTGAATCTGTCTGTCCTTCAGGCGATCCGGCTGGTCGAGGCCATCGCGAGCGGGGCGGCGAACGTGATGCCCGAGCCCGGACGGGCACAGGCCGACTCACCTTGGCTGGTGCCGCACACCGGCCCGCAGACGGCAGCCGCGATGCCGCTCCGGCCGGGCCGGTGAGGCGGTAAGTCCTGCGATGGTCAGCGAGGGCCGTCCGTCGGCGGCGCGAACAGGCGTAGCAGGCGTGCTTGTTCCGGCTCGACCGTCAGCAGCTCGCTGTTCGCCCGTGGGAAGATCTCGGCTGCCTCCCAGTGCGCGGCGCGCACGCTCGCCGCGGTTCCCGTCCTGACGCCTCGGGCGCGGAGCTCGTCGAGCAGCCGCTGCGCGTCGAACAGGTAGACCGCCGCGATGGTCCACGGGCGGGTCCCGCCGCGCGAGGACGCCGCCGCCGATGCGGGGCCGGTGAACAGTTCACGGTTCGTCCCCGCAGCGGGCCGGATGCGAAGCGGCCTGTATGGCTCTTCGTTCAAAGGGTCAGGATTCTTCGCGTTACCACGACCATGACTGACCGTCGCTGGGTCTCGGTCGAGGAGCGGGCGCTCCGGACGAGACGGTGAGCGTAACCGTCGAGCCAACCGCTACGCGCTGGCCGGCGCCGGGCCTGCTTCTGATGACCTGGCCTGCGGGGACCCGCGTGCTGGTCTCGAAGGTCCCGTTGACGGTGAGGCCGAGGTTCTTCAGGCGCTGGCGGGCGGTGCCATAGATTTGGCCTTCGAGTCCGGCCGGAATCACGACGGTGGCCGGTCCGGAACTGACGACCAGCGCGACCTCGCTCCCGCGTGCGACGCGTTGTGGATGTGCGGGGACGCTTCGGATCACCTGACCGGGCAGTCGATCGTCACTGAGCTCGGTGGACGCCGTCACCACGAACCCCGCCGAGGTCAGGGCGCTTTTGGCCTCCTCCTCGGTGCGCCCGACGACATCGGGGACCTCGACCTGCGCGCTCCCGGAACTGAGGGTCAGCCGCACCGCACCGCCTGCGGGGACTCGCCGACCATCGGGCGGATCCTGGGCAACCACCTGACCAGCGGCGACCACGTCGCTGGTCACTGCCTCGGCTCGCACCGGGCGCAGCCCGAGAGCCCGCAGCGCTTCCTCGGCGTCGGCGACCGCGCGACCTGTCAGTAGAGGTACGGCCACCATTGGTGATGGCTGCGCGCCGTCCGCCCTCGGCGAGGAACCGGGACCGCCGGCCTCTCCAAGGGCGAGCAGGACGCCCAGAAGCACGAGCACCCCGACAAGTCCCAGGGCGACGATCTCCCGCCGGCTACCGTCCGCCAACGATCCGCCGAATGTGCTCAGCGGCCTCCACGCTCGGACCCGGCGCCGCGTCGGGACCGCCGGTGTGACACCTGGGCCCGATGGCTCTGGCCCAGGGACACCCGCGGAGCCGACGCTGAGGCCAGGACCGCCAACTCCAGGCGCCATGAAGTCGCTCGGTGCCATCGACGCGGTCTCATCGGCCTGAGCGGCGTCGTCGACCTCGATCGACCTTTCAGGCGCGGCGGCCGGGAGGTCGGTTCCGGAATCGGAGGCGCCCACCGTCGTGGTGTCGGCGTCGATCTCGGTGCTGGTGCCGGTGCTGGTGCCGGTGTCCGTGTCCGTGTCGGTGTCGGTTTCGGAGGCGACGTCGGTCTCGTCCGTCGACACCGCCGGCAGGGGTGAGACGACCACTGGTGAAGCCTGGGTCGCCGCGGTCAGCAGCAGGTTGTAGAGCTCCTGAGCGGATGGGCGGGCCGCGGCTTCTGAGCGCATCGCCGCAGCGACGACCGTGCGCAGGGGCCTGGGGATACCGCTCAGGTCCGGCCGCTCGTGCACCACCCGGTAGAGCAGTACCTCGGGCCGACCGGTGCCGAACGGCGGCCGGCCGGTGGCCGCGAAGACCACGACGCCACCCCAGGCGAACACGTCGGCGGCGGGGCCCACCCCCTCGCCGCGGGCCTGCTCGGGTGCCATGAACGCCGGTGTGCCGGTCGATGTGCGCGAGAGCTGGGTGGTGCCGTCGAGGGCATGGGCGATACCGAAGTCGATGACGAGCGGCCCAGCTCCGGACAACATCACGTTTGATGGCTTCAGATCGCGGTGCACCATCCCCGCACCGTGAATCGCCGTCAGCGCCGTGGCGACGGCGATCGCGATCCGTTCGAGCTGCGCGGCACCGAACGGTCCGCCGCTGTTGACCGCGTCCCACAGCGTCGGGCCGTCGACATACTCGGTGACCAGGAACGGCCGGCCAGCGTCCGCCCCGACGTCAAGCACCTCCGCTGTGCAGAAGCGGGCGACCCGTCGGGCGAGCTGGGCCTCTCGATGGAACAGGCGGAGGAACTCCGGATCCGCGGCGAGGTCGGATCGGACGACCTTCACCGCCACCTGCCGCCCGGCCGGCGAGCGGCCCAGGTAGACGCTACCCATGCCTCCACGCCCCAGTAACCCGAGGAGCTGGTAGTCGCCGATCCTTGTCGGTTCCTCCGCCGACAGCGGCACCATCGGCCGGGTCAGCTCTGATCGGTTCGCGGCGGGGCGTTCGTCAGGGGATGCGGCTTCCGTATGAGCGTGGTCGGATGCCGCCGGTCCTGGGGATCCCACCGCCGGCGTTCCGGTTTCGCGGCTGGCCCCGCTCCCGTCTGTCTCCTGGGTGTCTTCCGTGCCGTGGATGTCTCCGGCTTCGTCGGACTCCGCCTGACCGTCAGCGGGTGAAATCACCGGAACTCCGCCGCATCACAAGCACAGCTTGCCTCCCCCCGAGGGCCCTGACGTCGACGATGTTGCGCCGTATCCCTATCACGGCGACATCACGCTCCGGTCGGAGGCTTGCCACGAGCACCGACCTGGCGTTCTCCATCCGAGTTTCCGAAGTCCATCCTGCCCGACAGCGACCAACCTCGCCGAGGCGCACCGGGCAGTGAGTGATCCGGCTCAGGCGAACGCAGAGCCCGCCGGGCCGTCGGTAGACACGGCGTCGATTGATCGTGAAGGCTAGGCCCATGATGCTGGCCGAATTAGATCGGCCGGTAGTCGAGTTCGCCTGTCGCCCCGGGCGGAGTTCACCTGCTCTTGTGTCAGTCCCCGAGCATCGCTGAGGTCCGCCCCTTCTGTCCCGGCCCGCGTCAGGTTTGCCGCGCCCAGCCAGGCTTCAATGAGGCTGCCGCGAGGAGCTCGGAGCCCGCGCAGTCTGGCGGGGCCGGTGAGATCAGCGCCGTCGAGGTCCGCCCGGGGGATGCTTCGACGGATGGGCAGCCGGGCCAGAACCGTGACGGCCGCATGTACGTCTGTCGCCTGGATACCAGACGCCCATAACAGCAAGTGCTGCGCCTGCCACGGCGATTCCAGTGCTGATCAACAGTCAGTGCCGGCTATTCCGCCGGCGCGTTCCCCTGTCGTTGACCACCAGCAGAGTTCTACGCGATGAGGGTCTCCCCGTTACGGCGAATTGATCAGATTTCAGGTCATCGGCCCGGCAACACACGGAATGTTGTGCTCCGGTCGACAATCAAGGGGTGCTCCCGCGACACGAGGGGCTCGACAACCCGGCCAGCGGGAACGCGGCCGCTTCCTAGTACGGCGTCCGACATGCCGCCAACCCTGCTTGCGAGCAGGCCACGGACCAACCCGGGGTGTCAGGTCTGCCCAGGTGGCCGGGGTTGCATGAGGTCGGCGATGGCGGCAGACCCTGCGTCGGGTTCCCCGCGCAGCCCCGCGATGGCCCCGGCGCGGTCGGCGGGGGAGCGGTTCTGGCTGAGTTTCTCCTTCGCCGTCACCGACGCGACGGCGAGTTCGAAGCCGACGATCGCCCGCAGCAGACCGGCCACGAAGTCGGGCGGGGCGTCGTCCACAGCCCAGGGCTGTTCCCGGTGCTGTTCGTGCCGGTCGGTGAGTCGGGTGACGATGCCACGGAGCTGTTCGGGGTCGTGGTGGAACGTGACGGGTCCGCTGAAGTGGATCGCGGTGTAGTTCCAGGTCGGGACGACCCGTCCGTGTTCGGTCTTGGCGGCGTACCAGGACGGTGAGATGTACGCCTGCGGCCCGTGCACGATCGCCAGCGCTGCGCAGCCCGGGGACGCGGTCCGCCACTGCGGGTTCGCGTGGGCGAGATGCCCCAGCAGCCGTCCGTGCGGCGCATCAGGTCCGCTCGGGGTGCGATCCCAGATGATCGGGACGAGGGTGGCCACCGGCTGGGTGTCGCTGACGGTGACGAGGTCGGCTGCTCCCGCGGCCGCAACGCAGCCAGCGACCTGGTCGAGGTCGGTGAGGGCGAAGGCGCGGGGCACATACACAGAGCCCAGGCTACGAGCCGGATCCCGCCCATCCCCGCGGGCGACGTTCATCTGCTCCTGCGTCAGGCCGTGGGCGCCGGTGAGATCCGCCCCACCCAGGCGAGCACGGGTGAGGGTTGCGCTGCCCAGTGAGGCGCCAGGGAGAACCGCCCCACCCAGCAGTGCGCCGGTGAGGTTGGCGCCGCGACCCGGCGGTCCGCGTCCGGAGAAGTGAAACAGCAGTGCCCCGTCCTGCCAGACGCCGTCGTCGGAGGCGGACCGGCGGTAGTCGCCCTGGTTCACCTATCCTGCCGGCGAGTAGTCGGGTGATCGCCATCCGTGTCGCGAGTTCGTGGGTTCTTCTCCCGGTGAGCTGGGCGTATTGACAGCGGCGTCCCATCAAGTTAGAACGACCGTTAAAATTTCGTTTTCGGGTCGTGGCTGACCGGCCGCGGCGCGGCGCCGATCGAAGGAGGCTCGCCAGATGAGTCGTAGCGGTCCGGTCTACTGGGATCCCTTCGACCGCGATATCGCCGGCGACCCCTACCCGGTCTACCAACGGCTGCGCGCGGAGGCGCCGCTCTACTACAATGACCGGCACGACTTCTACGCCCTCAGCCGCCACGAGGACATCGACCGCTGCCTGACCGACTGGAAGACGTTCTCGTCGGCCCGCGGGCCGATCCTGGAAATCATCAAGGCTAACGTCGAAATTCCGCCGGGCACGTTGCTGATGGAGGACCCGCCGGCCCACGACATCCACCGCGCTCTTCTCGCGCGCGTTTTCACCCCGCGGTGGGTCACCTCGCTCGAGCCGCAGGTCCGGGACTTCTGCCGGCGCAGCCTCGACAGACTCGTCGACGTCGACAGCTTCGACCTCATGGCGGAGTTCGCCAACGAGGTGCCATGCGCGTGATCGGGATGCTGCTCGGCATCCCGGAGTCGGACCAGCCGGCGATCCGCGAGCGCGCGGACGCGAAACTGCGCACCGAGCCGGGGCAGCAGATGAAGGTGTCCCAGCAGGCACTCATGGACTCGGACCTGTTCGCGGAGTACATCGACTGGCGGGCCGAGCATCCGTCGGACGACCTGATGACGGAGTTGCTGCGCGCCGAGTTCGAGGACGAGGCCGGGGAGACGCGGACGCTGACCCGTGAGGAGATCCTGACCTACATCACCGTCCTGGCCGGCGCCGGCAACGAGACGACGGCCCGGCTGATCGGCTGGCTGACCGTGCTGCTGGCCCGGTACCCCGACCAGCGCGYGGAGCTGGTGGGCGATCCGCGGCTCATCCCGAACGCGATCGAGGAGACGCTGCGGTTCGAGCCGACCGGTCATGCCATCGTCCGCTACGTCACGACCGACGTCGAGTTACATGGCCGCACGGTGCCTGCCGGCAGCGCGATGATGCTTCTCATCGCCTCGGCGAACCGGGACGAGAACAGCTGGTCGGACCCTGACCGGTTCGACGTCCACCGCAGAACCGGTCACCTTCGGACCTTCGGCCTCGGAACCCATTACTGCCTGGGAGCCGCGCTGGCCCGGCTTGAAGGCAGGGTGGTGCTCGAGGAGATCCTGAGACGCTTCCCGCGATGGGACGTCGACTGGGAGAATTCCGCGCTTTCGTCGACGTCGACGATGCGCGGCTGGGAGACGCTGCCGATCACCGTCGGTTAGCCCGAGCCCCGCCCATTCCCACGGCATGGCTCGCCCGCACACCACACCACACCACGACTCAGGGAGACGCAGATGGGAAAGCTCGACGGCAAGGTCGCGTTCATCACCGGCGCGGCACGCGGTCAGGGTCGTAGCCACGCGGTCCGGTTAGCGCAGGAGGGTGCCGACATCATCGCGGTGGACATCTGCGCCCAGATGGAGTCGGTGCCTTACCCGATGGCGACTCCGGAGGACCTCGAGCTGACCGTGAAGGCGGTCGAGGAGACGGGGCGGCGGATCGTCGCCTGGCAGGCTGACGTCCGCGACGTGGTGGCGTTGGGGAAGGCGTTCCAGGACGGCGTCGCCGAGCTGGGCCCGGTCGACATCGTGCTGGCGAACGCCGGTATCGGGCCGGGTGGGGCGGCGTCGGAGGACGAGCAGTGGGCGGACGTCGTCGGGGTCAACCTCACGGGGGTGTGGAACACCGGTCGGGTGTCGATTCCGTCGATGGTCGAGCGGGGCCAGGGTGGGGCGATCGTGTTGACCAGCTCCACGGGCGGGCTGGTCGGGGTGGGTATCCCGACGGCGGGTTTCCTGGGCTACACCGCCGCCAAGCACGGTGTGGTCGGGCTGATGCGGTCGTGGGCGAACTATCTGGCGCCGCACAGCATCCGGGTGAACAGCGTCGCCCCGACCACGGTGAAGACGCCGATGGCCGCCAACGGGGACCTGTCGGTCATCACGGCGGGGTCCCCGGAGCTCGCGCGGGTGCTGGCCAACGCGATGCCCGTCGACGCGGTGGACCCGCTCGACGTCTCGAACGCCATCGCCTGGCTGGTGTCGGATGACGCCCGGTACGTGACCGGCACCGTCGTCCCGGTCGACGCCGGCCAACTGAACAAGCGGTAACACACGGAGTGCGCGAAGCGGGTGCGGCGGGTGCGGTGGGTTCACCGCACCCGCCGGGTCCGAGGGGGCTACGGCGCGAGCAGGTCCAGCGTGCCGAGGTCGCGGATCGCGGCGCACGCGTTTGTGATCATGGAGAGGAACATTCGGTCGGAGCTCTCGGTGGGCTCGTTGGTCGCATAGACGGAGCCGAGCACGGTGAGCAGCGGTGCCTGCGGGGTTCCGAGCCGGTAGTCCCGGAAGCACTCGTCGAGCGGGTAGTCGTCGACCCCCATCCGGACGAGCCGCTCGTGGTAGGTGCGGACCAGGTTCTTTTCCTGGGCGCGTCGGAGTGCGGGCGGCAGTGCGGTGGCCAGGAAGTAGGCGACGTCGCGGCCGGCGAAGCCGATCTCCAGCGACTGCCAGTCGAGGGCCGTCACCTCACGGGACGCCGTGAGCCCGTGGGACTCGGCTGACTCGTGCGACTCGCCTGCCGCGCGCGGCTCCGTGAACAGGAGGTTGTCGAGCCGGTAGTCGCCGTGGATCAGCGTGTGGCGGGTGCCGACGTGCCGGCCCCACCGGGCGAGGAGATCGGCCGTGCGGAGCAGTGTGTCCGTGTCGGTCGGTGCGAGACGGTCGCGGAACCGGTCGAGGAACGGGGCCACGGCCCCGGCGAAGACCTCGCTGAGGAAGCCGAGCGCGGCCTCGTCCGTCCGGCGTAACCAGTCGGCGCCGTCGGCGAGATCCGGCTTGTTCCAGAACGGGCCGTGCAGGCCGGCGAGGTTACGCAGCGCGGCTTCGGCCTGGCGGACGTCGCAGCCCTCCACCTGGAGACCGGGCCGTGCCGGATGCCCGTCCTCGAGCACCAGCGTGAAGCTCCGGCCGTCGGCGCTGATGTCGGCGCTCCAACACCGCGGCACCCGGATCCGGGCGGACGGAGCGAACCGGGTGTAGTAGCCCACCTCGCTGCGGTAGCCGGGGGCGATCTGGCCGCGGCCGACGGGTTGGTGGCGTAGCCCTACGACCTCGGTGTCGGTGCCGCCCCGGCGCAGCGCGCCGGTCATCCACTCGGGGGTGACCGTGTTGGGGTCGTCGACGATCCACCCCGGCTGTCCACCTGCCGGTTCGGTCATGCTGGGCCTCCGGAGGAGCTCGGGTCGGTGTCCGCGGCGGGGCGTGAGGCTCAGGTGATCGTGTAGCGGATGGGGAGGTGCTTGGGTCCGCCGACGAACAGGGTCTGCATGTATTCGGGTGTGCCGGCTAGTTCGATCTCGTGTAGCCGGGGGACGAGTTCGGTGTAGAGGGCGCGTGCCTCGAGTCGGGCGAGGTGGGTGCCCAGGCAGTAGTGGGCGCCGAAACCGAAACCGACGTGCTTGTTCGGGGTTCGGCCGACGTCGAAGGCGTTGGGGTCGGTGAAGACGTCCTCGTCCCGGTTGGCGGATGGGTAGGACAGCAGCACCGACTCCCCGGCCGTGATCGGGATGCCGCGTAGGGTGGTGTTCTCGGTGGCGGTGCGCATGAAGTGCTTGACGGGGGATACCCAGCGGATCATCTCGTCGACGGCGGTGGGCACCAGGTCGGGGTCGTCGGTGAGGCGCCGCCACTGGTCCGGGTGTTCGAGTAGGGCGTGCAGCCCGCCGGAGATCGCTGCGCTCGTCGTGTCGTGACCGGCGGTGGCGATCAGGACGTAGTACCCGACCGCCTCCAGCTCGCCGATCGGCTCGCCGCCGATCGTGGCGTTGGCGATCACTGAGCCGAGGTCGTCGGTCGGTGTCGCGCGGCGGTCCGCGATCACTGTCTGGAAGTACTGGAAGAAGTCCAGCAGGGTGTCCAGGGCGGCGGTGTCGCTCGGATTGCGGGCGAGGTCGACGTCGTCGGAGCCGAACAGTTCCTGGGTGAGTGTGAGCATCCTCGGGAAGTCCTGCTCGGGTAGCCCGAGCAGGGAGAGGATGACGTAGAGGGGATAGTGCGCGGCGATGTCGGTGACGAAGTCGCATTCGCCGCCGAGATCGGCCATGTGGTCGACGTAGCGTTTCGCGAGCTGGGCGATGCGGTCGGATAACCGCCGGATGCCGGCCGGCTTGAACCAGTCGGCGCTGATGTGCCGGTAGACCGGGTGGTCTGGCGCGTCCATCTGTACCAGCGAACGTATCGGCGGCGCGGGCGCGGCCGGGTCCTGGCTGACGGCCGTCCGTGGCGCGTTGTGCCAGCGCTCGGAGTCCCGGGAGATCGTCATGACGTCCTCGTGTCGGGTGACCGCCCAGAACGGCGCGACGCCGTCCGTCTCGACCCGGTGCACCGGCGAGTGGCGGCGCAGCAGCGCGGTGGCGGTGTGCCACCGTTTCTCGTCCGCGTACGCCGTCGGGTCGGTGAAGACGCTGCCCGCTTCGTCGAGATCCATGATCAGTCCTTCCGGTGGCACGAACGGGGCGAATCTCGCTTCGTGCCCGGTGGGTGTTGTGGCCGTTGGCCGCATGGCCCCCTGGTCGCGCGGCCGGCGGATGTCGAGCGTCTCAGTCCTCGTTGCCGAATGGTTTGTAGGGCAGGGTCGGGTTGCCCTT
>NZ_MAXA01000231.1 GCF_001854695.1 Parafrankia soli
CCCCCACCGTCCGCCGGGGCAGGGCCATCGGCACCGCCGTGCGCTCGAACAGCAGCTTCACCGGCTCCACCCCGAGCCGGTCCCGCGCCTTCGTGATCGCCGTGGTCGCGGGCACCTTCACCGGCCCGGCCTTGTCCGACAGCCAGTCGTCGGCGACCTTCACCTGCCGCATCACCTCGTCGTAGCCATCCGACGGGAACAACGCCAACGCCACCACATACCGCAGGGTCAACGCCGCCGGCAGGTCCCGCGTCCGCCGCTCACGCCGCCCGGTCTCAGCGACCACCCGGTCGACCAGCGCGTCCGGGAACTGCGCCGCCAGCACCCCCAACCCGACCCGGTCCACCAACCGGTCCTCGGGCTTCTCCTTGACCTGACCACGTCTCGGCACCCACCGAACCTACACGATCAGGCACTAAGTTCCTGGTATTGGGCCCAGGCCAGTTCACGCCACATCGTCGGACACCGAGCCGGTGCCGGCCAGCACCCGCGGCGCGCGCTGTTCTCTGTGCCAGGCGATCACGACAGCCGGACCGCCAGTCCGTGACGTAACGCACCCAGAGGTCGACGACCGTGTCCGGGGTGAGCTCGCCGATCGCGGCCGGCAGTGCCTTCCCGGCCCGCTCCATTGATCTGAGGTAGACCGCCGTGGTGCGGATCGGCTCGGGAGGGTCAGCTCTGCCAGGCGGTCTCCGAGACGGGGGAGCGGCCGAGCAGGGGACGCCACCACGCCTCGTTGTCCCGGTACCACCCGATGGTGGCCTTCATCCCGTCCGCGAAGCTGATCCGCGGCTCCCAGCCGAGCGTCGTGCGCAGCTTGCCGGAGTCCAGCAGGTAGCGGCGGTCGTGGGAGGGACGGTCCGGCACGATCGTCTTCAGCGAGGCGGGCAGGCCCAGCTCGCCGAGGATGAGGTCGGCGATGGTCTCGATGTCGGCCTCGATGCCGGAGCCGACGTGATAGGTCTCACCGACAGCGCCGCGCTCGAGCACCGCCTCGATGGCCCGGCAGTGGTCCACCACGTGCAGCCATTCCCTCCGGTTCTTCGTGGAGGCGTAGAGCGGCAGCGACTGGCCCTGCAGCGCCCGCGTCACGAACAGCGGGATGACCTTCTCCGGGAACTGGAACGGACCGTAGTTGTTCGAGCAGTTGGTGATGGTCACCGGCAGGCCGTAGGTGTACCCGTAGGAGCGGACGGCGTGGTCCGAGCCGGCCTTGGCGGCGTTGTACGGGGTCCGGGGCAGGTAGGGGGAGTCCTCGGTGAAGGCGCCGGGGTCGTCGAGGTCCATGTCGCCGTAGACCTCGCAGGTGGAGATCTGGTGGAAGCGCGCGACCCCGACGGTCCGCGCCGCCTCCAGCAGGGTCTGCGTGCCCATGACGTTGGTGGAGAAGAACTCGCCGGGACGGATGATCGCCAGGCTGTTGTGGGACTCGGCGGCGAAGTTGACCACGACGTCCACACGGTGCTCGCGCAGCGTGGACTCGATGAGCTCACGGTCACGGATGTCGCCGTGGACGAAAGTGATCCCGTCCTCGAGGTCGGCGAGGTTCTCCCGGCAGCCCGCGTAGGTCAGCGCGTCGAGCGCGACCATGCGGTCGCCGGGGTGCGTCCCCAGCCAGTACCTGACGAAGTTGGACCCGATGAAACCGGCGGCCCCGGTCACCAGCAGAGTGGTCATCGTTCGCCTTTCGGTGCGTCGTTCGGTGCGTCGTCGCATCGGTCGCGCCTACATACTTCCCCATGCCTGCGCGGACCGGGGGCAGGGGCGCGGTCACGACGACATTCGCAGGTAACACGGAGCACCTACGCTCCTCCGCGTGGCGGACCTTTTCGAGGGGTATCCGGTGGAGGTCGCGGCAGCGGCCGCCTGGGACGAGGTCTTCGACGCGGCGCATCGCCCCCGGGAGGTGTACACCGCCCTGCACGACGCGCTGCAGCCGCTGAGCAGCTCCGACCTCGCGGCCCGCAAGATCGCGCTCGACCGCGCCTTCCGGGACGCCGGCATCACCTTCAACCTGTTCGGCGAGGAGCGGCCGTTCCCGCTGGACCTGGTGCCCAGGCTGCTCTCCTGCGATGAGTGGGACGTCATCGAGCGGGGCGTGACCCAGCGGGTGCGCGCGCTCGAGGCGTTCCTCGACGACGTGTACGGGCGCGCCGACGTCCTCGCGGACGGCATCGTGCCCCGCCGGCTGGTGCTGTCCAGCTCGCACTTCCACCGTGCGGCGCACGGCATCGACCCGCCGAACGGCGTCCGCGCGCATGTCAGCGGCATCGACCTGGTGCGTGACGAGCGCGGCGACTTCCGGGTGCTCGAGGACAACGTCCGCGTCCCGTCCGGGGTCAGTTACGTCATCGAGAACCGGCGCGCGATGACCCGGGTGTTCCCGGAGCTGTTCTCCACCCACCGGGTGCGCCCGGTCGCCGACTACGCCACCCACCTGCTGCACGCGCTGCGCGCGGCGGCRCCACCCGAGGTCGCCGACCCGACCGTCGTGGTCCTCACCCCGGGCGTGTACAACTCCGCCTACTTCGAGCACGCGCTGCTGGCCCGCCAGATGGGCGTCGAGCTGGTCGAGGGCCGGGATCTCTCCGCCCGGAACAACCGGGTCACGATGCGCACCACCGAGGGCGACCAGCCCGTGCACGTCGTCTACCGGCGGGTCGACGACGACTGGCTCGACCCGCTGCACTTTCGTCCCGAGTCGATGGTCGGCTGCGCGGGCCTGCTCAACGCGGCCCGGGCCGGGAACGTGACGATCGCGAACGCCGTCGGCAACGGGGTCGCCGACGACAAGCTGATGTACACCTACGTCCCGGACCTCATCCGTTACTACCTCGGTGAGGAGCCGGCGCTCGGCAACGTCGACACCTTCCGGCTGGAGGACCCGGACCAGCGCGCCCATGTGCTGGACAACCTCGAGTCCCTGGTGGTCAAGCCGGTGGACGGCTCCGGCGGCAAGGGGATCGTGATCGGCCCGCAGGCGACCGAGGCCGAGCTGGTCGCGCTGCGCGCGCGGGTGCTCGCCGACCCGCGCGGGTGGATCGCACAGCGGGTGGTGAAGCTGTCGACCTCCCCGACTCTGGCCGATGACCGCCTCGGGCCGCGCCACGTCGACCTGCGGCCGTTCGCGGTGAACGACGGGAACCGGATCTGGGTGCTGCCCGGCGGGCTGACCCGGGTCGCGCTGCCCCGTGGCAGCCTGGTCGTGAACTCCAGCCAGGGCGGCGGTTCGAAGGACACCTGGGTACTCGCCCCCGAGCGGGTCGCGCCGGAGGAGGCCGCGCTCCTGCGCCGGCGGTCCGGCCTGACGCCGGCGGTCGCCGCCGGGCCCGACCTCGGCCCGCACTCGTCCGACGAGCAGCAGCAACAGCAGTCCGAGCAGCAGAACCAGCAGGGGGACGGGCTGTGCTGAGCCGCATCGCGGAGTCGCTGTTCTGGATCGGCCGCTACGCGGAGCGGGCCGAGTGCACCGCGCGCATCCTGGACGTCCACGTCCATCGGGTGCTCGAGGACCCTTGGCTGGACGAGACGTCGGCCGGGGCCGAGCTGCTCGCCGTGATGGGCGTCGCCGACCGGTCCGGCCCCGCCGACTCCCGGCACGTCACCGAGGTGCTCGCCTACGAGGCCGCGAACGCCTCCAGCATCCGCGGGTCGCTCTCCGCGGCGCGGGAGAACGCCCGCGGTGCCCGTGTCGTGGTCTCCAGTGACGTGTGGGAGTGCCTGAACGCGACCTGGAACGACCTGCCGCACACCGAGGAGCTCGCCCGCCGGATGGGCCCGCACGTGTACTTCCGTTACGTGCGGGAACGCACGGCGATGCTGGCCGGACTGGTCGACGCCACCCTCGCGCGCGACGACGGCTGGYGCTTCCTGGTGCTCGGGCGCAGCCTGGAGCGGGTCGACATGACCGCCCGGCTGCTGTCGTCGAGCATCAGCGACGACCCGAGCTCGCAGAGCTGGGTCAGCCTGCTGCGTTCGTGCGGCGCGCACGAGGCCTACCTGCGCACCTACCGGCGGGCGGTGGACGCGGCCCGGGTCGCGGAGTTCCTGCTGCTGGACCGGCTCTTCCCGCGGTCGATCTACTGGTCGCTGGCGCTCGCGGAGCAGATCCTCGCCGAGCTGGACACCAGCCGCGGCCT
The DNA here is from genome assembly GCF_001854695.1 of Parafrankia soli. Classification (GTDB taxonomy): domain Bacteria; phylum Actinomycetota; class Actinomycetes; order Frankiales; family Frankiaceae; genus Parafrankia; species Parafrankia soli. The sequence goes on from NZ_MAXA01000231.1 coordinate 4,140, forward strand.
GGTCCGGGCGACCGTGGACGACGCCGCCCGGCGCACCGTCGGTCGGGCCCGCACCGAGCTGGAGTTCCGCAGCATCGACGAGCTCGTCGCCGAGATGCCCGACCTGCTGGCCGCCCTGCAACGGACCTGCTCGGCGGTCAGCGCGGCCGTCACCACCCGGTACTTCGCCCGGGACAGCCCGCGCACCTGGGCGAGCGAGGTGCCCGCCTGACGGCGGGCGGGGAACAACAACGGGCGACGGCTGCGCGCGGCGCCGCACACGAGGGAGACAGGCGACGATGAGCTGGCAGATCCGGATCGAGCACTCGACGGGCTACCGGTACGCCAGCCCGGTGATCTCCTCGTACAACGAGGCCCGGATCATCCCCCAGACCGGGGACCGGCAACTCACACTCGAGGCCACCGTCCGCACCGAGCCGTCCTCGTCCACCTACCGCTACTGGGACTACTGGGGGACCCAGGTCACCGCGTTCGACCTGCACACCCCGCACACCGAGCTGATCGTCACCGGGCGCTCGGTCGTGCAGACAGCGCCCGCGCCGGCGCGGCCCACGGACGTCCCCGGCTGGGACGGCCTCACCGATGACCACGTCTCGGACCGGTTCGTCGAGTTCGTCCGGCCCACCGTCTCGACGCCGGAGCACCCGGAGCTGCTGGCCGCCGCCCGCGAGCTCGCCGCCGCCAACACCCCCGCGGACTTCCTGCCCGCGGTCGGTGACTGGGTGCGGGAGAAGCTGCGCTACCAGCCTGGCACGACCGAGGTGCGCACCTCGGCCGTCGAGGCGTGGCAGCAGGGGGTGGGCGTGTGCCAGGATTTCGCCCACTTGGCGCTCGTCCTGATGCGGGCCGCCGGCATGCCGGCCCGCTACGTGTCGGGCTACCAGCACCCGTCGGCGGACGCCGCGGTGGGCGAGACCGTCAGCGGGCAGAGCCATGCCTGGGTCGAGGGCTGGCTGGGTGAGTGGTGGGGCTTCGACCCGACCAACGGCGTGCCCGCGGGCGAGCAGCACGTAGTGGTCGCCCGCGGGCGGGACTACAACGACGTCCCACCGATGTTCGGCGTGTACTCCGGTGGTGCCTCGACGTCCCTGGGCGTGACCGTCTCGGTGACCCGCCTGGGCTGAGCGCCCCTGGCGAGCCGGGCGGTCGGGAGGACCTGGGCGGTCAGGAGGACTTGATGGCCGAGACGTCCAGCTCGATCTTGACCTTGTCGCTGATGAGCACGCCGCCCGTCTCGAGAACGGCGTTGTACGTGAGGCCGAAGTCCTTGCGGCTGATGCTCGTGGTGCCGGTGAAGCCCGCCCGGACGTTGCCGAACGGGTCCTTGGAGCTGCCCTCGAAGGTGATCGCGAGCTCGACCGGCCGGGTCACCCCGCGGATCGTGAGGTCGCCGGCGAGGACGTAACTGTCCTCGTCCTTGCCGAGCTTCGCGCCGGTGCTGACGAAGGTGATGGTCGGGAACTGCGCGACGTCGAGCAGGTCGGGCGACTTCACGTGCCCGTCGCGGTCGGCGACGCCGGTGTCGAAGCTGGCGGTGTCAATGGTCACCGACGCGGTGGACGCCGTCGGGTTCGCGCCGTCGAGCTCCAGGGTGCCCTGCACGGAGGTGAACTGCCCGCGGACCGTCGTGACCATCGCGTGGCGTGCGGCGAAGCCGATCCGGGTGTGCGCGGGGTCGAGGGTCCAGGTGCCGGTGAGGTCGGCCAGGACGGGAGCGGGAGCGGTCATCGTGTTCTCCTCGGAGTGTGTGAGCTGAGACCGGGGCTGCTGGGTGGTGCCGTCGTGCACGTTACTTGCGTGCGCAACCAACGTGGACGGCGGGTCATTCCATCTCCCTGCGCCCCGCGTGCCTGTGGATGAGAACCGGTCGTCCACATCCGCTCCGCATCGGCTCGGACGAACCCTCCCAGCTCCTACCTTGCGTGCATGACTCGAAGCTCCTCGCATCTGTCCCGGGGTGATGACCGGGGTGACGACTGGCCGCTGGCCGGTCTGGACGGCGGCGACCCGGATGGCTGGGACCAGGACGGCGGGGCCTGGGACGGCGGGGACTGGGGTGACGACGGGGAACGGGACGCGGGTCGGGCGGACACTCGCGGCTCGCGGGTGCGGCGGGCCGTCGCCGCTCGCCTCCCGCCGACGCTGCGCGACGCGGTGCTCGCCCCGACGGCCCGGGCGGCGCTGGTGCTGGTGTTGGTCGCCGTCGCGGCGGCGGCCGTGGCCGGCTGGCTGACCTGGCGCGACCGGCCGGTGGCCCTCCAGCCGAGCGCGGCGGCGGTCGGTGATTCGGGGCCCGGTGAGGCCGCGCGCGGGCCAGGCGGGTCCGCGACCGCGGCCGCGGAGCTCGCCCGGAACCCGGCGGAGCCGGCGGCGGGCGAGGCGACGCCGACCACGGCGCCGGAGGTCGTCGTGGACGTCGCCGGCCGTGTGGCGCGCCCCGGGGTCGTGCGCCTGCCGGCCGGATCCCGGGTCGTGGACGCCGTGGAGCGGGCCGGCGGTGTGCTGCCCGGCACCGACACGACGGGGCTGGCACTGGCCAGGGTCCTCACGGACGGTGAGCAGGTCCTCGTCGACGGGCGGCCGGGTCCCGCCCCGCCGCCTCCGGAGGCGGCCGGTGGCGGCTCGCCCTCCGGGTCGTCAGCCGGTTCGGCCGGCGGTTCCGCGGTTGGTTCGGCGGGCCGGCCGCTGAATCTGAACACCGCCACGGTGGAACAGCTCGACGCCCTGCCCGGGGTGGGTCCCGTGCTGGCCCAGCGGATCATCGACTGGCGGGCGGCGAACGGGCCCTTCACCTCGCCCGACCAGCTCGGTGAGGTCTCCGGTGTCGGTGACCGGCGGCTGGCGGACCTGCTGCCCCTGGTGACGGCCTGATGGTCGCCGTCGCGATGGAGACCGGGCTCGGCCTGCCGAGCGGCTCCGATGCGGCGGTCGGCGGTCGGCTGGACCTCCGTCTGGTCGGTCCTGCCGTCGCGGTCTGGGGCGGGGCGGCCGCGGCGGGGTACTGGGGCTTCGGGCCGGTGCTTCTCGGCGTCGCCGGCATGGTGCTGTGTGCGTGCCCGGTGGGGGTGCTGATCGCGCTGCATCAGGGTCCCGGCGGCCGGCTCGGCCGGCCGGGAGCGCTGGTGGCGTTCGTCACCCTGGCGTTCCTCGCGGCCGGGGTTCTCGTGGGCGGGGCGGCCGCGCGGCCCCGGTTCACCGGCCCGCTCGCCGAGATGGCGCGGGCCCACCGGACCGTCAACGCCGAGGTCGTCCTGAGCGACGATCCGAAGATCTCGGCGGCGGCGGCGCCGGCTGCCACTTCGGGCCCGCGGGAGGGGCCGACGGTCACCGTCCGGGCTCGACTCGAGGCCGTGACCGGGCCCGGCCGCCGGCTGCGGGCCTCCGTGCCCGTGCTCCTGGTGGGGCGTGGCTCGGATCTCGCGAACTACCTGCCGGGGCAGCGGCTCAGCGTCCGCGCCGGGCTGGCGCCGGCGGGTCCGGGCGACACGATCGCGACGGTTCTGTTCGTCCGGGCACCGCCACGGGCACGGGGGCGCCCGGACGCCGTGCAACGGGCCGCCGGGTGGCTGCGGGCCGGCCTACGGGACGCCGCCGACGTGGTGCCCCAGCCCGCCGGCGGGCTGCTGCCGGCACTGGTCGTCGGTGACACCTCGGGCCTTGATCCCGGGCTGAAGGACGACTTTCGCACCGCCGGGATGAGCCATCTGACCGCGGTGTCCGGCGCCAATCTGGCGATTACCGCGGGGACGGTGCTGTTCCTGCTCGGGCGGCTCCGGCTCGGGGCCCGCTCCAGGGCGGTCGCCGCGGCCCTGGTCCTCGTCGGGTTCGTGATCCTGGCCCGGCCGTCCGCCAGCGTGGTCCGGGCCGGAGCCATGGGCCTGGTCGGCCTGGTCGCGCTCGCCGCGGGTCGGCCCCGCGCGGCGCTGGCGGCGCTGGCCACCGCGGTCATCGCCGTCGTGATGGCGGATCCGGTGTTCGCGTTGTCGGCCGGGTTCGCCCTGTCGGTTCTCGCGACGACCGGGATGATCGTGTGGGGGCCCGGCTGGAGCGACGCGCTGGAGCGCGGCCGCGCGGTCGGCCGGCTCGGCGAGGTCGTGGCGGTGGCCGCCGCCGCCCAGCTTGCCTGTACGCCGGTGCTGGCCTGGCTCGGCGGGGGCATCAGCATTGTCGCGATCCCGGCCAACGTGGTGGCGGCGCCGGCGGTCGCGCCCGCCACCGTGCTCGGCGTGTCGGCGATGGCCGTCGCCGCCGTCAACGACCCGGTCGCCGCGCTGCTCGCGCGGCTCGCGGGGCTGGCCTGCCACTGGCTCGTGCTGGTCGCGGACGTGGCCGCCGGCGTCCCCGCGGCCACGATCGGCTGGCCGGCGGGGCTCGCGGGGGCGGCCACCGCGCTCGGCTGCGTAGTACTGGTGGTGGCCCTGGCGCGCCGGCGCCCGACCCGCTGGCTGCTGGTGTCGGCGGTGGTGGGCCTGCTGGCGGCCCGGGTGCTCCTGCTGCCGAGGCTGGCGGGCTGGCCGCCGCCGGGCTGGCGGCTCGTTGCCTGCGATGTGGGCCAGGGTGACGGCCTGGTCCTGCGCGCCGGGCCGGCCTCGGCGGTCGTGGTCGACGTGGGTCCCGACCCGGCGCTGATCGCCGCCTGCCTGGATGACCTCGGAGTACGCGAGGTGCCGCTGCTCATGCTCACCCATCTGCACGCGGATCACGCCGCCGGCCTCAGCGGGGTGGTGGGCCGGCTGCCGGTGGGGGAACTGGTGGTGAGCCCGCTGCCCGAGCCGGCCGACCAGTGGGACGCGGTCGAGCGCGCGGCGCGGGCGGCGGGCGTGCCGGTGCGGGCCGTCACCGCCGGCGCCGCGGGGGAGACCGGAGCGGTCCGCTGGCGGGTGATCGGCCCGGAACGGGTCCTGCGGGGCACGGCCAGCGATCCGAACAACGCCAGCCTTGTGGTCCTGGCGGCGGTCGGCGGCGTGACGATACTGCTCACCGGGGATGCCGAGCCGCCGGAGCAGCGGCAGGTGGCGCGGCGCGGTCTCGGGCCCGTCGACGTGCTCAAGGTGGCTCACCACGGCTCCGAGGACCAGCTGCCGGAGTTCCTCACCCGGACCGGCGCCGAGGTGGCGCTGATCAGCGTCGGCGTCGACAACACCTACGGGCATCCCGCGCCGAGCACGCTGGCCGGCCTGCACGCGGCCGGGATGTCGGTGGCCCGCACCGACCTGCACGGCACGGTGGCTGTCGTCGAGACGGCCGGCGGTGGCGTCCGGGCGGTGGCTCGCCGGCCCGGCCCGCGAGGGGGCGGGGCCGGCTCGTGACATGCTGATCCACGTGCCGCCGCCCTCCGCCCCGCCACCGCTGGTCGTCGTGAGCGGCGACGAGGACCTCCTCGTCGCACGGGCCGTCCGGGAGGTGCTCGACGCCGCAAGGGCCCGTGATCCGGAGGTCGAGGTGGTCGACCGGTCACCCGGCGAGCTGACCGAGGCCGACATGATCGATCTCGGCGCCACCTCGATGTTCGGGGGTGGCCGGGTGCTGGTGGTTCGGGGTGCTGCCGACCTGGCGGAGGATCTGCGCGACGCGCTGTTGGCCTACGTGGCCCACCCGCTCGACGATGTGGTCCTCGTTGTGGTCCACAGCGGCGTGGTGAAGAACCGCAAGCTCGTTGACACGATGAAGAAGGCCGGCGCCCGGGTCATGGCCGCGGCGAAGATCACCCGTCCGCGCGACCGGCACGACTTCGTGATCGCGGAGATCCGCCGGCTTGGCGGGCGGATGACCGACGAGGCGGTCCGTGCCCTGCTCGACGCGGTCGGCGGTGACCTGCGCGAGATCGCGGCGGTGTGCGACCAGCTCGTCGCCGACACCGCCGGGGTGATCGACGAGTCGGCGGTCGCCCGCTACCACCGGGGCCGGGCCGAGGCGAGCGGGTTCGCGGTCGCGGACGCCGCCGTCGCCGGCGATCTGGCCGGCGCGCTGACCCTGCTGCGGCAGGCGCTCGAGGGCGGGACGGCACCCGTCCTGGTCACCAGCGCCATCGCCGGCGGGCTGCGTGACCTCGCCCGGGTGTCCGCCGTGGGCGGCGGGTCCAAGTGGGACGTCGCCAAGGCCCTCGGCATGCCGGACTGGAAGGTCGAGCGCGCCCAGCGCGCGGCCCGGAGCTGGTCGGACGCGGGGCTGGCCCGGGCGATCCGGGCGGTCGCGGTCGCCGACGCCGGGGTCAAGGGCGCCGCCGTGGACGCCGGGTACGCCCTGGAACGGCTCCTCCACGAGGTCACCCAGGCGCGAGGCCGGGGCGAGTACGCCGGGCGGGCGCGGTGAACGACTCGGCGGGCCGGCACGGCGGCCCAGGGCACGGCGAGCGGGACGAGCCCGGCCACGACGGCCACGACGACTACGAGGTGCAGCCCGGGGGGATGCTCGGCCTGCGGGTGCTCCCGGCGGGCTGGATGCGCGGCGTGCTCGGCACGGTGACCGCCCTGGTGACGCTGGTGATCGCCATGGGGGACCTGGCCAGCGCCTGGGTGCTGCTGGTGCTGCCGGCCACCGTCGCGGCGCTGGTGGCGTATGCCGAGAACCTTGAACGGGTGCTGGGCCCGGCTGCTGACCCCGAGGACTGACGACTCGGGGACTGGTTGAGTAGGGACGTCCCGGACGCGTCCGGGACGCGTCGAAGACCGGGGCCCGTCTGGCGGGTTGCCCGGTCTTCGAACGAAGTCTGTGATGAACCTGACGCGGGCGCGGATGCCCGCGGTCGGGTCAGGAGGCGCCGATCTCCGCGTTGGCCTTGGCGAGCGCCGACTTGCGGTTGGCGGCCTGGTTGGGGTGGATGACACCCTTGCTGGCGGCCTTGTCGAGCTTCTTGGAGGCGATGCGGAGGGCGCTCTCGGCGCGCTCGACGTCCCCGGCCTCGACGGCGTCGCGGAAGCGACGGACGTGCGTCTTCAGCTCGGACTTCACGGCCTTGTTGCGCAGCCGTCGCTTCTCGTTGGTGAGGTTGCGCTTGATCTGCGACTTGATGTTGGCCACGCGGGAGAACCTCTGAGTTTCGAGTCGGGATGGTACGAGAGTGCCGGGAGGCACCGACGTTATCAAACCAGCGTGCCGGGGCGGTGGTGCGGGCGCGGCCACGCGGACGGGCGCGGCGCGCCTGGCACGATGGGGGCCTGGCACGATGAAGGACTCGAGCCCGTGCACATGACAGTCCGTGCACACGGCGCCAGCCGGACCGAGTGCCCGACAGACCGACGAGCAGCGAAACGAGACCAGCCCGCGTGTCCGAAGCCCCGCACGAGGCCTCCGGCGTCGACCCCGCGTCGATCCGCAACTTCTGCATCATCGCCCACATCGACCACGGCAAGTCCACGCTTGCCGACCGCATGCTGGGCGTGACCGGTGTGGTCGAGGCGCGCAACATGCGCGCGCAGTACCTCGACCGGATGGACATCGAGCGCGAGCGCGGCATCACGATCAAGGCGCAGAACGTCCGGCTGCCCTGGCGGGCCGACGACGGTCAGGACTACGTCCTGCACCTCATCGACACGCCCGGCCACGTGGACTTCACCTACGAGGTGAGCCGGTCGCTCGCGGCCTGTGAGGGCGCGGTGCTGCTGGTCGACGCGGCCCAGGGCATCGAGGCGCAGACGCTCGCCAACCTCTACCTGGCGATCGAGAACGACCTGACGATCATCCCGGTGCTGAACAAGATCGACCTGCCGGCCGCGCAGCCGGAGAAGTACGCCGCGGAGATCTCCTCGATCATCGGCTGCGACCCGGGCGACGTCCTCAAGGTCTCCGGCAAGACCGGCCAGGGCGTCCCGGAGCTGCTCAACGAGATCGTCCGCCGTATCCCGGCGCCGAGTGGCGACCCGGACGGCCCGCTCCGGGCAATGATCTTCGACAGCGTGTACGACATCTACCGCGGTGTGATCACCTATGTCCGAGTGGTCGACGGGTCGCTCAGCACCCGTGACCGTTGCCTGATGATGTCCACCGGGACCAGCCACGAGACCCTCGAGGTCGGTGTCATCTCGCCGGAGCCCCAACCGACCGGGTCGCTGTCGGCAGGTGAGGTCGGCTATGTCATCCCCGGTGTGAAGGACGTCCGCCAGGCCCGTGTCGGGGACACGATCACCTCGGCGCGCCGCCCGGCCACGGAGATGCTCGGCGGCTACCGGGACCCGCGTCCGATGGTCTACTCGGGGCTGTATCCCCTGGACGGCAGCGAGTACCCGGCGCTGCGCGAGGCGCTGGACAAGCTGCAGCTCAACGACGCGGCGCTCACCTTCGAGCCGGAGACGTCGGCGGCGCTGGGGTTCGGCTTCCGGTGTGGCTTCCTCGGGCTGCTCCATCTGGAGATCGTCCGGGAGCGGCTGGAGCGGGAGTTCGACCTCACGCTCATCTCGACGGCCCCCAACGTGGTCTACCGGGTCGTCATGGAGGACACGTCCGAGGTCACGGTGACCAACCCCAGCGACTGGCCCGGCGGCAAGATCGCCGAGGTGTACGAGCCGGTCGTGGATGCGATGCTGCTGCTGCCCACCGACTTCGTCGGCGCCGTGATGGAGCTGTGTCAGGGCCGGCGCGGCGTGCTCAAGGGGATGGACTACATCTCCACCGACCGGGTGGAGCTGAAGTACACGCTGCCGCTCGGTGAGATCATCTTCGACTTCTTCGACGCGCTGAAGTCGCGCACCCGCGGCTACGCCAGCCTCGACTACGAGCCCGCCGGCGAGCAGGCCTCGGAYCTGGTCAAGGTGGACATCCTCCTGCAGGGCGAGGCGGTGGACGCGTTCTCGGCGATCGTGCACCGGGAGAAGGCCTACTCCTACGGAGTGGCGATGACCTCGAAGCTGCGGGAGCTGATTCCCCGCCAGCAGTTCGAGGTGCCGATCCAGGCGGCCATCGGTAGCCGGATCATCGCCCGGGAGAACATCCGCGCCATCCGCAAGGACGTCCTCGCCAAGTGCTACGGCGGTGACATCAGCCGTAAGCGGAAGCTGCTGGAGAAGCAGAAGGAGGGCAAGAAGCGGATGAAGACCATCGGCCGGGTGGAGGTCCCGCAGGAGGCGTTCATCGCGGCACTGTCCACGACCGAGAGCCCGAAGGCGCCGGCGCCCAAGACCGGGCGGTAGCGGCGCGGCGGTCCGCACCGTGCGAGCGGCACGGCGGCCCGTGCCGGCCCTTCGCGGGCCGGGCGCGGGCGGGCGGCCGTCAGACGTTCTCGGGAGCCGCGGCGATCCGGGGAAGCCGGATCGGTTCGGTGGCCGGTTCGGCTTGGGCGAAGCCCAGGGCGAGGACGGATCCCGACCGGTACTCGGTGGTATGTGGGGGTAGAAGTTCCTCGATGGTCACGAGGGCACTGATGGGCTCCTCTTGCATGGTCGAATCATTTCGTACCGACCTCGACTGATCCATGACCAATCGCCCACGATTTGACCCTGCGATTGTCAACAGACCACAAACTGGGTGATTCTGGGCGGTCGGTGGCGTCGTGCCGCCGGTGTCGGCCCGGTGATGGCCCGTAAGGGCGGCGCGCCGGGGCGTCTTGTCCGTTCCTGGTCCCGATGTCGTCCGAGACCGGCAAAAATGACGGTCTCCGGGCACGTTGACAAACAGAGCGTTGCGGTCTCGGCACGCGTTGGGGRCACACTGGGGACATGCCATCCAAGCCTCTCGAGGGGGCGCCGGCACCCGTCGACGGCGCACTCCCCGACGCCGCGCTCACCGAGGTCGGGACCCGGCCGTTCGGTGTCTACGTGCACGTGCCGTACTGCGCAGCACGCTGCGGGTACTGCGACTTCAACACCTATACCCCGGCCGAGCTCGGCGCGGGCGGCCAGGGTGGGGCCGCCTCGTTCGTCGACTCGGTGGCCACCGAGGCCCGGCTGGCCCGCTCGGTCCTGGGCGAGCGGGGCCTGACGGTCTCGACAGTCTTCGTCGGCGGCGGCACTCCGACGCTGCTGCCGGCCGCCGACCTGGCCAAGGTCCTGCGGGTCCTGGACGACACCTTCGGCCTGGCCGGCGACGCGGAGGTCACCACCGAGGCCAACCCGGAGTCCGTCGACCGGGAGACTCTCGAACAGCTCCGGGCAAGTGGGTACACGCGGATCTCGTTCGGCATGCAGAGCGCCCGCCCGCACGTGCTCGCGGCGCTGGACCGGCGGCACACCCCCGGCCGGGTGCCCGAGGTGGTCGGATGGGCGCGGTCCGCCGGGTTCCGCCAGCTCAGCCTCGACCTCATCTACGGCGCGCCGGGGGAGTCCGAGAGCGACTGGGCGGCGAGCCTGGACACGGTGATCGAGCTCGTGCCCGACCACGTCAGCGCCTACGCCCTGACCGTGGAGGAGGGCACCAAGCTCTCCCGCCGGGTGCGCCGCGGCGAGCTGCTGGAGCCGGACGACGACCTGCTCGCCGATCGCTACCTGCAGGCCGACGAGGCGCTCGCCGCCGCCGGCCTGACCAACTACGAGGTCAGCAACTGGGCGCGCGACCAGTCCTCCTGGTGCCGCCACAACATGGGCTACTGGCGGGGCGACGACTGGTGGGGGCTGGGGCCGGGCGCCCACAGCCACGTGGGCGGCGTCCGCTGGTGGAACGTCCGCCACCCGACCGAGTACGCCACCCGGGTCGGTGCCGGCCACAGCCCGGCCGCCGGCCGCGAGGTGCTGGACGCCCAGGCCCGCCGGGTCGAGCGGGTCATGCTGGGGGTCCGCCTCGTCGAGGGGCTGGGCCTCGACGCGCTGGGCGAGCAGGCGTTGGACGTCGCCGCCGAGCTTGCGGCGGACGGCCTCATCGTCGCGGACGTCCTCGCGCAGGGTCGGGTGGCGCTCACCCGTCGTGGCCGACTGCTGACCGACACGGTCGTCCGCGCCCTGTTGCCCGACTGAGCGTCCCGCCGCCCACCCGGGCGGTGACCCGCGGTCGGAGGATCTCCGTGTGTCCTCGGACGCGGGTCTGCTCACGATGGCTGCCCCGACCTGGGTGGGAAGCTACACTTGGCACTCACGGCGGCCGAGTGCCAGGACCGGGTTACCAGTGGGACAGGGTGACCAGTAGCACAGGGTGACCGGTCCGRCGCGCGCCGCCAGCCCCGCCTGGCTTACCGAAACCGGCGAAGGGGGTGTGGCCACGTGTTGGAGGAACGGCGGCTGGAGGTGCTGCGGGCGATCGTCGAGGATTTCGTGCTCAGCAACGAGCCGGTGGGATCCAAGACGTTGGCCGAGCGGCACGCTCTGGGCGTGTCGCCCGCCACGGTGCGCAACGACATGTCGGCCCTCGAGGAAGAGGGCTACATCACGCAGCCGCACACCAGCGCGGGCCGCATCCCGACAGACAAAGGCTATCGCCTCTTCGTCGACCGGCTCTCCGGCGTCAAGCCGCTGTCACGCGCCGAGCGCCGGGCCATCCAGAGCTTCCTGGAGGGCGCGGTCGACCTCGACGACGTGGTGCGGCGGTCGGTGCGCCTGCTCGCGCAACTCACACGTCAGGTGGCTGTGGTCCAGTACCCCTCACTCTCGTCCAGCAGCGTCCGACACATCGAGATCGTCACGCTCAACCCGAACCGCCTGCTCCTGGTACTGATCACGGACACAGGCCGGGTTGAGCAGCGGGTGGTGGACATTCCCACCCCGGTCGACGACGGCGTGGTCGGCGAGCTGCGCGGCCTGCTGAACGGCTCGCTGCGGGGCCGCCGTGTGGTCGACGCCACAGAGGTCGCGGCGGACCTGCCCGAGACCGTCCGGCCGGATCTGCGTCCGCACCTGACGACGCTCACCACCGTGGTGCTCGAGGCCCTCCTGGAGCGGCAGGAGGAGCGGGTCGCGCTGGCCGGTACCGCCAACCTCACACGCTCCTCGGTCGACTTCGCCGACTCGCTGCGGTTCATTCTGGAGGCACTCGAGGAGCAGGTCGTGCTCCTCAAACTGATCGGTTCAGCCCGGGAGACCGGTACTGTGACGGTGCGCATCGGGCGTGAGACGGATGTGGACGCCCTCCGCTCAACGTCGGTAATCGCCACCGGGTACGGTCTCGGCCCAGCGGTGCTGGGCGGAATGGGAGTCGTCGGCCCGATGCGGATGGACTATCCGGGAACGATGGCGGCCGTACGAGCCGTCGCCAAGTACGTGGGTGAACTCTTGGGTGCCGACTGATGGCAGTGGATTATTACGCGACGCTCGGTGTGCGGCGTGACGCCACCGGTGACGAGATCAAGCGGGCCTACCGCAAGCTGGCCCGGGAGCTGCATCCGGACGTCAATCCGGACCCGGAGGCGCAGCAGCGGTTCAGGAACGTGACGAACGCCTACGAGGTCCTCTCGGACCCCGAGAAGCGGCAGATCGTCGACCTCGGTGGTGACCCGCTCGCGCCCGGTGGTGGCGCGGCCGGCGCCGGTTCGCCGTTCGGCGCCGGTTTCGGCGGCCTCGGCGACATCATGGACGCCTTCTTCGGTGGTGGGGCCAGCCGCGGCCCGCGCTCGAGGGTGCGCCGTGGGAACGACGCGCTGCTGCGGCTCGAGCTCGACCTGGCCGAGACCGCGTTCGGCGCCACCCGGGACATCACCGTCGACACGGCCGTGGTGTGCGCGACCTGTACCGGCGCGGGCGCCGCGCCCGGCACGCAGCCGTCGACCTGCTCGACCTGCCACGGCCGTGGCGAGGTCCAGCAGGTGACCCGCTCGTTCCTCGGCCAGATGGTGACCTCACGGCCCTGCCCGCGCTGCTCCGGCACCGGAACGGTCATCGAGCACCCCTGCCGGGACTGCTCCGGTGACGGCCGCGTCCGCAAGCGCCGGACCCTGACGGTGAAGATCCCCTCGGGCGTCGAGGACGGCATGCGCATCCGGCTGTCCGGCGAGGGTGAGGTCGGCCCCGGCGGCGGGCCGCCCGGCGACCTGTACGTCGAGGTCTCCGAGCGTCAGCACGCGGTCTTCAGCCGGGAGGGCGACGACCTCCACTGCGACCTTCGCCTGCCGATGACCGCCGCGGCCCTGGGCACGATGGCGACGCTGGAGACCCTCGACGGTTCCGAGACGATCACGGTGAAGCCGGGCACCCAGCCCGGCGAGGTGCTCAGGCTCGCCGGGCGCGGTGTTCCGCACCTGCGCGCGGTGGGGCGCGGGCACCTGCACATCCACATCGTCGTCGAGACGCCGACGAAGCTCGACGCCGAGCAGGAACGCCTCCTGCGGGAGCTGGCGAAGCTGCGTGAGGAGGAGACGCCGGCGGTGGTCGGCGGGTCCTCCGGCGGGTCCGGCCTGTTCTCCCGGCGCCGTGGCGGTCGGCGCAACCGCTGACCGCGCCCGTCTTCCGCCTGGACCCGCTGCCGTCGGCCGATGTCTTCGTGCTGGGCGGCCCCGAGGGCCGGCACGCCGCGACGGTGCGCCGGCTGCGGGTGGGCGAGCGCCTGGACGTCACCGACGGCGCCGGTGCCGCGCTGGAGTGCGAGGTCCGGTCGGTTGGCCGCGACGAGCTCGAATGCGTCGTCCTGCGCCGGCGGTCGCCGGCCGCGGCCGGGCCCCGGCTGGTGGTGGCGCAGGCCCTGGCCAAGGGCGACCGTGGGGAGCTGGCGGTCGAGATGCTCACCGAGATCGGGGTCGACGAGATCGTGCCCTGGGCGGCCTCGCGCTGCGTCGTCCGCTGGGACGGGGAACGCGGCGAGCGGTCGCGCGCCAGGTGGACCCGCACCGCCCAGGAGGCGGCCAAGCAGTCGCGCCGGCACGCCTGGCCGCTGGTCGGCCCGTTGGCGGGCACCGCGGCGCTCGCCGAGCGCGCGCGCCGGGCGGCGCTCGCCGTCGTGCTGCACGAGACGGCGACGACGCCGCTGGCCGGGCTCGCGCGTGCCCTGCAGCCGGCGTTCGCGGTCGAGCCGGTGCCCGCGGTCGAGCCGGAGATCGGCGAGATTCTGCTGGTCGTGGGCCCGGAGGGCGGTGTGGCCGAGGGTGAGCTCGAGGCGTTCACGGCCGCCGGCGCGGTGGCTGGCAGGCTCGGCCCGACGGTGCTGCGGACGTCCACGGCAGGCGTGGTCGCGGCGGCCGTGGTACTCGCCGACATCGGTCGGCTGGGCGGATAGACTCGAGATCGGCCGGTAACGTGTCGGCCCCGCCCCGGGTGGCACAGCTGGCCGGTGGCGTGGTTGGTGTGGCACAGCATGGCTGGCGTGGCACAGCGTGGCTTGTTCGCAGTTTCGACCTGGTCCTCGGTGGCCGAGGCATGGATCCGACGGTCCCGCGGCGTTACCGCCTTCTGAGGGCGACCTTCGTCCCAGGTTGAAGCGAGAGGTGCTCCGGCCCAGGCGGCCGTACTACATGCCCGAATCCGACACCCCACCCGGCTCCCGGGTCACCACACGCATCGTCGTCCCCGACGGGCACAGCATGGTGAGCCTGCTCGGGCACCAGGACCAGCTCCTGCGTGTGATCGAGAAGGCCTTCTCCTCTGACATCCACGTCCGCGGCAACGAGATCACGATCACGGGTGACCCGGCGGAGAACGAGCTGGCCGCCAGGTTGTTCTCCGAGCTCGTCGCGCTGCTCGACGCCGGCACCGAGATCAGCCCGCAGCACGTCGACCACTCGGTGGCGATGCTGCGCAGCGGCGCGGGGGAGCGGCCTGCCGAGGTGCTCACCCTCAACATCCTGTCCAACCGTGGTCGGACGATCCGTCCCAAGACGCTGAACCAGAAGCGGTACGTGGACGCGATCGACCAGCACACGATCGTGTTCGGGATCGGCCCGGCGGGCACCGGCAAGACCTACCTGGCGATGGCCAAGGCCGTGCAGGCGCTGCAGGCGAAGAAGGTCAACCGGATCATCCTCACCCGGCCGGCGGTCGAGGCGGGTGAGCGGCTCGGCTTCCTGCCCGGGACGCTCTACGAGAAGATCGACCCGTACCTGCGTCCGCTCTACGACGCGCTGCACGACATGATCGACCCCGACTCGATCCCGCGGCTCATGCAGAGCGGCACCATCGAGGTCGCGCCGCTGGCGTACATGCGTGGCCGTACGCTCAACGACGCCTTCATCATCCTGGACGAGGCGCAGAACACCTCGGCCGAGCAGATGAAGATGTTCCTGACCCGCCTCGGCTTCGGGTCCAAGATCGTGGTGACCGGTGACGTCACCCAGGTCGACMTGCCCAGTGGCACGCAGAGTGGCCTGCGAGTGGTCCGCGAGATCCTGGACGGCGTCGCCGACGTCCACTTCGCGACCCTGACCAGCACGGACGTCGTCCGGCACCGGCTGGTCAGCGACATCGTCGACGCCTACGCGCGCTGGGACGCGGCGAGCCCGGCACCGAGCACGGACGCGCGCCCCACGCGGGCGGCCCGCCGGGACCGCCGATGAGCGCCGGTGCCGGCRCTGGCGCCGTGGCTCCCGCCCCGGCGGCGGGAAGGGTTCTCTGATGGCCGTCTTCGTCGCCAACGAGTCGGGCGTGACGGACTTCGACGAGGTCACGCTGGCCGCGCTCGCCCGTTTCGTGCTCGACACGATGAAGGTCAACCCGTTGGCGGAGCTCTCGGTCATGCTCGTCGAGATCGACGCGATGACCGACCTGCACGTGCGCTACATGGCCGAGGAGGGCCCGACCGACGTGCTCGCCTTCCCGCAGGACGAGGCGTTCGAGCCGTCGTGGTCGGAGTCGCCCGAGGAGGACCCGACGACCCTGCTCGGCGACGTCGTCCTGTGCCCCGAGGTGGCCCGGCGGCAGGCCGCGCAGGCCGGCCACGGGATGGAGCGCGAGCTGCACATCCTCTGCACCCACGGCATCCTGCACCTGCTCGGCTACGACCACGCGGAGCCGGAGGAGGAACGGGAGATGTGGAAGCTCCAGAACAGCCTGCTGGCCTCCTGGGACACCGCGGCCGGCACCGGCGCCTCCTGACGGGGCCGGGCCGCCATGGACTCCGGTGATCTTCTCCTCGTCTTCATCGCCGCGGTGACCGCGCTCGCCGCAGCGGGCCTGGGCGCGGTGGACGCGGCGCTGACCAGGGTCTCCCGGGTCAGCGTCGACGAGTTCGCCCGGCAGGGCAAGGCGGGGGCGGCGAACCTCGCCCGGGTCGTCGCCGACCCCGGGCGCTACCTGGCGTTGTTGCTGCTGCTGCGGATCGCCGGCGAGATGGCCGCGGCGGCCTGCATCACCGTCCTGGCCGTGCACGCCTACGGCTCCGGGTTCGCCGCCGTCGGGCTGGGGGCCCTGGTGTCGACGCTCGTCGCCTACATCCTCGTCGGCGTGATGTTCCGGACGCTCGGCCGCCAGCACGCCCCGGCGGTGTCGCTGGCCACCGCCGGGCTGACCATCCGGCTCGCGAAGGTCTTCGGCCCGCTGCCCCGCCTGCTGATCGCCTTCGGCAACGCGGTGACGCCCGGCCCCGGCTACCGGGACGGCCCGTTCGCCTCGGAGGCGGAGCTGCGCGACCTCGTCGACCTCGCCGAGGAGAACGAGGTCATCGAGCCCGAGGAGCGCGACATGATCGCCTCGGTGTTCGAGCTGGGTGACACGCTCGTCCGCGAGGTGATGGTGCCGCGGCCCGACATGGTCTTCATCGAGTCCGACAAGACCGTCCGGCAGGCGATCTCGCTGGCGCTGCGCAGCGGCTTCTCCCGCATCCCGGTGATCGGCGAGAGCATCGACGACGTCGTCGGCATCGGCTTCCTCAAGGACATGGTCGGCTGGGAGCGGGAGGGCCGGGAGAGCAGCCGGGTCGCGGAGGTCATGCGCCCACCCGTGCTCGTCCCGGAGAGCAAGCCCGCCGACGACCTGCTGCGCGAGATGCAGGCGTCGCGCACCCACATGGCCGTCGTCATCGACGAGTACGGCGGCACGGCCGGCCTGGTGACCATCGAGGACGTCCTCGAGGAGATCGTCGGTGAGATCACGGACGAGTACGACAGCGCCGCGCCGCCGGTCGAGTGGCTCGACGACGACACCGCCCGGGTGACGGCGCGGCTCGACGTCGACGACCTCGCGGACCTGTTCGGCGTTGAGGAGCTGCCCGGAGCGCAGGACGTCGAGACCGTCGGCGGGCTGCTCGCGAACGCGCTGGGCCGGGTGCCCATCCCCGGCGCGACGGCGGACGTCGCCGGCCTGCGGCTGTCGGCGGAGCGCGCGGCCGGGCGGCGCAACCAGATCGGCACCGTCGTCGTCCACCGGCTGTCCCCGGCACCGCGCACCGGCGCGGAGCGGGGCGACCCGCCGGGCCCAGCGAGCAGAAAGGTGACATCGTGACGTCTCCCACCCCGCCGGCCGGCCTCGTCCTTGAGGCCGAGGACGCGAAGCTGGTGGTGCTGGCTCGGTCCGCCCGGCTGCGCGCGTACACGTCCGCGGGCCAGCCGGCCGAGGGCGCGGCGGTGCGCGACACCGACGGCCGGACGTACGCCGCCGCGACTGTCTCCCACACCCGGCCCGAGCTGGCCACGTCGGCGCTGCGTGCCGCGGTCGTGGCGGCGGCCTCCAGCGGCGCCCGCCGCTTCGAGGCCGCGGCCGTGGTGACCGAGGCGGGCGAGGCCGCCGGCGACGACTTGGCGATGCTCGCCGAGTTCGGCGCCGGGGTGCCCGTCTACCTCGCCGGTCCCGACGGCGTCGCTCACAGCCGGGTGACGAGCTAGTGGACATCGAGCTCGCCGACCCGGCGACGGACTTCCGGTCGGGGTTCGCCTGCCTGGTGGGGCGGCCCAACGCGGGCAAGTCGACGCTGACGAACGCCCTGGTGGGGACGAAGGTGGCGATCACCTCCGGGCGGCCGCAGACGACCCGCCACGCCATCCGGGGCATCATCAACCGCCCCGACGCGCAGCTCATCCTGGTCGACACCCCGGGGTTGCACCGTCCGCGCACCCTGCTCGGCCAGCGGCTCAACGACGTCGTCCGCACGACGCTGTCCGAGGTCGACGTGATCGGCTTCTGCATGCCCGCCGACGAGCCCCTCGGCCGCGGCGACCGCTTCATCGCCGACGAGCTGGGCCGGATGGCGGGGCGCACCCCGGTGGTGGCGATCCTGACCAAGGTCGACGCGGTCGGCGACCCGGACCGCGTCGGCGCCCGGCTGCTCGAGGTCTCCGGGCTCGGCGACTTCGCCGACATCGTGCCGGTGAGCGCGGTGTCGTCCTTCCAGGTCGGCACGCTGGCCGACGTGCTCGTCTCCCGTCTGCCCGAGGGCCCGCGGCTCTACCCCGACGGGGAGCTGACCGACGAGCCCGAGCAGGTCATGGTCGCCGAGCTGATCCGCGAGGCGGCGCTGGAGGGGGTGCGTGACGAGCTGCCGCACTCACTGGCCGTGGTGGTCGAGGAGATGATCCCGCGGGAGAACCGCCCGGAGGACAGGCCGCTGCTCGACGTCCACGTGAACGTGTACGTGGAGCGGCCGAGCCAGAAGGCGATCGTCATCGGCGCCGGCGGCTCCCGGCTGCGCGACGTCGGCACCCGGGCCCGGACGCAGATCGAGGCGCTGCTGGGCACCCCGATCTACCTGGACCTGCACGTCAAGGTTGCCAAGGACTGGCAGCGGGACCCGAAGCAGCTGCGCCGGCTGGGCTTCTGAGCGTCACTGCGCGGAGCGTCATGGCCGTGGGTGTCACGACGGTGTCGGCAGCCGGCGCCGCAGGCGGTCCCACCAGCGCCGGGCCGGCGACCGCTCGTCGGTGGTCCGGCCCGCCGGGGCGCCGACGATCTCGCCGTCCACGATCTCGAGGATGGGCGGCATCGACGGCCGGGCGGGCTCCGGCTCCGGCTCCGGCTCCGGCTCCGGCGCCGGCGCGTCGGCCCGCATCAGCGGCGGGTCGTCACCGCTGAGCGCGGTGGCCAGCAGGGCCTGTCTGTTGGCCACGATGTAGTCCTTCACCGCGGCCGGCTGGAGGTCGTAGCGGGCGAGCTTCTTGCCGCGCAGGTCGATCCGCTCGACGGCGTAGCGGCCCTTGGCCGGGTTGCCGAACTCGGCGCCGGTACGCCGGTCCAGGTCCATCGAGACGAGCCGGCAGACGAAGAAGTGCTGCAGGTTCATCCCCTCGCCGCGGGGCGCGGCGGTCACGTAGACCTGCTGGACCCGGTCCACCACGGCGCCGAGCTCCTCGGCGAGTTCGCGGTGCAGCGCGTCCTCCACCGAGGCGTCCTCGGGGTCCACGCCGCCGCCCGGGGTGGACCAGTACGGCTTGCGCTTGGGGAAGGTTCTGCGGAACAGCACCAGCCGCCCGTTCTCGTCAATGATGATGCCTCGCGCCGTCCGCCGAACAACCCGCACCCACACATGATGGCGATCGCGGCGGCGGTGGTCGCCGGAATCCCCGCCCAACGCCGCGCCAGCGGTCTGCCGCCGCCGGGTCCGTCTCGTCGTGCCCTGCGGGCGGCGGCCCACCTGTTCGGGGGGACGGGCGTGCAACCATGGGAACGTGCCGGTGTATCGCGATGAAGGCGTCGTCCTGAGGACGGCGCCCTTCGCCGAGGCCGACCGCGTCGTCACGATGCTCACCCGGCGTAACGGCCGGGTCCGCGCGGTGGCCCGGGGGGTGCGGCGGACGTCCTCGCGGTTCGGTGCCCGGCTGGAGCCCGGCACCCACGTCGACCTCCAACTGCACGAGGGTCGGTCGCTGGACACGGTGACCCAGGCGGACATTCTCGGTGCCTACGGTGCGACGATCGCGCAGGAATACGCGCGGTACACGGCGGCCGCGGTGATGCTGGAGACGGCCGAGCGCCTGACCAGCGAAGAACGCCAGCCTGCCCTACGGCTGTTCCTGCTGCTCGTCGGCGGCCTGCGTACCCTGGCGGGCGGTGAGCGTCCGCCGTCGCTGGTCCTGGACGCCTTCCTGCTGCGTTCCCTGGCGGTCTCGGGGTACGGCATGGCCCTCGACGAGTGCGCCCTGTGTGGGGAGCCGGGGCCGCACCACTCGCTGTCCGTTCCCGGCGGCGGCGTAGTGTGCCCGGAATGTCGACCGCGGGGTGCGGCGTCGACGTCTCCGGCCGCGGTGCGGCTGCTTGCCGACCTCCTGCACGGTGACTGGGACGGCGCCGAGGCGAGCGATGCCCGCGTCCGGCGGGAGGCCGGCGGCATCGTGGCCGCCTACCTGCAGTGGCATCTCGAGCGGGCGCTGCGCGCCCTTCCGCATCTCGAACGGACGTGAGGGCCACGGGCATGGGCGGCCGGAGGACACGTGGCCGAGGGCGGGGGCCCTGGCCGGGCACGGCAGTGCGCGGCGGGCGTGAGGGGACCGTGTGAGGAGCGGGGACGGGATGTGTGCTGCGAGACCGGCGGTCCGGGTGTGCGCGGGCCAGCCGGTTCGGACCATGGGGGTGAGCGCCCCACCGGGGCGGAGGTCGGTCGCCGTGCCGTCGGCCCGAACGAGAGGATGTCGGCTGTGAGCCTGCGTGAAGAGGTGGGCCGGCGGTTCCGCGATCCGCGTCCTCATCCGTCCGGAGCGCAGCCACCGCCGTTGCCGCCGGCCCTGGTCCCGCAGCATGTCGGGATCGTCATGGACGGAAACGGGCGCTGGGCGAAGCTGCGCGGCCTGCCCCGTACCAAGGGGCACGAGGCGGGTGAGGAGGCGCTGTTCGACTGCGTCGAGGGCGCCATCGAGATGGGGGTGCGCTGGCTGTCGGTGTACGCGTTCTCCACGGAGAACTGGAAGCGCTCGCCGGACGAGGTCGCGTTCCTGATGCGGTTCACCGACGGCGTGTTCGGTCGCCGTATCGACGACATGGACGAGCTCGGAGTCCGGGTCCRCTGGGCGGGCCGCCGTCCCCGGCTGTGGGGCAACGTGATCCGGCGGCTGGAGTCGGCGGAGCAGCGCACCCGGGACAACGACCGGCTCACGCTCGTGATGTGCGTGAACTACGGCGGGCGGGCCGAGCTGGCGGACGCCGCGGCGGCGATCGCCCGGGACGTGCGGGCCGGCCTGCTGCGCCCGGAGCGCGTCAACGAGGAGACCGTCGCCCGGTATCTCGACGAGCCCGACATGCCGGACGTYGACCTGCTCATCCGGACGTCCGGCGAGCAGCGGCTGAGTAACTTCCTGCTCTGGCAGGCCGCGTACGCCGAGTTCTCCTTCGTGCCCACTCTGTGGCCTGACTTCGACCGCCGGGATCTGTGGCTGGCCTGTGAGGAGTACGCCCGTCGTGACCGGCGCTACGGCGGGATCATCACCAACCGTGCCTGACCGCGACCAGACGGGGGCTCCGGTGGTGGCGGTCCTGCGCTTCGAGGTGCCCGAGCCGGCCCAGGTCGACTTCGCCGCGGCCGGGGAGCGGGTGGTGGCGGCGCTCGCCGGCCAGCGCGGGTTCCGCTCGGCCCGGCTCGGCCGCGCCGTCGACGAGCCGGTGGCCTGGCTGCTGGTGACGGAGTGGGCGGGGCCCGGGGCCTGGCGGCGGGCGCTGTCCGCCTTCGCCGTGCGGTGCGAGCTGACACCGCTGCTGGCCTGGGCTCAGGACGCGCCCGGCGCCTTCGAGGTGCTGCACGAACGGGAGGCCGACGGCGCGGCGCGCTCGCACGGGTCCGCGCTGGCGCCGGACGCCGCCGTAGCTGCGCCCGGCGGGCGCCGGGAGGGCTAACCACGCCCGGCGCACGCCACGCGGGCTACGGGTAGCGGCGCCGCCACCCGGTAGCCTCGGCTGTGAGTGGCCGAGACCGAGTCGCCGAAACCGAGCTGCCGAGGCTGAACCCGATGCTGACCATGCAGGACGCCCTGCTGACGTTGACCCGCTACTGGACCGAGCGCGGCTGCATGATCGTGCAGCCGTTCAACACCGAGGTCGGCGCCGGTACGCACAACCCGGCGACCATCCTGCGGGTGCTCGGCGGCGAGCCGTGGCGGGTGGCCTACGTCGAGCCCTCGGTGCGCCCGGACGACTCCCGCTACGGCTTCAACCCGAACCGGCTGCAGACCCACACCCAGTTCCAGGTCGTCCTCAAGCCCGACCCGGGCAACCCGCAGGAGCTCTACCTGGGCAGCCTGCAGGCCCTGGGCATCGACACCGCGGCGCACGACGTCCGCTTCGTGGAGGACAACTGGGCCTCGCCGGCGCTCGGCGCCTGGGGGCTGGGCTGGGAGGTGTGGCTGGACGGGCAGGAGATCACCCAGTTCACCTACTTCCAGCAGGCCGGCGGCCAGAGCCTGGACCCGGTGAGCGTCGAGATCACCTACGGGATCGAGCGGATCCTGATGGTGCTGCAGGAGGTCCGGCACTTCACCGAGATCGCCTACGCGCCGGGGGTCTCCTACGGCGAGGTGTTCGGCCAGGCCGAGTACGAGATGTCGCGGTACTACCTCGACGAGGCCGACATCGACACGGTGCGCCGCATGTACGCCGACTGCGCCGCAGAGGCGCGCCGCCTCATCGACGCCCGGCTGCCGGTGCCCGCGCACATTTACGTGCTGAAGTGCTCGCACGCGTTCAACATCCTGGACTCGCGCGGCGCGGTCTCCACCACCGAGCGGGCCACCTCCTTCGCCCAGATGCGCGGCATGTCGCGCGAGGTCGCCCAGCTCTGGCGGGACAGGCGCGACGAGCTCGGCGACCCGCTGGGGGAGGCGCCGCGCCTGGCCCCGGCCGTCGCCCGGCCGGTCGACCCGGCCGCCGTGCCGGCGGGGCCGGCCACCCTGCTGTTCGAGATCGGCACCGAGGAACTGCCCGCCGCCGAGGTGACCCGCCAGACGGCCGCCGTCCGCGCGGCCCTCGTCGAGCGGCTCGCGGCGACCCGGCTCACCTACGGCGAGCTGCGGGTGCAGGGCACCCCGCGGCGCATCGTCGCGATCGTCGACGACGTCGCGCCGCGTGAGCCCGACGTCGAGCGGGTCGTGCGCGGCCCGCGCCGCTCCGCCGCCTACGACGACCAGGGCGCGCCGACGAAGGCCGCGACGGGTTTCGTGCGCGGGCAGGGCGGCGACGTGGCGGACCTGACGGTCGTCGAGCACCGCGGGGTGGAGCACGTCGCCCTGGTGCGCACCGACACCGGCCGTCCCGCGACGGAGGTGCTCGCCGAGGTCCTCGGCGCCGTCCTGGGCGGGCTGCGCGCCGAGCGGAACATGCGCTGGAACGACCCGGAGCTGTCCTTCAGCCGTCCGGTGCGCTGGGTGGTGGCGCTGCTGGGCGGGGCGGTGGTCCCGGTCGCGGTGTCGACGCTGGCCGCGGGCTCCACCACCCGCGGGCACCGGCGTGCCGGGTCCCCGCCGATCGAGGTGACCGGCGCCGTCGGCTACCCGGAGCTGCTCGCCGAGAACTCCGTCCTGCTCGACCCGGCCGCGCGCCGCGAACTGATCGTCGACGAGGCCGCGAAGCTGGCGGCCGAGCACGCGGGCACGATCGACCTCGACACCGAGGCCGACGTCCTCGACGAGGTGACCAACCTGGTCGAGTTCCCGCGTCCGGTGCTCGGCTCCTTCGAGCCGCGTTACCTCGACCTGCCTGCCGAGATCCTCACCACCGTCATGCACAAGCACCAGCGCTACCTGGCGGTGCGGGACACGGCCGGGGCGCTGCTGCCCTGCTTCGTCACGGTCGCGGACGGCGCGGTGGACGTGCCGCTGGTCCGCGCGGGCAACGAGGCGGTGGTGCGGGCCCGGTTCGAGGACRCGGCGTTCTTCTTCGACGCCGACCTCAAGGTCCCGCTGGAGACGTTCCGCGCGGGGCTGGCGAAGCTGACCTTCGAGCAGCGGCTCGGGTCGGTGGCCGACCGCGCGGAGCGCATCGCGCGGCTGGCCGGCCTGTTCGCGGACCGGCTCGCCACCTCCGACGCGGGCGCGCTGTCCTCGGCGGAGCGGCGGACGTTGGACCGCGCCGGCGAGCTGGCCAAGTTCGACCTCGCCACCCAGATGGTGATCGAGCTGTCCAGCCTGGCCGGGACGATGGCCCGCGAGTACGCCCGCCGCGCCGGCGAGCCGGAGGCGGTCGCCGTCGCGCTCCACGAGATGGAGCTGCCGCGCCGGGCCGGCGGGACGCTGCCGGCCACGGTCCCCGGCGCGCTGCTCGCCCTGGCCGACCGGATCGACCTGCTTGCCGGGCTGTTCGCGCTCGACGCGGCGCCCACCGGCAGCTCCGACCCGTTCGGTCTGCGCCGCGCCGCGCTGGGCGTCACCGCGATCCTGGCCGAGCGGCCGGAGCTGGCCGGGATCACCGTGGCCGACATGCTGGCCGAGGCCGCGAAGCTCGTCCCGGTGCCGGTTCCGGAGGCGGCCCTGGAGCAGGCCGACGCGTTCGTGCGCGGCCGGTTCGCCCAGTACCTGCTCGACACCGGCGTCGACCACCGGCTGGTCGGCGCGCTGCGCCCGCTGACCGGCCGGCCCGGCCAGGCGATGGTGACCCTGCAGGCACTGCGCCCGCTGGTGGAGACCGCGTCGTTCGCGCGGCTGGCCGCCGCGCTGGGGCGGGTCCGCCGGATCGTCCCGGCCGACGTCGCGCCGGGCATCGAGATCAGCGCCCTCGTCGACCCCGCCGACCACCGCCTCGCTCAGGCCGTCACCGAGCTGTCCCGCCAGCTGGCGGCGCGCACCGCCGGCCGCCTGCCCGGGCTCGACGACTTCGTGGCCGCCGCCGGGCAGCTCCCGGACGCGGTCGACGGCTTCTTCGACGCGGTGCTGGTGATGGCCGACGATCCCGCGCTGCGCGCGGCCCGGCTCGGGCTGCTGGCGGAGATCCGCGACGTCGCCGCCGAGGTGCTGGACTGGGACGCGCTCGGCCCRCTGCCGGCCGCGCCGGGCGGCGCCGACGGCCCCACCGGCACCTGAGTACGCGTTGCGGAGCACCCAGGTGYGCCCGGGAGGTTTGGGCTGGTCCCGGACGGCTAACGTGACATCGCGTGGACCTGTCCCTCCGGCGGCTTGTGCCCCGTCCGCCCTCGGCGTCCTGGTTCAGGGTGCCCTGGTGGCGCTGGGCGGCCCGAATCGTCGCGATCATCGTCGGGATCGTGCTGCTCGGGTCCGTGATGACCTTCGGGCAGGTGTGGTGGGTCGGGCGCGGTGACGACCGGCGGGCCTCCGACGCGCTGATCGTCCTGGGCGCCTCGCAGTACGACGGCCGGCCGTCCGCCATCCTGGCCGCCCGGCTCGACCACGCCCTCGAGCTCTACCGGTCCGGCGTCGCGCCACGGGTCATCACGGTGGGCGGCAACCAGCCGGGGGACCGCTTCACCGAGGCCGAGGCCGCCGGGTCCTACCTGCGTGACCACGGCGTCCCGTCCAGCGCCGTGCTGGTGGTGCCCCAGGGCGTCGACACACTGTCGTCGCTGACCGCTGTGGCCGGGCTGATGGACAGCCGGCAGTGGCGGTCCGCGGTGGTGGTGACCGACCGCTGGCACAGCCTGCGCTCCCGGGCGATCGCCGACGACCTCGGCGTCGACGCGGTGACGTCGCCGGCGACGGCGGGCCCGGCCAACCGCGGGTTCGGCACCCAGATGCGGTACATCCTGCGCGAGGGGATCGGGTACCGCTTCTATCAGCTGTTCCATCGGGCCTCGCCGTCCGCGGCCCACACACCCGCCGTCTGACCCGCCCGGGGATCCCCGGGCGGGTGCCCCACCGGGGGGCGGCGGGACGCGCCCGCCGCGTGATGATCACCACGGTGTGGTGTCGGCCCAGGACGGGTGGACGTCGCGGACCACGCCCAGTAGTCCCTGCGTCCCGGCCGATCGCCAGGTGGCGGCGGGGCCGTGCGGGCCGGGTGACGAGCGGGAAGGTGTGACGAAGGCGCGATTGCGCCAGGCGTGGCGGGCCGTAGGTGCTGGTACGGTTCGGATCGCGGAGTGACAGGGTACTTCGGCAGGCGACGGAACGCTCGGGCCGGCCGGCCCTTGACACATCCGTGCAACCGATCTGCGCAGCACAATCCTGACTAAGGAGGCTGGTGTGGCAACTCCCGTGTCCGAAGTGGTCGGTGTCGCCGACCTGGAGACGGTTCGGGAACTCGCACAGCAGCTGCGGGTCGACTCGGTGCGCAGCAGCACCTCGGCCGGATCCGGTCACCCGACCTCCTCCATGTCCGCCGCGGACGTCATGGCGGTGCTGCTGACGCGCCACCTGCGCTACGACTGGGACACCCCGGACGACCCGGCGAACGACCACCTGATCTTCTCCAAGGGGCACGCGTCGCCCCTGATCTACTCGATGTTCAAGGCGGTCGGCGTCGTCACCGACGACGAGCTCATGACCGGTTACCGCCGGTTCGGGCACCGCCTGCAGGGCCACCCGACCCCGGTCCTGCCCTGGGTCGACGTGGCGACCGGATCGCTCGGCCAGGGCCTGCCCGACGCCGTCGGGGTCGCGCTGGCCGGCAAGTTCCTGGACAAGGTTCCGTACCGGGTCTGGGTGGTCTGCGGCGACAGCGAGATGGCCGAGGGCTCGATGTGGGAGGCGCTGGACAAGGCCGCCTACTACGGCCTGTCCAACCTGATCGCGATCGTGGACGTCAACCGTCTCGGCCAGCGCGGTCCCACCGAGTTCGGCTGGGACATGGACGCCTACGCCCGCCGGGTCGAGGCGTTCGGCGCCCGCGCGGTCGTGATCGACGGCCACGACCTGGGCGCGATCGACGCCGCGCTCGCCGACGCCGAGGACGCCTCCCGGCCCACGGTGATCCTGGCCCGCACCCGCAAGGGCGAGGGCTTCTCCGAGGTCGCCGACGCCGACGGCTGGCACGGCAAGCCGCTGCCCGAGGACATGGCCGCCCGGGCGATCGCGGAGCTGGGCGGCGAGCGGAACCTGCGCGTGCGCGGCCCGGTTCCCCCGGCGGACATGGCGCGCCCGGCCCCGGCACAGAAGCCGGCGATCAAGCTCCCCACCTACGAGCTGGGCGCCAAGGTCGCGACCAGGCGGGCCTACGGCCAGGCGCTGGCCGCGGTCGGCGCGCACACCGACGTCGTCGCCCTCGACGCCGAGGTGAGCAACTCGACCTACGCCGAGGACTTCGCCAAGGCGCACCCCGAGCGGTTCTTCGAGATCTTCATCGCCGAGCAGCAGCTCGTCGCGGCCGCGGTCGGCCTGTCGGTGCGCGGGTACGTCCCGTTCGCCTCCACGTTCGCCGCGTTCTTCTCCCGCGCCTACGACTTCATCCGGATGGCGGCCATCTCGCAGGTCGACATCCGCCTGGCCGGATCGCACGCCGGGGTGGAGATCGGTGCGGACGGCCCGTCCCAGATGGCGCTCGAGGATCTCGCGATGATGCGGGCCGTGGGCGGCTCGACGGTGCTCTACCCGAGCGACGCGACCTCCGCGGCCAAGCTGATCGAGGCGATGGTCGGGATCTCCGGTGTCAGCTACATGCGGACGACCCGCGGTGCCTACCCGGTGCTCTACGGCCCGGACGAGACGTTCGCGCCGGGCGGTTCCAAGGTGCTGCGCAGCTCCGACGCCGACACCGTGACGCTGATCGGCGCCGGGGTCACCCTGCACCACTGCCTGGCCGCGGCCGACGTGCTCGCGGCCGAGGGAGTCTCGGCACGGGTGATCGACCTGTACTCGGTCAAGCCGGTGGACACCGCGACCCTGGCGGAGGCGGCGCGGGCGACCGGTGGCCGCCTCGTCGTCGCGGAGGACCACTACGCCGAGGGCGGCCTCGGCGGCGCGGTGCTCGAGGGCCTCGCGGGCGTCCTGCGCGACGGCAGCGTCTCGCTGCGGCTGGCGCATCTTGCCGTCGGTGAGCTTCCCGGTTCCGGTACCCCGGACGAGCTGCTGGACTTCGCCGGCATCTCCACGCCGCACATCGTCGAGGCGGCGCGCGGCCTGCTGCGCTGAGACCACCTCCCGCGCCGGCTCGTCCGGCGCGGGATCCGCGGCCGCCCGTCCCCCTGGCCGGGCGGCCGCGGATCGTCACCGCGAGGGGTCGTACCAGACCTTCGCGGCGTTCCGGAGCCGGGCGATCACCTGGTCTCCGATCTCGAGGGCGGGCCGGTCGCCGGCCACCCGGGCCCGGGCACGCAGCTCCGTGCCGCTGACGGTGGTGCCGCTGCCTGCCCCCGGGCCGGGGACGTTGGCCGCGAGGGCGGCGTCCTCGTCCCGCACGGCGAGGGTGACCAGCACCTCGTGGCCGTGGTAGTCCCGCGCGACGACGCGGGCGAGGCGGCCCGACTCCTGTCCGCCGCCCGTGCCGGGCGGTGTCATCCGGCAGTGAGCGTCCGCGGGCACGAGTTCGATCTGCTCGGGCCGGACGAGCACTGTCACCGGCACCGGCCCAGGAGCGGGGTCGGTGAGGTCGACGTCCGTCCCGGTGACGGGCACCGTGCCCAGGGGTGTGCGGACCTCGCCGTCGCCGAGCCAGCCCCGGACCAGCGCGGCCTCGCCCACGAAGCCCGCCACCCACGGGTCGGCCGGCATCGAGTAGACCCGGTGCGGCGCGTCGACCTGGACGATCCGCCCCGCCCGCTGCACCGCCACCAGGTCGGCCATGCTGAGCGCCTCGTCCTGATCGTGGGTCACCAGGATGGCGGTGGTGCCGTCGGCGAGCAGCGCCTCCCGGACCTCGCGGCGCAGCGTCGCCCGCAGACCCGCGTCCAACGCCGTGAACGGTTCGTCCAGCAGGATCAGCGCCGGCCGGGGGGCGAGGGCGCGGGCGATCGCGACCCGCTGCTGCTGCCCGCCGGAGAGCTGGTGCGGCATGCGGTGGCCGTAGCCCTCGAGCCCCACCAGCGCCAGCACCTCGGCGACCCGTCCGGACCGGCGGGTGGCGTGGTCCAGGCCGTATCCCACGTTCCGCGCCACGTCGAGGTGCGGGAACAGGGCTCCCTCCTGGGGCACGACGGCGGCGCGCCGGTGGTGTGGCGGCTCGTGGACGCCGGGTCCGGCGACGGTCCGGCCCCGCACGCTGATCTCGCCCGCGTCGAGGCGTTCGAAGCCGGCGACGGCCCTCAGCAGCGTCGTCTTCCCGCAGCCGGACGGGCCGAGTACCGCGAGCAGCGAGCCCGCCGGCACGACGAGATCGAGGCCGTCGAGTGCGCGGACCGATCCGAAGCTGCGCACCGCGCCCCGCACCAGCAGCGCGGGCGGGTCCCCGCCCGTCCCCGCGCGGCTCACCGGGACACCTGTGCGCCGGACTCGGCCAGTACTCCGGTGCGGCGGGCGAGCAGCCATGCCGGACCGGCGGAGACCACCAGCAGCAACGCCGCGTACGGGGTCGCCGCGGCGTAGGCGGCGACGCTTGCCTGCGTCCACAGCTCGGTGGCCAGGGTGTCCATGCCGGTGGGCCGCAGGAGCAGCGTCGCCGGCAGCTCCTTGACGCAGGCGATGAACACCAGGGCGGCGCCCGACGCCACCCCGGGGATCATCAGGGGCAGCGTCACCGTCCGTAGGACGCCAAGCGGGCGTCTGCCCAGCGAGGAGGCGACCTCCTCGAGGACCGCCGGGGCCTGCGCGGCCGCCGCGGCGATCCCCGCGACGGCGAGCGGCATGAACAGGGCCGCATAGCCGAGGGCGAGCAGCCACGTGCTCTGGTACAGCGGGTAGGCGACGTTGATCCCGAAGAAGACCAGGGAGAGGCCGATCACGACGCCGGGCAGCGCGTGCGAGAGGTAGGTCAGCCGTTCGAGCAGGGCCGCCAGCCGCCCGGGTGAGCGGACCGCGAGGAGACCGACCGGCAGCGCGAGAACGGTGGTCAGCGCGGCGCCCGTGCCGGCCAGCCACAGCGTCGCCCCCGTCGCGCGGGCGACCTCACCGAGCGTGCCCGGCTCCGACACGCCGGCCGCCAGGCGCCGGGCGAGATTCACCGCCGGCAGACCCAGCGAGAGTGCGCAGAGCCCGGCCATCGCGGCGGCGACCGGGAGCCGGGCCCGGCCCAGGCGCAGCCGCGGGTGCGGCCGCCGGGCCCCCGACCCGAGCCGGGTGTAGCGGGCGTGCCTCGTGCGCGTCACGCTCTCCGCCGACAGGACGACCACGGTCAGCAGGACGAGGGCCGTGGAGAGCAGCACGGCGCCGGTCCGGTCGAAGCCGAGGTCGAACGTCACGAACACCGCGCGGGTGAACGTGTCGGTCCGCAGGATGGACACGGCCCCGAAGTCGGAGAGCACATACAGTGCCACCAGCAGCGCGCCGGCGCCGATCGCCGGGCGGATCTGCCCGAGTGTCACCGCGACACCGGTGCGCAGCGGTCCGCGTCCGAGCGACGCCGACACCTCCTCCTGCGCCGGGTCCGCCCCGACCAGCGCCGCGGTCACCGGCAGGAACACATACGGGTAACAGCAGAGTGTCAGCACGAGCGCCGCCGGCCAGAAACCCTCCATCCCCCGGAACGTCGACACCCAGGTGAAGGCGGCGATGTAGGTCGGCACCGCGAGCGGGAGCGCCGCCAGGACGGCGAACGCCCGCCTGGCGGGGAGGTCCGTGCGCGTGACGGCGAAGCCCGAGCCGACCCCGAGTACCACGCAGGCGGCGGTGACCACCGCGGCCAGTGCCAGGCTGCGTGCGGTCAGCTCCGCGACGCGTGTGGTCAGCACCGTCTCGGCCCACCCCGCCCAGCCCGGCGTGAGCGCCCGGACCAGCAGGTAGCAGAGCGGTATGGCGGTGACCGCCGCGGCGCCGAGGGCCGCCAGCGACAGCAGCGGACGACGGGGCGGCGACAACCGGGACAGCGGGAGGGCCCGCGACACGGCGCTCAGGGTGTCAACCCCGACGCCTGGATGAGGGCGATCGTGCCCTCGAGACCATCGAGGTCGTTGAGGTCGACGTCCGGCGTGGTCAGCTCGGCCAGCGCGGGCAGCCCGGACGGGCCGGCCACCCCGTCGACCACGGGGTACTCGAAGGTCTGCTCGGCGAAGTACGTCTGGGCGTCCGGGCCGAGCAGGTAGTCGACGAACGCCTGCGCCTCGGGGTCGTCGGCGGCGGTGGTGAGGACCCCGACCCCGGCGACGTTGACCAGCGCGCCGATGTCACCGCCGGGGAAGAAGTGCAGCCGGGCGTCGAGCCTGTCCGGCGCGACGCCGCGCTCGGCCGCCAGCTCGCCCACGTAGTAGTGGTTGATCAGGCCGACGTCGAGCGTGCCGGCGTCGACCTCCTCGAGAACCGCGAGGTTGCTGTCGCGGATCTGTGGCTCGTTGTCCGCGAGCCCGGCGAGGAACTCGCGGGTGCGCTCCTCGCCGTCCACAACGGTCATCGCGGTGACGAAAGCCTGGAACGAGGCGTTGGTCGGCACCACGCCGACCCGCCCGCTCCACCGGGGCTCGGTGAGCTCGAACACCGACGCCGGCAGGTCCGTCTCGGCCACCGCGTCCGCGTTGTAGACGAGGACCCGGGATCGCGCGGTCACCCCCACCCATTCGCCGCCCGCGGATCGGAAGCCCGCCGGCACCGCGTCCAGGCTTGCCGCGGGCAGCCGCGTGAACAGGCCCTCCTTGGCCACCGCGCCGAGCGCGCCGGCATCCTGGGCGAGGAAGACGTCGGCTGGTGACCGGTCGCCCTCCTCCAGGAGCTGGGCCGCCATCTGCGCGGTGTTGCCGTACCGGGCCTCGACGTCGATGCCGGTGTCGGCGGTGAACCGCTCGAGCAGCGGCGCGATCAGATCCTCGTTCCGGCCGCTGTACAGGGTGAGGGAGCCCTCGGCCGCGGAGCCGCCGTCGTCGCCGCAGGCGGTGAGGACGGTGAGGGCGGTGACGAGCGCCGCCAGTGCGAACCCGGACTGCGCTCTGCGGCGTGCGTGGCGTGCGTGGCGTGCGCGCCGCCGCGGGTGCCGGTGGGCGTGCGGCGCGTCGTCGGGGGTGCTCGCGCGGACATCAGGCACGGCGGAAGTCCCTCTCTGTGAGACGTGCTGGCAGCGCGACCGGGCCCGGCGCAACTTCTACGATGTTTGTAGAACTTAGCGGAGCCTTACCTTAAACCTGATGACTGTGGCGCGGTTCACATATGCCACGCAAAGGCTCGCCTGGGCCCCGCTGACCAGCGCGTTCACGGGCGGCAACCGGCCGCGGCCCGGGGTGGGTGAGGGTCAGCAGTCCCTGTTCGTGAAGGCGAACGGGAGGGGAAGGTCGACCAGCGCCTCGATCGCCAGACCGCAGGACGCGGCGGCAAGCGCCGCCGGGAGCACGGACAGCGCAATCCGGTTGAGCCGGTTCCCGGGCGGCGGCACCAGCAGCGCGGCCACGCGGCGCGGGACCGGGCCGGACCCGGACGGCAGCCGTCGTCGTCGGGCGCTGACCGGTGCCCCGTACCGGCCGCCGACGACTCGGCGGCGGCGGCCGGGATCGCGGCGGAAACTGCCGATGTGCAGGGTGGTCGTGCCGCACACGGCGTGGGGTGAGGTCGTCAGCAACGCGGCTGTGCTGATCGCGCGGGCCACGACGCGGCGGTCCCGGACCACCCGGGCGGCGTCCTCGTCCGCCCAGCGTTCGACGGCGTACTCGAGGGTCGGCGCGACCGCGCGCAGGCCCGGATGCGCGGCGGCGGCGAGCCGCGCGGCGAAGCTGAAACGGTGATGGCGGGCTGCCAGGTGGGCGCGTTCGTGCGCGATGACGATCTCTCGTTGCTCGGCGGTGAGCGCCGACATCATGCCGCTGGTCACGACGATCCGACCCGGTGATCCGGGTAGGGCGAACGCGTCCACCCGGTCGTCGGGCACCACGACGACCTCGGCGGCACCGGGCAGCGCCGCGGCCTGCGCGCGTGCCGACCGAAGCCCGAGCCGTTGCCGGCGTACCGTCGCCCCGACCGCGCCGACCTGCGCGCAGAACGCGACGAGCGACGCCCAGGACAGCCACCGGGGAGTGACGGCGGTCCGCCAGGCGTCGGTCACCGGCCCGGTGCCGACCACCAGGGCCCAGAGCTCGACCGCGGCCGGAGCCGCGAGCGCCGCGAGACTGATCATGCTGGCCGCGGCGACCAGCACCGCCGCGACGGTGCAGGCGACGACCGCCGTCCGCGGCCACAGCAGATCCACCAGCGCGCGGATGACCAGCATTGTCAGCAGGGGGGCGACGAGCACCGACCCGAGGAGATGATCACTCATCGGACTCGGTGATCAGGGATCGCAGCAACGCCTCGTCGCCGGGGGAGAGGGCGGCGAGGAAGTGAGCCAGGGCCACCCGGTGATCGGCCTGGTCGTCCAGCAGCCGTGTCATCCGCCGGGCGGCGGCGGCGGCCGGGTCGCCCGCGGCGTAGCGGTACGCACGGCCGTCGCGGTGTCGCGTGACCAGGCCTTTGGCGTGCAACCTGGTCAGGATCGTGACAACGGTGCTGTAGGAGAGCGGGATCGACCCGGGAAGCCGCGCGCGTACCTGGGCGGGCGACAGCGCGCCGCCGGACTGGGCCAGGATGTCGACGATCTCCGTTTCGAGGGAACCCCGTGCCCGGCGACCCGTCGCGGACCGACCCGTCGAGTCGACCCGCTCGGCGTCCGCGCCGGCGGGCCCGCCGTTCTCGGTGTTCTCGGTGTTCTCGGCCGAGGCACCGTCGGGGCCGCGCCGCTCGCCGGACGGCATCGCCTCGTCGGGGCTCATAGGCCCACCTTACGAGTGGGTCGGCACGGTCCGGGCGGTCTCAGCCGGGTCGGTTCAGGCGGCCGAACGCGTGGGTCAGCGGCTGCCCGAGCAGGATGGGCCCCGCCAGCGACCCGACCGAGGCGGCCCGCAACGGCGGGGCCACAGCCCACCGCCGGCCCCGCGCCGTCCGCTCGCCCACCCGGACCGCGCCCCGCCAGAGCGCGGCCGCGAGGTGCTCCGCCCGCGGTCGGCTCAGCCGCGCCCGTTCGGCAGCGGCCGCCGTGCCTGTCCCGATCGCCAGGCAGAGCAGGAGCACCGGCAGCGGCCCCAGCGAGGGAAGCGCGATCTCGTACACCGCGTAGTGCGTGAGATAGGTGTACAGGGACGCGCCCGCGATCCCCCCGGCGAGCGCGACGACAGCCCCGGGAAGCGGCACCCGTGGGACGAACATGAGCGCGGCCAGGCCCACCAGCACCACCGTCTCCCGTGTCGGATTGCCGAAATAGCCCGGTACCGTCGCGGCCGCGATCCCCAGCACCGTGAGACGCCCGGCGGTGCCCGTCGCCCGGCAGGCGAGCCAGCCGAGCATGAAGAACCACGCCGCGCCATGCGTGACGTAGAACGCGCTGGGGAAGGTCCCGACGCCGTCCGTCGGGATGTTGACCAGCAGCGCGAGCCCCAGCAGCACGAGGGCGAAGACGAATCCGTTCCGTTGTTCCCAGCGCCGGACCGAGGGGATCGCGAACAGCGCGGCCAGCAGGACCAGCACCTGGACGAGGACCTCGACGAACCAGTACCCGGGCACCCCGCGGCGCAGGTAGTTGTCGATCAGTGCCACGTTGGACAGGCCCACGTCCGAGGCCCTGGCCGCCCGCCAGGCCAGCCAKAGCATGGACGGGACCGCGATGCGCCCGGCGGCGCGCAGGATCCGGCGGCTCGTCGCCGCCCCCCGCCCGGTGCCGCCGGGGCCGCCGGGCGTCAGGCAGAACCGCGCGAAACTCCACCCGGCGACGACGAGGAGGAGATGCGCCCCGCCGAGCAGATGGAACAGCCCGACATGGTTGGCGACGATGAGCACCACGGCCACCGCCCGCAGCACGACGTTGACCTCGACGGTCCGGATGAGACCGGTTCCGGTTCCGGTCGTGCGGGCCGGGAGGGTGCCGCCGCCGTCCCGGCCGCGTGCGCGCCGCCGTCCGGGTCGTCGCGTGTACCCGTCGCGCTGGGCGGCGAGGCGTTCGAGTTCGGCCACGGGCATCGTGGGCCAGGCGGTCGGGAGATGACCGAGCACGCGCTCGATCTCCAACGACATCCGCACATAGGTCAGGGAGTCGCCGCAGAGCCCGACGAAGGTGGCGTCATCCGGTACGTCGGCGTGGCCCAGGATCCGGGCGAACCGCGCGCGAACGACCGACGTCGCCGCGGGAGACAGGGCTGCAGGCGGGCCGGACGGGTGCGCGCCGGACGTCTCGGCCCCGGAGGGGTGCGCGTCGGCCCATGCGCGGACGGCCGGATAGTCGATCTTGCCGTTGGGTCGGCGGGGGATCGCCTCGACGGCCAGTACCCGGACATGGGCCGGTGGCAGGCGCAGCCGGGTGGCCAGGACGGCGGCCGCCTGATCGGTCCCGGGTGCCGTCACCAACACGGTCAGCTGTTCGTCCGTTCCGACGCACGCCGCGCTCAGGCCGCGCTCGGCGAGGATGCGCTCGGTGCGGTCGAGGTCTATGCGCAGACCGAACAGCTTGACGAAGCGCGAGGCCCGTCCGACGATCTCGTACAGCCCGTCCGGTGCGCGGCGCGCGATGTCACCGGTCGTCAGAGCCTCCACCGTGCGGCCCGCCGCGAGGTCCGCCGCGTTCTCGGCGTATCCCATCATCACGTTCGGTCCCCGGTAGACCAGCTCGCCCTGCGAGGGCTGGTCGGGGTCGGGGACGATCTCGAACGATCCGCCGGGGATCGGTCGTCCGATCGACTCCGGGCGGGTCATGGCGAGGTCCGGCGGCAGGTACGCCATCCTCGCGGTCGCCTCGGTCTGGCCGTACATCGCGAAGAACCGCCAGCCGCGGCACCGGCCGAGCCGTGCGAGTTCACGGATCCGCTGTGGCGCCAGGGCACCGCCGGCCTGGGTGACATACCGCAGGAGCGGCAGATCCATGTCCTCGAAGCCGATCCGCCGCAGCAGGTCGAACGTGTACGGCACCCCGTGCAGGCTGGTCGCGCCCCACTCGCGGAACATCGTCCAGAACCGCTCGGCGGTGACCGAGCCCTCGGGGAGCAGCAGCCCGGCGCCGCGCGCGAGGTTGCTGTTCACGACCGAAAGGCCATAGCAGTAGTGGATCGGCAGCTGGACCGGTGCGCGGTCGCTGTCCCGGATATCCAGGTACGACGCGATCGCCTCGGCGTTCGCCTGGACGCCGTCGGCCGAGAGCCGGACGAGTTTCGCGGATCCGGTCGAGCCCGAGGTCGACAGCAGCAGGGCAAGGTCGGGGTGCAGGTCCCGGGTCGGCCCGGTGTGGTGCTCGCGCATCCGCCAGCCCTCCGGCGCGCGCGCCAGGACGACGTCCGGGCGGTACACCGCGGTGAGTTCCCGAGCCTGCTCGTCGTCGGGGCCGACGAGCAGCACGGGATGCCCGGCGGCGAGCGCGGCGAGGTAGACCACGAGCGGCTCGGGGTCGTCAGACAGCTCGGCGGCCCCCAGGATCATCACCAGCCGCCGCGTCGGGCCCAACCTCGTGACGGCCTGGTCCACCCGGTCCGCGAGCTGGCGGTAGGTGAGCGTTGATCCGTCGGCACCGACGGTGGCGAGCCGGTCACCGAAGACGCGTAGTCCGCGCGCGAACGGGACGCCAACGCTGGCACGCATCTCTGGCAGGCCCCGACCCTCGCACAAAGCGGACGACGACACCGGGTGGATGACGGCGGACTGGAGATGGGCCCGTGTCAGGGCCAGTCCCCATACATGCCCATGTCATCCACCCAGGTGGAAGGCGCTTAGCTTAAGCTCACCTTTCCCTGGAACGCCAGAACCGGGTCCTTCGTTCGGCAGGCAGGGTGAACGGCGCGATGTCGGCGAGGCGGCAGGTCGGCGAGGCGGCAGTGTGACGGGAGACGCCGGCGGGTATGGGCAGCCGCGTGGTGAGGGTGGGACGTCCCCTCGGGGTGAGTCGAGGGGGATCAGTCGTCGCCGGCCGGGGACGGACCGCCACCGAAGGTCATGTCGACCAGGGTGAGGTAGAGGCGGTCCGGCCGCGGCAAAAAATTGATCTTCGAGAGGGCCTGGTCCTGCCCCGCGGACTCGACCACGAACTCGCCGTAGCCGAGGAGCCGCCCGAGCGGGTCCCGGTTGTAGGTGAGATCCGTGATCTTCGACAGCGGCATCGTCTGAACCTTCCGGAAGACGATGCCGGACACCTTCAGCAACCGCTTGTCGGTGATCATCAGGTGGTCGAAGTGCCAGTCCGCGATCTTCCAGAGCATCCGGAGGATCATGAACAGGGCGAAGTACCACAGCACAGTGGTGATCGGCCCGGTGTCGATGCCCTGCGCCGCGAAGAGGATGTTCACGACGAGCGCGAGCATGACGGCACCCAGCGTCTGCAGAAGGACCGGCAGCATGATGGCCCAGTGCAGCCGAACCATCATCACCAGGCGTTCCTGGGAGGCCAGGTACTTGGTGTCCCGCAGCGCAGGGTCGGGAAGCTGGAGTCTCACCACGGACGAAGTGTCGCAGACATCAGGCCCCGCCGGGACCGCATCACAGGGCCGTGTCTGTCACGAACTCCGACACTCCGTTCCCGATGTCCTCGAGCCAGCCGAACACCCGGTCGATGATGCTCGCGGCGCTGTCCGGTGCGGTGACGACGAAGAAGAGAAGGAATGCGATCGCACCGTACTTGACGATCTTGTCCACGGCGGGCCTCCGGGCCGAGTTGGGGGAACGGGGTGCGCCCAAAGTATCGTCGTTGCGATCGACGTAGGTACGTGAATCGCGCCGATACGCTCGGCTACGTGGTCAGTGAGTGGTATGACGCTGCCGACCTGGCACGACAGGTCACAGAGCAGGACAAGGCTACACCGGGCGAACGCACCCCGTTCGAGCGGGATCGTGCCCGGGTGCTCCATTCGAGCGCCTTGCGGCGACTTGCCGGAAAAACCCAGGTCGTGGGCCCGCTCGACGACGACTTCCCGCGCACCCGGCTGACCCACTCGCTCGAGACGGCGCAGATCGGGCGCGGTCTGGCCCGCTCGCTGGGCGCCGATCCCGACCTGGTGGACGCCGCCTGCCTCGCCCACGACATCGGGCATCCCCCGTTCGGTCACAACGGAGAGGTGGCGCTCGACCAGGCGGCGCACGCCTGCGGCGGGTTCGAGGGCAACGCCCAGAGCCTGCGCGAGCTGACCCGGCTCGAGGTGAAGATCGTCGCGCCCGCCGGGGAGACCGGTGGCGGCGCGGCCGGCGGCGGCGCGGGGCTGAACCTGACCCGGGCGACCCTGGACGCCGCCGTGAAGTACCCGTGGCTGCGCCGCGCCGGCACGCCGAAGTTCGGGGCCTACGCCGACGACGCCGGCATCCTCTCCTGGGTGCGCCGCGACGCCCCCGGCGCGCGGCGCAGCTTCGAGGCCCAGCTCATGGACTGGGCGGACGACGTGGCCTACTCCGTGCACGACCTGGAGGACGGCGTCGTCGCCGGGCACATCGACCTCGCCGCGCTGCGTGACCCCGAGCTGCGTGCCGAGCTGGCCGCCCGGACGGCGGCCTGGTACCCGGACGTCGACGCGCCCGCCGCGGCGGCCGGGCTCGACCGGCTGCGCGCCCAGCCGTGGTGGATCCGGGAGGAGGTCGGGTCCGTCGCCGGCCTGGCCGCGCTGCGCGCGATGACCAGCGAACTCGTCGCCCGGTTCTCGATGGCCGCGGTGCGGGCGACCCGCGAGTGGCACGGAGATGAGCCGCTGCGCCGCTACCGGGCCGACCTGGTCGTGCCGGTGGAGACGCTCGCCGAGTGCGCGGCGCTCAAGGGCGTCACCGCGTGGTACGTGATGGGCCGGCCCGGCGCCGCCGAGCGGCGGGCCCGGCAGCGCGAGCTGATCGCCGAGCTGGTCGACCTGCTCGCGGCCAGCGCACCGGCGTCGCTGGACGCGCCGCTGGCCGACTCCTACCGGCACGCGGCCGACGACGCGGCCCGGCTGCGGGTGGTCATCGACCAGGTCGCCCGGCTCACCGACGCCAGCGCCGGGCGCCGGCACGCGGCACTGACGGGCCGCCCGCTGCCGAGGGCGCTGTGACCAGCGAAAAACGACGTACGCTGTGATCGCTGCCGACAGCGTTTGGGATGGGATGTGACCGTGGCGCGATGCTGGAGTGATCCGGGTGGTCCGTCGGGCGCGTCCGTTGTGGTTCGTGGCGCATCATGGTTCGGCCGGAGCGCGCCGCTCGGTGTGGTCGAGTGTGCGCGTGCGGTGACGTCGCCGTGGCGGTCCGTGGGGTCGTCGATCGGTCGCCCACGGAGTTCCTGCCGGCAAGATCGGCACTGTCGGCCGGATGACAAGTACCATCACGCTAAAGGACCGTTGACACCGGCGTCATCGGTGGCACCGTCCGGCCGGCGGCATAGTAGCCCCGGCGGTCGGCCGTACCACCGGCAGCGTCGTATCAGGTGACCGGACACAAGTAACCCGCGACGCGCAACCCCCGACCGGGGCGCGCCGTCTATCCAGTGACTCGGACCAGTGACCTCGGAGCCCGCCGCTGGTGGGTCCGCCGGACGTGAGCAGGGAGGGTATCGGTGGCCGGACGCATCCGCGACGCTGACATCGCTCTCGTACGGGAGCGCTCACCCATCGCGGACGTCATCGGTGACCACGTGCAGCTCCGTCCGGTCGGCGGTGGCAGCCTGGTCGGCCTGTGCCCGTTCCACGACGAGAAGTCACCGTCGTTCAACGTGCGGCCCTCGGTCGGGTTCTTCCACTGCTTTGGCTGCAACGAGGGCGGGGACGTCTACGCCTTCATCCGCAAGATCGACGGGTTGACCTTCCCGGAGGCCGTCGAGCGGCTCGCCCGGCGGGCCGGCATCACGCTGACCTACGAGGGCGGGGGCACCACCAGCCGCGCGGTGACGAGCCAGCGTCAGCGGCTGCTGGACGCCCACCGGCTGGCCGCCGAGTTCTACGTCGAACAGCTCCACTCCTCCCCGGACGCCCGGGCCGGCTGGGAATTCCTGGCCTCGCGCGGCTTCGACCGGGCGGCGGCGGAACAGTTCGGTCTCGGCTACGCGCCGTCGTCCTGGGACGCGCTGACCAGGCACCTGCTCGCCCGCCGGTTCACCGCCGAGGAGCTGGAGCTGGGCGGGCTGGCGAAGCGGGGCGGCCGCGGCGGCCTCATCGACCGGTTCCACCACCGCCTGCTGTGGCCGATCCGCGACCTCGGCGGCGAGGTCGTCGGTTTCGGCGGCCGGCGCCTCGCCGAGGGCCCCGATGCCGGTCCCAAGTACCTCAACACCGCCGAGACGCCGCTGTTCAAGAAGGCGAAGCTCCTCTACGGCGCCGACCTGGCCCGCCGCGAGATCGCGCGCCGCTACCAGGTTGTCGTCGTCGAGGGCTACACCGACGTCATGGCGTGCCACCTGGCCGGGGTGCCGACGGCGGTCGCGAGCTGCGGAACCTCCTTCGGCGCCGACCACGTCGCGATCGTCCGCCGGCTGCTGATGGACTCCGACGCCCGCACCGGCGAGGTCATCTTCACCTTCGACGGAGACAAGGCGGGCCAGGCCGCCGCCCTGCGGGCCTTCGAGTACGAGGACCGCTTCGTCACCCAGACCTTCGTCGCGGTGCAGCCGGACGGCCTCGACCCCTGCGACCTGTGGACGCAGCACGGTGACGCGGCCGTGCGCGACCTGGTGGCCAGTCGCCAGCCGCTGTTCGAGTTCGCCATCCGCGGCGTGATCGACCGCTACGACCTCAACACCACCGAGGGCCGCATCGCCGCGCTGGACGCGGCAGCCCCGCTGGTGAACCGGCTCAAGGACGCCGGCATGCGGCACCGGTACGCGGTGAACCTCGACCGCTGGCTCGGCTTCCTCGACGAGCGGTTCGTGGTCGAGCGGGTGGGGCAGCACCGGCCGCAGGCCGGGGCGGCCGAGGGCGTCGGCGCGCGCCGGCGGCTGGACCCGGCGCCGGACGATGCGACCGCCATCGTCGAACGGGAGACCCTCAAGCTCGCCCTGCAACATCCGGGGCTGGCCGGACCGATGTTCGACACGCTGTCCACAGAGCTGTTCACTGTTCCCGCGCACCGTGCCGTCCGGGAGGCGATCGCCGTGGCGGGCGGGGTGTGCGCGGGTCTGTACGCGGCCGGTGACCCGTCCGGCTGGGTTGCGGCGGTGGTGGACGCGACGCCGGACGAGGAGCTCCGGCGGTTCGTCCTCGCGCTCGCTGTCGAGGGGGTGCTGTGCGACCACGATGTGGACGACCGCTACGTCGACGATCAGATGTCGCGTGTGCAGGAACTGCATGTGACCCGTCGGATCCGGGAACTCAAGTCGCGGGTGCAGCGACTGAACCCGGCATCCGACACGGAGGCCTACAACCGTGCGTTCGGTGAGCTGATTGCCTTGGAAGAGCGCAGTCGCCAACTCCGGGAGCGGGGCGTAGGTGCCGCGTAACCTGGGTCGATCCCGAGAAGGAAGTGACGAGATTCCGCCCATGAGTCCTACCGTCCTACCCCGCGAGGCCCAGGTGGACGAGGTCAAGGACCTCATCACCCGTGGCAAGGAGATCGGTTTCCTCACCACCGAGGACGTCACGGTCGCGATCCAGGCGGCCGAGCTGCCCCCCGAGCAGGCCGAGACCGTCCTGCAGGTGCTCAACGACGAGGGCATCGAGGTCCTCGAGGCCGGGGGGGAGAACGCCGACGAGGCGGATCTGCTGGCCCGTCGCCGCCGCGAGGAGGAGGAGCTCGCGCTCAAGGCGCCGACCTCCGACCCGGTGCGGATGTACCTCAAGGAGATCGGCAAGGTACCGCTGCTCACCGCGGAGGAGGAGGTCGACCTCGCCAAGCGGATCGAGGCGGGCCTGTTCGCCTCCGAGAAGCTCGCGGTGGCGACGAAGAAGACCTCCCCGCAGATGCGGCGGGATCTCGAGGCCATCGAGCGGGACGGTCAGATCGCCAAGCGGAAGCTCGTCGAGGCGAACCTGCGGCTCGTCGTCTCGATCGCCAAGCGCTACGTGGGGCGCGGGATGCTCTTCCTGGACCTCATTCAGGAGGGCAACCTCGGCCTCATCCGCGCGGTCGAGAAGTTCGACTACACCAAGGGCTACAAGTTCTCCACCTACGCCACCTGGTGGATCCGGCAGGCCATCACCCGCGCCATCGCGGACCAGGCCCGGACGATCCGCATCCCGGTGCACATGGTCGAGACGATCAACAAGCTGATCCGCATCCAGCGCCAGCTCCTGCAGGACCTCGGCCGGGAGCCGAGCCCGGAGGAGATCGCCAAGGAGATGGACCTCACGCCCGACAAGGTGCGGGAGAYCCTCAAGGTGTCGCAGGAGCCGGTCTCCCTGGAGACGCCGATCGGTGAGGAGGAGGACTCCCACCTCGGCGACTTCATCGAGGACTGCGACGCGGTCGTCCCGGTGGACGCCGCCAGCTTCATCCTCCTGCAGGAGCAGCTCGACTCCGTGCTGCACACGCTGTCCGACCGCGAGAAGAAGGTGATCCAGCTGCGCTTCGGCCTCACCGACGGCCATCCGMGCACGCTGGAGGAGGTCGGCCGCGAGTTCGGGGTCACCCGGGAGCGTATCCGGCAGATCGAGTCGAAGACGCTGTCGAAGCTGCGCCACCCGTCCCGATCCCAGAAGCTGCGCGACTACCTGGAGTAGTCGTACTCGGCGAGTAGTTGGACTCGCTGTAGTGGTTCGTTGACTAAGTGTGTCCGTCCTGTCAGGGTCGGACACTGTGACGCAGCGATCAGGCAGTCCGGAAGGATCTGCGGCTCCCGGACTCCCTGACGGTTCGGTGCCGGTTCCGGCGTTGGAACACCGGGCGCGCGTCGTACCGTCCGGATCCGCTGGCGCGCGCAACGGCCTCGGGGCGATCTGCGCTCGGGCGCTGCTCGCCGCGACACCGCAGGCCCGGCGGCCGGGCATGGCGCTGTGGCTGCTCGGGCCGGGCCCGAGCGGCCCCGACGGGCGGGACGACGGCGCGTGGCGTAGCCGCCGCTCCCGCGAGGTCTTCGTCCGCGACGTGCTCGCTCCCTACCTGGCGCCCGAGCAGGACCTGCTCGACGTCGGCTGCGGCCCCGGATACCTGGCCCGGGCGGTGGCCGGGCGGGTGTGGTCGGTGTCGGCGATCGACGTGTCCCGGGGCGCTCTCGCCTGCGCACGGGTGCTCAACCCGGCACTCAACATCGACTACCGGACGCCCCGGCAGTTCTTCGAGTCCGGCCGCCGGGTGGACGTCGCCGTGTGCCTCGCACTCGCCGAGCAGCTCGACGACCATGACCTGTCTGCCATGCTGACCTCGGTGCGGGCCGTCCTGCGGCCCGGGGGTCACCTGCTCATGCAGGTGGCGGTCGACGAGCCGGACGACGGGCTCGCCGCCGGGCCGGGCGCGCGCGGCGAGGGTGGCTCGCGGATGCGCGGTGGCGCACCGGCACGGCCGGGCCCGGGCACGCGGCGCCGCTCCGGGCCGCACCGCACCGTCCGGACCAGGGCGCGGGCGGCGCGGCTGGTCGAGTGGGCAGGCTTCACCCACGTAAAGATCATCACGGCCGCGGTGCCCCAGGTCGAGAACCCCGAGAGCGCCGAGACCCTGGAAGGCACTGGGCGCCTGGACGGCGACGGCGTGGTCCGGCGGCTCCTGGTGGCGCGGCGCCCGCTCGGCGCGCCGGCCGGCCATCAGGGTGCCGGCCTGGAGCATGCCTGCGAGGAACGCGCGGCGAGCGCCTGACACCCCGGATTGGCGGCCCGGGCGGCTTGCGGTGTCCGCGTTCCGCTACCGCACGGCCGGGGTTCCGGTCGTCCGGGGCGGCTGGCTCGCCGCAAGCACGTCCTCGGCGGGGGCCGGCACGACGGGCTCGCAGCCCAACAGGGTGTTGAACACGGCGCGGGTGTGGGCCCGCGGGTCGGTGCAGGCGCTCGCCCACTCCGCGGCCTGGCGGCCGGCGCGGGCCAGCCGGGCCCGATCGGCCAGCAGATCCAGCAGGACGCGCGCGAGCGCCTGCGGGGACTCGTCGGACGGCGTCCACCCGGTGTCGCCGTTGCGGTAGGCGTCGCGGGCGCCGCCCCGCGCCGGGCCGATCACCGCGCACCCGGCGAGCTGGGCCTCGAGCAGGGCGAGGCCGTACGCCTCGCCGCTCACCGGCGGTGACGTCCTGGTCCGGGTGCACAGGGCGAACAGGTCCGCCGTCGCGTAGAGCCGTGCCAGCGCCTCGTCGCCGGGGTTCTCATGCAGCTCGGTGTGCTCGCTGGCGGCGACGAGCTCGTGCAGGGCGCCGGGCGCGGGCCCCGGCCCGGCGACCACCAGGCGCACCGCGCCCAGAACGCGGCGGGCCTCGGCCACGGCCTCGACGAGGGCGGGCAGGCCCTTGGCCTCCCATTCGTCCAGGCGGAACACGCTGAGCACGGTGGGCACCGGCGGCAGCGGGCGCCGCCGGCCGGCCTCGGCGAGCAGCGTGTCCCGCCACCGCTGCTCGAGGCCCGGGGCGAGGACCGCCCCCACGCTGACCGCGCAGAGCGCGCCGGCGCCGAACGAGCTCGTCGTCACCGGGTAGAGCAGGGGATCGCGGCGAAGCAGCCAGCGCAGGTGGGGTCGCATCGTCCACATGTCCGTGCCGTGGAACAGGACGGGGACCCGCCGTGCGCCGGTGAGGTGTGCCGCCAGCATGCCCACCGGGATGAGATCGGCCCGCCCGACGACGACGCAGTCAAGCACGCCGAGTGCCCTCGTGCCGAGGGCGGTG
Organism: Parafrankia soli; assembly: GCF_001854695.1. Lineage (GTDB taxonomy): Bacteria > Actinomycetota > Actinomycetes > Frankiales > Frankiaceae > Parafrankia > Parafrankia soli. The sequence continues at coordinate 48,461 of NZ_MAXA01000231.1, forward strand.
TGCCACAGCGAGCGGCCGAAGTCGGTGAGCCTGGCGCCGGTGAGCCGGGCGGCGACGGGTTGGTCGGCGGCGGCGGCGCCGCCGGTGGTGGCGGTGGTGGTGGGCTGGGCGCCGGTGAGGGCGGGCGTCTCGGATGGCTCGATCCGCAGGAGCTCGGCACCGCCGGCGCGCAGCCGCGCCGCGATCACCGCGAGGTCGCGCGCCGCGTCCGGGTCCTGGCGGTCCGGTGACGGGCTGAGCAGGAGCACTCGCGGGCCGCCCGCACCCTGGGCCGGCGGACGGGGTGATCTGCGAAAGTGTGACACGGAGAGTGATACTAGTGAGTCTCCTGGTAGTTATCGCGTTACGCCCGGCCCGGTGTGGCTCCGTGTGGCGGGCGGTGCCTTGCGCGATGTCACCGACTACTACTGCTACTGTTTGTAGTGAGACAATCTCTTGGTGTAGTTGACTGGCGTATTTCCGAGCGTGAACCACAGGGAGCCGTCGATGCCCATGGACCTCCAATACCGCAATCCGGGGAATCGGGCCCTGCTCGACCTGCTCGACATCCCACCCGGCCGGGTCCTCGACTGTGGCTGTGGCGCCGGTGACAACGCGCGACTGCTGCGGCAACAGGGCTGGCAGGTCACCGGGGTGACGCTCGATCCGGCGGAGCTGGTGGCGGCCACCGCGGAGTGCGTCGCCACCGAGCTCGCCGACCTGTCCGCCGGGCTGCCGTTCGCGGCCGACGGGTCGTTCGACCTGGTCCTGCTGTCGCACATCCTGGAGCACCTGGTCGATCCCGCCGCGCTGATCGCGGAGGCGCGCCGGGTCCTCGCGCCCGGGGGGCGCATCGCGATCGCCCTGCCGAACGTCGCGCACTTCCGGCAGCGGGCCCTGCATCTCCTCGGCCGGTTCGAGTACACCGAGACCGGCGTGATGGACTCCACCCACGTCCGGTTCTTCACCGTCGAGACCGCCCGCCGGCTGCTGGAGACGAACGGCCTGGCCATCCTCGCCTCCGACGCCAGTGGCGGCCTGCCCTGGTGGCACAGCCGGCGGCTGCTCCCGCGAGAGCTGGTCGCGCGCGCCGACCGCTGGGCCCTGGCGAACCGGCCGAACCTCTTCGCCTGGCAGGCGGTGTTCCTCACCGTCCCGACGGGCGGGCCGGTACCTGTCGTCGAGCAGCGGAGCCGGCGGCACACCGAGGAGTCGGCCCGGCCGGTGCCGGCCGCCCCGCCCGGCCGGGTCAGCCCGGGGCCGTCCAGCGGGTGACACGTGGCTCGTCCGGGCTGGGATCACCGCTCGGCGGGAGCGCACCGAGCCCGTCCACCAGCCCGTGCAGGACGAGGGTCGAGCCCGCGCGCGGCGCGCCGCCGCGGAACAGGCCCAGGACGGTGGCACGGGGCAGCGTCACCAGAATCGTCCACGCCGTCACGAGAGCTGTGCGCCCGTGCCAGCGGCGGACGCGGGTGAACCACAGTCGGTTCCGCACCTCGTAGTAGCAGTAGTAGTAGTCGTGGTGGGCCGGCGAGGTGAGGCCACCACTGGCACGCCAGGCGCGCGCGGGGCTGACCACCACGCTCCAGCCGGCGCTGCGGGCCCGGTGACAGAAGTCGATGTCCTCGAAGCCGAGGAAGAAGCGGCCGTCCATCGGGACCCGCCGGTGGCACTCGGCCTTGATGAACATCGCCGCGCCGGAGACCCAGTCGGCCTCGCTCGGGCGGCTGGCCGGGGCCCGTCCCAGCACCTTTGACGCGACGAGGAACCTGGTGAGCCGGGCCGCGGCCGCCCGCACGCCGTCGGCCACGACGAGGGTCGGCGCGACGACGCCGATGTTGGTGCCGGTCAGCAGGTCGAGGCAGGTCGCGATGGTGTCCTCGGCGATCGCCACGTCGTTGGTGACCAGCAGGTAGGCCGACGCGGCGGGGAAGGCGTCCGCCGCGTGCCGGAAGCCGCCCCCGACCCCGAGATCGCGTGGGGGGAGGAGCCAGCTGACCCCCGGCGGGAGCTGGGCCGGCCGCGGGGACTGGTCGTTCGCGACGACGGCGACCTGGTCGATCTGGGCGGAGGCGTCCAGTCGGGTCGCGAGCCCGGTCGTCGGATCGGGTGCTCCCCAGTGGACTATCACCGCGACGGTCTTCATGGACTCACCTCGTGCGGACCTGCGCGGGCTGGTGTGGATGGGCCGTGGTGCGTGCTGGCCCGGGCGCGGGGTGCCGACTCCGGTGGCGCCCGGGCGGCAGCCCCACACCTTCGGGCTAAGAGTAGCGAAGAGATTACTGAAAGTGCTGGCTGGCGGGTGATGGTGTGGGCGCGTGGCGCACCAGCTGGTCGCCCGGACTCGGCGGAGTCAGGCGTTTGGTACTGCAAACTATTCGCAGCTGCGTATCCTTAGCGACCGAGGGCCGGTCGGGCGTCGCCGCCTGGTTCGGGCACCGCGGTCGAGGAGAGATCATGCATATCCCGGACGGATTCGTGGACGCACCGACGTCGGCCGCGTTCGGGGCGGTCGCCGTCGCGGGCGTCGGGTACGCGGTGAAACGCGCGGGCGATGAGGCCTCGGACCAGGTGGTCCCGCTCGCCGGGCTGTGCGCCGCCTTCGTCTTCGCGGCCCAGATGCTCAACTTCCCGGTGGCCATGGGCACCAGCGGCCACCTGCTCGGCGGTGTGCTGGCGGCGGTACTGGTCGGGCCCTGGCTGGGGGCGATCGCCATCGCCGTGGTGCTCGGGGTCCAGTCGCTGTTCGCGGACGGCGGGCTGACAGCGCTCGGCCTCAACATCACGAACATGGCCCTGGTCGGCGCGCTCGGCGGGTACGCCCTGTTCGCGCTGGTTCTGCGGCTCCTGCCGGCCCGCGCGCCGTCGGTCGCCGCCGCCTCGGCCGTGGCCGCGCTGATCACCGTGCCGCTGGCCGCCGGGGCGTTCGTGATCGAGTTCGCCCTCGGTGGGACGGTGGACCTGCCGCTCGGCGGCGTCGTCGGCGCGATGCTGGGAGTGCACGTGTTGATCGGAATAGGGGAGGCTGTCATCACGGCGGCGACGGTGAGCCTGGTCATGAGCACCCGGCCCGACCTCGTGTACGGCGCTCGGGATCTTCTCGACGCCCGGCGGCTGGAGATCCGCCCGCCGGCCGCGGCCGTGCCCACCGGCCACGGCGGCGGCACCGGTGCCGCCGCCGGCGGCCTCGAGCCCACCGCGACATCGGTGACCGGCCGCCGGGCGGCTTCGGGGAGCGAGGCATGACCGCCGGCGGGGCACGTCGCGGCAACACGCGTTTCGTTGTCGCGGGGCTGTTCGTGGCGTTCGTGCTCGCCGGATTCGTGTCCGGCTACGCGAGCTCGCACCCGGACGGCCTGGAGAAGGTCGCCGAGGAGAAGGGTTTCCTCGGCCAGGCCGACGACCACGCCTTCGCGAACTGGCCGCTCGCCGACTACGCCGTCTCCGGCATCGGCAACGAGCGCCTCGCCGGCGGCGTCGCGGGCGTCATCGGAGTGTCGATCGCCTTCGTCGTCGGTGGCCTGCTCGTCTTCGGGGCGGTCCGGCTGCGGTCCCGCGGGCCCGGCCGCGCGTCGGCTCCGACCGGTGACCGCGGGCCGGATGATCCGGGTCCTGGTGGTCCCGGCGGTGTGGGGACGGATGCGGCGGGTGCCGGCGCGGCACCCGCCGCCTGACCTCGCCGGCCGGGAACGGTCACGTCATGGGTGGCGCCCATGTCCTTGATCCCTACCATCCGGGCGGGAGTGTTCTGCACCGCCTGCCCGCCCAGTGCAAGATCGTGGCGACGTTCGGGTACGTCGTGTGCGTCGTGCTCACGCCCATCACCGCGGGCTGGGCGTTCGGGGCGCATCTGGCCGTCGTCGGCGGGCTGTGCGCGCTCGCCCGCCTTCCGCCCGGACTCGTCCTGCGCAGGCTCGCGGTCGAGCTGCCCTTCGTCGCGTTCGCGGTTGCCCTGCCGTTCGTCGTGCCGGGGGAGCGGACGGAGGTGCTCGGCGTGGCACTCTCCAGGCCCGGCCTGGAACAGGCGTTCGGGCTGGTCGCGCGGGCTACCCTGGGGCTGATGACGGTCATCGTGCTCGCCGCGACCACCCCGGCGCGGGAGCTGCTCGTCGGTCTGGAGCGGCTGCGGATGCCTCCGGTGATCGTCGCCGTGGCCTCCTTCATGATCCGGTATGCCGGTATCGTCATCGACCAGATGGGCCGGATGAGCGTCGCGCGCCGCTCACGCGCGCACGAGCCCCGGTCGCTGCTCGCCACCCGGGCGCTGGCGGCGTCGCTGGGAACGCTGTTCATCCGCTCCTACGAGCGGGGCGAGCGGGTGCACCTGGCGATGCTGGCCCGTGGCTACACCGGCGCGCTGCCCGGTGCGCTGCCCGGCCCGGCGCCGCGGCGGGCGCAGTGGGGCGCGGCGCTGTGCCTGGTCATCCTCGGTGCGGCCATCGCCGTACTGGGCCGGCGCCTCGACCTGGGCGCGCCGGCGTGATCGAGGTCGAGGGGCTGGCCTTCGCCTACCCGGACGGCCGCCAGGTGCTCTTCGGGGTCGACCTCGCGATCGCGCGCGGCGAGCGGGTCGCCGTCCTGGGACCGAACGGCGCGGGCAAGACGACCCTGATGCTCCATCTCAACGGCATCCTGACCCCCGGGGCCGGCTCGGTGCGGGTCGACGGCGTCCCCGTCACGGCCCCGAACATGCGGGATGTCCGCCGCCGGGTGGGCCTGGTGTTCCAGGATCCCGACGACCAGCTCTTCATGCCCACCGTCGGGCAGGACGTCGCCTTCGGCCCGGCGAACCTCGGCGTGCGCGGGGCGGACCTCGCCGAGCGGGTCCGCGAGGCGCTTGCCGCCGTCGGCCTCGACGAGTTCGCGGACCGGGCTCCCCACCATCTCAGCCTGGGGGAACGGCGCCGTGCGGCGGTGGCGACGGTGCTCGCCATGCGACCCGACGTGCTCGTCCTGGACGAGCCGTCGGCCAACCTCGACCCGGCCGGCCGGCGGGAGCTCGCCGAGGTCCTCACCGGCCTCGACCTCACCCTCCTCATGGTCACCCACGATCTTCCCTACGCGCTGCAGCTGTGCCCCCGGTCGGTGATCCTCGACGGGGGGGTGATCGCCGTCGACGGCGCGACGGTGGACCTGCTCGCCGACGAGGCACTGCTGGCCGCCCATCGGCTGGAGCTGCCGTTCGGCTTCGACCCTCGCTACTCAATTGCAAAGAGTACTGGTCTGATGCCTTAGGGTGATGGCATGGGTGGTGGGTCGACGGCCGCGGGACACGAAGAGGGCAAGGGAGTCGTCCTGCCTGCGCCTGATCCGCTCACGCTCCTACCACTGCCGGACCCGCCGACCGAACTGCCGCCCGCTGACCCGCCGACGGTTCCGCCGCCGGTCGACCCGCCAACAGACCTGCCGACCGACGTCGCCGTGGACCGGCCGGCGGACGCCCGGCCGACGCGGCGGCCCGCTGGCCCATCGGTCGTGCCGCGGGCCCGGCAGGCTGTGGACCCGCACCACGACCCCGGCGGCCGGCTGCCCGCCAGGGCACGCCGCGGACGACAGCCGGACCAGGCCGTGCGGCCGGGCCCGCCCGGCCCCGGCGGCCCCGGCGGGCCCGGCCGCCCGCGGCGGCGGTACCCGTCGGCGGCGCTGGCGGCTCGTCCGGTCGGCGGACGGGTCACCCGTGGCCTCGGCGAGATCATGATCACGGCGGGTGTGGTCGTGGTGCTCTTTCTCGTCTACCAGCTCTGGATCACCGACATCCTGGCGGCCCGGACGCAGAGTGACCTCCGCCAGGACCTGACCACCGCCTGGGCGCACAGGCCCCCGCCCCCCGCGCCCACCGGTGAGACCGACCCGCCGCGGGCCGTGCCGCCCGTCGACCTCGGTGAGGGGCTCGCGGTGCTACGGGTGCCGCGCTTCGGCGCGGACTACGCGCCGGTCATCGTCGAAGGCGTGTCAGCGGACGCGCTGCGCCGCGGACCAGGGCATTTCCCCGGGACGGCGATGCCCGGCGAGGTGGGGAACTTCGTCGTTTCCGGCCATCGCACGACGTACGGAAAGCCGTTCAGCCGGGTGGACGAGCTGCGGGTGGGCGATCCGATCGTGGTGGAGGTCGCCGATCGGTATTTCACCTATCGGGTGACCCGGTCGGAGGTCGTCGACCCACATCGGCTGGACGTGACCTATCCAGTTCCGGAACACCCCGGTATTGCGCCCACCAGCGCAATTATGACGCTGACGACCTGTCATCCGCGATTCTCGGCGCGGAGCAGACTTATCGTCTTCGCCGAGCTCGACGAGACCACGGACAAGACCGACGGACCACCTCCGGCGCTCGCGGACGAGTAGGGGGAACGAGAATGTACGGCTGGATCTACCGACACCTGCCAGGGCCCGGGAGGGTTCGGATCCCGCTCGCCGGGCTCCTGCTGCTKCTGACCGTCGCGTTCCTGTTGTTCGTCGTATTTCCGGCGGTCGAGCCACATCTGCCTGCTACGAGAGTAACGGTCGGCGACTAGCCGCGGAAGGTGCGGCGGCGTTGCTCCCTGTGGCATGGGGGTGGTCCGCTACCCCGGCGCCCCTTTGCTCTGGGCAGGCCACATGCAGGCCACATGTAGACCACGAAACGCCAATGTCATGGCGTTGTGCCGCCGAACGACGGCCGCTGGTTCGGAATTCGGCCGGCGAGGTGTTCCTCCGAGGAGAAGCACGCGGCCTGGTCCGGTTCCGCCGGGTCCGGAAATGCCGGGCGTCGGATAATCTGCCTACTCGTGTGGGTTACGCTCGCACACCGCGGGGACGAACGAACCATGCGCCGGCTGCCGCCCATCGATCGGGCAGCGGCCAAAGCGAAGGGGAGCTTCGTTCCGGGCGGAACAGGTTCGACTTCGGGGGCAAATCGTATGGTCAGGCAAATCAGTTCTCTGGTTGGTCCGGCGGGTGAGGGCCCGTGACGACGTCGGTGCGTGTGGGCCGGCTCCGGCGCCTCACCGCGCCGCGCACCGTGTCGCCGTGGTGGGCATCCGCCACGGCGGCGGCGGTGCCCCGCGGCGGTGGAATCGACAAACCGGCCGGCACTGAGGGAAAGCCCCGCCGCACTTCCGGTGCGATCCCGGATTCACGGGAGGGGACAGCCCCGGCAGGCCCGTGGGTGGGTCGGATACACCTGCCGAACCGGGCGGTGTACCCGGTAGCGCCGACGCCGGCCTCGGCGCAGCACCCGGACCAGGACCCGGCGCCGTATCCGGCCTCGCAGGCCGCCGGGTGGTGGGCCGGGACGCCGGGCCGCGGCGCCGTCGCCGTCCTCACGATGCTCGTCGTCTGGTACCTCGCCAGCCGGGCGCTGGTGCCGACCGCCGCGGTGACGATGTCGCTGGCGGCGGCCGCGGTGGCGTGGCTGCCGGCGTTCGGGCTCGGCGGGCGGGCCGTCGCGCTCGGCCGACGCCACCGCAACGGCACGGACGGCCTCACCGGCCTGCCGGGCCGCCGGTGCTTCATGCGGACCGCCTCCCGGTGGCTCGGCGGTGGCCATCGGGCCGGCGGCCCGGCGTCCGCGGCGCTCATCCTGATCGATCTCGACCGCCTGCGGGACATCAACGGGGCTCTCGGTCACGAGCACGGAGACCGGATGCTCGCGAGCGTCAGTGCTCGGCTGTCTTCGGTGATCCGCCCGACCGACCTGCTCGCGCGGGTCGACGGCGACGAGTTCGCGCTGTTGCTGCGGGGGACAGACCTCCCCGGCGCTGAGGCGGTCGTCCGGCGGATCCGCGACGCGCTCCGGCTGCCCGTCCAGCTGGACGACCTGCCGGTCCCGGCCGATGTCAGCATCGGCATCGCGCACGCGCCCGAGCACGGCCGGAGCGTGCAGGAGCTCATGGGGCGGGCCGAGGCCGCGATGTACGAGGCCAAGCGTTCCCACAGCGGCCAGCGCGTCTACAGCCCCGACTGCCAGCTTGGTAACCGCACCCGCCTCGGGCTGCGGGCCGACCTGCGGGAGGCCTTGGAAGACGGCCAGATCGAGCTGCGGTACCAGCCCAAGGCCGACATGCGCAGTGGTCGGATCAGCGGCGTCGAGGCGCTCGTGCGCTGGCGCCATCCGATCGACGGGCTGCGCCCGCCGGACATGTTCCTGCCCGAGATGGAACGCGCCGGCCTGATGGGCCGGCTGACCCAGCGGGTGCTGGACATCGCGCTGGCGGACTGTGCCCGCTGGCATCGCGCCGGCGCCGAGCTGGCGGTCTCGGTGAACGTGCCGGCGTCGGTCATCGTCGATCCCGGTTTCGTCGACCTGGTCCGCGGGTCGCTGGAACGTCACGGCCTGCCCGCGGCGGTGCTCGTCGTCGAGGTCACGGAGGACGGGCTGATCACGGTCCTGGAGAAGGCGCAGCGAACCCTTGCCGGTCTGCGTGACCACGGCGTGCGGGTCAGCCTCGACGACTACGGCACCGGTCTCTGCTCCCTMGCGTACCTCCGGGAACTGCCCGCCGACGAGGTGAAGCTCGACCAGCGGTTCCTGCGCGACATCGACCGGGACACGTCCGCGGCTGCGATCGTGCGCTCCACGGTCTCGCTCGCGCACGCGCTGCGGCTGCGCATCGTCGCCGAGGGGGTCGAGACGTCGCAGTCCTGGAACTATCTCGCGGCCTGGCAGTGCGACGAGGTCCAGGGGTACTTCATCTCGCGGCCGCTGGTCGGTGAGCGGGTGCTGAGCTGGCTGCGAGAGTGGGGCGACCGGTTCCGGCGGCTGCCCTCCCTGGGAGAGGCTCCCGCGACGGGCCCGATCAACGTCGGGTCCGTTACCCAGGGCTCCGTCGCCCGCGGGCCCGCCGCGCTGGCAGCAGGATCAGGATCGACAGCCGGATCGGGAGCCATTGCGCCGATCGGGAACGGCGCCGCCACGGCGGGCGGGAGGCGATCAACGCCTCGGCGCGGAGCGCGAGCGGCGCTRGGTGCCACGCAGCCCGTCACGTCGGCGCGGCCGGTGGCAGCCCCGTCCGCTACCGGCCCGTCGTGGCAGGCAGGTCTCCTGCCGCCGTCATCGCGTGGCGAGCGCGGGAGCCTGCGACGGCCGTCCCAGCCCGTTCAGGACGGACGCATGGCGGGTTAGCCGAGGTGATCGTTTCCGGCCCTCGCCATCTGGTCACGCGCTTCGCCGGCGGTGCGCGCAGCGGACCGATCCCGCTTGACTAGTATCCGTTCGGGCACTGTCGGTAGTTGGTGTCGTAGGTGCGGCGAGGATGGGCGGGTAGCGCGATGGCCAGGCGCTCGGAGAACATCGGGGAGCGTGCCGACTGGTCGGTGCTGATGGTCTGCACCGGCAACCTCTGCCGCTCGCCGATGGCCGAGCGCCTGGCCGCGGCCCGCCTGCATCGTCTCACGGCGGCGGCGGGCCTGCCTGGCCCACCGGAGGCTTCGGCCCGGGTCAGCAGCGCGGGTGTGCGGGCGTTTCCCGGCGCGCCGATGGAGCCGACGGCCGCGGCGGTGCTGCGCGAACGCGGCGTGGACGACACCGGGTTCCGCTCGCGTCAGGTCACGCCCGTGATGGTGGTGCAGGCCGACATCGTGCTCTGTGCGACGCGGGCGCATCGGGCCCAGATCGTCGAGCTCGTACCGCGCGCCGTCCGGCGGACCTTCACCCTGCGGGAGTTCGCGCGCCTGACGGAGGCGGTGGCATCGTCGCACATCGACGAGCTCGCCGGTGAGGTCGCCGGCCGCCATCCCAGCGGCCGGCTGCGCGCCGCCGGAATGGCGCTCAGGACGGCGGGCGCGGGCGCGCGTGGCGTGGCGCCCCCGGACGCTCCGGATGACGACGACCTCGGGGATCCCCTCGGCGGCGGCCTCGATGACTTCCGCGCGTGCGCGGATGCCATCGAGGCCGCTCTCGAACCGCTGGACCGGCTACTCGCCGCCCTCCTGGGGGCCACCGCCCCCAGATGACCGGCGCAGGGCCGGTGAGCAAGCTGACCGGCCCGGTGACGCCGAAGGGCTCGACCGCGCTCGCCAGGTGAACCGTGTCGAGCGGTCGGGTGATCTCGGCCGGCTGGGCGGCGGTGACCGCATGCTGGCCACCGTCAGCGCGCGGCTGCGTTCCGTGCTGCATCCCGCCGACCTGCTCGCGCGGGTCGACGGCGACGAGTTCGCAGTACTGCGGCGGGACGTCGACCTCGCCGGCGCCGAGGCGGTCGCCCGGCGGATCCGGGAGGCGCTGAGAATCCCCGTCCGCCTGGACGACCTGCGCGTCCAGGCGGACGTCAGTGTCGGCATCGCCCATGCTCCCGAACACGGGCGCGGCATCCTGGAGCTCATGCGGCGGGCGGAGGAGGCGATGTACGCGGCCAAGGGGTCCCACACCGGCCAGCGTGTCTACGACCCTGCGTGCCAGCTCGGCGACCGTGCCCAGCTGGGGCTGCGGGCCGACCTGTGGGAGGCGCTGGACGGCGGCCAGATCGAGCTGCGGTACCAGCCCAAGGCCGGCATGCGCAGCGGCCGGATCAGGGGTGTCGAGGCGCTGGTGCGGTGGCGTCATCCCACCGGCGGGCTCCGTCCGCCGAACATGTTCCTGCCCGAGATGGAACGCGCCGGCCTGATGGGGCGCCTGACCCAGCGGGTCCTCGACCTCGCCCTTGCCGACTGCGCCCGCTGGCACGCGGCCGGCGCCGCGCTGGCCGTGTCGGTGAACGTGCCCGCCTCGGTCATCGTCGACTGCGGATTCGTGGACTTGGCGCGCGATTCGCTGAAGCGCCACGGCCTGCCCGCGTCGGCGCTCGTCGTCGAGGTCACCGAGGACGGGCTCATCACGGTCCTGGAGCAGGCGCAGCGGACCCTCTACGGTCTGCGTGACCACGGCGTGCGGGTCAGCCTCGACGACTACGGCACGGGCCTGTGCTCGCTCGCCTACCTGCGGGAGCTCCCCGCGGACGAGGTGAAGCTCGACCAGCGCTTCCTGCGCGACATCGACCGTGACTCCTCGGCAGCGGAGATCGTACGGTCCACGGTCTCGCTCGCGCACGCGCTCCGGCTGCGCATCGTCGCCGAGGGAGTGGAGACCTCCAGGTCATGGGCGTCGCTGGCAGCCTGGCAGTGCGACGAGGTCCAGGGATACTTCGTCTCCCGCCCGCTGGTCGGGGAACGGGTGCTGAGCTGGCTGCGGGAATGGGGCGACCGGCTCCGGTGGCTGCCTTCGGTGGGGGAGCCTGCTCTGACGGGTCCGATCAGGGTCACCACCGCCCCGCGTGGCATCCGTGCGCACTCGGCGGCTACCGCCGCGAACGTCCAACCTTCCTTGCCCTCAGTAGGGGCAGCCCCCGCCGCGTCCGTCGCGACGGCCTCGATGACCACATCGGCCCCGCCGTTGCGCCCTGGGCCTCCCGCGCCGCCGAACGGCTCCGCGCCCGTGGCCGGCCCCGCGTCGCTCCCGAGCGCGCAGGCCGGATCCGCAAGCCGGGTCGCGACGGCGTCGATGATCGCCTCGGACCCCCCATCGGCGCTGGTTCAGTGCCCGATGGGGCGCAGCCACCCCCGTCCGCCTATCCCCTGCGTGCCGTACCCGCCGGCCGCCCAGGCCTGTGGTCGATGGGATTCCGTATGTCGCAGCGTGCTGATGCCGGAAACCGGCGATCGTCCAGCCAGCTCGCGCGCGATGGGCGGCGTCTGACGGGATAGGCGCATCGAGCGCCGGGATCCGCTGGCCTCGCGTCGGAATACGCCGGGTCTGGACCGCTGATTACCCATTCCGCCATCCGGCGTCGCACGTCTGAGCAGGGAGCGGCCGCAATCGTCACGAGCTGTCGACAGGCGCCGTGAGGGGCAGGAGGGAGCCAGAAAGGTGCTGATAGCGCCGGCAACGAGACTCTTAGAGCGTGTCTTGTGTGGCGGCTCTGGGTACATCTCTGATCATGGATGTGATGGAGAGCAGCCTTGCTCTGCGGCTGGTCCCGGACGATCTGTGGGAGCTGGTGGAACCGCTGCTGCCTCGGTTCGAGACCCGTCGGCAGGGTGGCGGGACTGCGCCGATCGAGGATCGGGCGGTGTTCACCGCGGTGGTCTACGTGTTGACGGCGGGGTACGCCTGGCGGCATCTGCCGGAGGAGTTCGGGGTGTCGGTACCCACGGCGCACCGCCGGTTCCAGGCCTGGACCCGGGCGGGGGTCTGGCCTCGGCTGCACCGGGCGGTGCTCGACGCCCATGGTGTGGCCGGGCAGGTCGACTGGTCGTCGGTGATCGTGGACGCGGCGAGTCTGCGGGCGAAAAGGGGGGATCTTTGACCGGTCCGAACCCGGTCGATCGTGGCAAAGCAGGCTCGAAGCTTCATGTTCTGACCGACGGGGGTGGGTTGCCACTGGTCGTGGCGGTCTCGACGGCGAACCTGCACGACAGCCAGGTCCTCCTCCCGCTGGTCGCGAGTATCCCGGCGATCCGTTCCCGGTGCGGCCCGCGGCGGCGCCGACCGGACAAGCTGCGGGCGGACAAGGCCTACGAC
>NZ_MAXA01000232.1 GCF_001854695.1 Parafrankia soli
GCCCCCGATCAGCCCCGACCGTGGCGGTCGGGTGAATCCCACCGGACTCACCCGACCGCCACAGTCGTCCGCGCGACGGCCCGCACCCGACGGCCAGACGTCCGTCCACGCCGGTCGGGACGGATCGCTCAGTCCGGCAGGAAGCTGTAGAGGTACAGGCCGGCCGAGCCGGCGACGGCCAGGCCCGTGGAGTCCGGCAGCCAGCAGCAGCCGCGGGCCGCGCCTTCGAACCGGATCATCGTGCGGCACTGCCAGGTCAGCGGGTCCCAGACCCGCACCGACCCGTCCCCGCCGACCGTCGCGAGCCAGGCGCCGTCCGGGGAGAAGCTCGCCTCCCGCACCGTGTGCGCGTGACCGTGCAGGACGGCCAGCGCCCGCCCGGTCACGACTTCCCAGACCCGCACGGTGTGGTCCGCGCCGGTCGAGACCAGGACGCGGCCCGCCGGGTCGGTGGTCAGCCCGAGCACCGGGTCGGTGTGGCCGGGCAGCGAGGCGCGCTGCTCGAGGGTCGCCACGTCCCAGATCCGCACGGTGGCGTCGTCCCCGCCGGAGGCGAGCCAGGTGCCGTCCGGACCGGCGACGCAGGCCTGCACCTCCTCGGTGTGGCCGGCGAAGGTGGCCATCCACTCCCCGGACTCGGTGTCCCACAGCCGCACCGAGCCGTCCTCGCAGCCGCCGGCCACCCAGGAGCCGTCCGCGGAGACGGTGAAGCCGAGGATCGCCACGTCGGCGGTCAGCACGGCGCGGACGACGCCGGTGGCGGGCTCCCACAGCCGCAGCGCGGTCGGCTGCGCCGACACCACGACCCAGCGCCCGCCGGGGCCGGCCCGGCAGCCGCGGGCCGGCCCGGGCAGGCCCGCCATCGCCGCGCCCGGCTCGCCGGTGACCGGGTCCCAGGCCGTGACGGTGCCGTCGTCGCTGGAGGAGACCACCAGGCCGCCGGCCACGACGGCGCAGCCGCGGGCCCCCTCGTTGCGCCCCGCGGTCGACGGGCGCGGCAGGTCGCTGCCGGTGCTCCAGACCCGGATCGTGCCGTAGCGCCCGGCGGAGGCGATCCAGGAGCCGTCCGGGGCGACGACACAGGCCCGCGTCCCGGTGGCCCCGGTGAGCTCGGCCCGCTGGCCGCCGGTGGGGAGATCCCGGACGGAGATCGCGTCCCCGGCCGGCGCCACCAGGTAGGAGCCGTCCGGGGCGACCGCGCAGGCCCGTACGGGGCGGCTGCCGTCGCTGAGCACCCCGGTCTGGCGGCCGGCGGCGGTGTCCCAGCGACGCAACGTGCCGTCCTCGCCCGCCGAGACCAGCCAGGAGCCGTCCGGGCCGAACGCCAGCGCAAGCACCGGACCGGCGTGACCGGCCAGCCGCCGGAGGATCTCGCCGGTCAGCGGGTCGTGTAGCCGGATGGTCCCGTCCTCGCCGCCGGTCGCGACGACGGCTCCGCCCGGCCCGGTGGCGCAGCAGCGCAGCCGCCCGCCGGTGACCGGCACCGCGAGCCTCGGCGTGCCGGTGGTGGCGTCCCAGGTCCGCAACGAGCCGTCGTCGCCGACGGTGATCACACCGGTGCCGTCGGCGGTCACCGCGCAGCCGTTCACCGGGCCGTCGTGCCCGCGCAGGACGAGTCGCGCCACCGGGTCGGCCCCCTCGGGATCCCGGCCCCGCCGCTCCCGCTCCCCGGTGTCGCCGGGATCACCCGGCTCGGGGTCGTCCAGGTCGCCACGGACGTCGTCGCCACGGACATCGTCGCCGGGGACGTCCCAGATCCGGGCGGTGCCGTCCTCGCCGGCCGAGACGAGCCAGCCGCTGCCGGGCGCGGCCGCGACGCCGAACACCTGGCCGACGTGGCCGGTGAGCACCGAGCGCGCCGTGCCCGCGCCGACCGTCCAGGTGCGGACGGTGCCGTCCATGCCTGCGGAGGCCAGCCACGACCCGTCCGGGGCGACGGCCAGCGCGAGGACCTGGCGGTGGTGGCCGGCCAGCACCCGGCGCAGCGCGGGGTGCGGCTGGTCGGGCAGCGTCCACCGGTTGACCAGCCGTGGCCCGCGCAGCCGCCGGGCCAGCGCGGCGCGGGCCGGTTCGAGCGCGCGGATGCCGTCGAGCCGGCTCAGCAGGGTCGTGCCCAGCGCCTCTGCGGGCTCGGTGGGGCCGAGCAGGTGCGCGTTCTGCCCGAGCGCCCGGCTCAGCGCGGGCAGCACCGGGTCGTCCGGCCGCACCCTGCCGGCGACGGCCAGGTCGGCCTCGACCGCCACCGGCCCGAGCCGGGCGACGGAGAGCTTCCCGACCGTCCAGCGCAGGTCCCCGAGCAGCGCGGCGAGCTCGTCGTGCCGGCCGGCGCCGGCCAGGTGCCGGGCGAGATGCTCCCAGAGGTAGCCGGCCCGCTCCGGCGCCGTCCACCACGGGGCACGCACCCCGCCGGCCGGCTCGGAGCCGACCGGGCTGGCGGGGCCGTCAGGGCCGCCGCGGCCGCCCGGGTCGTCAGCACCGGCCGGGTCGTCAGCACCGCCAGCGCCACCGGTGATCATGCCGGCGAGCGCGTCGCACAGGACGCCGTCCAGCTCGCGCAGGCGCTCCGCCCCGACCCGGGCCCGCAGGTAGGTCCGCAGGACGTCCTGCAGCACCAGCGACGGCGGGTCCCGCCGGTAGGCCACAACGAGGGAAAGGTCGGCGAACTCCTGGCACAGGTCGTCGACCTCGTCGGGGTCGAGATCGCCGGTCGCCGCCCAGTAGGCCTCCAGGACGTCCCGCGGGATCTCCACGTCCTCGCCGAAGACGGCCAGCTCGAGGTACTGGTCGAGCCGGTCGCCGGTGAGCAGGCCCAGGCTCGCCGACAGCGTCGCCTCGACGGCGAGCGTCCGTTCCTCGACCCGGCTGACGTCCAGTGCGGTCGGGCCGCGCCGCTCCAGCCGGCGCAGCACCCGCTCGGCCGCGCGGGGCACCGACATGCCGTCCCGGGTCTGGCGGACGACCGCCCGGTTGACCAGCGCGAGCAGCACCGGCCAGCGGCCGGTGACCACCAGCAGCCGGCGCAGGACGGCGTCGGGCAGCGGCGCGGGGACATCCCTGGTCAGCAGGCTGACCGCCTCGCCGTCGGCCATCGCGGGCACCTGGACGACGTCGGCGTCCGGCGGCAGGCCGCGCATCCGCGTGGTGATCAGGCGGACGCAGCCCGGCCCGCCCTGCAGGAACGGGCGCAGCTGGGCGCGCCGCCACACGTCGTCCAGGACGAGCAGCCGGGGCTCGGCGCCGAGCAGCTCACCGAGGCGGAACCCGGCCTGCTCGGGGTCCGACAGCGTCGGGCGGACCCCGGACAGCGCCTCGCTCAGGTCGTTGATCCGGTCGGCCAGGTGCGCCCCGGCCAGCGACTCGCCGAGGGTCACCCACAGCACCCCGCCGCCGAACCGGCGGGCGATCCGCGTGCTGCCGCACACGGCCGCGGCCAGCGTCGTCTTCCCGAAGCCGCCGGCGCCCGCGAGCACGACGGGGCGTGGGACGACCTCGGCGCCGACCGGGGGGGCCGAGGGGGCCGGGGCGTCCGGGGCACTCGCGGCGTCCGGGGCACTCGCGGGCGGCAGCAGCCGGCGCAGCACGGCCTCGGTGAGCTCCGGGCGTTCCACCAGCCCCCGGACGGCCGGCACCATCCAGGGGCGGCGCAGCCATCCACCGCCAGGGCCCAGACCCGGGACGAGGACGGGCCGCGGGCCCGGGGGGCCCGGGGGGACGTCGCCGAACCCGGGCAGCGTGCGGGTCGCCCGCCGCTCGCTGTCCCGCAGCTTGACCAGGGCGTCGAGCACGGCGGTCTCCAGCCGGCCGTCCCGGAACCCGGCGACGATGGTGCCGCCGTCCCGCAGCCGCGCCCGGAAGGCCTCCTGCCGCTCGCCGTAGGCGGGGTCGACGAACTCGCGGAAGGGGACCTCCGCGTCGTCCTCGAGGAGGAACACCAGGCGGGGCATGCCCGCCTCGGTGGCCGCCTGGAACTCGAGCTCGGTGTAGGAAAGGTGCGGCAGCTCCCGGACGGGCGACCCGTAGCGGAACCCGATGAGACCGATGTAGACGTCGCTCTCCTGGACCTGCCGGACGCAGAACTCGGCCGGGTTGTCGGCGCGCGCGCCGAAGTACTCCATGTCGACGACACGGTCACCGGCCAGCGCGACGGCGCGCTCGGCGGCGGCCACGAACGACCGGTCCCGTGGGAAACGCCGCAGCTCGGCCGTGTGACTGAGGAAGATCACCCGGCGACGGTCCGGGCCGCGCGGGTCGCCCGCCCACGGGGCGACCACCCCCGCGGGCCACATCCCGGACTCGCCCCGCAGCTCGACCGAACCCCCCGCCACCACGTCCGGCGCGGCGGGCACGGCGAGGCTGCCGGGCGGTTCGGACGGCAGCCCCTCCGGCACAGACACATCCGGCAAATTACCGGATCACCTCCGGCAGAGCGCGCAGACGCTTCGCCGACGCCGCCCAGGTCGGCGCCGGTCGTCACCCGAAACCACGCGGGTGCCGGAAGAACTCCGTCGATCAGGTAATAAGGACCAGTGGACATCACCCCGGCCGCCGAACCCGCCGCCGCGCCCGCGCTCGCGCCGGACGCCGTACCGGTCGTCCCCGACCTCGACCACGAGGCCATGACGGCCGCGCGCCACCGGCAGGGCCTGCTCACCAAACCGCCGGGCGCCCTGGGCCGCCTCGAGGACCTGTCGGTCTGGATCGCCGGCGCGCAGGGCACCTGCCCGCCGCGGCCGTTGCGCCGGGTCCGGGTGGTGGTCATCGCCGGGGACCACGGCATCGCCACGGCCGGCGTGTCCGCGTTCCCGTCCGAGGTGACCGCGCAGATGGTCGCGAACTTCGCCGCCGGCGGCGCGGCCGTCAACGTGCTGGCCCGCCAGGTCGGCGCGTCGGTGCGGGTGGTGGACGTCGCCGTCGACACCCCCGTGCCCACCACGGCGGGCGGGGCGGACGGCAGCGCGTCTCCCGAGCGGTACCGGGTCCGGCGCGGGAGCGGGCGGATCGACCGGACCGACGCACTCACCGCCGCCGAGGTCGACGCCGCCTTCGCCGTCGGCCGGCTGATCGCCGACGAGGAGATCGACGCCGGCGCCGACCTGCTCGTCCCCGGCGAGATGGGCATCGGCAACACCACGCCCGCCGCCGCCGTGGTGGGCACGCTGCTCGACCGCGAGCCGATCGAGGTCGTCGGCCGCGGCACCGGCATCGACGACGAGCGCTGGATGCTCAAGACGGCCGCGATCCGGGACGCGATGCGCCGCGCCCGGCCGTACGCCGGCAACGCGCGCTCCGTTCTGCGGGTCGCCGGTGGGGCGGATCTCGCCGCGCTCGCCGGCCTCCTCGTCCAGGCCGGGGTGCGGCGCACGCCCGTCGTGCTCGACGGCGTGATCGTCTGCGCGGCGGCGCTGGCCGCCGAGATGATCGCGCCCGGGGCGAAGCGGTGGTGGGTGGCGGGGACCCGTTCCACCGAGCCGGCGCAGCGCCTCGTCCTCGACCACCTCGGGCTGGAGCCGCTCCTGGACGCCGGCCTGCGGCTCGGGGAGGGCACCGGCGCGCTGCTGGCCGTCCCGATGCTGACGGCCGCGCAGGCCACGCTGGCCGAGATGGCGACGTTCGACCAGGCCGGGGTGAGCGCCAAAGAGCCGGCCGCGCCCGACACCGCCGACACCACAGACACCGAGCCGGGTGACCCCGAGCCAGGGGCCCCCGGCAGCTACGAGCCGCCCGCGGTCGGCCCGGCCGCCCTCGGGCCGACCGGTTCCGGCATGCCCGGACTCGACCTGGGGATGCTCGGCCTGATCACGCCGGACTCCACCCAGACCGGGCCCACACCTGCCGAACCGGCCGCTGACAGGCCGGGCGCCGATGGGCCGGGCGCGGGCGGCACTGCCGGCAGCGCGCCGTGACCGTCTGATGATCGAGGCGCGCGCGGCCTTCACCCTGCTCACCGTGTTGCCCGTCCGCGGCCCGGAACGCCTGGACCGGACGGTCGCCGGGCGCGCCATGGCCCTCGCCCCGCTGGTCGGCCTGGTGCTCGGATTCGTCAGCGCGCTGCTGGTGGTGACGACGCGCATCGTCACGAAGGTCCCGCACGAGCGCCCCCAGACCATGCTGCCCGCCGTGCTCGGGGTGGCGCTGCTGGCCCTGCTCACCCGCGGCCTGCACCTCGACGGCCTGGCCGACGTGGGGGACGCGTTCGGCGTCCGTGGCGGGCGGGAGCGGGCGCTGGCCGTGATGCGGGAGTCGACGATCGGCGCGTTCGGGGCGATCACCGTCCTGTTCGTCGTCCTCGTCCAGGTGAGCGCGCTCAGCGTCGCGATCACCGCCCACCGGGGGACCGTCTCGATCCTCGTCGCGGCGATGGCCGGCCGCCTCGCGGCCACGCTGTCCTGCGTCGAGGGCATCCCCTCCGCCCGACCGGACGGGCTCGGCGCCCTGGTCGCCGGCTCCGTGCGGCGCCGGGACGCGGTGCTGGCCACGGTGGGCGTCCTCGTCGTCGCGGGACTGGCCGGCCGGCTCGACTACGACGGCGGCGACACCGGCCGGGCCGTCCGCGCGATCATCGCCGTCGCCGTGGGGGTCGCCGTCTCCACCGCGCTACGGCGCTGGCTGGTGCGCCGCTTCGGCGGCATCACCGGGGACACCCTCGGCGCCACGATCGAGATCACGTCCATGGTGACCCTGCTGACGATGGCGTCGACTATCCCGAATCCGGTCCTGCGCTCCCTCGGCCTCGACTAGTACCAAGTCGGACGTAGCTCAGCATCACGGCCCGGGTGGAGTTCCGCGGACTTGTGCCGCGGCCCGCGGCTGGTCGGCACCTTGGTGCCAGTGCGACGAAAGCCCGTAGCGATCATCCGGATCGGGCGGCCGCGGAACCGGACCCGAAGTTACCCGCCGGTAGATATCGGTGCCCTGACTCCCGGTGGACCTTTCGGGGCCCGCCCAGCAGGATTCGCGCCTCGCGGTACCGCTCGCGAAGCGTTGTCCGCCGTGGCCCCTGCGTGACTCACTGGTCGCCACCACCGACACCCAGTCGGCGAGCATCGCCGCGCAGAGTACCGGGCGCGGGCCGAGGAGGACCTGTGAGACTCCGTCCCAGCCATGTTCGGGAACCGATCCCCGACGCAGTCGGGGCCGGGAGCGGGCCGCCCTCCCGGCGGCGCGCGGCGCGCGGCGCGCGCGCCGATGGCGGTGGTGCTCACGGGCCTCGCGCTGCTGGCGTTACCGGCCTGCTGGACCGTGCCGGGCGGCGGCCCGGGCGGACCTCCGCCTGACATCGCGGCCGACCTGTCGCAGGAGCTGACCGGTGGGAACGGCCCGTTCATCGGCGCCGCCGTCACGGTGGACCTGGCCCAGGCCGGCTACGTCGAGCACGAGTACGCGGCGGCCGGGACGGCGTCGTCCTACCGCGCCGTGGGCGGGCTCCCCCAGGACGGCCGATGGACGTTCGAACCCGACGGGAGCGCCTCGTACCGCACCCGGGTCCTCGTACGCCGGCCGGCTCAGGCCGCGGAGTTCAGCGGCACTGTGATCGTCGAATGGCTGAACGTCAGCGGCGGGGTGGACGCCGACCCCGAGTGGGCCAACCTGCACGAGGAGATCACCCGGCAGGGCCATGTCTGGGTCGGCGTGTCCGCGCAGCAGATCGGCGTGATCGGCGGCCAGGTTCTCGTGCAGGCCCCCGGCCCCGGCTCGGAGCTCGCCGGCAAGGGACTGAAGGCGATCGATCCGGCCCGGTACGGCTCGCTGGCGCACCCCGGCGACGGGTTCTCGTTCGACATCCTGTCCCAGGTCGCCCGCGGCCTCCGGGCCGGCGCCGCGCTCGACGGCCTGCAGCCGCGGCGGCTGGTCGCCGCGGGCGAGTCCCAGTCGGCGTTCGCGATGGTCACGTACTACAACGGCGTCCAGCCGATCACCGCCGCCTTCGACGGCTTCTACGTGCACAGCCGGGGCGCCTCCGCACTGCCCCTGGTCGGGCCCGGCCAGGGGGCGGACCTCACCGGCGCGCTGCTCAGCTCCCCGACGACGTTCCGCACCGACCAGACGGCACCCGTGTTCGACGTGCAGACCGAGTCGGACCTGACCGGCATCCTCAACTCCAGCAAGGCCCGGCAGCCCGACAGCGACCGCTTCCGGCTGTGGGAGGTCGCCGGCACCGCACACGCCGACGCGCACCTGCTCGGCGCCAACGCGGCCTCGATCGACTGCGGCGTCCCGATCAACAACGGTCCCCTGCACCTGGTCGCGAAGGCTGCCCTGCGGGGGCTCACCGACTGGCTGGAGACCGGCCGGGCACCGGTCACCGGCCCGCGCGTCGAGCTGACGGAAGGCCTGCTGCCGGGCGTGCGCCGTGACGCGGACGGCATCGCCCTCGGTGGTGTCCGCACACCGCCCGTCGACGTTCCCATCGACGTGCTCTCGGGTGATCCCGGGCCGAAGCTGTCGACGATCTGCCTGCTGCTCGGCTCGACCACGCCACTTCCCGCCGACCGCGTCGCCGAGCTGTACCCGACCCGCGCGGCCTACCAGCAGCGTTACGGCACCAGCGCCGACAAGACCGTCGAGGCCGGATTCGTCCTGCGCGAGGACCGCGCCGCCCTGCTGGACTTCGCCGAGCCGGAACGCGTGACCGGCTGACACCGCTCGTCACCCGCTGAGGCGGGCCGCCGGGCGCCCGGGAGTCCGGCCGCCCGGCGGCTCGCGTCGGCGCGGCCCGCCGGCGTCATCTGGGAGAGGCGGAGACGAACGGCGGGCGGACGACCGTCATCGTCGAGACGCGGCCGCGCACGTCCACGGCCACCTCGTCGCCGGCGGTCACGGAGCGGTCGAGCAGGGCAAGGCCGATGCCCTGCCGCAGGGTCGGGGAGAACGTGCCGCTGGTGACCTCGCCGAGCTCGGCACCGTCCGGGCCGCTCACCCGCATGTGCGGGCGCGGGATGCCGCGGTCGTTCGAGCGCAGCCCCCACAGTGACCGCGCCGGGCCCGCCGCGCGCTCGGCGAGCAGCGCCTCGCGGCCCCAGAACGCCGGCTTGTCCCAGCCGACGGCCCACCCCGACCGGGCCTGCACCGGGCTGATGGACAGGGAGAGATCCTGGCCGTGCAGCGGGTAGCCCATCTCGGTGCGCAGGGTGTCCCGGGCGCCGAGGCCACACGGCAGGCCACCGAGGCCGGTCACCACCGTCAGCAGCTCGTCCCAGAGCGGCACCGCGTCCGCCCAGCGCGGCAGGAGCTCGAAGCCCGCCTCGCCGGTGTAGCCGGAGCGGCAGACGATGACGGGCCGCCCCTTCCACTCGGCGTCGGCGAAGCTCATGTAGGCACCGTCGGCGGGCAGGCCGAGCTTGCGCAGCACCTCCGGCGCGGCGGGGCCCTGCACCGCGAGCACCGCGAACTCGGTGTGCAGGTCGGTGACGGCGACGCCGGCGGGCGCCTGCGCGGCGAGCCGCCGGACGACCTCGGCGGTGTTGGCCGCGTTGGGCACGAGGAACACGTTGTCGGCGGCGTAGTAGTAAGCGATCAGGTCGTCGACGACGCCGCCGGTCTCGTCGCAGCACAGCGTGTACTGCGCCTGGCCGGGGCCGACCCGCCTCAGGTCGTTGGTCAGGCAGGTGTTGACGAACTCGGCCGCGCCGGGGCCGGCGACCCGGGCCTTGCCCAGGTGGCTGACGTCGAAGATCCCCACCGCGCCGCGGACGGCCGCGTGCTCGGCGAGCACGCCCCGGCCGGCGTACTCGATCGGCATCTCCCACCCGCCGAAGGCGGCCGTCTTGGCGCCCAGCTCGACGTGCCGTTCGTGCAGCGGGGACCGACGCAGCTCTCCCATACCGGCAGCGTAGCCGCCCGGGACGTCACTTCGGCACGCCGGCGGCGGCCCGGACGGGACCACGTGGCCACGGGCCGGCGGGATGACGGCGCGGTGACGGGGCGATTTCCCGCTGTCCCCTCCGGCCACCGGCAGCCCACCGCCTCGGTGCCACACCAGGCCACAGGTCCCGGGGCCCAATACGCTCGAAGCATGACCGTCACCTCTGCCGCCTCCGCAGCCCTCACCGACCTCGACGTCGACGCCGTCGTGATCGGAATGGCCAAGGGCGACGACGGTCCGGTGCCCCTCGGCGGGACCGGCGCCCTCGACGCGGCGCTCGGCGGCCGGCTGGCCCGGATCCTCGCCGACCTCGGCGCGACCGGAGCCACCGGCGACATCGTCCGCTTCGCCACGCTCGGGACGCTGAAGGCCCCGACCGTGCTCGCGGTCGGCGTCGGGGAGCACGCCGCGTTCACC
The DNA here is from genome assembly GCF_001854695.1 of Parafrankia soli. GTDB lineage: Bacteria > Actinomycetota > Actinomycetes > Frankiales > Frankiaceae > Parafrankia > Parafrankia soli. Next base: position 10,280 of record NZ_MAXA01000232.1, read on the forward strand.
GCCGGTACCGCCGGAGCGGGTGAGGAAGCGGGCGGTGCCAGCGCCGACACCGACACCGACACCGACACGCTGCGCCGCGCGGCCGGCGCCGCCGTCCGCGCGCTCGCCGGCACCGCCCGGGTCGCCTCGACGCTCGCGCTCGCCACCGGGCGGCCCACCGCGTCCACGCTGCGCGCGGCGGCCGAGGGCTCGCTGCTGGGCGCCTACGCGTTCGACAGCCTGCGCACCTCGCCGAACGGGCCTGCACCCGTGCGCGAGCTGGTCCTGACGGTCGAGGACCCGTCCGACCTGGCGGCGACCGAGGCCGCACTGGAGCGCGCGACGATCATCGGTGAGGCCGTCACGCTGGTGCGGGACCTGGTGAACACCCCGCCGAGCCACCTCTCGCCGGCCCGGCTGGCCGAGATCGCGGTGGAGCGTGGCGGCGCGGCCGGCGTCGAGGTGACGGTGCTCGACGAGGAGGCGCTCGCCGAGGGCGGCTACGGAGGCCTGCTCGGTGTCGGCCAGGGCTCGGCCAACCCGCCGCGGCTGATCCGGCTGCGCTACCAGGGTGCCGCCGGCACCGGGGCGGCCAGGGGCGAGCCGGCCGGCACCGACCTGGCCCTGGTGGGCAAAGGCATCACGTTCGACTCCGGCGGCCTGTCGCTGAAGCCGCCGGTGTCCATGGAGTGGATGAAGAGCGACATGGCCGGCGCGGCCTCCGTGCTCGCGGCCGTCGTCGCGGCCGCGCGGCTGGGCCTGGCGCTCAACGTGACCGGCTGGATGCCGTGCGCGGAGAACATGCCCTCCGGCGACGCCATCCGGCCGTCCGACGTGATCACGCTGCGCGGCGGCAAGCGGGTCGAGGTGCTCAACACCGACGCCGAGGGGCGGCTCGTGCTCGGCGACGCGCTGGCCCGCGCGTCCGAGGACACTCCGGCGCTCGTCGTTGACGTCGCCACCCTCACCGGCGCGCAGATCGTCGCGCTGGGCACCCGCACGAGCGGGGTGATGGGCCGCTCCGAGGCGACCGACGCGGTGGTCGCCGCCGCCGGGCGCGCCGGCGAGACGGTATGGCCGATGCCGATGCCGCCGGAGCTGCGCAAGAGCCTCGACTCGGTGGTCGCCGACCTGGCGAACGTGGCGCCGGGCGGGAACCGCGACGCGGGCATGCTGCTCGCCGCCCACTTCCTCGCCGCCTTCGTGCCCGAGGAGATCCCCTGGGCGCACGTCGACATCGCCGGCCCGTCCTGGAACGGCGGCGAGCCCTACGGCTACACGCCCAGAGGCGGTACCGGGGCCATCGTGCGCACCCTCGTCCAGCTCGCCGAGGACAGGGCCGCCACCACCCCGTGACGTGCGGCGCCACCGCCGCGCGCCGCCGCGCGAGAGGCCGGGTGAGAGGCCGGGTGACACGAACGGACGTCGCGTGATGCGGCACAGTCGGCGCAGTCTGTCCAGTCCAACCGCCTCGTCGTGAAAGACTGGGCGGGCCGGAGCGTGTCACCCGGCGGGACGCCCGTCCCGCGGTCGGGTGCCGCCCCGGCGGGGCTCACCGGCCTGGACGACGACCACGCTCCTCCCCGCCGCCAGGCCGTGACCCCACCCGTCCGCAAGTCGACGAAGAAGGGACCCCTCGCGTGGCGGACACAGCGGCCGGTCCCGTCGACCTGGTCGTCCTCGGGGGTGGCAGCGGCGGGTACGCCGCCGCGCTGCGCGCCGCCGAGCTCGGCCTGCGGGTCGTCCTGATCGAGAAGGACAAGCTCGGCGGCACCTGCCTGCACCGCGGCTGCATCCCGACGAAGGCGCTGCTGCACGCGGCGGAGGTCGTCGACACCGTCGCCGCCAGCGAGACCTTCGGCATCCGGGCCACCCTGGACGGCATCGACATGGCCGGGGTCGGCGCATACCGCGACTCGGTGGTCGACGGCCTGTACAAGGGCCTGAGCGGACTGGTCCGGGCCCGGGGCATCGAGGTCGTCACGGGCACCGGCCGGCTGGTGTCCCCGACCGCGGTGACCGTCGGCGACCGGGTGGTCGAGGCCCGGCACGTGCTGCTCGCCACCGGCTCGGCCGCGCGAACGCTGCCCGGCCTCGACCTCGACCACCGGACGGTCATCGACAGCGGGGACGCGCTGGCGCTGGAGCACGTCCCGGGGTCGGTGGTGGTGCTCGGCGGCGGGGCGATCGGCTGCGAGTTCGCGTCGGTCTGGCGTTCGTTCGGCGCCGAGGTGACCATCGTCGAGGCGCTGGGCCATCTCGTCCCGGCCGAGGACGAGGCCAGCTCGAAGCTGCTCGAACGCGCGTTCCGCGCCCGGGGCATCGCCCTGCGCCTCGGGGTGCCTCTCGCGGGCGCGAAGACCACCGACCAGGGCGTGACCGTCGTCCTAGAGGACGGGTCCACCGTCGACGCCGAGCTCCTGCTCGTCGCGGTCGGGCGCGGCCCGGTTTCCGCCGGCCTCGGCCTGGACGAGGTCGGCGTCTCGACGGACCGCGGCCATGTCCTCGTCGACACGCACCTGCGGACGAACATCCCCACGGTCTCGGCCCTCGGGGACGTCCGGCCCGGGCCACAACTGGCCCACGTCGCGTTCGCCGAGGGCATCCTCGCGGCCGAGCTGCTCGCCGGGCTCGACCCGGTACCGGTCGACTACGACAACGTCCCGCGGGTCACCTACTCCCATCCCGAGGTGGCGTCCGTGGGTCTGACCGCGGCCGCCGCCCGGGAACGCCACGGGGAGATCAACACCGCCACGTACCACCTGGCGGGCAACGGAAAGGCACGGATCCTGCGCTCCGCGGGCGCGGTGACCGTGGTCTCGGCTGCGGACGGCCCGGTCGTCGGCGTCCACATGGTGGGCGACCGGGTCGGCGAGCTCATCGCCGAGGCCCAGCTCATCACCAACTGGGAGGCATACCCCGCCGACGTGGCCCAGCTCCTCCACCCGCACCCGACCCTCTCCGAGGCGCTCGGCGAGGCGCACCTCGCTCTCGCCGGCAAGCCACTGCACGTCCACAGCTAGGCACGTCCACAGCTAGCCCGCGGTGCCCGCGTCCGCCCCGCCCGGCCCGACCGGGTGTGGTGGGGAGGGCGCCGGGCGCGACGAAGGAGTCGTTGTCAGCATGTCAGTATCCGTCACGATGCCCCGCCTCGGGGAGAGCGTCTCCGAGGGGACGGTCACCCGCTGGCTGAAGAAGGAAGGCGAGCGGGTCGAGGCCGACGAGCCGCTCCTCGAGGTCAGCACCGACAAGGTAGACACCGAGATCCCCGCGCCGGCCTCCGGCGTGCTCGGCTCGATCAAGGTCGCCGAGGACGAGACCGTCGAGGTCGGCGTCGAGCTGGCTGTCATCGAGGACGGCGCCGCGGGTGCCGGCGCGGCGGCCGCGCCCGCCGAGGCCCCCGCCGCGGCCCCGGAGCCTCCGCCGGCACCTGCCGCCGCCGCGCCGCCCCCGCCGCCTGCTCCCCCCGCTCCGCCGGCGCCGGCGCCCGCTCCCGCGGCGGCACCGCCTCCGCCGCCGGCTCCCGCCACGCCGGTGCCCGCGCAGGCCCCGGTCGCCGCCCCGGACGCCGCCGCCGACGGTCTCGGCCGGTACGTGACGCCGCTGGTCCGCAAGATGGCCGCGGAGCTGGGCGTCGACCTCGGCTCGGTCACCGGCAGCGGCCCGGGTGGACGCATCACCAAGCAGGACATCCAGGACGCGGCGAAGTCCCGCGGCTCCGCGCCGGCCGCGGCTCCCAGCGCCCCCGCCGCCCCCGCCGCTCCGGCTGTGCCGGCCGCTCCCGCCCCGGCGCAGGCCCCCGCGGCGCCCGCGGCCGCCCGGCCGGCTCCCGCCGCCGCGCCGACCGCGTCCACCGCGCCCCGTGGCCGCACCGAGAAGCTGACCCGGCTGCGCTCGCTGGTCGCCCGTCGGATGGTCGAGTCGCTGCAGGTCAGCGCGCAGCTCACCACCGTCGTGGAGGCCGACGTCACACGGATCGCGAAGCTGCGCGAGCGGGCCAAGGCGAACTTCCAGGCCCGCGAGGGCGTGAAGCTGTCGTTCCTGCCGTTCTTCGCGGTGGCCGCGTGCGAGGCACTGCGCGAGCACCCGGGGATCAACTCCAGCATCGACCTGGAGGCGGGCACGGTCACCTACCACGACTCGGAGAACCTCGGCATCGCCGTCGACACCGACCGTGGCCTGGTCGTCCCGGTGATCCACAACGCCAGCGACCTGAACCTCAGCGGGATGGCCCGCAAGATCGACGAGCTGGCCGCCCGGACCCGCGCCAACCAGGTGTCCCCGGACGACCTGGGCGGCGGCACTTTCACGCTGACCAACACCGGCAGCCGCGGCGCCCTGTTCGACACCCCGATCATCAACCAGCCGCAGGTGGCGATCCTGGGCACCGGGTCGGTCGTGAAGCGCCCGGCCGTCGTCACCGATCCCGAGCTCGGCGAGGTGATCGCCATCCGGTCGAAGGTCTACCTGGCCCTCACCTACGACCACCGGATCGTGGATGGCGCCGACGCGGCCCGGTTCCTCACCGCGATCGCCAGCCGTCTCGAGGAAGGCGCCTTCGAGGCCGAGCTCGGGCTGTAGCCACGAGTTCGGCGCTGTAGGCACCAGCAAGGCAGGCAGGCAGGGCCGGCGGCGGTCGGGCGGGTCCACGGACCCACCCGACCGCCGCTGTCGTTCGCGGGGAGACACGCCGGGCCTGGTGCGGGAGAACGTGCCGCGCCGGCGCCCGAAACCCGGCCGCCCCGGCCGCCCCGCCTGCCCGGTCCGGCGGCGCAGGTGGCCGCGGCCGGCTAGGGTGACGTCCGGGCCCCGGGGTCGCCGTGCCACGGACTCCAGGTCCAGGAGGGTCGGATGGGGGTCCCGGACGCATGAAGGTCGCCGTCACCGGCTCGTCCGGGCTGATCGGTTCGGCGTTGCTGCCCGCGCTGCGCGGGGACGGCCACGAGGTCGTCACCCTCGTCCGGCGCCCGCCGCGCGACCCGTCCGAGATCCGCTGGGACCCGGCGGCCGGCACGCTGGACGCCGCCGCCCTGGCCGGCGTGGACGGCGTCGTGAACCTGGCCGGCGCCGGCATCGGCGACCACCGGTGGACCGCCGCCTACAAGCAGACCCTTCGGACCAGCCGCATCGACGGCACCCGCCTGCTCGCCGAGGCCCTCGCCGGCCTCGACCCGCGCCCGCGGGTCCTGCTCTCCGGCAGCGCCATCGGCTGGTACGGCACGAACGCCGGCTCGGCCGGCGCCGCGCTGGACGAGACGGCCCCGCCCGGCACCGGCTTCCTCGCCGAGCTCGCCCGTGACTGGGAGAACGCGACCACAGCGGCGCAGGAGGCCGGCATCCGGGTCGTCCGGGTGCGCACCGGCATCGTCCTCTCCGGGCGCGGTGGGACCCTCCAACGGCTGCTCCCGATCTTCCGGCGCGGAGCCGGCGGCCGGCTGGGCTCGGGGCGCCAGTGGCTCAGCTGGATCAGCCTGGCCGACACCGTCGACGCGCTGTGCTTCCTCCTGGAGGCCGACGGAGTACGCGGGCCGGTCAACCTGGTGGCGCCCACCCCGGTGACGAACGCGGAGTTCACGTCGGCGCTGGCGCGGACGCTACAGCGCCCGGCCTTCGCCCAGGTACCGCGCTTCGCACTACGCCTGGCCCTGGGCGAGTTCGCCGACGAGGGACCACTCGCCTCCCAGCGGCTCGCGCCGGCCACGCTGGTCGACGCCGGGTTCCGGTTCAACCACTCCGACCTCGCCACGGCACTGGCCGATGCCGTGCACCGCGACGCCTGAACCGGGCCGCCGGGTCCGGCCGCTCGCTCAGCTGGGGGCCGTCTTGACGCTCTCGGCCTGCCGCCAGCCCGCCTCGGTCCGCCACAGGGTGAGATCCTTCGTCTCCGGCGGGCTGGCCGGCTGTTGGGCCAGCACATCGCCCGCCTCGCCGACGAAGTCGTAGGCCCCCACGATCTCGGTGACCCGTAGGACCACCCGGTCGGCTTCCTCCTCACGAACCACGACGTCGACGATCTCGATCCGCACCGGCGTGGAGCGCCCGCGTCGCCGGACCATTTCCCGGATCGATGCCCGGTCCGACTCCAGGACGGCGCTGCCGGGCGCGTCCGCGAGGTCGAGGGCGGTCTCGTCCGCCCGCTCGAAGGCCTTGCTGCGGGCGGTGTTGAGCTCGTCGAGCACGGCTCGCCACACCTGTTCCGGGGTCTGCCCGCTGACGGGGCTCGCGGTCGGGTCCGCGCGGGCGGTGCTCCCGGTGGGCACGGGTTGACGGGTGGCGTCCGACCCGGAGTCATGGGCCAGCAGGAGCGCGGCGATGGCGACGATCACCAGACCGACGCCCGCGAGCACCGGGAACAACACGGGGTGCCGCCGCCGGCCGCCGGCCCGCTCCCCCGCTGCCCGGCGTGCCCTGGCCGCGCGCGGTGCCGGGGAGTGGGTGGTGCCCCGGGCGCGGGCGGGCGCCGCGGCCCGGCCGGCGCGGCGGCGGGTGCCGGCCCGGTCGTGGTTCACCGGTCGCAGCGAGCCCACCAGGTCGGCTGGTTCGGCCGGTGCGGTCCGCCCGTCATGCGGCGGCCGGATGCCCTCGGCGTCGGCCTCCCTGGGCGCCGGGCCGCCCGCGCCGGGCGGCGGTGGCTCCTCGTCCTCGTCCGGGATCACCTGACCGGTCGCGAGGTACAGACCGTAGGGATCATCCCGACCGGCGGGCCGCGGGGTTTCCGGTGGGCCGGCCGCGGAGCCCGGGTCGCCCTCGAAGCCCCGGTCGCCCGTGGCCGGGTCACCCGTGGCCGGGTCGCCCGGCCACGCCACGTCCTCGGCTGCCGACCACGGGTCCGGGTCGCCGCTGTCGCCGGCCTCGCCCCGGAGACTCTCGTCGGGATCCAGCAGGTCGCCCTGGTCGACCGGAGCGGCGTTCCCGCCGTCCGCGGGCCGGCCGGGCTCCGGGTCGACCTCGACAACCCCTGCTGCCCCGGGTGGCACGTCCGTCATCCGGACGGGAAGCGGCGTGGCGCTGCGGGCCAGCCCGGCCGCGAGCTCGGCGGCCGAGGGGCGGCGACGCGGGTCGTCCACCAGGGCCATCGCGACCGCGACGGCGACCGCGGCGGCGTCGGGCCCCGTCGCCTGGCGCATCGCGCCGAGCAGGAGGTCGGCGAGGTCGTGCACGTCCTCCGAGGCGGACACGCCCGGGTCGGTGAGGGCCGCGATGCCGGCGCCGGTGAGAACCGGCCGCCCGTTCGGCTCGAGGAGAATGTCCAGGGCGGTCAGCCCGCCGTGGTGCAGACCGGCCGCGTGCACCTCGGCCAGCGCCTGCGCCGCGGGTAGGCCGATGGTGACGACCTCGCCCGGGTCGAGCCGACCCCGCGCGCCGAGCAGCCGGGACAGGCTGACCGCCTCGTGCACCGGCTCGGTGGCGACGGCCAGGCCGTCGGGTGTGCGGATCACGTCCACCACGGAGGCCAGGTGCGGATGGCGGATGCCGAGCAGCAGCTGGGCCTCGTCGAAGGCCTCGGCGCGCAGCAGCGAGTCGGCCGGTAACCGAACGTAGCGGATGGTCACGTCCATGCCGAGCCGCTCGATCCGGCCGGCCCAGACCTCGCCGGCGCCGGCGTCGTATCGGCGGCCGTGCAGGAGGATTCCCGGCACGACGGGCTCGCCGCCGTGCCGCCCCAGCCGATCGCCGGAATCGTCGGTGAAGGTCACGAACGTCGACGCTAGGCGGATCCGACCACCTCTGCAGGACTCTTTCCCCTGCTGTGGATAACTTCCTCTCGAGCGGCGGCGGCGCGCCGCCGGGCGCGGACGGGCGCCCCGGGACGCCCCCGGGGCCGGTCAACCAGGAGTCATCTGTGCAGATCCTCGCGACGAGCGGCGGCTTCCGGCCCGACGGGCGGTGGGGCGCCCGGGTCGGACCACTGCTGGATCACGCGATCGAGCTCGCCGCCCCCGCCGGACGTCCCAGGCTGTGCCTGTTGCAGACCGCCCTGGGCGACGACCAGGCCGCCTACGCCCGCGGGTACGCGGCGCTGAGCCGGGACCGGCCGGACGTCGTGGTCTCCCACCTCGCGCTGTTCCCGATGCCCAACGTCGCCGACATCCGGGCCCACCTGCTCGCGCAGGACGTCGTCTGGGTCGGCGGCGGCAGCGTGGCCAACCTGCTGGCCGTGTGGCGGGCGCACGGCCTGGACCGGATCATGCGCGAGGTGTGGGAGGCCGGGGTCGTGCTGGGTGGGGTCTCCGCCGGCTCGCTGTGCTGGCACACCGGCGGCACCACCGACTCGTTCGGCCCCGACCTGCGCCCGGTGACGAACGGGCTGGGCCTGTTGCCGCACAGCAACACCCCGCACTACGACTCCGAGCCTGCGCGCCGGCCGCTCTACCAGCGCCTCGTCGCCGAGGGGACGCTGCCCGCCGGGTGGGCGACCGACGACGGCGCCGGCCTGCACTTCCGCGGCACCGAGCTCGTCGAGGCGGTGGCGGACCGGCCGGACGCCCACGCCTGGCGGGTCAAGCCGGGCCCGGCCGGGACGGCCGTCGAGACCCGGGTCCCGGCCAGGCTCCTCCCCGATCCGTGGACCGCGGCGGACCAGGCGCCGTAGCCGCGGCGATCCGGCTCCTGACAGCTCCCGACGGATCCCCATGTGGCCCTGCTGCCCCGGCCCGCGGGCGTACGCTCGGGACGTGGATGTCCTCCGGTTGGGTGTCGTTCCCTATCGCGAGGCCTGGGAGATGCAGCGGACCCTGGCCGATGACCGCCGCCACGGACGCGGCTCCGACACGCTGATCCTGCTGGAACACCCCGACGTCTACACGGCGGGCCGGCGGACGGGCGCGGGTGACCGCCCGGTCGACGGGACGGAGGTCGTCGACGTCGACCGCGGCGGCGGCATCACCTGGCACGGCCCGGGGCAGCTGGTCGGCTACCCGATCGTGCGGCTCCCGATGCCGCTGGACGTCGTGGCCTACGTACGGGCGCTGGAGGCCGGCCTGATGGCGGCCTGCGCCGAGTTCGGTCTCGAGACCCGGCGGGTCGAGGGGCGCACGGGCGTGTGGACATCCGACGGCCTGCGCAAGCTCGCCGCCATCGGGGTCCGGGTGAGCTGGAAGGTCACCAACCACGGTTTCGCGCTGAACTGCGATCCCGCGCTCGCCGCGTTCGGTCGGATCGTCCCGTGCGGGATCTCGGACGCCGGCGTGACCAGCCTGAGCAGGGAGCTGGGCCGGCCGCTGCCGGTGGCCGAGGCCCGCCCGGTGGTCGAACGGCACATGCTCACCGCGCTCGCCGACTACCTGGCCACGGGCCTGGCCGCCGAGGCCGGCCGCCGGCCGGCAGGCGCGGAGGACAGCACGGGCAAGGTGGCCGGCACGGACACGGCGGGCACCGCGGGCAGGGCAGCCACGGCGGGAACGTCCGACACGGATCTGATCGGCGCGGGGCTCGCCGGCGGGAAGGTTCACCGATGACCGCGGTCGCTCCCGAAGGCAGGCCGCTGCTGCGGCTGGAGGCGCGCAACGCGCAGACGCCGATCGAGCGCAAGCCACCGTGGATCCGCACCCGGATGCGCACCGGTCCCGAGTACACCGACGTGCGCAACCTGGTCCGCGGGGCCGGCCTGCACACGGTGTGCGAGGAGGCCGGCTGCCCGAACATCTACGAGTGCTGGGAGGACCGCGAGGCCACCTTCCTGATCGGCGGGGACGTCTGCACCCGCCGCTGCGACTTCTGCCAGATCGACACCGGCCGCCCGACCCCGCTGGACGTCGACGAGCCGCGCCGGGTGGCCGAGTCGGTCTCGACCATGGGCCTGCGCTACGCCACGGTGACCGGTGTCGCCCGCGACGACCTGCCCGACGGCGGGGCATGGCTGTACGCCGAGACCGTCCGGCAGATCCACGCCGGGTCGCCGGGCACCGGGGTCGAGGTGCTGATCCCGGACTTCGGCGGCCGTCCCGAGCAGCTCGGCGAGGTCTTCGCCGCCGAGCCGGAGGTGCTCGCGCACAACGTGGAGACGGTTCCGCGGATCTTCCGCCGGATCCGGCCGGGGTTCCGCTACGAGCRCTCGCTGGACGTCCTGACCCAGGCCAGGGCGGCCGGCCTGGTGACCAAGTCGAACCTGATCCTCGGGCTCGGCGAGACCGACGACGAGGTCTCCGAGGCTATGACCGCGCTGCACGAGGCCGGCTGCGACCTGCTCACCGTCACGCAGTACCTGCGGCCGACCCCCCGCCATCACCCGGTGGAGCGCTGGGTGCGACCCGAGGAGTTCGTGGAGTGGGAGCGGCGCGCCACCGGCATCGGCTTCGCCGGTGTGCTGTCCGGTCCGCTCGTCCGGTCGTCGTACCGCGCCGGACGCCTGTACCGCCAGGCAGTCACCGTACGTAGTAATACTGCCGCTGTAGAGGCTGATCTGCCCGAAAGTGTGTCCGACGACTCTCACGCCAGGTGATGACTCGACTGGTGGCGACTACCGCGAGCGACTAAGCTCGGCTCTGCGTCACGCGGCGGTCACGAGATTCGCCGTTGCGCAGGGGCCGTCGCCACCTTGCGGACATCGCGGCGACATCTGCGCCCTTCACACTCGGTGCTGTTCCGGCGGGAGCTCCTCCCGCCTCGGGCGCCACGACCGCGTCGGGAGGTCGTCGACACCGTGTTCCGCTCACTCCTCAGCGCACTCGAGGAACTGACTCTTCTCGTCCTGCCCCATGGCGGGCAGCGCACCGCGCGCCACAACGCCTGGCGCGCCGCCACCGACCTGCACGTCACCACCGGCTACCGCTGGGTCGACCAGATCTCCGTGTCCGCACTCGAACCCTCCCTCGCCCCGCCGCCCGCGCCGCCGGCCCGGGCCACGTTCCCCGTCCCCCGGATCTCGGCGCCACGGGTCTCGCCGGTGCGCTCACGGGCGGCGGCCGCCGCCCGTTCCTGACCTCCGTTACCGGAGCAGTCGCCAGGCACCCCGTTCGAGGCCGTAGGCTCGCGTCTATGGCGCTGCGGAAGAAGCCGGCCGGAGCCGGCGGGGAGCCGGTGCTCGCGGCCGCGGGTGGAAGCGGAACGATGGGTGGCGGGGCCGCCCGCCGGCCGGGTGGAACGGGTGCGGCCGGGTCACGCGCGGGCGCGCGCGGGGGTGCCCAGAAGGCTGGGGACCCGAAGGCGGGCGGGCCGACCGGCGGCGCCCCCAAGGGTGGATCCCCGAAGGCCGGTGGCAAGGCCCGCCGGGCCGGTAGGTCCGACCAGGCTGGCCAGAGCGGTCCGTCCGACCCGCCGGCCAAGGCCGGCCGGAACGCGCGGGCCGCTACACCGCCGCCGCCCGCTGGTGGCGGCGGCGAGCCTGGTGGGGCGCGCGCCAGGCTCGCGCAGATCCGCCTCGTATACAAGATCACCAAGCAGCGTGACCCGCGGGTGCTGTGGCTGAGCCTGCTCGGGCTCGCCGGCCCGATCGCGGTCGGCGTCATCCTCGGGGTCTTCGTCGGCCCGCTGTACGTGTGGCTGCCGATCGCGGTGCTGCTCGGGCTGGTCGTCGCGCTGAACGTGTTCAGCCGGCGCGTCCAGAAGACYGCGTACGCCGAGATGGAGGGCAAGCCGGGCGCCGCCGCCGGCGTCGTCGAGCGGATGCGCGGCGACTGGCGGCTCACCCCCGCCGTCGGCGTGAACCGGCATCAGGATGTGGTCCACCGCGTGGTCTGTCGGGCAGGCGTGATCCTGATCGCGGAGGGTCGCGGGCGCGGCCCGCGCGAGCTGCTCGTCGCGGAGAAGCGCCGCATCCGCAAGATCGTCGGCGAGGCGCCGCTGCTCGACTACGTCGTCGGGAACGGCGAGGGCGAGATCCCACTGCCGAAGCTGCAGAGCACGCTCATGCGGCTACGCCGCGAGCTGCGCAAGCGCGATGTGGACGCCCTCGATCGCAGGCTGAAGGCCGTCAGCGCCCCGGCGCTGCCGATCCCCAAGGGCCCCATCCCGCGGAACATCCCCCGCGGCGGCCGGCTCCGCTGAGCCCGCACCCCGACTGACCGGGCCCCGGTTCGCCGGCCCCGGTGCTGCCGGGGTGCCGTCCCGCCGCCGGCACCGTCCCGCCACGGGGCGGCTGAACCGCGGCACGGCCGGCACCCCCCCGGGCCTACCGGGCCGTCCGGTGGCGCGGCTCGGGGCTCCGCGCGGGCTCAGGTCGTCGGTGAGGTGACCGGGTCGCGCACGACCACCGTTCCGGCGGCGCGGTCGTGGGTGCCACGCAGGTCGCGGTCCCAGATGAAGATCGGGATGAACAGCGCCAGCAGCAGTGTCCGCACGACGATCCAGGGCCAGCTCTGGCGCGCCCCGTCGCGCACCCGGATGACCCGGATGCCCGCCAGCCGCATGCCGATGGTCTGCCCGACGACGGCGACCAGCAGGAGCTCCTCGAGCAGGAACGCTCCGTACACGGCCAAGCCGCGCGCATCCCCCGCGGCGCTGACGCCGACGAGGAACAGGACTCCCACCAGCAGGTTCGCTATCACCGCGTCGACGGCATAGGCGACAAGGCGGGGACCGAACCCCACCACCGAACCGGGGCCCTCCGCCGGGAGCCCGAGTCGGGCTCCGGGTGGTGTGTCCCGAGGCAGCCCGGGCCCTTCCAGCCAACCTCCGAGTGCGCGTCCCACGGCGCAAGCCTATGCGGCGATCCCGCGCCAACCGGGCGATGACGTACCGTCACGAACGCCGTTACGGTAACATCTCGGAAACAACCCGGTGATATCCCCGGTACGCCATGCGGTCACATCACGCAACCGACCGGAGCGTACCCTGTCAGTCCATGGATACCTGACAAACGCTGGAGGGTGGATGTTCACAAACGCCGACGACGTGCTCCGTTATATCCGGGACGAAGGCGTTCAGTTCATTGACGTACGATTCTGTGACCTTCCCGGGGTGATGCAGCACTTCACAATCCCCACGGAGGTTTTCTCCGAGTCGGTCTTCAGCGATGGGCTCATGTTCGACGGATCGTCGATCCGCGGATTCCAGGCGATTCATGAATCTGACATGCTGCTCCTTCCGGACCCTCGGACGGCGTTTGTCGACCCGTTCCGTGAGCACCCCACCCTCGCAATGACGTTCTTCATCCACGACCCGATCACCAAGGAGCAGTACTCGCGCGACCCGCGCAACATCGCCAAGAAGGCCGAGGCCTACCTGCGCGGCACGGGGATCGCCGACACCGCCTACTTCGGCCCCGAGGCCGAGTTCTACATCTTCGACGACGTCCGCTACGACTACAACCCCTACGGGTCGATGCACGCGGTCGACTCGGTGGAGGCCGCGTGGAACACCGCGCGGAAGGAGGAGGGCGGCAACCTCGGATACAAGCCCCGGTTCAAGGGCGGCTACTTCCCCGTGCCGCCGACGGACCACTTCACCGACCTGCGCTCGGAGATGACCCGGGTGCTCTTCGAGGTCGGCATCACCGTCGAGATGCAGCACCACGAGGTCGGCACCGCCGGCCAGGCCGAGATCGACATCAGGTACGACACGCTGCTCAAGACGGCCGACAACCTGATGCTCTACAAGTACGTGATCCGCAACGTGGCGCGCAGCCGCGGCAAGACCGTGACCTTCATGCCCAAGCCCCTCTTCGAGGACAACGGGTCCGGCATGCACACCCACCAGAGCCTGTGGAAGGACGGCGAGCCGCTCTTCTACAGCCCGAACGGGTACGGCGGCCTGTCCGACACCGCGCGCTACTACATCGGCGGCCTGCTGCACCACGCGCCGGCCCTGCTCGCGTTCACCAACCCGACCACGAACTCCTACCGGCGGCTCGTGCCCGGTTACGAGGCCCCGGTGAACCTCGTCTACTCGGCGCGCAACCGCTCGGCGTGCTGCCGGATTCCGCTCGGCGGCGACTCGCCGAAGGCGAAGCGGGTCGAGTTCCGGGTGCCGGACCCGAGCTGCAACCCGTACCTGGCGTTCGCCGCGATGCTGATGGCCGGCCTGGACGGCGTGAAGAACAAGATCGACCCGCCGGACCCGATCGACAAGGACCTCTACGAGCTCCCGCCGGACGAGCTCGCCGCCGTTCCGCAGGTGCCCGGCTCACTCGAGAAGGTCCTCGACGCCCTCGAGGCCGACAACGAGTTCCTCCGTGAAGGAAACGTCTTCACCCCCGACCTCATCGAGACCTGGATCGACTACAAGCGGGTGAACGAGGTCGACGCCATCCGGCTGCGCCCGCACCCGTACGAGTTCAGCCTCTACTACGACATCTAGACCGCGATATCCCTCCCGGTCCGGAGCGGCGCCACCAACGGGGCGGGCGGACTCCCGCCACACCTGGCGAGAGCGGCGCCGGGGGCTTCTCGTATGACCTACGGCCCACCCCCGGCGCCACCCACCCGACAGCCGCCGCGACCTGCGGCTGGCCCTTCCCCGAACACCGCCGGCGACGGTGGGCGGATATCAGCTGATGACGGACGGCCCGTGTCCACGAACCCGTGGGCACGGGCCGTCCGTCGTTACGGCAGCTTTTCCGGGGTGGTTCCCGCGAACCGGCGGGTATTCGCTTCCGCGCCGCGACTACGGCCGTGCAGCAACACCCCGGTGACCGAGAATTAACACCCCGGGAACTGATTGGAAACGAGGCCCGACGAAGCTCCGGACGAACCCTGCGTCAGTCGCGGCCGGGGTCGGCCCTCCCCCGGCCGATCACACAGTCGCTCCGTCACGTGCCACGTCAACCACGGGGAGTACGAGTGAGCTCCAAGTCGAAGAGCTATCAGGCCGAGTACATCTGGATCGACGGCACCGAGCCTGAGCCGTTGATGCGGAGCAAGACCCGCATCGTCAAGGGCGGCAAGGAGCCGGAGATCTGGGGCTTCGACGGCTCGAGCACGAACCAGGCCCCGGGTTCGAACTCCGACTGCGTCCTGCAGCCTGTCTTCACCTGCCCGGACCCGCTGCGCGGCGGCGACAACGTGCTCGTGCTGTGTGAGGTCCAGCTGACCGACTTCACCCCGCACCCGACGAACACCCGCGCCGCCGCCCGGGCGGTGGCCGAGAAGTAC
The DNA here is from genome assembly GCF_001854695.1 of Parafrankia soli. Taxonomy (GTDB): domain Bacteria; phylum Actinomycetota; class Actinomycetes; order Frankiales; family Frankiaceae; genus Parafrankia; species Parafrankia soli. The sequence goes on from NZ_MAXA01000232.1 coordinate 25,288, forward strand.
GCCGACATGTCACCGATGTTCGGCATCGAGCAGGAGTACACGTTCTTCCAGAACGGGCGTCCCCTCGGCTGGCCGGCGGCCGGGTACCCCGAGGCACAGGGCCCGTACTACTGCGGCGTCGGCGGCGAGAAGATGCCCGGCCGGGACATCGTCGAAAAGCACACCCAGGCGTGCCTGGACGCCGGCCTCGCGATCGAGGGCACCAACGCCGAGGTCATGATGGGCCAGTGGGAGTTCCAGATCGGCGTGCTGCCGACCCCCGCGATCGGCGACCACATCTGGGTCGGCCGCTGGCTGCTGCACCGGATCGCCGAGGACTTCGGCGCGTCGGTGTCGTTCGCCGCCAAGCCGATGGCCGGTGACTGGAACGGCGCCGGCGCGCACACCAACTTCTCCACCAAGCAGACCATGGAGAGCTGGGACGCCATCGTCGCCGTCTGCGAGGCGCTGGGCACCCGGGTGATGGAGCACGTCACCCACTACGGTGACGGCATCGAGCTGCGGCTGACCGGCAAGCACGAGACCGCCCCCTGGAACAAGTTCTCCTGGGGCGCCTCGGACCGCGGTGCGTCGATCCGGATCCCGTGGGCCGTCGAGAAGGCCAAGAAGGGCTGGATCGAGGACCGCCGGCCGAACGCCAACATGGACCCGTACGTGGTCTCCTCGCTGATCGTCGACACCTGCTGCAGCGCGCTGGCCGGCGACAAGCCGACCCTGTTCGTGCCATCGCAGACCGCCGACGCGACCGCCAAGGTCTGACCGCCAGGCCGCACGCGGCCTGGCGTCACACGACAGGTCCGTGGCCTCCGGCGACCCGCCGGGGGCTACGGACCTGATTGCCGAGATCAGCGCAGCCCGCTGACCGCGCCCACATCGCCCGCCGGCTGAAACGGAGCGATACGGACGACCGCCTCGTTGAAATCGAGGGTGGCACCGCAACCGGTGGGCACCGCGGGGGTGTCGACGACGAGTTCGATGGTTCTGCTTGGCACAAAGGACTTCCACTTGATCAGATCTCGGCTTCGGGCCGCGTCCAGATCAAGATCGCCCTCTGTCACGAGGCCAGCGGCGCCCGCGAAGACTGCGTAGTGGACCTGTAGGCCGCCGCAGCGCCCCTGGTCCCCGGTCAGCTCTGGTAGAGCGCTGAACACATAGGGCGGGCAGGCCCCGGTCCGGGCACGGCCGTCGAGGGCTGCATAACCCCGCGACCTGTCGGCGGTGGCGCTGACGATTGCCGCGCGGCCGAGACCACGTTGGCCGCGGCCGTTCGCCGGGCCAGCTCCCGGGTGAGCATTTCAACCTGATGGCGCAGGACTTCTTTCTGTCCGTACGCCTCTCGGGCGCGACTCTCAGCGGTTTCGGCCCGGCGGGTGGCCTCGACCTGGCGGGTGAGAGCCGTGACGATCTCGCCCCGCTGACGCTCGACGACGGCTTCCAGCTCGATGAGACGATGACGTAGTCCGTCTGCGATCGCCTCCGCAGCCGCCTCAAGGGCCTGTGCCGGCGCCCCGGCAGTGTCCTTGGGTAACCGGGTGGGTGCGTCTGCCCTCGGCGCTGGCAGCAACCCGCTTACGGCCCCCGGCCGGCGGCGAGCCGGGTCCGGTAGGAGATCCGCCTCGGTACTGCCCGCATCCCCGGTGCCCGCCAGGTCGTAATGCCCCTGTCGCAGCTGGTCGACCGTGCGCCGTACGGCGGCGAGCTGACGGGTGAACCCACCGGCCGCCAGCACCTCCTCGACAAGTTTTTCCTCGTCCGGTCTCAGCGGCCATCTTCGTCTCGCCCGTGAACCTACAGACCAGTGGACGTATTCGACACGCGCAATCCACAGGACCTTCTCCCGGACCGGTTCCGGCTGAAGGAGAAGATAACGCTCGGCATCTTCCCAGCAAAGCGGAACCTCTCCTCCGAATTTCCTGTTCGCCCGGGTCCTGCCAGCCGGTGTCTGGTCCAGCGAACATTTGTACAGCGGCGTCCCAAAACATTTTTTGAGCAGGTGGAAGAAATCCAGAAGCTCCCTGTGGTCCGGCTCGACGCCCACGGCGACCCGCGGAACACGACCGCCCTTGGAGGCCCTGCCGTCACGCACGTTCCGACTCCTTGCCCATCTCGTTGCAACAGGTCAGAAGCACTGCAGGGCAGCTGGTCTCCGGGTTCCTCCGCATCGCTGACACCGCGGTAACAACCCCCTTGCAACATCGTCGCAACTCCCGTCTCAATTCGAGTTTCGTCGCCACAGAAACGCATCTTCACGTCCGCTAGTTGTTTCTATTGCCAGGAGCGTTCCCGGACAGTCTTATGGATGCCGGCATACCGACGGTACGCGGGTACCTAAGAGAGGGAACAGCATGCCCCATCCCAACCATGACTACACTCAGCTGAGCGCGCCGCTCGCTCCCATGGCACTCACGGCGCTCACCACGCATTTCCTCGGAGTCAGCCCCCGAGACGGCGGCGATCGCCAGCTACGCCCTTTGTCTGTGCGTGTCCGCTTCCTGCGTCCCTGGTCGCCCGACCAGTTCCTCAAGACGTCCCCGCCGCCGGAACGCGCCGCGGGCCCGCGGCGGCCGCCACCGGCTCCGTCGCCGTCGCCGCCCCCGCGGAGCCAGTCAGCCGTGAGCGATGTGCTGCTCGCGGGCGAAGACGTCCTCCACCACCGAGCGGGCGCGGGCAGCGGCGCGGCGGTAGTCACCGGGCAGTTCGCCCACCGCCTCCGCCGGGTAGCCCAGCGCGCGGGCGACCCGCTCGAGACCGGGCGGGCCGGCCGGGAGCAGGTCCCCAGCCTGGCCGGAGGTGAGCATGATCCCGTTGCGGACCCGGGACGCGAGCGTCCAGGCGGCGTCCAGGGCGGCGAGCTCGCCCGCGGTGACCAGGCCCGCGCGGGCCGCGGCGCGCAGGGCGTCCCGGGTGGCGGTGGTGCGCAGGTCCGGCAGCCGCCAGGCGTGGCCGAGCTGGAGGATCTGCACCGTCCACTCGACGTCGGTCAGCCCGCCCGGGCCGAACTTCACGTGCAGGGCGCGGTCGGCGCCGCGGGGGATGCGTTCCCGTTCCATCCGCCCGCGCAGCCGCACGGTCTCGGCGATCGTGCCGGCGGGCAGCCCGCGCGGATGGCGGACCCGGTCGACGAGCCGGCAGAAGCGGCCCGCGAGCTCCGCGTCGCCGGCCAGCGGCTGGGCGCGCAGCAGGGCCTGAGCCTCCCACGCCAGCGACCACCGGTCGTAGTACGACGCGTAGCCCTCGAGCGTGCGGGACAGCGGCCCGCTGCGTCCCTCCGGGCGCAGCGCGGCGTCGAGCGTGAGCCGCGGGTCCGGCCCTGGCAGCGCGAGCAGGCGGTGCAGCTCACCGATGATCTCGGCGGCGAGCCGGGCCGCGCGCGCCTCGCCGACCCCGGGCTCCGCCTCGTGGACGAAGAGCACGTCGGCGTCGCTGCCGTAGGACAGCTCCCCACCGCCGAGCCGGCCCATCGCGACGACGGCCAGCCGGACGGGCAGCCCGTCCGAGCCGCCGCTGACGCCGGCGACCTGGCGGCGCGCGGTCAGCAGGGCGGCCTCGATCGTGGCCGCGGCGGCGTCCGAGAGGGCCCGGCCGACCGCGCCGATGTCGAGCAGGCCCAGCAGGTCCGCGCAGGCCACCCGGACCAGTTCCACCCGGCGCACCGCCCGGGCCCGACCGACCGCGTCCTCGGCGTCGGGGTTGCGGTGCGCGACCGCGAGCAGAGTGCGTACCAGCGCCTCCCGCGGCACCGGGCGCAGCTCCTCCTCGGTGCGCAGCAGCCGCACCGACTCCGGCGCCCGGGCCATCAGGTCGGCGACGTAGCGGCTGGTGGCCAGCACCCGGGCGAGTCGGTCGGCGGCGCCGGCGGAGTCCCGCAGCAGCCGCAGGTACCAGGGGGTGCGCCCGAGCGCCTCGCTGACCTGCCGGTACGCCAGCAGCCCGGCGTCGGGCTCAGGGGCGTCGGCGAACGCGGGCAGCATCGCCGGCAGCAGGTGCCGCTGGATGGCCGCCGTGCGGCTCACGCCGTTCGTCAGCGCCTCGATGTGACGCAGGGAGCGGGCCGGGTTGGCGAAGCCGAGCGCGGCCAGCCGGTCGGCGGCCTCCTGCGGGGTCAGCCGCATCTCCTCCGCGGACAGCCGGGCCACGGCCTCCAGCAGCGGCTGGTAGAAGAGCTTCTCGTGCAGGGAACGGACGAAGCGGGCCACCCGGCGGTGCTCCGCCTCCAGCTCGGTGGCGCCCGGCAGGCCCATGCACCGGGCCAGCCAGCGCAGCTCCCCGGGATCGCGCGGCAGCGTGTGCAGCCGGCGCAGCCGCTGTAGTTGCAGCCGGTGCTCGGCCGCGCGCAGGAACCGGTAGGCGTCGGCGAGCCCGGCGGCGTCGCGGCGGCCGACGTACCCGCCGCGCGCCAGCCCGTCGAGGGCGTCCAGGGTGGACGCGACCTGGAGCTTGGCGTCCGCCCGGCCGTGCACCAGTTGCAGCAGCTGCACCGCGAACTCGACGTCGCGCAGCCCGCCGGGGCCGAGCTTGAGGTTGCGGTCGGCCTCGGAGCGTGACAGCGAACGCTCCACCCGCCGCCGCATGGCCCGGATGTCGGCGACGAACCCGGGGCGGGAGGCCGCCGTCCACACCATCGGGGCGACCATCGCGGCGAACCGCCGGCCGAGCTCGGTGTCACCGGCGATCGGGCGGGCCTTGAGCAGGGCCTGGAACTCCCAGGTCCGGGCCCAGCGCCGGTAGTAGGCCCGATGGCTGTCGAGGGTGCGCACCAGCGCGCCGTGCCGCCCCTCCGGGCGGAGGTTGACGTCCACCTGGAACAGCTCGCCGGCCGCGGTCGGCGTGCCGCAGACCCGGACGACCCCCTCGGCGAGCCGCGTCGCGGTGCGCAGCACCGCCTCCAGACCCGGCGCCGCCTCCGGCATCCGCGCCTGCACAGTCTCAGTCCCAGCCGCCGTCCCAGTCCCAGCCGCCGCCTTCGGCGTCAGTACCGGCTCGGCCACGAACAGGACGTCGACGTCGCTGACGTAGTTCAACTCGCACCCGCCGCACTTGCCCATCCCGATCACGGCGAGGCGGACGGGGACGTCGCCAGGCCCGAGCCCGGCGCGGGCCACGGCGAGGGCGGCGTCGAGGGCGGCCCCGGCGAGGGCGGCGAGCTCGGCGGTGGCGTCGTCGAGGGTCACCGCCCCGGTGAGGTCCCGCGCGGCCAGGACGAGCAGGGCGCGCCGGTAGGCCAGGCGCAGCGCGTCCAGCACGTCCGGGCCGGCGCCGCGGGCGCGGGGCTCGACGGCGCCCGGGTCCGCGCCGACGGCCCGCAGCAGCCTGCCGCGGGCCGCCACCGGATCGACTGGGCCGGTCATCGCCTCGTCGGAGTCCAGGATCGCCCAGTCCCCGGGGTGCGCGACGAGATGATCACCCAGTGCGGAGCTCGCGCCCAGCACCGCGACCAGCCGGCGGCGCAGGCCCGCCCGGCTGGCGAGCGCGGTCAGCAGCCGCGCGCCCGCCAGCGTGTCCTGGGCGTCCGGCGTGTCCTGGGCGTTCAATGCGTCCAGCAGCCGGTCGAGGCAACGCAGCGCCCGGTCGGGATCGGCGGCGGCAGCGAGCTCGCCGACGACGGCGCTCACCGCGAACCCGCCCACGCCGTCATCCACCGGCAGCAGCCCGATCCGCCGCATGGTCGCGGCGACCCGCTCGACGTCGGAGAAGCCGAGCCGGGCAAGCTGCGCGGCGGCCGTGTGGCGCCGCCGGTCAGCGGCCGGGACGGTCATCTGACGGGAACGGTCAGCCGGCCGGGCGCGGTCACCCGGTGGGGTACGGACGTCTGGTGGGGCATGGGCGCGTCTTCCGGAGGAGCGGCGGCCCGCGGCCGCCGCTCCTCACAGGGTCGGGAGGTACCGGTCGATCTCGAACGGCGTGACCTGCCTGCGGTACTCGATCCACTCCGAGCGCTTGTTGCGCAGGAAGAAGTCGAACAGCTCGTCACCGAGGGTCTCCCGGACGAGCGAGGACGTCTCCATGGTCGCGATCGCCTCGGCGAGGGACCCGGGCAGCGCGGTGATGCCGCGCTCCCGGCGCTGCGCGTCCGTCAGCGTCCACACGTCGTCGGCCGCCGGTGCCGGGAGGTCGTACCCGCCCTGTACCCCGCGCAGGCCGGCGGCGAGCATCAGCGCGAAGGTCAGGTACGGGTTGCAGGCGCTGTCCGGCGACCGGAACTCGACCCGGGCCGCGTTGGACTTGTTGAGCTTGTACAGCGGCACCCGGATGAGCGCCGAGCGGTTGTTGTGGCCCCAGCAGACGTAGGCGGGCGCCTCCATCAGCTCACCGGCACGCTGGTCGCCGACCAGCCGCTTGTAGGAGTTCACCCACTGGTTGGTGACCGCGGTGATCTCGGCCGCGTGCACCAGCAGCCCGGCGATGAACGCCTTGGCCACCTTGGAGAGCTGGTACTCGTCGGTCGGGTCGTGGAAGGCGTTGCGGTCGCCCTCGAACAGGCTCATGTGGGTGTGCATGCCGGACCCGGCCTGGTCGCTGAACGGCTTGGGCATGAACGTCGCGTAGATGCCCTGGCGCAGCGCCACCTCCTTCATCACCTGCCGGAAGGTCATGATGTTGTCGGCGATGGTGAGGGCGTCGGCGTAGCGCAGGTCGATCTCCTGCTGGCCCGGCGCGACCTCGTGGTGGCTGAACTCCACCGAGATCCCGAGCCGCTCCAGCACACCGATGGCCTGCTGGCGGAAGTCGTGGCTGATGTCGTTCGGGGTCAGGTCGAAGTAGCCCGACTCGTCCACCGGCGGCGGCATCGGGCCACCGCGCGTCGGCGGGTGCTTGAGCAGGAAGAACTCGATCTCGGGGTGGGTGTAGAAGGTGAACCCGGCGTCGGCCGCCCTCGCCAGGGTGCGGCGCAGCACCCAGCGGGAGTCCGCGACCGCGGGCGTCCCGTCCGGCATGACCAGGTCGCAGAACATGCGGGCGGTCATCGGGTGCTCGCCGCGCCACGGCAGCACCTGGAAGGTCGACGGGTCGGGCCGGGCGAGCATGTCCGCCTCGTGCACCCGCGCGAAGCCCTCGATCGCGGAGCCGTCGAAGCCGATGCCCTCGGCGAGCGCGCCCTCCAGCTCGGCCGGCGCGATCTCGACCGACTTCAGCACCCCCAGCACGTCGGTGAACCAGAGCCGGACGAACCGGATGTCGCGTTCCTCGAGGGTGCGAAGAACGAATTCCTGTTGTTTGTCCATGAGCCCTCCGCGCTGAGGTGTGGACTCGTCGGCACGGCTCCCCGAGTCAACTTCCGGTGATCTTCCCCCGGATGCGCCGCCGCCCGATGGTCCGAGCCGGGGCGCGGCGCCCCCGGGTACTTTGACCCGAGAGTAGCGACTGATCCGACCCGACGCGCCTGACGTTACAGCGAAGTTGCGTCGCCGCAACCGCTCGTACCCACCCCCGCCGCGACACCGCCGGGCCGGGGCATCGCGGCCTACGCTGCCTGTATGGCCCAGTTGCGGATCGCCCTCGCCCAGGTGGACACCACCGTCGGAGACCTGGACGGCAACGCGGAGCTGGTCAGCTCCTGGACCAAGCAGGCACTCGCCCGCAGCGCGCACCTGGTCGTGTTCGGCGAGATGACGCTGACCGGCTACCCGGCCGAGGATCTCGTCCTGCGCCGCTCCTTCGTGGCCGCCTCCGCCGCCGCCCTCGAGCGCCTGGCGGTCCGGCTCGCCGAGGAGGGCGCCGGCGAGATCGCCGTCGTCGTCGGCTACCTCGACGCCTCCCCGACCCCGGCGCCGGCGGTCGGACGTCCGGCCGGGGAGCCGCAGAACTGCGTCGCCGTGCTGTGGCAGGGCAGGGTCGCGGCCCGCTCGGCCAAGCACCACCTGCCCAACTACGGGGTGTTCGACGAGTTCCGCTACTTCGTGCCGGGCACCACGTTCCCGGTGTTCCGGCTGCACGGCGTCGACGTCGGCCTGACCGTCTGCGAGGACCTCTGGCAGGAGGGCGGCCCGGTCGCGGTGGCCCGCGAGGTCGGGGTCGGGCTGCTGCTGTGTATCAACGGGTCACCGTACGAGCAGGGCAAGTCCTACCACCGGGACGAGCTGTGCGCGCGCCGCGCCCGCGAGGCCGGCGCGACGCTGGCGTACGTCAACCTGGTCGGCGGCCAGGACGAGCTGGTCTTCGACGGCGACTCGCTGGTCGTCGACGCCGGCGGCGAGGTCCTCGCCCGGGCGCCGGTCTTCGCCGAGACCCTGCTCACCGTCGATCTCGATCTGCCCGAAGGCGCCGGCACCGGCGTGGGCCCGGAGACGGGCCCGGACGGGCCGGTGGACGCCGGCGACGGCACCACGATGGCCGTCAGCCGCGTCGTGCTCGCCGCCGATCCGCTGCCGGCCTGGGAGCCGCGCCCGGCGACGGTCGCCGACCGGCCCGACCCCGCCGGCGAGCTGTACGCCGCCGTCGTCACCGGGACCCGCGACTACGTCCGCAAGAACGGCTTCCGCTCGGTGGCGCTCGGGCTCTCCGGCGGCATCGACTCGGCCCTGGTGGCCACGATCGCGGTGGACGCCCTGGGCCCGGACGCCGTGCACACCGTGGCCATGCCGTCGGCGCACTCGTCCCAGGGCTCGCTGGACGACGCCGCCGAGCTCGCCCGCCGGCAGCGGACCCGGCACAGCGTCGTCCCCATCGAGCCGACCGTGGCCGCCTTCCACGCTGCGCTCGCGGCCGCGGGCGGCCTGCACGGGCTGGCCGCGGAGAACCTGCAGGCGCGGGTCCGTGGGACGCTGCTGATGGCTCTGTCGAACGAGCACGGCCACCTGGTTCTGACGACGGGGAACAAGAGCGAGCTGGCCACCGGCTTCTCCACCCTCTACGGCGACAGCGCCGGCGGGTTCGCCCCGATCAAGGACGTCTCGAAGACCAACGTGTGGGCGCTGGCCCGCTGGCGCAACGCACGGGCGGTCGCCCGCGGCGAGGTCCCGCCCATCCCGGAGGAGATCATCGTCAAGCCGCCGTCGGCGGAGCTCGCCCCCGGCCAGCTCGACTCCGACCGCCTCCCGGACTATTCGGTCCTCGACGCCGTGCTCGACGACTACGTCAGCCACGACCTCGGCCGGGCCGAGCTGACGGCGGCGGGCCACGCCCCGGAGACGGTCGACCGGGTGATCCGCCTGGTCGACCTCGCCGAGTACAAGCGCCGGCAGAACCCGCCCGGGCCGAAGGTGACGTCCAAGGCGTTCGGCCGCGACCGCCGGCTGCCGATCACCTCTCGCTGGCGCGAGCGCGACCACTCTGCGGGCTGACCGCCGGGCGGCCCCGCCCGCGGACGGCCTGACCGCGGGCGGGGTGGGCCGTGCTCAGACCTGGATACGACGCTCGACGGCGTCGAGGATCTCCGCGACGGCCTCGTCCACCGGCACGCCGTTGCGCTGCGTGCCGTCCCGGAAGCGGAAGGACACCGCGCCCTTGGCGACGTCCTCGTCGCCGGCGAGCAGCATGAAGGGCACCTTCTGCTTCTGGGCGGTGCGGATCTTCTTCTGCATCCGGTCGTCGGAGGAGTCGACCTCGACGCGGATGCCCCGCTGCCGCAGCTTCGCCGCCACGTCGGTCAGATACGGCACGTGCTCGTCGGTGATCGGGATGCCCACCACCTGCACGGGAGCCAGCCACGGCGGCAGCGCGCCGGCGTAGTGCTCCAGCAGGATCGCGAAGAACCGCTCGATCGTCCCGAACAGCGCCCGGTGGATCATGAACGGGCGCTGGCGGGTGCCGTCCGCCGCCTGGTAGGTCATGTCGAAGCGCTGCGGGAGCTGGAAGTCGACCTGGATGGTGGACAGCTGCCAGGTGCGCCCGATCGCGTCCCGGGCCTGCACGGAGATCTTCGGCCCGTAGAACGCGCCGCCGCCCTCGTCCATGACGAGCTCAAGGTCCTGCTTGGAGGCGGCCTCGCGCAGCAGCTCGGTCGCCTCCTCCCACTCCTCGTCGCTGCCGATCGCCTTGCCCGGCGGACGGGTCGACAGCTCGAGGTAGAAGTCCTCCAGGCCGTAGTCGCGCAGCAGGCCGAGCACGAACTTCAGGACGGTGTCGAGCTCGGTGGGCAGCTGCTCGCGGGCGCAGAACAGGTGCGCGTCGTCCTGGGTGAGGCCGCGGACCCGGGTCAGGCCGTGCACGACCCCGGACTTCTCGTACCGGTAGACGGTGCCGAACTCGAACAGCCGCAGCGGCAGCTCCCGGTACGACCGGCCGCGCGACCGGAAGATCAGGATGTGCATCGGGCAGTTCATCGGCTTGAGGTAGTAGTCCGCCCCGCCGTCGAGCTGCATGGGCGGGTACATGCCGTCGGCGAACCAGTCGAGGTGCCCGGAGATCTCGTAGAGATCCGACTTGGTGATGTGCGGGGTGTTGACGAACTCGTACCCGGCCTCGATGTGCCGGCGCCGCGAGTAGTCCTCCATCACGGTGCGGATCGCGCCGCCCTTGGGGTGGAACACGGCCAGGCCGGGCCCGATCTCGGTCGGGAACGAGAACAGGTCGAGCTCGGCGCCCAGCCGGCGGTGGTCGCGCTTCTCCGCCTCGGCCAGCCGGTGCTGGTAGGCCTTGAGCGCGTCGCGGGACTCCCAGGCGGTGCCGTAGATGCGCTGCAGCTGCGGGTTGCGCTCGCTGCCCCGCCAGTACGCCGCCGCCGAGCGCTGGACCGCGAACGCGGGGATGTGCCGGGTGGTGGGCACGTGCGGCCCGCGACACAGGTCCTTCCAGCACAGCTCGCCGGACTTCGGGTCGAGGTTGTCGTAGATGGTGAGCTCGCCCTCGCCCACCTCGACCCCGGCCTCGGCGTCGTCGCCCGCGCTGGACTTCAGCCCGATCAGCTCGATCTTGTACGGCTCGTCGGCGAGCTCGGCGCGCGCCTCGTCCTCGGAGACGACCCGCCGGGCGAAGCGCTGACCGGCCTTGATGATCTCCTGGGCACGCTTCTCGACGGCCTTGAGGTCCTCCGGGGTGAACGGGCGCTCGACGTCGAAGTCGTAGTAGAAGCCGTCCTGGATCGGCGGGCCGATGCCGAGCCGGGCCTTGGGGAACAGGTCCTGCACCGCCTGTGCCACCACGTGGGCGCAGGAGTGGCGGACGATGGCCCGCCCGTCCGGCGAGTCGACGGTGATCGGCTCGACGACGTCACCGGCGGCGAGCGGATGGGAGAGGTCACGCTGGAGACCACCCACGCGGGCCGCGATCACCGACCGCTCCCCGTCGAAGAGCTCGGCGGCCGTAGTCCCCGTCCGCACCACCCGCTCCTCGGCCTGCTGACCTCGCTGGACGGTTACGCGGACGTCGGACACCGGTTTCTCCTGCTGCGTTGGACGAACGACCGGGGCGTGCCTGTGACCGCCCCTGATCACGGATCGGCTGGTTCTCGGGGATCTGCGAATCTCGGGTTCTCTGGTTGTCGGGCCGGCTGGGCCGCGTGCCGGCCTCGAACCGCCGGTACCGGGCGCGTGGCCGCGATGCGGGCCAGGTCGTGCGGTCGCCAGGTCGTGCGGTCGCCAGGTCGTGCGGTCGCCAGGTCGTCCCGACCGCCGATGCTACTCGCGCGCTCCGGGCACCCCAACGGAATTACACGCACGGTGACACATCGGCCCTCGCCGGGCACGCGGACCGGCGTCCACCGGGCCGGCGACCACCCTGTGGGCGGACGGCTGCCGCCGGTGGGCGGGGACCGGTCAGCAGAGACGGATGCCACCCAGGACGGTGTCCACGATCTGGCCGATCCGGGTGCCGCTGACCTCGTGGCTCCCGCTGGTGTACTGGCGGTAGGAGACCGGGCCGACGAGCATGTCCGTCACCAGGTCGATGTCCAGGTCGGCCAGGAGCTCACCCTCGGCCACCCCGCGCCGCAGGACGCTTGCCACCCGCTCCCGCGACGGGACGATCACCTGCTGGCGGTAGGTCTCGAACAACTCCGGGTGGGTCTCCTTCTCCGCCAGCAGGCGCGGCATGATCCGCCCCGACAGCGTCTGGATGCTGTGCCGGCGCACCGAGTTGAGCGCGGCGACGAGGTCGTCGCGCAGCGAGCCGGTGTCGTGCGGCTCGTAGGGCTCCGCCAGCGTCGCCAGCGCGTCGGCGACCAGGGCACCCTTCGTCGGCCAGCGCCGGTAGACGGTGCCCTTGCCCACCCCGGCCGCGGCCGCGACCGCCTCCATCGACAGCCCACCGAACCCGCTGGTGGCCAGCTCGGTCAGCGTCGCCTGGATGATCGCGGTGTCGCAGCGGGTGTCCCGCGGACGCCCCGGCGGGCGCACCACCCCTGAGGGCGCGGGCGCCGGCCGGCCCCCGGGCGCCGCCCCGCGCACGTGTGTGACGGCCATCAGACCGCCCGGCCCGACGGTGGTGGCGGCCCAGGCCGGTCGCCGTACTGGTCCATCCGCATGCCCTACGCCACCCGCGCCTTCGTCACGCCACCCACGGACCGTGGACCGTGGACCGTCCCAGTCGGGTCTGCCCGCCCGGTGCCCCTGGGCACCCAGCGGCCCGGGGCACCCGTGGCCCCGGGCATGGCGACCCGGGCACCCGGTGACTCCAAGCACACTGTGCCGGCACGTTTCCCCGCCCGCGGCTCACAAGATCGGACAGTACGTCCGCGCGGTGCCACACGCATCCGTTTGCGATTGCAGCGCGCCTGTGCATGATGCGCCACCGCAGGTCAACACACCAGCTCCGACACTCCACACAAACAATGGGAACCATCCGGACACACTCGACATGCGCCACCGCCGGGCCCAGGGAGGGCCCGCGAGGGTGACAGCCCGGCCCCACCCCGTGGGCCGCGATGTCACCCTCGGGCCGGTGCCCCACGGCAGGGCTCCGCGCGAAGGCGGATCGGTGGCAGCATGGGGGCACGCCGGGACGCGATCCCGCGCCCGGACGGATCACCGGGAGATCGCATGACTTCATCGATCGGCAAGCCCCGCTCATCCAGCGGCCCCGCCACGCCCGGAACGGAGCCGGCGGCGACGCTCTACGGCGCGCCGACCACGCCCCGAACCGGTGGCCAGGCGCCCGCCGCACCGACCACCATCCGGCCCGCCAGCCACAGCCGGACCACAGTCCGCGACATCCGCGCGGCCAAGGACCGCGGCCAGCGGTGGGCCATGCTCACCGCCTACGACGTGATCACCGCCGGGATCTTCGACGAGGCCGGCATCCCGGTCCTCCTCGTCGGGGACTCCGCGGCAAACACCGTCTACGGCTACGAGACCACCGTCCCGATCACCGTGGACGAGCTGGTCCCGCTGGTCCGCGCGGTGGTGCGCGGCGCGCCACACGCGATGGTCGTCGCCGACCTGCCGTTCGGCTCCTACCAGGCGAGTCCCGAGCAGGCGCTGACGACCGCGACCCGCTTCCTCAAGGAGGGCGGGGCGCACGCGGTCAAGCTCGAGGGCGGCGCGCGGGTGCTGCCCCAGGTCGGGGCGCTGGTGGCCGCCGGCATCCCGGTGATGGGCCACCTCGGCCTGACCCCGCAGAGCGTCCACGCCTTCGGCGGCTACCGGGTACAGGGCCGCGACGGCGCCGGTGAGGCCCTGCTCGCCGACGCGCTGGGCCTGCAGGAGGCGGGCGCGTTCGCCGTCGTGCTGGAGGTCGTCCCCGCCGACCTGGCCGCCCGGGTGACCAAGGAGCTGCTGATCTCCACGGTGGGGATCGGCGCCGGCGCCGACTGCGACGCGCAGGTCCTCGTCTGGCAGGACATGGCCGGCCTGACCGGCGGCCAGGCGCCCCGCTTCGTCAAGCGGTTCGCCGACCTGCGCACGGCGCTCACCGACGCCGCGGCCGCGTTCCGTGACGAGGTGTCGAGCGGCCTCTACCCGACTGTCGAGCACAGCTACTGACCTCCGGCGGGGCGGCGGGCCCGCACCCGGGGCCCACCGCCCCGCCGTTCGTCCCGCCGCCCGCCGTCCATCCCGCTGTCCCGCTGTCCCGCGACGTTCGTCGGCCGCCGCCGTCCCGCCGTCCCGGTGTTCGCCGTTAGGGCCGGGGGGCCGCGGCGAGCGCGGTGGACAGCTCCGCGCGGGCCTCGACCAGCGACGGCCCGTACCAGGTGAGGAGCCGACCGGAGACGCACACCGCGGGCGCGACGAACGCCTCCGGCCCGTCCGACGGGCTGAACGCGTACGGCTCGTCGGGCAGCACCACGAGATCATGTGCGGGCAGCGTGTCGAGATCCACCCGCGGGTAGCGCTCGTCCGCCCCGGCGAGGGCGTTGTCGACCCCGAGCCGGGCCAGCAGGTCACCGGCGAACGTGTCGCGGCCGAGCGCCATCCACGGCCGGCGCCAGATCGGGACGACGGCGCGCCGGCGCGGGCCGTCGCTCGGCGCCGCCCAGACCCGCTCCGCCGTCTCCAGCCAGCTGGGACGGGGCAGCCGGCAGGCCAGGCGCAGCAGGCGGTCGAGGCTGCGCAGGGCCGCGGGCACGGTGGTCGGCGCCGTCACCCAGACGGCGAGCCCGGCCGCCCGCAGCGCGTCCAGGTCCGGCTGCCGGTTCTCCTCGGCGTTGGCGCAGACGACGTCCGGCGCCAGCGCCACGATCGCCGCGATGTCCGGGTTCTTCGTGCCGCGCACCCGCGTCACGGCCAGGTCCGCCGGCCGGGAGCACCAGTCGGTGGCCCCCACCAGCAGGCCGGGCGCCGTCGCCGCGACGGACTCGGTCAGGCTCGGCACCAGGGAGACCACGCGCCGGACCACAGCGGGGACGTCCACCCGCTCACCCAGATCGTCGACCGGCACGGGGTGGACGCCCGCTCAGACGTCGGTGACGCGCAGGCCGGCGTGCGCCTTGTAGCGGCGGTTGACCGAGATGAGGTTGGCGGTGAGCGCCTCGACCTGGCCGGCGTTGCGCAGCTTGCCGGCGTAGATGCCGCGCATCCCGGTGATCCGGTTCGCCAGCGCGATCACCGTGTCGGTCGCGGAGCGGTCGTCGCCGATGACCAGGATGTCGGTGTCGATCGACTCGACGGACTCGTCCATGAGCAGGACGGCCGACACGTGGTGGAAGGCGCCGACGACGGTGCTGTCCGCCAGCACGGCGGCGGCCTGCTGCGCGGCGCTGCCCTCGGCGACGGGCAGCGCGAACGCGCCACCCTTGTCGAAGCCCATCGGGTTCACGCAGTCGATCACGATCTTGCCGGCCAGCTGCTTGCGCAAGTCGGCCAGCAGCTCGCCGTGCCCCTCCCACGGGACGGCGACGATCACGACGTCGGCCCGCTCGGCGACGTCGGCGTTGTCGCCGCCGGAGATGTTCCGCCCGGACGCGGCCAGCTTCGCGGCCGCCTCCCGGCCGCGCTCGGCCGAGCGCGACCCGACGAGGACCTGGTGACCCGCCATCGCGAAGCGGACGGCGAGCCCGCCGCCCTGCGGCCCCGAACCGCCGAGGATGCCGATCACGAGCGAGGAGACGTCCGGAAGAGGCGTCGATGCTGAGCTCACCAGGCCATCCTGCCCGAAACCCGCTCCACATGCCGACCACCGTCACACCCTGTGACTCCGCTCCCAGTTCGGGGTTCGCGACCCGACGAGCGCCGGCCCGCGGTGGGCTGCCAGGGAGAGGCGGGTTACCAGGGAGAGGCGGTGGGCGGGCCGGGGAGCACACGGTATCGGCATGAGGGGTTCCCCACCCGAGGGTTGCCGGTGACCTCGACCGTCAGATACCACGAAGGCCCCACGCAGCACACAGGGGCACACAACGGCCAGCGGAAGGACATTTACCCCCACCCCCTCGCGGGGCCACCCACCCGATAGGGGACTATGAAGAAACAACGGGGTAGCTACGATCGTGATCATTGATGTGAGCTGGACTGATCCCCGGCTCGGGCAGGCGGCACCGACGCCTCCGGCGGAGCATCGCGATCGGCGAAGGAGCAGCACGAGTGGCGGATCTTCATCGAACTCTGACCACGACGCGGAGCACCGACGACCTGACGCAACGTGAGGATCCGTACGCTTCGGGGAGCCCCGGACGTGCGTTCGTCCCAGATGGGCCGTACCGTTCCCAATCACACGTAACAAGCAGATCTTCGGCAGGCAGATCTTACGAGTCAGGCGAGAGAGGTCGAGCAATGGCGGACGTGTCGGTTCGCTTCGCGATGACGAACGACAGCGAAGTGGTGCTGAACCTGTCGCTGCCGCAGGCACTGCGCCTGATGGAAGCGATCGCGCGCAAGGTGGGCGAGACCCTCGCCGAGCGCAGCAACCAGTCGGTGGGCGGGGTCGGCGGCGTCCCCTCGCCCGCGCCCTCCAACGGAATGCCGAGCCTGGGGCCGTACACGCCGTCCTGAAACGGCTCGCACCGTCCCGAACGAAGGCCGTCCTGAACAGGGACGCTCTGGCAGCAGGCCGGTCGACCTCACGGGTCGCCCGGGGTCATCGTCGCGCGCGTCGGTCACCCATGGGCGGCCGACCGTTCAAAGGGCACCCGACAACTCAGAGGGCATCCGACAACGGGGTGCCCGTCACGGGGTGCCGGCGGCAGGGCGCGGAGGAAAGACCTGGTCCGCACCGGGTGCCACCAGGCCGGCGTCCGCCGCGGCCAGGTCGGGGCCCGGCACCGCGCCGCCCGTGCCCGGCGCGGACGGATACCCGAACCCGGGCGGGCGTCGCAGGGCCCGCGGGTGGGACGACGCGTACACCTCACGCAGATGGTCCATCGTGACCAGCGTGTAGATCTGGGTCGTGCTGACCGAGGCATGCCCCAGCAGCTCCTGCACCACCCGGACATCCGCGCCGCCGTCGAGCAGGTGGGTCGCGAACGAGTGCCGCAGCACGTGCGGCGACGCCCCGGGAACGCCGGCCGCGTTCGCCGCCGCGCGCAGCGCCGACCACGCGCTCTGCCGGGACAGCCGGTTCCCCCGGCGCGAGACGAAGACCGCCGCCCCCGAACACTCGGTGACCAGATGCGGCCGTCCGCGCCGCAGGTAGCGTTCCAGCGCGGTCACCGCGTACCGGCCGAGCGGGACGACCCTGTCCCGCCCGCCCTTGCCCCGCAGCCGCACCGCGGACCGGTCCAGGTCGAGATCGTCCAGATCCAGCCCGACGGCCTCGGAGATCCGCGCGCCCGTCCCGTAGAGCAGTTCGAGCAGGGCCGCGGAGCGCAGCCGCCGGGCCAGCTCCGCCGGGTCGCCGCCGGAGACCTCCGCGTACTCCGGGCCGCCGGCCACCGCGGCGGCGATGACCGCGCTCACCTGGTCGACGGTGAGCGCCCGCGGCAGCCGCCTGGGCGGCACCGGCGGCCGGACCGGACGGGCCACGTCCTCGCTGACGTCGCCCTCCTGCGCGGCGAACCGGTGCAGCGACCGGACCGCGACCAGCATCCGGGCCACCGACGCCGGGGCGAGCGGCGGATGGGTCTCGTCGCCCTCCCGCAGGGCGGCGGCGAACTCCGCGATCTGCGCCTCCCCCACCGCCGCCAGCGAGGTGATCCCGCCGGCCGCCAGGTGCTCGCGGTAGCGGCGCAGGTCACGGCGGTAGGCCAGCACCGAGTTCCGGGCCAGCCCGCGCTCGCCGTCGACGTGGTCCAGGTAACGCTCGATGACCTGGACCGGGCCGGCCGGATCGCCCGGCGGCCCACCCCGGCGGGCGTCGCCGCCTTCCACCGTGGTCATCATCGAACTGATATTAGGACGTGGCTGCGACGGTTCGCCGTTGCCCGTCCCACGGCGCCGTCGAGCGTCTATCGTGACAGCTTGTGCGGACGGGCATTGTATTGTCACGTTTCGCCGCACGTCGGGGGTACACCATCGCCACCACCTCGATAGCCGGCCCGGTTCGCGCCGGATCGGCCCGCGCGGCCTCGGTCTGCGCGGCCTCGCTCCTGGCGGGGTCGGTCCTCGCCGGCTGCGGAGGCGCGGGCCCCTCGGGTGGGGCACCGCCGCCCGCACGTCCCGGCTCCGCCACGGTCGGCGGCCCGGTGAGCCCCGGCCCCGCCGGCGGTGCGGGCACCGCGGCGGCCACCGGCACCTCGGCACCGACCACCACCACCGGCGGGCCGGCCGGCGGTGCGGCCGACCCGTCCGACGACTCCCCCGCCGCGGCCGGCCGGGTCGTCGAGGCCTACTACCGCGAGATCAACGCCGCCGCCCGCGGCGGGCGGGTCGCCGACGTCTCGGCGACCGCGCTGCCGGGCTGCCAGACCTGCGCCCTGGACGTCGGCATGACCCGCCGCCTCGACCAGCTCGGGCTGCGCGCGACCCAGGAGCCCTACGAGATCACCGGGCTGGCCGCCGGCGAACGCACCGGCACCGTCGTCGACGTTCGCTTCACCGCCACGACCCGACAGGTCCACCTGCTCGACCCGGCGGGCCGCGACGCCGGCACGGAACCGGCCGTGCCCACCCGCACCGCGACGGCCCGCCTCGCGCTGACCGGCCCCGGCTGGCGCGTCCAGACCATCACCTACGCCGCGGGGTAGCCGTGAGTCACCGCCGCGGCCACCTGGCCGCCCTCGCCGCACTGGTCGCGGCCGCGCTGCTCGCCCTCGGCGGAGCCGGTCCCGGCCCGCTGTCCGCGCCGGGATCTCCCGCCTGGGCCGCCCCCGTGCCCGGTCCGGAGACGGCGGCGCAGGTCCCGTGCACCGGAGCGCGGTGGGGCAGCTGCGACACCCGGGCCACGGACAACGGCTACCAGTACCGCTACCGCGGCGGGTACCTCGAGCGGGTACCGCTCGGCGGCGCCACCGGCGGGGGTGGTGGTGGCGGCTGTGGCGACGACTGTCCGCCCGACCCGGACGCGCTGTGCGCGCTGCTGACCGGCGTCGGCCCCGCCCCGGAGATGACCGCGGCGGAACGCGCCGAGTACGACGCGCTCGTCGCGAACTGCGGCCCGGTGCTCTACGACCCCGACGGCATCGCCGTCGCCGACATCGCCGCGCAGCTCGCCGACTACCTGCGCGAGGAGCTGCTGCCCACCCCGGACGTAGTGATCCAGCCGGTCGGGAACAGCTTCGCGAACCTACCGACGATCATGCACACGGCGGTGCCCGACGCGTTCACCTTCGACGTCGCCGAACCCGTCCTGGCCACGATCAGCGCGAACCCGCACTACGTCTGGGACTTCGGCGACGGCGAGACCGGCCCGGACGCGCCCGGCCGCCCCTACGACCCGGCGATCTCCCCCCGCGACCACCCGGACGCCTACGTCGCCCACGCCTACCACCGCCCGGGCACCTACCAGGTGACCCTCACCGTGACCTGGGACGGCTTCTTCACCGTGCCCGGGGTGGCGCAGGCGTTCCCGCTGGCGGACGTCGTCCTCGCCGCGGCCGAGCCAATCACCATCGAGGAGGCCGGCGGCGTGCTCGTCGACAACGACTGAGCCCCGTCCACCGGTACTGTCGACGGGCGCCGATCAGCCGCTCGCGGCGGGCCGGGCCGACCATTCCGAGCCGAGCGGGCGCAACCGCTCGTACCCGTCCACCCGGGCGCGGTAGGTCGCCAGCAGGCCGATCACCGCCATCCCGTTGGTGATCTCGCCACGCATCACCCGGTCCACCGCCTCCGACAGGTCGACGCGGGTGATGTCCATCTCGGCCTCCTCGTGGACGCCGACATGCCGCTCGGCCGCCGGGATCTCCACCAGGTCACGGGCCAGGAACAGCCGGAAGGCCTCGTCGGTCATCCCCGGCGAGGCGTAGACGTCGACGAGCAGGTCGAGACGGCCCGGCCGCAGGCCCGCCTCCTCGGCGAGCTCCCGGGCGGCCGCGACGGACGCCGGCTCGCCGGGGACGTCGAGGATGCCCGCGGGCAGCTCCCACAGCTGGCCGCCCACCGGGTGCCGGTACTGGCGGACCATCACCACCCGCTCCTGGTCGTCCAGGGCGACGACGCCGACCGCGCCCGGGTGCACCACCACGTCCCGCTGGGACGTGTCACCGTCGGGCATCCGCACCATGTCACGGCGAACGGCGATGACCCGCCCGCGGTAGGCGACGGAGCTGTCCGCCACCTCGTAGGTGTGCACGGCACCGCTCATGGGGAAACCAGCTCTCCGTCGCTCACACCGGCCGCCGCGGCCGGCCCCGTGGACCCACCGGGCAATGCGGCACCCACGGCACCACCGGTACCCACGGCACCACCGGTACCCGCGGCACCGCTGGCACCGGCGGTCGTGCCGGCGGTCGTGCCGGCGCCGGTCGCCACGCTCTGCTCCGCACGGCCCCGGCGGGCCCGCCCACCGGCCGACCGGGCACCGTTGCCCGCCCGCGCACCGGCCGCGTCACCGTCACCGTCACCCGACCCGATCATGTCACCATCGGCGGGCCCGCCACCCGCGACGCCGCCGCCCCCGACGCCACCGTCCGGGATGTCGACGGGCAGCCGGCCCCGGCGCCGGTCGGCGTGGGCCACGGCGGCGGCGGCGAGCCCGCGGAACAGCGGGTGCGCGCGCGTCGGCCGCGACCGGAACTCCGGGTGCGCCTGCGTCCCCACGTAGAACGGGTGGACGTCAGCCGGCAGCTCGACGACCTCGACCAGGCGGCCGTCCGGCGAGGTGCCGGAGAACACCAGCCCGGCGGCAGTCAGCCGCTCCCGGTAGGAGTTGTTGACCTCGTAGCGGTGCCGGTGGCGCTCGAGCACCTCCGGCTCGCCGTACTCCCGGCGGGCGACGGTCCCCGCGCCCAGCGCGCACGGGTACAGGCCGAGCCGCATCGTGCCGCCCATGTCCCGCTTGCCGGCGACCACGTCGTGCTGGTCGGCCATCGTGGAGATCACCGGGTGGGCGGTCTCCGGGTCGAACTCGGTGGAGTTCGACCCGGCCAGCCCGGCCAGCGAACGGCCGGCCTCGATCACCATGCACTGCAGGCCCAGGCAGATCCCCAGCGTGGGAATGCCATGCTCGCGGGCGTGCCGCAGCACCTCGATCTTGCCCTCGATGCCGCGGATCCCGAACCCGCCCGGAACGATGATCCCGTCCACGCCTTCCAGCGCGTGCGCGGCGGCGGCGGGCGAGGTGAACTCGTCCGACCCGATCCAGCGGATGTCCGCGCGGGCGTCGACGGCGAACGCGCCGGCGCGCAGCGCCTCGGTCACCGACAGGTAGGCGTCGGGCAGGTCGACGTACTTGCCGACGATCGCCACCGTGGCGGTGTTCGAGGGATGGTGCACCCGGCGGAGCAGGGTGTCCCACTCCGTCCAGTCGACGTCCCGGAAGCTGAGGCCGAGCCGGCGCACGACGTAGGCGTCGAGGCCCTCCTTGTGCAGCACCTTCGGGATGTCGTAGATCGAGCCGGCGTCCGGTGCGCCGACGACCGCCTCGTCGTCGACGTCGCACATCATGGCGATCTTGCGCTTGAGCGCGTCGGGCAGCGGCCGGTCGGAGCGGCAGACCACCGCGTCCGGCTGCAGGCCGATGCTGCGCAGCGCCGCGACCGAGTGCTGGGTCGGCTTGGTCTTCAGCTCACCCGACGGCGCGAGGTACGGGACGAGGCTGACGTGCACCGTCAGCGCGTTGTCCCGGCCGACCTCGTGCCGGACCTGGCGGATCGCCTCCAGGTAGGGCAGCGACTCGATGTCGCCGACGGTGCCACCCACCTCGGTGATCACCACGTCCACCGAATCGGTGGCCAGCCGGCGGATCCGGCCCTTGATCTCGTCGGTGATGTGCGGGACGACCTGCACCGTCTCACCGAGGTACCCGCCGCGCCGCTCGCGGGCGATGACCGCCGAGTACACCTGCCCGGTGGTCACGTTCGCGCTGCCGTCGAGGTCGACGTCGAGGAAGCGTTCGTAGTGCCCGATGTCCAGGTCGGTCTCGGCGCCGTCATTGGTGACGAACACCTCGCCGTGCTGGAACGGGTTCATCGTTCCCGGATCAACGTTCAGATACGGGTCGAGCTTCTGCATCGTGACCCGCAGACCGCGGGCCTTGAGTAGACGGCCGAGGCTGGACGCCGTCAGTCCCTTACCGAGACTGGACGCCACACCTCCCGTCACGAACACGTGCTTGGTCACATGCGCCTGCGCCACGCGGAACCCCCGTGGTCACGCCGCCGGTCCGGCCCCGGCGCCTCCACGGGTCTTCACGGTAACACCGTGCCGAGCAGGCCAACGCCCCGCCCCGCCGCCGGCCACCCGGCTCGCCGGGGCCGGGCGGTCACGGCTGGGCGAGGGCGGCCTTGTCGGCGGCGGCGGCGGCGAGCAGCTCCTCGGCGTGGCCGCGGGCCAGCGAGCTCTCCTCCTGGCCGGCCAGCATCCGCGACAGCTCCCGGACCCGCCCGGGGCCGTCGAGCGCCACCACGCCGCTGCGGGTCACCGAACCGTCATCGGCCTTGCGCACGACCAGGTGCCGGTCGGCGAACGCGGCGACCTGCGGCAGATGGGTGATGCAGATGACCTGGTGGGTGCGGGCGAGCCGGGCGAGGCGACGGCCGATCTCGACCGCGGCGCGCCCGCCCACTCCGGCGTCGACCTCGTCGAAGACCATCGTCGCCCCGGCGTCGGCCGCCGCGAGCACCACCTCGATCGCCAGCATCACCCGGGAGAGCTCGCCGCCCGAGGCGCCCTTCTCGACCGGCCGGGCCGGCGCGCCCGGGTGCGGAACCAGGCGAAGCTCGACGTCGTCGATCCCGCTCGGCCCGTAGGCCAGCGTCCGGCCGCCGACAGGCAGACCGTTCGGGTCGTCGCGGTGCCCGACCGCCGCCTCCACCCGGGCCCGCGGCATGGCGAGGCCGGCCAGCTCGGCGGCGACCGCCGCGCCGAACCGCTCGGCGGCGGCGGAGCGCGCCGCGCTGATCCGCTCGGCCAGGCCGGCGAGCTCCGCGGTCAGCTCGGCGCGCTCGGCGGCCAGYGCGCCCGTCTGGTCGCCGTCGGCGTCGAGCTCGAGCAGGCGACGCCCGGCGGTGTCGGCCCACCGCAGCACGCCGTCGACGTCCGTGCCGTGCGCGCGGGCCAGTGCGGTCAGCGCCGCCTTGCGTTCCTGCGCCTGAGCGAGCCGCTCCGGGTCGGACTCCACCCCGGCGGCGTAGGAGGCCAGGTCGGCGGCCACGTCGGTCAGCAGGCTCGACAGCTCCGTCAACCGGCCCGCCAGTTCCTCCAGCGCCGGGTCGAGCGCGGCGTCGCCGGCCACGATCCGGCGGGCGGAGCCGACCAGCTCGGCGGCGGCGGGGACGTCCTCACCGGTCGCGGGGTCGCTGACCAGCGCGCCGTGCGCCGAACGCGCCACCCGCAGCAGGGTCTCGGAATGTTCCAGCCGGCGCAGCTCCGCGTCGAGCGCGACATCCTCGCCGGGCTGCGGCGCGACCCGTTCGACGTCGGCCAGGCCGAGCCGGAGCAGCTCCGCCTCCTGCGCCCGCTCCCGCGACCGCCCGGTGATGTCGGCCAGCCGGGCGCGGACCTTCGCCAGCCGCGCGTACACCTGCCCGTACCGGACGAGCGGCTCGGCGACGGAGGCGCCGGCGAACCGGTCGAGCGCGTCGCGCTGGGTCGCGGGACGGCGCAGCCGCTGCGCCTCGGACTGCCCGTGCACGGCGATCACGTTCTCGGTGATCTCCGCGAGGACACTCGCGGGCACCGAACGCCCCGCGAGCTGGGCCCGCGAGCGGCCCTCGGCGCTCAGCGTGCGGCCCATGATGATGACGTCCTCGTCGACGTCGCCGTCGAGCTCACGGACACGCTTGGCGAGCCCGGAGTCGGCCGGCACGACGAGCCGGGCCTCGACGAAGGCACGCCCAGCCAGCGGGGAGACCAGCGCGTAGTCGGCGCGGCCCCCGGTCAGCAGGCCGAGCCCCTGCACGATCATGGTCTTGCCGGCGCCGGTCTCGCCGCTGACCACCGTCAGCCCCGGCGCCAGGTCGAGGACGGCGTCATCGATGACCCCGAGGCCACGGATGCGAATCTCCTCGAGCACGCCCCGAACTCTAGCGTCACCCCCACCACGGACGGCACCCGGAAATCGGGGAGATCGGAGCCGTGCCACCGATTCCGGTCACGTCACCACGCCGGCCCCGCTCGCCCCGACACTTCTCCGCCCGCCGCGTCCTCCCAGCTCAGCGGGCCGAAACCCCGGCAGCCCCGGCCGGCTCAGCGCCCCGAGCGACCGCGCCACCCCACCACCGGCAGGTCGAACTTGGCCACCAGCCGATCGGTGAACGGACGTGGCCTGATTACCGCCAGCCGCACCGGGCGCCGGCCCCGCACCACCTCCACCCGCGACAGCTCGGGGACGTCGACCAGTCGCCGCCCGTCGCAGTAGAGCACCGCCGGGACGTCCGGCAGCACCTCGATGGCCACGGTCGACGTCGGGGTGAGCACCAGCGGCCGGGCGAACAGCGCGTGCGCGCTGATCGGCACCACCAGCAGCGACTCCACCCCCGGCCACATCACCGGGCCGCCCGCCGAGAACGCGTACGCGGTCGACCCGGTCGGCGTCGAGCAGATCACGCCGTCACAGCCCCAGCGCGACAGCGGCCGCCCGTCGATCTCCAGGACACACTCGAGCATCCGGGCCCGCCCGGCCTTCTCCAGCGACATCTCGTTGAGCGCCCAGCCGGTGTAGATGAGCTCGCCACGGTGGCGCACCGTCACGTCGACGGTCATCCGCTCCTCGACCGAGTACTCCTTGCGGACGACGTGCTCGACGGTGGCCTCCAGCGCGTCGGGCTCCGCCTCGGCCAGGAAGCCCACGTGCCCGAGGTTGACCCCGAGCAGCGGGATGTCCGCCGAGCGGGCGAACTCGGCGCCGCGCAGCAGGCTGCCGTCACCACCGAGCACGAGCACCAGCTCGGCGCCTACCGCGGCGTCGGTGTCCCCCGTGACCACGTTCGGCGCCGACAGGTCGAGCAGCTCGGCCTCGTCCCGCAGGACCCGCGGGGAGACACCGGCGGCCACGAGCATCTCCAGCACGCGCTGCGCGCTCTCCCGTACAACGGAACGGCGCGGGTGGCTGACGACAAGTACCTCGCGGGTCATCGGCCGGTCCTTTCGCCGTCGGCTCGGGCGTCCTGGCCGGCGTCCTGGGACGACGGCGGCGGCGCTGGGGCGGGGGCCGCCGTGCTCGCGGGCCCCGCCTCGATCGCAGCAGTGATCATCGCCTCGACCTCGCCGGAGGTAGGGCGGACGTCCGCGCGCAGCCAGGCGAGGTACTCGACGTTGCCGGCGGGTCCCGGCAGCGGGCTGGCCGCCACGCCGCGCGCCCCCAGCCCGAGCCCCTCGGCGGCGGTCACGACGGTGCGCACCGCCCGGGCGTGCAGGGCCACATCACGGACCACACCACCGGAGCCGAGAAGCTCCCGGCCCACCTCGAACTGCGGCTTGACCAGCAGGACGAAGTCGGCGTCCGGCGCGGCGCACGCGCGCAGCGCGGGCAGCACCAGGACCAGCGAGATGAACGAGAGGTCGCCCACGACCAGCTCCACCGGCTCGCCGACCTGCTCGGGCGTGAGGTTGCGGACGTTCGTCCGGTCCAGCACGCGCACCCGCGGATCGGAGCGCAGCCGCCAGACAAGCTGCCCGTATCCGACGTCGACGGCCACGACCCGCGCCGCGCCGTACCTGAGGAGCACGTCGGTGAACCCGCCGGTCGACGCACCGGCGTCGAGGCACCGCCGCCCGGCGACCACGAGCGCCGGCGGCCCCGCCACCGCCGCGGGCGAACCAGGCCGAGCCGGCACATCAGGCTGGCCGGGCCCGCCAGACAGGCCGGGCGTCCCGGGCGCCGGGACGCCGAACGCCTCGAACGCGCCGACCAGCTTGTGCGCTCCCCGGGAGGCATAGCCGGGGTCGTCGTCCACGGCGAGCACGATCGACGTCGCCCCGTCGACGACCGTCGCCGGCTTCGTCGCGGTGACGCCGCCGACCCGCACGCGGCCCGCGGCGATCGCCTCGACCGCCCGTTCCCGAGAGGAGACGAGCCGGCGACGGACAAGCTCCGCGTCCAGACGGATCCTGCGGGCCACCGGTGATCCCGCCCGTCTCACCGAGGTGCCCGGGCGCCGCCCGGGCCGGGGCCCGGAGCAGGACGCGGACCGGCACCCGGAGCAGGGCCCGAGCCGGGACGCGGACCGGGACGCGGACCGGGGCCCGGAGCAGCGCGCGGCCCGGGATCCGGGCCGGCGGTCGGACCGGGCGACGGCGCCGCGCCCGGGCCGCGCGACGAGCCGCCCGCGAGATCCTCCAACGATTCCTCCAGCAGCCGGTGCACGTCCTCGAACGCCTCCAGGTGCTCGGCGGCCGGCCGACCGGGGAGCGTGGCGAGCCGCGCGAGCGCCGCGCTCAGCTCGGCGGACAGTTCGTCGGTGTTCACCGAACCAGCCTCTCGCATTCCGGGGGGCGTCCGCGCCCGGCCGCGGCATCACCTGGCGGGCACGTGGCTGCCCTCACATCCGCCGGCGTCCCGCCGGGGGCGGCACGCACACGCTAGTGTCGCTGACGGCCGGATCCGCCGTACCCGGAGGATCCATTACGGCACGGACGACGGGTGCTGCGGGCGCAGGAGGTGACCGTCCAGCATGGCGGACAGACTGCAGTGCGAGGCAGCACTGCGAGCCCTCGCCGACCGGCTCGACGAGCTCACACGCGAGCGCCGGCCGCCGCGTACCCCGGACCGGGTGATCGTGTGCCGGATCCCGGACCTGCGGACCACGTTCTCCGGCCAGCTCCGCGACGGCTGCCTGCGCGACATCGGCGAGGGCGAGCTGCCGGGGGCCCAGATCACCCTCACCCTGAGCAGCGACGACCTGCTCGCCGTGACCGACGGCACCCTTTCGGTGACGACGGCGTGGGCCAGCGGCCGGCTCAAGGTCGACGCGAGCGTCCGCGAC
The DNA here is from genome assembly GCF_001854695.1 of Parafrankia soli. Taxonomy (GTDB): domain Bacteria; phylum Actinomycetota; class Actinomycetes; order Frankiales; family Frankiaceae; genus Parafrankia; species Parafrankia soli. Next base: position 52,055 of record NZ_MAXA01000232.1, read on the forward strand.
CTCCTGCGGGTCCGCTCCCTGCTCTGACCGTGCCGGCTCTGACCGTGCCGGCTCCGGCTGGGCCCTGCTTCTGATGGGCTCCTGTCCCGACCGGGCCCGCGGGTCGCCGGGACGTCGTCAGCGCGCGGCCGGCGCGCGCAGGTCCTCGCAGCCCGGCGGCCGATCAGTGGCCAGGGCCTCGACCGGACGGCCCTCGTCCGCTGCCGCCCAGACCAGCGCGCACGCGGCCCGCAGCGCGTCCAGCCCGTCGTCCGGCCCGTTGCTCCCGGGGTCGGCCTGGTGCCAGCGCAGGGTGCCGCCGTTCAGGTCGCACGTCCACCCGCCGCACCGGGATGAGCCGTCCCGGGCGAGCGCGGCGGGCTGGGGGCGCAGCAGCCCGCGCAGGTCGGCGGCGAGGAAGGTCGGCCGGTGCCGCGCGGGCGCGCCGAGCAGCTCCGCGGGCCCGGTGACACCGGTGAACACCAGCAGAGTCCGCGTGCCGGCGCGGAAACCCGCCTCGATGTCGGTGTCCAGCCGGTCGCCGACGATGATCGGATCACACGCGCCGCTGCGCCGCACCGACTCCGCGTGCATCGCGAACTCCGGTTTCCCGGTCACCTCTGGCTCCGCGCCCGTCGCGGCCCGGACGAAGGCCACCAGCGCCCCGTTACCGGGCGCCAGGCCACGCTCCGTCGGCACCGTCAGGTCGGTGTTGCTCGCGACCCACCACGCCCCCGCCCGGATCGCCAGCACCGCCTCGGCCAGCCGGGCATAGTTGATCTCCGGATCGAAGCCCTGGACCACGGCGGCCGGCTCGTCCGCGGCCGACCCGGTCGGGACCAGGCCCTCCGCGCGCACCGCCTCCCGGAGCCCGACACCTCCGGCGACCAGGACCACCGCCCCGGCCGGTAGCCGTTCGGCGAGCACGTGCGCCGCCGCCTGCGCCGAGGTGACGACCTCCGACGGTTCGGCTGGCACGCCGAAACCCGTCAGCCGCGCGGCGACGGTCTCCGGGGTCCGCAGCGCGTTGTTCGTCACGTAGACGGTGCGCATCCCCTGCCGGCCCGCGGCCTCGATGGCCGCCGCGGCGTGCGGCACAGCCCGCTCGCCGCGGTTCACCACCCCGTCGAGATCCATCAGCGCGACGTCGAACATCGCCGCCAGTGGACGGCTCATGCCGGCGAGCACGGACCGCGCCGTGCCCGCCGCCTCTCGGGGGACCGTCACGCGCGGTTCAGAGCGGCCCGCGCCCCGCGCAGGGCGACCCCGTAGTGCGCCAGATCGGGCCGCATCGCCACCGCGAGCGCAAGATGCTCGACGGCGGAGCGCAGGTCGCCGGTGCGGCGCGCGGCCATCCCGAGGCCGAACTGGGCGTAGTCGTCGGTCGGATGGCGGTCGACGATCCAGGCGAAGGTCCGCAGGGCGTCGTCGTACTGCCCGGCCTCGAACTGCGCCCGGCCCAGCGCCTCCCGCACACTCGGGGACGCCGGCTCCGCCGCGACGGCATGCGCGAGGAGCTGCACCGCCGCGTTCGCGTCACCGTGCCCGAGCAGCGCCATCCCGCGGGTGTACCAGTCGTAGACCTCGCCGGCCGGCGAGCGGACCGACTCGGCCTGCCGCCGCTCACCGCCACTACCGCCGCCGCCGACGCCATTGCCATTGCCGTCAGCGTTGCCGTTGCCGTTCGGAACGCCGAATTCCTCCGTCATGGCACCTCCACGTCGTCCGGACCGCCACGGCCGTGGCCACCGCGGCGGCGGCATCAGCACCGCCGGGACGCCGCACCGGGCCGCGCCGGGCAGTCACCGGTCGCGGCCGAAGCCCGACCGGCACCGCCCATGACCGGCACCGGCGACCGGCCGTCATCCGGCCGGCCCCCCGGCCGACGTCCTCGGCGACCCAGGTGGGGTGGAGGCGTCCCACCCTCCCATCCAGTTTCGCCGCAAGCGGCGTCCACATGCCTCAACATCGGAATAACGGCCTGTCTTCCGCGGCGTGACCTGGCCGGCAGGCGGGGGCGACCGGGCAGCCCCAGCACCTACGATGCGCCTCATGGTTGCCCCTGACGCCGCCGTGCCCGTTCCAGCCGGGCTCGTCCTCGCGCCGTTCCGCGCGGCGCGGTTCACCGCCGCCGGCCCGGATCTCGCCGCGCTGACCTCCCCGCCCTACGACGTCATCGACGAGGACGGCCGCACCGCCCTCGAAGCGGCCGCGGAGCACAACGTCGTCCGGCTGATCCTGCCGCGGGACCTCTCCCCCGCCGAGTCCCCCGGCGAGCCGGACAGCCGGTACGACCGGGCGGCGCGCACCCTGCGGGAATGGCTGGACGCCGGGATCCTCGCCCGGGACGAGGCCCCCGCGCTCTACGTCTACGAGCAGGAGCAGGACGGCCACCTCCAGCGCGGACTCGTCGGCGCCCTCGCTCTGGCCGACCCGGACGCGGGCATCGTCCTGCCCCACGAGAACACCATGGCCGGCCCGGTCTCCGACCGGCTCGCGCTGACTCGGGCGACCGCCGCGAACCTGGAACCGATCTTCCTGCTCTACGACGGCGGCGGCCCGGCCAGCCAGGTCGTCGCCGCCGCGGTGACCACCCCGCCGATCGTGGACGCCCACACCGACGACGGGGTGACCCACCGGATCTGGGCGATCGACGACCCCGCCCAGCTGGAGACCATCGCGGCGGATCTCCTTCCCCGCCGCGCGGTCATCGCCGACGGCCACCACCGGTACGCCACATACCGCCATTACCAGGCGGAACGGCACGCCGCGGGCGACGGTGCCGGCGCCTGGGACTTCGGGCTCACCTTCCTGGTGGACGCGACCGCCAACGGCCCGCAGGTGCACGCGATCCACCGCGCCGTGCTGGGACTCACCCTCGCCGACGCCGTAGCGCGGGCCGAGGGCGCCTTCACCGTCCGCCGGCTGACCGAGGCCGCCGGCGCCGGCGCACCGGTCGACCCCGCGGCGCTGCTCGACGAGCTCGCCAAGGCGGGCCACGACGGCCACGCCTTCGTGATCAGCGACGACTCGGACGCCTATCTGCTGACGGCGCCCGCCGCCGATCTCCTCGCTCGCGCGCTGCCCGCCGACCGGTCGGCGGCGTTCCGCGGCCTCGACGTGACCGTCGCGCACCTGGCGCTGATCACGAACGTGTGGGGTCTGGAGGACAGGGTCGGCGTCGTCGACTACTACCACGACGCCCCCGCCGCGCTCGCCGCCGCACGCGCCACCGGCGGTGTCGCGCTGCTACTCAACCCGACCCCGGTCGCCGACGTGACCGCCGTCGCCGGGGCCGCGGAGCGGATGCCCCGCAAGTCGACCCTGTTCACCCCGAAGCCACGCACCGGCCTGCTGATACGCCCGTTGGACTGACTCCGCTCGGGCGCCTGTCCTTTCGGGCCTTCGAGGGGCTCGGGTGCTCGAACGCCCGGTCTCTCTCGGGCGCTCAGCAGTTCGAGCGCCCGAGAGAGTGGCGGTGCCCCGGGGTCAGTCCTCGGATGTCCGGTGCGCTCCGGCCTGGTCCGCACCGCCCGGGGCGTCCGAGAAAATGATCTCTGGAATCGGCGGGGTGTCGGCGGTCACCTCCGCGGCAGGCACCGCGCTCGTGTCCTCGGCCGCGGAGAAGCCGACCTCGATGGGCTCCACGGCCGCGGCGGGCTCCGCCGGCGCCGGCTGCTCGACCGGTGCCGCCGGCTCGCCGTCGACGGTCACATCGACCGCTGCCCCGGCGTCACTGGCACCACCCGTGTCGCCATGGTCGGCGGCCTCAGCTTCCGCGTCCGCGTCACCGGCACCGTCGGCGTCGGCGTCGGCGTCGGCCAGCGCGGCGTCATCTGCCACGGCGTCAACGGCCGCACCTGTGCCGGAGGCGATCAGGCCGTCGGGGTCCGGTTCGTCTACGGCCGCGCCGTCGTGGGTCCCGGCGGCGGGCCCGTCGTCTTCGAGTCGCTCGTCACCGAGCAGCTCGTCCTCGAGCCGATCGCTCTCCGGCCCGTCGTCCTCGGCGCCGCCGTCCTCGTTGTCGATCTCGGTCTCGTCATCGGTCTCGTCATCGATGGTGAGCTCGTAGACGCGCTCGGCCGCGTCGGTCGTGTCCTCGTCGATGCCGGCCGTGGCCGTGAACCAGCGCAGCGCCTCCATCGTGCGGCCGGCCGCCAGCAGCGCCTCGGCGTAGGCGTACCAGAGACGGGGCGTCCACGGCTTCGGCTCCGTTCTGGCGGTCACCTCGTCGCGCAGCAGCACCGCGGCCGCCTCCGGCTGACCCATGTCGCGCCGGGCACCGGACACGACGATCAGGAGCTCGGCCCGGCCGGCGGCGTCCAGCGCCGCGACACCCGGGTCCGAGAGGTAGTCGATCGCGCGTTCGGGCCGACCGAGGCCACGTTCGGCGTCAGCCATCAGCGGGAGGTTGTGGGACGAGCCGTCGATGCGGCGGGCCGCGCGCAGCTCCAGCAGCGCGGAGGCGAACTCGCCGGCGTGGTAGGCCGCGACTCCCACGGCCTCCCGCACCGCGGCCATCCTGGGCAGCCGGGCCGCCGCGGCACGCGCGTGAGCCAGCGCCTGCACCGGGTCGGTGTCGACGAGCAGCGCGGTCGCGACGAGGTGCCGGGCGATCGTCTCGGCCAGCGGCGCGGGCACGCTGCGCAGGTCACGGCGAATGTCGCGATCAAGCAACTCGGCCTTGGCCTCGTCCGGCAGCGCAGGTGCGGGCGGCCTGCGGCGCGCCGTGACGTCGTCCCTGTTCGGCCGGCCGGCCGGCCCCGCGGAGGATCGACCCCCGGCTCCGCCGGCCGGACGCGTACCGGGGCCCGAACGGCTGGGCCCGCCACTCACCCCGCCACGGCCGGCCCGAGGTCCCCCGCTCGATCCCGAGCGGGTGTCCGGACCACGGCGACCCGCGTAGGAGCCCCCTGCCCCGGCACGGTTCCCGTCGAACCGGCTCCCACCGGATCGATCCGGCCGAGCCGCCCGATCCGGCCGTTCCTGGTACGTACGTGCCTGATACGGACGTCCCGTGTCCGCGCGGCCCTGACCAGAACGGCCCACGTCCGGGCGGCCCCGGTCCGGGCCCCCCTGGCCCGCACGGCCCTCGTCCGGGCGGCCCTGGCCCGCACGGGCCTCATAGGAGCGGGTCTGGTCGGGACGGGCCCGATCCGCACCGGTGCCCGGAGTGTCCGGTCGGTCCGTGCGCTCCGCCCGATCTACCCGGTCCGTGCCGGACGCGGGCTGCTCACGGTGCGTCGGCCGCGTGTAGGGCCGTGCGGACGAGCCCCCGCTGGGCGGGCCACTCCGACGGCTGTCACCGCGATCGGACCCGGCGCCACGATCAGACCGGTAACCACGGTCGGACCCGGCGCCGCGATCGGGCCGGTAACCACGATCGGGTCCGGAGGCGCGATCAGACCGGTGACCACGGTCGTACCCGGAGCCGTTGGAGGTCCGGGCATCGCCGGTCGCACCGCTTTGCCAGGGCCGCGACCCGGCCGACGGGGGACGCCGGTCGACACCCGGGCCGCGGCCGGCCGCCGTCCCGTCGGACCTGCCCGGGCCGTCACGTCGAATCCCACTACGCGGACCTGCCGCGCCCCGTGTCGCCGCGTCCCCCGAGGAAGGTCGCCACTGGCCCGAGCCCTGCTCCCGTGAGCGCCGCTCGAACCGGTTCTCGCCCGAACCGCCGTTCCCGGGGCCCGCGGAACCGTCACGCCCACCGCCGACCGGCCGCCCGGCACCGTACGGACGCCCGGAGGAGCCTCGCGCCGTCTGGCCCGACGTCGGTCGTCCACCGGACGGTCGTCCACCGCCGTCTCCGTAGCTGCGCTGTCCACCGCGGTCGGGTGACGAACCGGCTCGAGAGCCGCCGCCGGCCCAGCCGCCGCCATCCCGCCGAGCATCACCGCGGCCACGCTCGTCACGACCTCCGCCGTGGCGGGGCCCGTCATGCCGAGGCCAATCGTGACGAGGGCCGTCGTGACGGGGTGTGGTGCCGCGGGCCGCGTCATAGGGCGGCCTGTCACTCTGCCTGGGGCGGTCTCCCGCCTCGCGGGACGGGCTCCCCGACCACTGCCGGCCCCGCGAATCCGAGGCCGGCGTGCTCCGGCCGGAGCCCTCCCAGCGGCGGGCCGGCCGGCCCCCCTCGGACCGGCCCTGCCCTTCCGGCCGACCGTGCGCTCCCGGCCGGCCCGCACCTCCGGACCAACGGTCTCCAGCAGGCCGCCCGCCGCTCGCTTCGCGCGGACCACCCTCACGCGACGAGGCGGGACGACCCCACCGCTCGCCGCCGGGTCCACCGGAACCGCCAGCGCCACCACGCCCCTGGCCTGTGCCAGCGGGACGCCAGGCGGCCTTCGGACGTCCGGCGCCCTGGCCGGGACCTCCCTGCCGGGACGGACCGCCGGCGCGCCCGGTGCCCTGCCGTGCGGGGGCACCACGGCCACCAGCCCCCGCCGCCGAGGCGCCAGCCGGCGCGGGGCCTCGCCCACCGTCCGCACGCCGGACGAACCCTGTCCGGCCCGCATCGCCTCTGGTGACCCGACCGGAGCGCCGTGCATCGCCACCGGCATCCCGCCCGGACGAGCCGGACGAGGACGGCCCACGCCGGGCACCCGGCGCGTCACGGCGGCCCTCGGTGCGCCGCGCACCGCCACCGCCGGTGGCAGCACGGCCGGCCCTGGACGGCGGTTGGGACCTCGTCGACTCGTCGTTCGGCATAACCGACAGCATTCCCTTCGTTCCGGGGCGCCGGAACGCGGCCTCCCCAGGTGGATCTGATTCTGCGCGCGACCGACGTCCGCCGCCCGGCCGGCGCCCGCGGACCTCGCCGGCCATCGGGGTCTGACGCGGGGTCTCGCAAGTCTGACTCCAGCCGCCGGCCGGTCCAGCACAACCGTGGCGGGTGAATGAGTCTATGGACTCACTCAGGCGCCACGCTTTGCCCTGTCCGGCCCGGCAGAGGACTGGTTTGGCGCTCAGGGTCCCGAGCCGTGGGGGTCAGGCCCTCCAAACCTCAGGACCCCGGACCTCGGGGCCCTGACCTCCGAGGTCCGGGCCCGAAGTTCGAAGGTTGGCGGCTCGACGTTGGAGGTTCGAGGTTCGTTCGAGGTTCGAGGGTTCAGGCTCCGGGCTTCGAAGGGGCAGGCGCCAGGGCACCGAGCGGACTCTGTTCGGGACTCTCCGCTCCCCGAGCCCTGCCGAGACCAGCCAGCGGGCCTGGAGCAGCCTCCGCCGTCGGCCGGGAAAAGGTCCGGAAATACAGGTGGGGGCTGCTCCCGGCCACAGCCAGAAACAGCCCCCACCAAAAGAAGTCCGGCGGCGTCCTACTCTCCCACGCGGTCA
>NZ_MAXA01000233.1 GCF_001854695.1 Parafrankia soli
GCGTCGGGATCATCTCCACCAGCTGTCCACGAGGATCATCCGCGAGAACCAAACGGTGGTCATCGAGGATCTGTCCGTCCGCAACATGGTCAGGAACCATTCGTTCGCGCGGGCGATATCCGACGCTTCGTGGTCGGAGCTGCGGCGGATGTTGGAGTACAAGGCCGGCTGGTACGGTCGCACCCTCATTGCGATCGATCGATTCTATCCGTCGTCCAAAACCTGTTCGGTGTGTGGGTCGATCGTGAAGGAACTGCCGCTCAACGTCCGGGARTGGGCCTGTCGTGGCTGCGGCACGGTCCACGACCGGGACGTGAACGCGGCGGTCAACATTCTGGCCGCGGGGCTCGCGGTGGCTGCCTGTGGAGATGGAGTGAGACCGCCTCGCTCCTGAAGCGAGGAGGCATCCGTTGATGAAGCAGGAACCCGCACCGCGAGGTGTGGGAATCCCCGGTCTTCAAGCCGGGGAGGAGGTCAAGTCTGGTCCGGCAGCCACCACCGCGGAGTGCAGCTGCACGACCTCCGCGAGGCCGTCGTCGTGTGGGGCGCGCGGTACGGCCAGCGGGCCTGGCTGCGCCAGCTCGAGCCGACGGCGGGCCGTGAGGCCGAGGAGGCCGTCCTGCGCACGGTGGCCCACACCGTTCCCGTCCACGGCCCGGCTCGCCACCCGGTGGCTGGGGGGCCGGCTGCCGGCGCCGCGGCCGTTCCGGCGCCGCCGGGCCCGGACCGGTGTCGAGACCGGGGGTGGGCTGGAGTCCGCCTACTGTGCCGAGATCGCCGTCGAGCTGCCGGCCCCGCCGAGCCGTGGGTGAACACCACGAACACCACGAAGCCGAAGCCGACACCGAGCCCGGGGGAACGCGTGCCGCCCCCGAAGCCCGTGGCGGTCCGCCACGGGCTCCCCGCATCACGGACCGGTCAGGAGTTGCCGGCGGGGACGAGCTCGACGACGGGGATGACCCTGGACGTCGCCTCCTGCAGCACCTCGAACTGCGGGTACCGCCGCGCCTGGCGGGCGTACACCGAGCTGCGCTCCGCACCGTGCAGCTCGGTGGCCGTGACCCGGAGGACCTGGCCGTCGACCTCGATCGTGGCGTTCGGGTTCGCCCGCAGCTGTTCCATCCAGTGCGGATCCTCGTCCGCGCCGTCGTTGGCCGCGAACACGAAGTAGCGGCCGCGTTCGGCGTAGAAGTTCAGCGGGCTCACGTGCGGCGACCCGTCGGCCTCCGGACCACTGTCCAGCAGCAGCAGGGTGGCGCCCTCGAACCTGCCGGCGGGCCGGCCGCCGTTGGCCCGGAACTCCTCGATGAACTCCTTGATCTCCTGCGCGCTGTACATCTTCCTGCTCATCGTCCTGCTTCCTTCTCGTTGTGCCAGGGCCTGGCACCTGCTCGCCGTCCCAGGCCCTGAAGCCGTGCCGACTCCGCGCGAAGCACTCTGATTACGTCCCGGACCCGGCCGGCCACTGTGCGACGTCCTTCACGCGACGTGAGCCACGCTGCATCCGGCAGGCCGGTATCCGGCCACGGGGTCACGCGGGGGCGCGTTCGGAGGCCTGGGCCGCGCGGTGTTCGCCCGAAGGTGGCGACACGCGACGCAATGCTCCAATCCGACCTCGCGCTCCAGGTGAAGATCAGCTAATTACCGTTCGAAGTCGCCGCGCCAGGCGCAGGACTTCGGGAGGAAAAGGTGCGTTTCCGTAGGACGCTGGTCTCGCTGGCGGCCGGAGGGATGCTGTGCTCCGCAACGGCCCCGGCCGCCGCCGACGCGATCTCACCGCCGAAGATCCAGCCCTTCGATGAATGTTCTGCGGCGGACTACCAGAACGATCCCCGGCTGGGGCCGGCAAAGCTTCCGTTCTTCGGCGACGTCGGTGATGAGGTCGACGACTACTCGCGGACCGGCGGCCATTCGACCGATCAGTTCCTGGGGACCTGGTGGGACCCGTCCGCCAGTTTCTCGCCGTTCCCGTCCATACCGGGGAACTGGATCTTCCCGCCGGCGGACGGCTATTACATCAACCCGGACGGCTCGCCGATCAGGACCGAGGTGTCGCTGGTTCCGGGCCAGCGGATCGACCGTTTCGGCCTGCCGCGCGGCAGCTTCCTCTCGCCTCGGGGAACGGACTACGAGAACAGGTCGATCCCGCCGTCCAACCTCGACGACGCCGCGGAGCCGGGCGACTGCAATTACCACACCTACCAGGTGGTCCGGGAGTTCCGGGTGTTCTCCGGGGCGATCCGCCCGTGGTTCGACCAGCCCGGTAACGGCCTGCAGTACCAGGTCGTGTGTTCGCTCGTCCCGGGGGGGACTACGTCGCCACGGTGCAACCAGACGACGGGAAACCTGCAGGTCCAGTACCTGCTGGACAACAAGTACCTCGTGGAAGTTCCCACGGACGACCGGATCGTCTGACCCGCCGGCCCGCCTCGGTGAAACGGGCTCGGCCGGCGGGCCCGGTGGGCTACCGGCCGAGCATGGCCTCCAGCGCGATGTTGTCGGCGTCGCGGAAGGCGAGGATCCACCCGAACGGAAGCTCCTGGGTGGGGGTGAACACGGCCCCGGCCTTGGCCAGCCTTTCCTCGAGGACGTCGAGATCGGTCATGCTCTCGACGGAGAAGGACAGGTGGTCGAGGCCGGGCCGGGTCTCGTCGAACAGGTCCGCGCCGCCGCCGTCGTGTTCGCGCAGAACGATGCTCAGGCCGCCGGGAAGAACACCGTGGGCGAAGGACGTCGTGTCACCGCGGCCCCGCACCAGCTCCTTCCAGTCGAGAATCTCGGTGTACCAGCGGCAGCTGATGTCCAGGTCCCGCACTGTCAGGCTCACGTGTGACACACCGCTGAGCGGCATTTCCGTCCTCCAGGTCTCGGACAGCCGGACCGGCGTGCTTCGGCCTGCGCCGGCCCGCCGGGGTGTTTCGTGCCTCGGCGGCTCGTGCGGCCGTCCGGGCAGGGCCGACTGTAGGGAAGGGCGTCATCGGGTGCGCGATCCGAACGGCCTTCCTGTACACCGGGCCGGCCGCGTCCGCGACGGCCGCGCCCGCGACGGCCGCGCCCGCGACGGCCGGTCTCAGCGCGAGGCGCCGGGGTGCGCGCCGAGTTCCGCGGTGAGCGCGGCGACGAACCGGTCCCGCCGCGGCGCGGGGAGTTCCGGGTAGGCAGGCAGGAACACCAGGCCGGTCAGGACTCGCCGAGCGCCCGGTGGGGCGGGTTCGACGGCGCCTATCTGACTGGTGGTCGGCGCCGCGTCGACGCCCGCCGCCCGCAGCGCCTCGACCACGCGGGCCGGGTCGTCGACGATGACGGGGAACAGCCAGTAGGTGTGGTGTTCCGCGGCACCGCCGGGACGGAACACCTCCGGTGGCAGCGCGCCGGCGAGCGCCTCGCCGGCGGCGGCGCGTTGTCGCAGCCGGTTCGCGGGGAACCGGGCCAGGCGCCGGGTCACCGTGCGGGCGAGGGCCGGGCAGGGCCGGCGCTGCAGCCAGCCGGTGAACCCCCGTTCGTCCCGTGGCACCCGGGAGCGCACCAGTGCCTGCGGGTCCCGCCGTCGCGCACCGCCGAAGAGCAGGCCGTAGGGCCGGGGACGGGACAGCGCCAGCGCGACGACGCATACGACGGCCCGTCTGGCGTACTCGCGCCGGGACTGCGCGGGCCACCGCTCCTGGCGGGCGCGCATGTCGGCGGCGAGGTCGGGCCGGCGGGTCCAGGCGACGGCGCCGCCGAGCGCGGTGGCGGTCTTGAGCAGGCCGAAGCTGAACAGGGACACGTCGGCGCGCGGGTCGCCGCGGTCGGCCGGCCTCTGGATCGACTGGGCGCAGTCCTCGATGAGCAGCAGGCCGTGCGCGCGGGCGGCCCGGGCGGCGGCGTCGAGGCTGGACCGCGCGCCGAACAGGTGGGTGACGACGAGCGCGCGCGTCCGATCGGTGATCGCCGCGTCGAGCGCAGCCTCGTCGACGGCGAGCGTGAGCGGATCGATGTCGACGGGGACGGGCCGCAGGCCGTGCAACTCGATGATCCGGGTCATGTCCGGGTGGGTCACGGCGGAGATCGCGACGTCGCTGCCCGCCGGGAGGCACGCGGCGCTCAGCAGCAGGTGGAATGCGGACCGCACGGACAGGCACAGGAGGCCGTCGGCGTCGGCGTCGGGGCCTGGGCGGTCGCGGGGGCTGCCGAGGTCTGGATGTGGCCCGTGGCCCCTCCGGCCGATCACGGACGGTGCGCCGCGCCGCCTGACTCCGGCGGTCAGCGCGTACATCGCTCCGGCCACGGTGCAGTCGATGCGGTGCGTGGGGAAGAGGTTCACAGGTAGTACTTACCAGGGCATATGGGTTATCCATCGTACGAAGTGCTTGTCGTGGAGCATGCGCGCCCGGCGCCGCGCCGCCCGCGGGCCGACCACCACCATCCGCGGCGGCGACGGAACAGCGCGGTTGTGGAACATTGCGGACGGGTAGACAGCCGGGCGTCGACTCAATGAGATCCATGGACGCCCCGAGAACGGCGAGCCGGACCAGCCCCAGCCGTCGACTGATCAAGGCCACGCACAGGCACTGCTAACCGGCCCGTATTTGTCCTGGCCGCAGTCGTGATCTTGCGTAGTGGGTGGGGGGTCGGGCAGTCACTGGATAACAACGCTGCGGGTAGTCCGGTCCCCGGGTAGCCTCCCCACGTGCATTCCGGTATCTGTGTGCCCAATCTCGGTGAATTCGTGGATCCGCGCCGGGTCATGGACCTGGCGCGGCGAGCCGAGACCGCGGGGTGGGACGGCTTCTTCGTCTGGGACCACGTGGTCTTCCCCTACGGCCCCGCCCAGGAGGTGGCCGACCCCTGGGTGCTGCTGACCACGGTGGCGCTGGCGACCGAGCGGATCAGGTTCGGCCCGCTGGTCACCCCGGTGGCGCGACGGCGTCCCGGGTCGCTGGCCCGCCAGACCACGTCGCTGGACCGGCTCTCCGGGGGGCGGCTGGTGTTCGGCGCGGGGCTCGGCTGGACGCTGCCGGCGGAGTACGGCACCTGGGGCGAACCGGTCGAGCCCCGGGAGGTGGCGCTGCGGCTGGACGAGGGCCTGGCGGTGCTGGCGGGGCTCTGGTCGGGGGAGCGCGTGGACTTCCGCGGCGAGTACCTGACCGCCACCGACGTCACGTTCCTGCCCACCCCGGTGCAGCGCCCGCGGCCGCCGGTCTGGATCGGCTGCAACTGGCCGAACCGGCTTCCGCTGCGTCGCGCGGCCCGGTGGGACGGCATCGCCCCGATGATCATCAACCCGCGGGACGGTTCCGTGGAACCGACGGCTGCCGCGGTGGCCGAGATCGTCGCCACCGTCAGCGAGTACCGGGCCGCCGCCGAGCAGGGCGCCGGCAGTGAGCCCGGCAGTCGGCAGCGGGCCGGCGGCGAGGTGTTCGACGTGGTGATCACCGGGCGGACCGGGCCGGATGAGCCGGGCGCGGCGCGGGAGACGGTCGAGTCGATCGCGGCGGCCGGCGCGACCTGGTGGCTGGAGGGCTTCCGCCCGGCGCCCGGGGAGTACGCCGCCGCCCTGCGGAGAATCGAGGCGGGCCCGCCGCGGTGATTCGCTGGCCGTCGGAACGGTTGGCGGATCACCGCGGCTGGGATGACCGGGCGGTGGGCGGTTCGGGCCGGCCGGCACGGAGCGGCCGGCCGGGCCCGAACGGCCTCAGACGCGGTAGAGCTTGGTGGCGTTCTCGCCCATGACCTTGCGCTGTGTCTCCGGGCGCAGCGAGCCGACCTGCTCGGCGACCATCTCGAGCGGGTTCGGGTGCAGGCTGGTCGGGTGCGGGAAGTCCGTCTCGAACATGATGTTGTCCTCGCCGACGGTGTCGACGAGGTGCTGGAGGTCGCCGCGGCCCTTCTCGAACCAGAAGGTCGCGTACCAGTTCGACGTGAAGTACTCCGACGGCCGCTTCTGCAGCTTGTGGAAGTACTCCGGCGCGTTCTCCTCGAGCTCGTAGTCCATCGCCTCGAGCATGAAGGGGATCCAGCCGATGCCGCTCTCGACCGAGACCATCTTCAGGTTCGGATGGCGGTCGAACATTCCCGAGTAGCAGCTGTTGAGCAGCAGCCGGGAGTTGTTCTGGAACAGCGACGCGCCGCMGATCGCCGGCTTCACGTAGTCGTCCTGGCTCGGCCAGTAGGTCGTGCCGAAGTAGGACAGTGAGGTCTGGCTGGCGCCGATGTGGAAGTGCACCGGCAGGTTCAGCCCGGCACAGACCTCCCAGAACGGGTCCCACGCCGGGTCGCCCAGGTCCGGTGAGCCGGAGTCCTGCGGGTCGGCGGTCATGTTGACCCCGCGGTAGCCCATCTCCGCACAGCGCTGGGCTTCGCGCACGCAGGCCGCGATGTCCCATGCCGGCATGATCGGCATGGGGAGCAGCCGGTTGCCCGACTCCGCCTGGACCTCCGCCATCGCGTCGTTGTAGAGCTCCACGCAGAGCCGGACGACCGTGGGGTCGTCGACCGCGTTGAACAGGTTCTGGCCGCCGATGCCGATGGCGTTCGGGTAGACCACCTGGGTGTCGATGCCGAGCTCGTCCATCAGGGTGATCCGCCGGCCGGCGTCCCACGCCGCGGGGTGGACGCTCTCGATGCCCCAGTCCCCGCCCTGGGAGTCCTTCCACGGGTGCTTCTTGCCGTCGTGGTCGATCGTGCCACCGGAGCCCGCGCGGCCGAAGGACTTGCCGGCGACGACCCACATGTCCTGGCCGTTGATCCGCTGGACGTGCGGGACCTTGTCCTCGTAGCCCTTCGGGGCCCGCTCGGTGAACAGGTCATGGCGCTCGGTCATGTGGGAGTCGGCGTCAACTACTCGTAAACCTTCGACCAGCTTGACCACGGCGTGCCTCCTGGTGTCGACGCAGCGCCCCCGCCTGTCCGGGCGCTCCAGCCGAACGTAACTCACTACGACATGACTGGCAATTTCCAATTTTTAATCTACGATCAAGCATGTGAGTCGCCGGGGCTGCGACCATGAGGGCGTGGCCGAACATGCCTTGAAACGAGCCAGGACGAGCCGCGCCGTGGTCGAGTGGGTGCACCGGCAGATCTTCGACGGGCGCCTGCGCCCCGGCGACCGCATCGACGTCGAGAGCATCAGCGCGACCCTCGGCGTCAGCCCCACGCCCGTCCGCGAGGCCCTGGTGCTGCTCGAGCGGGACGGCGTCGTCTCCACCCAGGTGCACCGGGCCGCGTTCGTCGAGCACTTCGACGCCCGTACGCTGCGCGCCGACTTCCACGTCTTCGGCCTGCTCAGCGGCGTCACGGTGTCCCGGATCGCGCGTGGCCGCGACCCGGGCGTCCTCGCCGAGATGCAGCGCATCCTCGGCGAGCTGCGGGCCACGCCGGCGGAGGCGCGCACCCGCTGGTACGAGCTCACCACCGAGATGGTCCTGTTCCAGCACCGGGCCGGCGGCACCCCCCGGCTGCGCGCCGACCTGCGCGGCTTCGGTGACTTCCTCGACTGGACGGCCCGCCAGAGCGACCAGCGCGACCACGCCGAGGTCGTCCGGGCGCACGAGCTCGTCATCGACGCCATCGCCGCCGGCGACGAGCACGGCGCTGCCCAGGCCCGTCTCGCGGACGCCCGGGCCGTGGCCGAGGAGGTCATCCGCGAGTTCGTCCGGCGGGGGGTGCTGTCCGCCGAGGCGGGCGCGGTCGGAACTGGCTGAGCACGCTGCCCGCGGCGCGAGCGGTTACCGGACGAGCGGTTACCGGACGACGACCCGGACGCGGGCGAGGTTCTGCACGAGGCCGAAGGGCGCCTTCGGGTCGCCGTTGCGCTCGGAGGTCACCCGTACCACCGGGAAGTAGGTCCCGGGCCTGGTGAAGGTGTGGGCGATGGTCAGCCGCGCCGCACGGTCGATCCTGTCGAGTTCGGAGTGCTCCGGGTAGCGTCCGGTGCCGTCGAAGTCCCATTCCACCTTGATGATCTTTCCGGCGTCCGGGGGTGTCTCCGCCTGCACGGAGAGAGTGACCGGTTGGCCGGCGGCGGCGTCGGCGCGGGCGGCGGGCCTKACGTCACGGGTCCCGACCTTGCTGACGGCGAGGGTGACGGTCGGCTGGACGCCCCTGCGCTCCGCGGCGGTCGCCGCCGGGTGCACCTGCGTGTCGCCGTCCACGGTGTAGGCGGTGCTGGCCGGAGGTGCGGTCCCGTTCGCGACCCACTCGTCGAGGTGGCGGAGGGCCTGCTGGAGCTCGCCGTCGTAACTGACGAGGTGCGTTTCGGCCGCCGGGTTGAGCGGCTGGGTGTGTCCGGCGTTGTCCATGAACCACACGCGGTAGTTGTCGTTCAGCTTCGATCCGAGCGTGGCCTTCGCCTGCCTGGCGTACCAGTCCGCGGGCCAGGGGAACGCCTCGACGTCCATCAGTGATGCCAGCATGATCATCTTGCCGTGGAACTTCCCGGTGGGAACCCCGCCGCTCACCGCCTGGGTGAACGTCGGCCCGGCCAGTACCGTCCGTTGCGGATAGAGCGGAGCGCCGTTCGCGTCGCGGAACTGGTTCCAGCCGTACAGGTCGCGCGACGGGACCTGGTAGCGCTGGTAGTACTGCAGCGCGAGGAACCACGAGTTGTCGATGCGCACGCGGTCACCCGGCCTGATCGCGCCGGTCACCGCGGAGTCCGCGTTGTCGCCGAAGGTCACGGTGTCACCGTCCGAGCCTCCCAGCGGGACGGTCTTGCCGGCGGCGGCACCGCTGACGACGACGATGTCCGCGCCGGTCAGGTCACCGGTCGGTGCGGCGGAGAGCCTCAGCCCGCTGCCCGGGTCGCCGGTGAGTGCGGTGACGTCGGCCTCGAACCGGACCCGAGCCGTCCCGGCCGACGACGCCGGGTCGGTGCCCGTGTAGCCCGGCCTGGTCCAGAAGTCGTCGACGTAGCTCGCGTCGAGGATGCGGACACCCCCGCCCACCGCGGAGAACGCCCCGCCGTCCAGGTCCGCGTAGTTCCACCAGCCACGAAGCGGGAATCCAAGCCGTGTCGCCTCCCGGAGCACCGCCTGCTGCTCCTTGTTCAGGCCGGCATAGGGGTTGCCGCTGCCGCCGGGCTCCATCGCGTCGACGATCTGGGGGAACTTGTCGTGGAGCACCCGTAGCCCCAGCAGTTCCACGGTCATGCTGCTGGGGATCGAGTTCCCGGTCCCGGGCACCATGGGCACGCCGCCGTCCCACACGCCCTCGGTCTTCTCCAGTGCGCCCATCGTCTGGTACGCGCCGCCGCTGGCCCCGTAGATGTAGCCGCGCGGCCGGGTCGAGTCGCCGTACACCTGCGCCGCGACGACGCGGGAGAACTTCGCCGACGCCGCGTTGACGCGGTACCCCCCGAGCTCACCGGCTCCGGGCAGGCCACCGGCGTTGTTGGTGGCCACGGCGTAGGCGCCGTTCGTGACGGCGAAGGCGATGGTTCCCGGCAGGGCGTCCTCGGTCCCCAGCGTGGGGTAGGTGTACTCGAAGAAGCGCCCCTCGTACCGGTCCGGGAAGTAGAAGCAGTATCGCGGAGCCCGTCAGCAGCGGCCGGATGCGACGCCGGCGCGTACCGGCGCCCGAGTCCCCCCGGGAGCCTCGTAAGCCTCGGTCGTCTTCCGTCGTCTTCGGTCGGCCCTGTGCCGCCCGTGTGCCTCTGGTTTCGAGGTACCTGGCCAACGCTGTCACCGCGTTCCCTTCGATCCGGCGCCGCCGATGTCGCCAAAGCGCCAGCCGGCCGGGCGCGCTGGGAAGTGCTGCCGCTGGTCGGACGACCAGGACACGGGCGAGGTCCTCCGTTGGCTGGCGGCGTTCCCTACGCGCCCCGCGGCGCCTCGGATCCGGGACCAGCCACGGCGAAAAGGATCTTTCCCCCAACAAAAATTGAGCAAAGCATAAATACAAGACCCGAACAAGGCTGAGACTCGCCGATGTGTGGGGTAGAGCGTGTCGATGAGGAGCGAAAGTTAGCTCGAACTCAATGTTGGGATGCGTATCGTCTGGGCATGGCTTCCACGGCCGGTCGCGCGCGCGGCCGTTACGCGCGCACGGCCGGGCGTCGGCGGGAGATCGCCCAGGCCGTCCTCGACCTGGTTGAGGAGAAGGGGCACGCGGGGGTGACGACCGCCGAGGTCGCGAGGCGGGCCGGCACCAGCGAGGCCACGGTGCTCTACCACTACCCGAGCCGGGATCACCTGCTGGTCGCGGCGCTGGAGCGGGACGAGGAACTCACGGTGCTCCAGGCCGAGCGGGACGGCGTGCGGCCGGCCGCCGGCCTCGCGGGACTCGACCTTGACGTCCTCGGTGAGCATGCGCAGGCCGCGGCACGGCGGGAATCGCTGCTGCGGCTGCGCGTCGCCCTCGCCGGTCTTGCCGCGACCCCCGGTCATCCGGCCGCGGACTACTTCGCCCGCCACCGCCGGGTCGCGATCGAGACCTACGCCGGCCTCGTCGCCGAACGCCAACGGCGCGGCCAGGCGCACCCGAGCCTCGACCCGGTGGAGGTGGCACGGCAGGTCATGGCCACCTGGGAAGGCCTCAACGCCCAGTGGCTCCTCGCACCGGACTTCGACCTCGGGGCCACCCTCGTCAGCGCGTTCCGCAGACTGTCCGGCCAGAACTGGATGGAGGCCGCCCGCGCGGTGCTGGAGCCCCCCACGGGCATCTGACGGCCGTGCCCGCCTGCCCGCCCGTTCGGCGCCGGCAGATCACCTTGCCGCGGGTCGGTGCTCCCAGGGTCTGATGGCGAGGACCGCCGCCGAGGTCGTGAGAAGCAGCAGCAGGGCTGCCGCCAACAGAGCATGCCCCGACGAGCCACACCCGACCGGCTTCGTGGGAGTGCTGTACCGGGAGCTGCTTCCCTACGCCGACCAGCTCGCCGGCGCCGTGCACTACGCCGTCCGAGCGGAGGCGTCGCTTCGCGGGTGCGCGACGGGGCCGCCATGAACCGGATCATGATTTGGCGCAGGCCTTCGCGACCAGCGGTCACAACCCGCGTCGGATCGCCCCCGGCCGTTGCTCAGGACACCGGGCTCCCGGTCCGCGCGAGGTGCTCGTGCAGGAGCCGGATGGCGGCCGCGCCGTCGGCGACGGCTGAGGCGACCCGCCGGACGGCGCCGACGCGGACGTCGCCGACGGCGAACACACCCAGCCTGCTGGTCTCCAGCACCTGGGGCGGCCGGTCCCGGCCGGTCGCCCGTCCGGCGTCGTGGCCGGTGAGGACGAAACCGTCGGCGTCGAGCGCGACGGCGCCCGCGAGCCATCCGGTGTTCGGCCGCGCGCCGGTGAGGATGAACAGCGCCTGGGCCGGGAGCGTGCCCCGCGCCCCGGAGTGGTTCTCCCGGACGACGACCTCCCGCAACGTGCCGTCCCCGACGACGCCCGCGACCTCGGTGTGCGCCAGGACGACGACCCGGGGATGGCGGCTGATCCGGTCGACCAGGTAGCGGGACATGCGTTCACCCGGCTCGTCCTCCCGCACCACCAGGTAGACCTCGGTGGCCACGTCGGCGAGCAGGAGGGTGGCCTGCCCCGCCGAGTCGCCGCCGCCGACGACCGCGACCGGACGTCCACCGCACAGCCGGGCCTCCATGAGGGTCGCCGCATAGTGGACGCCGGCGCGCTCGAAGCCCGCGATGTCGAGACCGTTGTACCGGGCCCCGGTGGCGATCACCACCGTCCGGCTGATCATCTCGAGGGGCAGCCCGCCGGGGTCGTAGCGGACGACGTGCAGGTCGCCGTCCGGCCGCAGGGCGAGGGCTGTGGCCGGGACGCTGATCTCCGCCCCAAGTCTGTTCGCCTGGACGACGGCCCGGTCGGCGAGCTCCCGGCCGGAGATCCCGTCCGGGAACCCGAGGTGGTTCTCGACGCGGGACGAGTCGCCGGCCTGCCCGCCCGTCCCGACCGCGTCGAGGACCGTGGTGGTCAGCCCCTCCGCGGCCGCGTGGACCGCGGCCGCGAGCCCGGCGGGCCCGGCCCCGACGACCAGCACGTCCCGGATGGGGGCTCCCGGCCGCGCCGCCGGCAGGCCCAGGGCCCGGGCCAGCTCGGAGTTGCTCGGGTTGCGTAGCACCAGCCCGCCGAACCAGATCACCAACGGGGTGTCGCCGGGCGGCACGTCGGCGGCGCGCAGCATCCGCTCGCCGTCCCGGTCCTGTTCCAGGTCGACGAAGCGGTACGGCAGCCGGTTGCGGCAGGCGAACTCGCGCAGCCGGCGGCTGTCCGGGCTGAACCGGGAGCCGATCATCCAGAACCCGGCATCCAGGCCGACCGGCATCGCCCGGCGCTGGAAGTAGGCGCGCACGATGTCGTCGCCGAGCGGGGCATCGGCCGCGGGCGGCGCCGGATGCGACATGGCGCTCGGTCAGCCGGCGCCGGATGAGTCGGCGGCTCCGAAGGAGCTCTGCCCGAAGGGCGTCGGAGCGTCCGGCAGGCCGCCGCCGGACTCCTCGGCCCGCCGCGCCTTCCCGCCGCCTCCCTTGGACTCGGCTCCCTTCGACCCGGCTCCCGAGCGGCCGCCCCGCGAGGACCCGGCCCGCGCGGAACCAGCCTTCGCGGAGTCCGTTCGCGGGGAGTCAGCCTGCGTGGAGTCCGAATCTCCGGAGTCGTCCTGGGAGAGTTCGCCGGCCGAGCTGTCGATGGTGCGGCCCGGCTCGGCCGACGGCGCGGAGATCTCGATACGGCGGGGCTGGCTACGGCGGGCCTTCGCCAGCCGGACGGTCAGGAGGCCGTCGTCGAGGCTGGCGTTCACCTCGTCCGGGTCCACCTCGCCGGGCAGCAGGATGACGTGCTCGAACTGCCCCACCCGGCGGGTCTGGCGGCGCAGCGTGCCACGGCGCTCCCGTTCCCTGATCTCTCCGGTGACGAACAGCTCGCTGTCCCGGAGGTCGATCGAGAGATCCTCGGCCCGGGCCCCGGGCAGCTCGAGCTCCACGACGAACTCGTCGGCGGTCTCCTCGACGTCCACCGCCGGCGCCAGGCCGGCCAGCACGCCGTAGGGCCGCCGTTCGCCGCCGCCGGTGACGTCGCCGAGCAGGCTGCCCATGCGGGTCCAGGCGTCCTCGATCTCGCGGAGCGGATCCCATCGAATGGTCGGTACCTGGCGGCCGGATCCTGCGCGCACGGGGTTGGTCATGATTCACTCCCTGGCCATTACTCATGTTCCTGGGCGGCCTACCCGTCAATCGTCGGCGGGGTCCGCCCGGTCGGCAAGCCGCCCTGCCGTGACCTGTTCAGACGGCCATTTCTGATCTCCTGTTCGGGCAACCATTTCTGATCTCCCGGCCCGGTACGTGGTGTTGCGAGGCCCGTCGGGCTGGTCCTACCGTTAGTCGAGAGTGCTTTGCGTAGCCGAAGGTACTTCGCCGCGTCCCCGCCACCTATTTGCCGGAAGATCTCCCACCGGGAGGACATCGTGGGAAAGGCAGTTGGAATAGACCTGGGGACGACCAATTCGGTCATCGCGGTCGTCGAGGGCGGCCAGCCGACGGTCATCCCCAACGCCGAGGGCTCGCGCACGACGCCGTCGGTGGTCGCGTTCACCGAGGGTGGCGAGCGGCTGGTGGGGGAGCTGGCCCGACGGCAGTCGATCCTGAACCCCAAGGGCACGATCACCTCGGTCAAGCGCTTCGTCGGACGTCGCCACAGCGAGGTCGCCAGCGAGCTGCGGACGGTCACCTTCGATCTCGCCCCGGGCAAGGACGACGCCGTGCGGATCACGGTGCGCGGGCGGCAGTACGCGCCCGAGGAGATCTCCGCGATGGTGCTGCGCAAGCTCGTCGACGACGCGGCCCGCTTCCTGGGGGAGAAGGTCACCGAGGCCGTGATCACCGTCCCGGCCTACTTCAACGACGCCCAGCGCCAGGCGACCAAGGACGCCGGCCGGATCGCCGGCCTGGAGGTGCTGCGGATCATCAACGAGCCGACCGCCGCGGCGCTCGCCTACGGGATGGACAAGCGCTCGCACGAGACCGTCCTGGTTTTCGACCTTGGTGGCGGAACGTTCGACGTGTCCGTTCTCGACGTCGGCGACGGGATTGTCGAGGTGCGGGCGACCGCCGGTGACACCCACCTGGGCGGAAACGACTGGGACCGCCGCCTGGTCGACTTCCTCGCCGACGACTTCAAGAACCAGAACGGCATCGACCTGCGTGACGATCCGCAGGCGTTGCAGCGGTTGTTCGAGGCCGCGGAGAAAGCCAAGATCGAGCTTTCCTCGGTGAGCCAGACCCAGGTCAACCTGCCGTTCATCACCGCCGACTCGAACGGCCCGAAGCATCTCAACACCACGGTAACCCGGTCACAGTTCGAAATGAACACGTCCGACCTGCTCGAGCGGTGCATGCCGGCGGTGCGGCGGGCGATGGCCGACGCGAAGATCGCCGAACCGGACGTCGACGAGGTCATCCTGGTCGGCGGTGCCACCCGGATGCCCGCGGTACAGGCCGCGGTGCGCCGGCTCACCGGCGGCAGGGACCCGAACATGACCGTCAACCCGGACGAGGTCGTCGCCGTCGGCGCCGCCATCCAGGCCGCGGTCCTCAAGGGCGAGGTCTCCGGCGTGCTGCTGCTCGACGTCACCCCGCTCTCCCTCGGGGTGGAGACCCTCGGCGGCGTCAGCACGAAGGTGATCGAGCGCAACACGACGATCCCCGCGCGGCGGACGGAGACGTTCTCCACCGCGGAGGACGACCAGTCCGCCGTGGACATCGTCGTCCTGCAGGGCGAGCGCGAGATGGCAGCGGACAACCGGACCCTCGGCCGGTTCCGGCTGGAGGGCATCCGGCCCGCGCCACGCGGCCAGGCCCAGGTGGACGTCACCTACGACATCGACGCCAACGGCATCCTGAACGTCACCGCGCGCGACGCCGACACCGGCGCCGAGCAGCGCATCACCATCTCGGACAACACCAACCTGCCCGCGGACGAGATCGAGCGGATGGTGGCCGACGCCGAGCGTAACCGCGCTGAGGACACCCGGCTGAGAGAGAACGCCGACGCCCAGAACCAGCTCGACACGATCGCCTACCAGGTCCAGCGTCGGCTGTCCGAGCTCGGCGACGACGTTCCGGCGCACGAGCGGGCCCGCGCCGAGCAGCTCGTCGCCCACGCCCACCGGGCCCTGGCGGAGAACGCCGGCGCCGACCGGGTCCGCCCGATCGTCAACGATCTCCAGCAGGTGCTGTACGCGCTGCCCGCCCCCGGCGCGCGTGAGTCGGCGGCCGCGCCGGGCGGCGGTGGACGTTCCGCGGCGGCCGGGCCGGGCACCGGCGGCCCGGGCGGCGCCGGGCCGGGCGCGAGTGGCGCCGGGCCGGGAGTCGGCGGGCACGGCGCCGGCGGGGACGACGTGATCGACGCCGAGTTCACCACCCGCGATGATGACTGACCACCCCGCCGGCGCGGACCTGGCGGCCGAGCTGGAGGAGTCGCAGGCCAGACATCTGCGGACGCTGGCCGACTTCGACAACTACCGCCGCCGGACCGGACGGGAGATCAGCGCCGCCACGGCGGCCGAGCGGGACCGCGTCGTCCTCGCCTGGCTGCCGGTGCTCGACCACCTGGAGCTGGCCCTCGCCCACGCGGACGCCGACCCCGACTCCCTCGTCGACGGCGTGCGTGGGGTGCGCCAGCTCGCGCTCGACGCGCTGCGGATCTCCGGCGTCGCCCGGCTCGACGACGAGACCGGCCCCTTCGACCCGGCCCGGCACGAGGTCGGCGCCGTCGTCGACAGCGCCTCGACGCCGCAGCCGCCCCCGGCGGGCACCGTCGTCGAGGTCCTGCGCCCCGGCGTCGAGGCCGGCGGGCGGGTGCTGCGGCCGGCGTCGGTCGCGGTGAGCGCCGGCCCGCGGACGGCGACATGAGCGCCGGGACGACGGGACGCGCGAGCCCGGACTTCTACGAGCTGCTCGGCGTGCCGCGTGACGCCGACACCGACGCCATCCAGCGTGCGTACCGCAAGCTCGCCCGCAGGTACCACCCGGACATCAACTCCGACCCGTCCGCCGAGGAGCGGTTCAAGGACCTCTCCGAGGCGTACGACGTGCTGTCCGACCCGGACACCCGCGCACGCTACGACCGGTTCGGCCGCGATTTCCGCCGGGTGCCGGAGGGCGCCGAACGCTGGGCGGACGCCCCACGGGGCGGCTTCGGGCCGGGTGCCGGGCCGGGTGCCGGCGCCGGCGGGACCGCCGGGCGCGGCGGGGGCTTCGGCTTCGAGGGGTTCCAGGGCTTCGACTTCGAGGACCTGTTCGGCGGGGTCCGCGGGTTCGCCCGCCGGCGCGGCCGGGTGGGCCCGGTGCCCGGCGCCGACCAGGAGGCGGAGATCGAGATCCTGCTCGCCGAGGCCTACCGCGGCGCACGGCGGCGGATCACGCTGCCCGGGCCGCGCGGCCTCCGGGAGGTCGACGTGGCCGTCCCGGCCGGCGTTCGTGACGGCCAGCGGCTGCGCCTCGCCGGGCAGGGTGGGCGCGGCCGGGACGGCGGAAGCCCCGGCGACCTCTACCTCGTGGTGCGCCTGGCTCCCGACCCGCGGTTCCGGGTCGAGGGCCGCGACGTCCACACCGACCTGCCGCTCGCCCCGTGGGAAGCCGCCCTGGGAACGGCGGCCGGGCTGGACACACCGGCCGGTGAGCGGGTGACGGTCACCGTCCCGCCGGCCACCTCCAGCGGCCGCCGGCTCCGCCTGCGCGGCCGGGGCCTGCCGGCGCCTGGTCGGGACGCGGCCCGGGACGCGGCCCGGGAGGCCACGGGTGGCAGCGCCGGCGCCGCTGGCGGTGGTGGCGGTCCCGGTGGCGCGGCCGGCGACCTGTAC
The DNA here is from genome assembly GCF_001854695.1 of Parafrankia soli. Taxonomy (GTDB): domain Bacteria; phylum Actinomycetota; class Actinomycetes; order Frankiales; family Frankiaceae; genus Parafrankia; species Parafrankia soli. The sequence goes on from NZ_MAXA01000233.1 coordinate 16,784, forward strand.
GCGCACGTGCGGATCATGATGCCGCCCGACCCCGCGGAACGGGAGACCGAGCTGTTCCGCGAGCTCGCCCGGGTCTCGTCCTTCAACCCCAGGGAGCGGTCATGACCATGACGCTCGTCCGCACCCGCCCGCGGGACCGCGAGCTGGACCTGGAGTCCTTCTGCGCCGCCGCCCAGCTGCACCCCGACCTCGTCCACAGGCTGGTGACGCTCGGCCTGCTCGACGCCGGGCCCGGCCCCGGCGTCGGTGACCGCGGTGTCGTGCTCGCGGCGGGCGCGCTGGCGCGCGTCGGGCGCATCGAACGGCTGCGCCGCGACCTCGGGATCACCTACACCGCCACCGGGGTCGTGCTCGACCTGCTCGACCGGATCGACGAGCTCGAGCGGCTGCTGCGGCAACCCCGGCGGGGAAGGTGAGCGCCATGCGCGCAGTCGTCTACCGGGAACCGTTCCAGGTGGCCGTGGCGGACGTCCCCGACCCGCGCGTCGAGCATCCGCAGGACGCGATCGTACGCGTCTCCTCGACGAGCATCTGCGGTTCCGATCTGCACGTGTACGAGGGACGTACCAGTGTGCGGCCCGGCACGGTCCTCGGCCACGAGAACATGGGCACGGTCGTCGACCGCGGGTCGGCAGTGAGCCGCGTCCAGCTCGGCGACCGGGTCTCCGTTCCCTGCACCGTCTCCTGCGGGACGTGCGCGAACTGCGAGCGGGGCCGGACCGAGTTCTGCCTGCGCACCAACCCCGACCCGCACCGGGCCGGAGCGGCGTACGGCTGCCCGGACATGGGCCCCTACCCCGGCGGGCAGGCCGAGTACCTCCGGGTGCCGTTCGCCGACTTCAACCTGCTGCGGCTGCCGCCGGGCGACGACCAGGAGCTCGACTTCGCGACCCTCTCCGACGTCTTCCCACCGGCTTCCACGGCACCGAGCTGGCCGACGTCCAGGCCGGGAACACGGTCGTCGTGTTCGGCGCCGGGCCGGTCGGCCTGCTGGCGGCGTACTCGGCCACCCTGTGCGGCGCCGCCACCGTGCTGGTGGTCGATCCCGTGCCCTCCCGGCTCCGCCTGTGCGAGCGGATCGGCGCCACCGGGATCGACTCGTCCACCGAGGACGTCGCGGAACGGGTGCGGGAGGAGACCCGTGACCGCGGCGTCGACTGCGGCATCGACGCCGTCGGCTACCAGGCCAGGACGGCGTCCGGCGAGGAGCAGGCCGGCCTCGTCCTGAACCAGCTCGTCGACTGCGTGCGCTGGACGGGCTCGATCGGTGTCCTCGGCGTGTACCCCACCCGCGACCCCGGTGCCGCCGACGAGAGCGGCGCACGCGGCCGACTCCCGTTCGACATGGGCGCCTTCTTCGCGAAGGGGCTGCGGATGGGCAGCGGGCCGGCCAACGTGAAACGGTACAACCGGTTCCTGCGCGATCTCATCATCACCGGCCGGGCGCAGCCGTCCTGCGTCATGTCCCATCGGCTGCCGCTGGCCGACGCACCCGACGCCTACGCCCACTTCGACCACCGGGACGAGGGCTGGATCAAGATCACCCTCCAGCCCTGACTCCGGCCTCCCGGCCCGGCCCGGCGAACTGTGGCGGGTGAGTGAGTCCTGGGTGTCACTCGCCCGCCACACTTCTCAGCCCAGGAGCTGGCTGGTCACGGGCGCAGGGCGGCCATGACCAGGCCTGCGTAGCGGCGCCACTCCTTGGGGTCCCGGATCCCGAGATCGGACAGGACGCGCGCATAGCCCCCGACCAGGATGCGGACGTCCAGGGCGGTGACGTCGGAGCGCAGTGTGCCCTGCTCGCGGGCGGCGTCGACGATGCCGGCGAGCACCCTGCTGACAGGCGCCTCCGCCGTCCGGGAATCCTTCTTGGGCAGGACCTCGGCCAGGAGCACCTGGTCGTCGGCCAGCCGTTCGGAGACGTCGTAGAGGAAGCCGCGCAGCGCCGCGTAGGGGTCGCTCTCCTCGGCGGCGGCGGCCAGCCGAGCCTCCACCCAGCGGACCTGGTGCTCGGCGACGGCCCTGATCAGGTCGGCCTTGGTGGGGTAGCTGCGGTAGACCGTCGCCTTGCCCACGCCCGCCCGGGCCGCGACCTCGGGCACGGTGGCGTTGAGGCCCTTCTCCGCGAACACCGCGATGGCCGCCGCGATGATCTGCTCGTGGTTGCGCCGGGCGTCCGCGCGGCGCTCGGACCAGTCGGGGCACCCGCGTTCCGCCGTGTCACCGGGCGGGGAGGACATGGCTGTCAGTCTGCCTGATCACCGACGGTGCGGGTGACTGACGGGGCCGGGGTCGGGGTCGGGGCCGGGGTCGGGGTCGGGGCCGGGGCCGGTGACTGGGTTGTGGTTGTGGTTGTGGCCGGGGTCGCGGCCGTCACCGTCGCGGTTGCCGTCACCGTCACCGTTGCCGCTGCCGTTGCGATCGCCGCCACCGGCGGCGCCGACGGAGCGGCGGGGGCCGATGAAACGGCAGGGGCGCCGCCCCTGGACCGCCGTGGGATGAACACGGCGGACACCGCCGCGGACACCGCCCCACCGCCGCCCAGCAGGAAGGCCAGGGTGAAGGCCCCGTCGGTCGGCAGCGGGTGCGTCGCGGTGACGCTCGCGGCCAGCAGGGTCGCCGCGACCTGGGAGCCCACAGCGGAGCCCACGGAGCGCACGAGCGTGTTGACCCCGGTCGCCTGCCCGGTCATCGCGGGCGGCACCGCGCGCACGATGATGTTCGGCACGGCCGCCATGATCATGCCGATGCCGCCGAAGAGGACCACCGACAGCGCGATCACCACGCCTTCTGAGCCGTGTTCGAAGGCGAGCGCGGTCAGGCCGGTGGCGGAGATCAGGAATCCGGTGATGAGCGCGTCTCGCGAGTCGACGCGGAGTGCCAGCCGCCCCGAGACCCCGGCTGTCACGAGCATCGCCCCGCACGCCGGCAGCAGGAGCAGGCCGGCCCCGGTGGCGTCCAGCCCGAACCCGTAGCCCGAGGACTCGGGGGTCTGCGAGAGCCGCGGGACCAGCACGAACGCGCCGAACGTGCCGAAGCCGACCAGCGCGGTCGCGAAGTTCGTGGCCATGATCTCCGGGCAGCCGAGCAGTCGCATGTCGACCAGAGGTTCGGTGACCCTGCGCTCGTACCACCCGAAGAACACCAGGACGGCCAGCCCCGCCGCGATCATGCTGAGCGTGCGCGGGCTTCCCCACCCCCACGATGGCGTCCTGGTGATGGCGATGAGTGGCGCGATGAGCCCCAGCGCGAGCAGGACAGCGCCGGGCAGGTCGATCCGTCCGGGGGTGCGCCCGGCGGAGTCCCGCAGCCGCAGCGCGCCGAGGGCCGCGCCCCCGGACATGATCGCTCCGGCCCAGAAGACCCACTCCCACGAGGTGTGGTCGACCAGGAGGCCACCCATGATCAGGCCGCCGCCGGCGCCGATTCCCGAGATCGCCGACACCAGCCCGAGCGCGCCGGGCCGGCGCTCCGCGCTGAACGTGTCGTTGATCAGGCCGAAGCAGAGGGGGAAGATCCCGCACCCCGCGCTTCCGCCGTAGAAGTGGACCCTAAGGTCCGCTTGCTCGGGGGCATCCTGAGTCAAGCGAACCTTCGGGTCCACTTGGCGGTTTCGCGGGCAGGTGGTACTGGGGTGGCCGTCGAAGTGCCGCCCGCCGGGGGACGGCCGGCGGGCGTGAACGTCTACGGGCGCCAGGACGCCGGTGGGTGGTGTCAGCGGCGGCTGATGACCTGCGCGGAGGATCTGGCCGGGTGATGGAGCTGGTCGTGGGTGCTGGCCCACGAGTACGCCTCCGCGGCGACCTGGGTGAACGAGGCCGGGCCGAGGCGGCATTCGGCGCAGGAGACGCCGAACATCCGGCTCAGGGTTCGCGCGCTGCGGCTCGGGGCCACCGGGGCCTGCCCCCGGCCGAGCTCGGCGACCGCGCGGCCGCGTTCGGCGGTGGGGCGGCCGTGCTCGGTGCTGGGACGGCCGCGGTCCGAGGAGGAGCGGCGGCGGAAGAACCCCATCAGTCGGTCCCCGGTGTCGGCAGTGCGGCGACCGCGGGTGGAAGGCCGTCGCCGTTCACCGCCCCTCCTCCGAAGCGAGGGTGGCCGGCGACGGGAGCCTTGTCACCGCTCGCGTTACCGGGAGCTGGCAGCGTGGTCGTGCACCGCGGGTTCACCAGCCGATGGTAGGCCGCCGGCGTCCGAGACTCGACCAGAAGTCCTGTGAGGCATGTTGATGACAGGCCCCGGCCGCCGAAGGTCGACGCAGCGTCTCCGAGGATGTCGGATTCCCTGATCGAGTCAACCCTGGTTAGCCCGCTTCGGCGGCCTTCGACCTGCTTCGAACGTCTTGGACATGCTTAAGCCCATTTAAGGCGTGCTCGACCTTGTTTGGCATCGAACGGTCTGGAAGGCCTCGACCTGGACCACCACTTAGGTCTAACTTGTCCAAAATGAGAGGAAAGTCGGATCTCGCAGGTGGTGGTGTCGGGGCCCTAGCCGCCATGTGCGCGCGACACCGCTGGATCGTCGTCGCCCTGTGGGCGGCCGGCCTGGCAACGCTTCTCGTCTTTGTGCGGGACTCCGGCGCGCGCTTCAACACCGACGTCGCCGTCCCCGGGACGGACTCCGCGCGGGCCATGGATCTCGTCGGCGAGGTCGTACCCGGCGGTGGTCTCCCGGACACCGAGTCGATCGTGTTGCACGCCCGCCGCGGGACGGTCGACGACCCGCTGGTTCGTGAGCAGATCGCCGCGATGGCGGCGGAGCTCGGCAAGCTGCCCAAGGTGGGCGGGATCATCGACCCGTTCAACCCGGCCGGCGCGGTCGTCCTCGGCGTCGAGCCGATCAGCGCGAACCGGCGCACCGCGGTCACATCCGTGATCATGAAGGGCTCGGCGCTGAACCCGGACCGGGCCGCCGCGCGGCGCCTCATCGACACGGCGCGGGCCTATGACGGGCCGGACCTCCAGGTCGAGGCCGCCGGCCCGGGCGCGACCGCGCTGAGCGCGACCACGGTCTCACCACGACCGATCATCATCGCGCTCGTCGCCGCCCTGCTGCTGCTCGGGGTGACCCTGCGCTCCCGCGGCGCGGTCGCCGTCTGCGCCGCGACGTCCGCGGTGGCGACGGTGGCCGCCCTCGGTGCCATCGTCCTGATCTCCCACACGATCACGACCACCGCCTTCGCTCCGCTGCTCGCGGCCGTCGTCGCGGCCGGGACCAGCCTCGGCGGCGCCGTCGTCGTCGTGCACCGAGCCCAGTCCGCGCTGCGGAAGGGGGTCGGCCCGGTCGAGGCCGCGGCCCAGGCCACCGCCCGCGCCGGATCCGCCGTCGCCTACGGTGGCTTCTGCGTCACCCTCGCGATGGACGGGGTGGCACTGCTGGGGCTCAGCTTCTTCGACGGCGTCGCGCTGGGCCCCGCCGCCGCTGGGGCGGCGACCGGCCTGGTGATCATCACCCTGCTGCCCGCGCTGCTGGCGCTGAGCGGACCGCGGCTGCTCGGCTGGACCGAACGCCAGCACCTGACGACCAGCGGCCGCGGCCTGCCGCACCGCCCGGGACTGCGGGCCTGGTGGGCCCGGCAGGTGGACCGCCGGCCGGCCGGCATGGCGCTCGCCGCCGGCCTCGGGCTGATCCTGCTCGCCGTCCCCGCCGTGACCCTCGACCTCGGCGGCGCCGACGACGGGGCCGAGTCGACGTCCCTGAGCACCCGGCGGGCCTACGACCTGCTCAGCGCCGACTTCTTCCCCGGTCTGAACGGCCCGATGCTCGTCGCGGTCGAGCGGGGCGACGGGCCGTCCGCTGTGCCCGTGGCGGATGTGGTGAGCGCCATCGCGAAGACCCCCGGCGTGGTCAAAGCGGCTGTCAACCTGGAAAAGGCCGACGCCGGGCTCGCCGTGATCCGGATCGCGCCGCGGGAGGGCCCGCGATCGCCGGCGGCCGTCGACCTGCTGCACCGGCTGCGCGACGACGTCATCCCGCGCGCCGTGGCCGGCACCGGCTCCCGGGTGTACATCGGCGGCTCCACGGCACTGTTCGTCGACATGGCGGCGGACTTCCGTGGCGCGACGACACTGTTCCTGCTGGTGATCCTGCTCGTGGTCGGGGTCCTCGGCCTGCTGATCCTGCGCTCGGTGGAGATCGCGGCCGCGCTGGCGGTGACCAGCGTGCTCGCCGTGCTCGCGGCGGCCGGCGTCCTCGCCATCCTGTTCCAGACCGACCTGCTCACCACGGCGCTGGGGCTGGAGACCGGGCCGGTGGAGCCGTCCATGCTGGTACTCGTGCTGGTCGCCRTGTTCGGCTTGTTGCCAGGCCTGAACCTCAGCCTTCTCGTCCGGCTCATGGAACCGGCCGACCGCGCCGGGAACGAACCGCCCACGCGGGACGCGGAGGGCGCGGAGAGTACGCGGAACACCGGCGGGACACGGCGCGCACGGCGGCGTCGGCGTGCCGACACCGGGCCCGTCCGCCGCCGATCCGCCGGTTCCCGGCCCCGTGGACGTCGCGGCGGCACGCCGGGCCCGATCCGGCGCCACCGCACCGACACCACCCCCATCCGGCGCGGCCACGCCGACGTCGGTCACGTCATGCTGACCATGAACCTCGTGATGCTGTTCCTCTTCATGGCGATCGCCGCGCAGCCTTCCCGCACCATGAAGGTCATCGGGTGCGGCCTCGCGACCGGCGTGGCCATCGACGCGTTCATGCTGCGGGCGACGCTCCTGCCCGCCCTGCTCCACCTCCTGCGCCCCACCCGGCCCGGCTCACCCACCGGTCGCACCGGTGCGACCGGAAATAGGACGGGGGACGGCCGCCGCGCGGCCAGGGATGGCGGCAGGGCCACCGGGGACGGTGGTAAGGCCACCAGGTCTGATCGGGCCGGCCGGCGCCGTGCCCGCCCGGGGCAGTCGTCGACACCCGGACCGGCCGGCGGCTCGCCCCGCCCGGTCACCCGGGTGGCGGCGTTCTCCCCGACCGCGCTTGGTGAGGCATCTGCAGCGCGGCGTGACGGGACTGGCCGGGTCGCGCAGCCGAGCCCGCCCCGGCACCTGGCGGGATGAGCGGAGACCACCTGTCTCAGCCCTGTCTCAGTCCGAACCGCAACGGCGAGCAGGTGGCCAAGTGGGTGTTCGACGTTGCCTCGCACCATCTTGGCAGGTAGGGGCCGCCTCGGCATCCTCCCGCCCCCCGGGAGTACACCCGCCCCCGGTACGTGCCCGGCGCCCCAATGATCAGCTCCTCCGTTGAGGGCCCCATCATGACCGCCACCAACGCCACGTTCCCCGTGGTGCAGGTGAACTCGAAGTCGGCCGACACCTCCCAGTCGTCCTGACGCTGAGGCTCCCAGTCCCACGCCTCCAGCTGCGCGCCGGCCACATGATCGCCCGCCGCGCTGACGATGCTGATCCAGTCCAGCGCGGTGCGCACCAAGTCGTCGTCCTCCGGCGGCCCCGGTTCCGGCTGGCTCGAGTCGTGGAACCACGACACGCCCTTGTCCTGGATGTAGAAGTGCCCGTAGACCACCCCCGTCTGGGGGCTGACTTCCGACGCCACGGTGCGCTGCACGCGGTGCACACCCGTTCCGGTGTGCTGGCCAGCAACGGCCGCTCGATCAGCGACACTGGGAAGCTGGCGAAGTGCGAGCCCCGGTAGCCGGCCGTGGCCAGCCGCCAGACGTCGCCAGGGTTCTTGCCGAGTGGGTGTCCGGCGATGCCGTTGGCCTTCAGGGCGCTGAGTCCAGTGTTGCGCTGCGTGCGCTGGACATGGCGGATGGTGGCGACCGCCGATTCTGGTGGGTAGACCCGACCAGCGGCTCGGGCCTGCGCCGCAGCCTGGCTGCTGGCGTGCGGGGTGCGGATGGCGTCCAGATCAAAGAAGTAGCGCCGGCTGCGGGTGAGGAGATAGATCACCTCGTGTGTGGTGCTCAGGCGGTCCACGACGCTGGTCGGCATGGGGTTCGTCTTGGCCCAGACGACCTTGTTCCGCAGGATCCAGCCGTCATCGGTGAGCGCCAGCGCCAGCCGCTCAGGTCCAAGTAGCAGGCTCTTCCTCGGTGCGCCGTCCTGCGGATGGCGGGCGTAGCCGTCGCCCAGGTTCAGTCAGACCACGCCGGTGGGCTTGAGTACGCGGGCTACCGATGCCATGACGACTCGCAGTCCGGCCACCCAGCCCTGAACGTCGCCTTCCAGGCCGAGCTGTCCCGGCACGCCGTAGTCGCGAAGACCGTAGTACGGCGGGCTGGTGATCACGGCGTCGATCGAGGTGGGCGGTAGATCAGCCAGTCGGGTGCGTACATCGCCGATGAGGATGGTGTTGCGCCGGAGCTCTKCCCGGCGGACACCGATCACGAACCTCCCCCGCGCCGACCGTTGGGTTGGTCGCATAGGTCCGGTTCGTCGGACGTGTCGTCACCGTCTGTGTTCTCGACTACTTTGAGTAGCCAGCGGAGGTCGTTGAGGAGTCCAAGATTTTCGGAGTAGTGGCGCAGAAGCTCCACGAGCCGGCCCGTCGTGCTCGCTGACTTTTGATCAGCTTCGCGGCGGGCCACGATCCTGCCGACGCCACGAACCGGCTTGGTCTGGCTGGGCCCGTCGACCCCGCGCCGCGCCGCTTCCATGCTCGGGACATCCAGGTACTCGGCGCTGAACGCATCACCCGTGCGCTGACCGATGCGATCAGCGATCCGCGGCTGCGAGCCCTCCTCAACCGGCTCGGGCACCGACCCGACGGCCCGCTTGGCCATCTCCCCGGCGCGATCGACCAGGCCGTCGACAGCGTAGAAGCTGCTCGGGCCGCCTGGCGGCAGGGCTCATGCCGAGGTCACGCCGTATGGGCCGGCGAACGGATCGAAAGGCGAGTAGCGTATCTCATCGGATACGCTTCACGTCGTGATGGAGGGGATCGTGATGGAGGGGGAGTGGCGGATTCGCTGGCGGGCCGGCTGATCGAATCGGCGCGTCTGGAGGCGGGCCTGTCTGGGGCCGAGCTCGCGCGGCGGGCGCACACGTCGCGGCCGACGTTGGCGGCCTATGAGCACGGGGTGAAGTCACCGACGTTGGAGACCGCGACGCGCCTGCTGGCGGCGGCGGGCTTCCGGCTCGACGCCGTGCCGGTGCCCTCGTTCGAGGTCGTGGTGGACGGGCGGGGGCGGCCGTTCACCGTGCCGGATCGGCTGCCCCGGCTCCCGATCCGGCAGGCGTTGGCACGGGTACGCCTGCCCGTCCATCTGAACTGGTCCGACCCTGATCGGACCTACGACCTTGCGGACCGCCGACAGCGCCACCGGTTGTACGAGATCGTCCTGCGCGAGGGAACGGCGGAGGACATCCTCGCCTACGTCGACGGGGCACTGCTCGTCGACGCCTGGCCGGAGCTTGTCCTTCCCGCCTCGATCCGGCGCGCCTGGGAACGGGCCGCCCTCAGGTGATCACGCCGTTGCAGCGGGCGGTTGCGCGGATCTTCTTCGGGCTGCCCGAAAGCGTGGGCTTCGCGGTCGCGGGCGGCGCCGCGCTCATCGCACGTGATCTCGTCGACCGCGAGACCCGCGACGTCGACCTGTTCACCGCCCTCCCGCCCACGGCATCGATCCCCGACACGGCAGCGGCGTTCGAACGCGCGGCGGCCTCGCAGGGCTGGGCCACCCGGCGGGTCCAGCTCACGGACAGCTTCGCCAGACTTGTCGTCGAAGCAGACAGCGAGGCGCTGATCGTGGATCTCGGTGTCGACAGCCCGCCGGACGAACCACCCACCCTCACTGAACTCGGCCCGACACTCGGCGCCCATGACCTGGCGGCCCGCAAGACTCTCGCCCTGTTCGGCCGAGCCGAGGCACGCGATTTCACCGACGTGCAAGACCTGGCGAACGTCTTCACCAAGGAGAAACTCGTCCACCTCGCCCAAACCCAGGACGGCGGCTTCGACCTGCGGGTGTTCGCCGACATGATCGGAACCATCAGCCGGTTCACCGACGACGACCTGGGACTGCCCCGCCCGGCCGCCGACCGGCTACGCCACTTCTTCCACACCTGGCGTCAGGAAATCACCGGCGGATGAGCGACTACCGGCCTGCCCCATCCGGATCGCTGCCGTGAGCCCACGCCGGACAAGATCGTCGCCTACGATTCCCTCCCACCACAGGCGAGTGACTCACGTGGCAAGATTTCCACCGGCTCTGCGGAACGTGTGTTCGAGGTCGGCCACGGTGTGATCATTCCGATCCTGGTCCGGCGTCGTCCCTGGTCGGCTGCCGCGTCCCGACCGGGCGGACGGTGATTGCAGGACCTTCGACCAAGATCGAGCGGTTCTTCTGCTGCCACGTCAGGTCCATCCCTCATCTGTCGGGCATCAGGTAGGCCACGCCGGCCGCCTCGACCCGCTCGATGTCCACCGGACGCACCGGGCAGCCGGTGAACCGCTCGACGGCCACCAGGCATTTCGCGACCTTGCGCCGGTGGTCGGTGAGGTCCATGCCGGCCAGGTACGGCAGCACGGCCGGGGCGAGCTCGGCCACCCGGTCGAGCCAGGGTTCGAAGGAGGCGACGATCTCGCCGTGCTCCGCGAGCGACAGCCGGGTGACCGCGTTGACGTTCCAGAACATGCTGGCCGCCCGGCCCCGCCGGGACAGCGCCCGCAGCACCGGCGCCCGGGTGCCCTGGAAGCCGTTGTGCTCGACCGCCAGCACGGCACCCTCCACGGCGAGGACGGCCACGAAGAACCTGCCGGCGCTCCAGCTCTCCTGCATCTCGGTGATGGACACCGGCGTGGTGGCGTCGGCGCCGAACGCGCGGAGCACCCGCGCGATGTCGGCTCCGGGGACGACGGTGACGGTGGCTGCCTCGCCGATCGAGCTGTGGCGCACCCAGCGGTAGGCGGCCTCCGGCCGGGCCGCGGGCGGCGGCTCGCCGCGTAGCCGGTGCCCCAACTGATCGGACCGCCTGTGCACGACCTCCGGCGCGGCCGGGGCCGCCCACACGACGAGCAGGTAGCCCTCGCCGCCGCGCAGGTCGCCTTCGTATTCTTCGCCCTCGTCCCGGTCGCGGGCGTGCACACGCAGGCGGTACGTGCCCGGCCACGGCGGGGTCTCTCCTTCCAGGGCGGGGATCGCCAGGCCTGCCCCGAAGACGGTGGCGGACCCGGCCGTTGCCGTCCAACTGACCTCCACCACTTCGTCCCATCCGTCGAGCTCGACCTTGTCCGGAGGGCCCTGGAGAATCGCCAGGCGGACATGCGCCGAGCCGGCCGCCGTCCCGGTGCGGATCAGGGCGCCGCCGGGCACGGTCTCGACCAGTCCGTTCGCGGCGAACGACGTGGGCGCCGCCGCTTCCAGCGCCGGAGAGCCGGACTCGGCGAGGGCGAAGCAGTGGCCGGTCACGCTGACCCGCCCGGCGGAACCGCGCGGAAGCCGGTACTCCGCCCTGCGACGGGCCAGCGCCGCGGCCGCGTACGCGGCCGGCATCGGCGCCTCGGCGAGAACATGGGCGGCCGCGCCGAGCGCGAGACCGACGACCGCGGGTGGCCGGGCCGGCACCGCCGGCAGCCCGAGCTCACGCAGCACCGCGATGGAGACCGCCACCGCAAGGGCGAGGTGCACCGCGCCATGCCGCGCCGCGACCACCTCCTCGGCCGCTACCGTCTCTTCCTCCGCCACGACCTCCTTGTGCACGGCCTCCACTACAAGCAGCGGGGCGACCAGCGGGTGGGAGCTCAGCGTCCGCACCAGGTCGCAGGTGAGTGTGCTCGCGCCCCAGCGGACCTGGTMAAGCATGATCACGGCGGCTTCCGGCTCGCCGCCACCACTGGCCATGGCGAACGCGACCACCTGGCTACCGGCAGGCGTCGGGACGCTGGCCGCCAGCCCGGGCGGGACCCCGCCCAGCTCGAACACGCCGAGCGTCAGCTCCAGTGCGCCGAGCGGGCGTTCGGCCAGCAGCGGGCCGAGCCCGCGCAGCGCGCGCAGCACGGGCGACTCGGCCTCGCCGGCCGGGGAGGGCGGCACGAAGAACGGCTGCGGTGCGGGCCGTGGGCCCGGCCTCGGCGATGGCGGTGGGACCGGCCCGGGCCCGGACAGGCCCAGGCTCGTCACCGGCGCCGCGTGCGGTGACCGGGGCTGATCGAACACGGCCCGCCCCTGGTAGCTGACTCGGGTGGAGCGCCCTCGTAGGTTCGGGCCCTGACCGGCCGGGCCTGGAACGTGTGACCCCCCGGGCACGCCGAGCCGGCCGAGCCGGGCCGCCGCGTCGGGCGGGATGACGCCCGCCAGCGCCGGCACCACCTTGGCCACGGCGTTCGCGAGCGCATCCAGGGCCGCCGCCGGGAGCATCGTCGTGCCGTCCGCGGTTCCTGTCCGGTGTTCCACAGTCCGCCTCCTGCCTTCACGGGTCTGGTGAGGATGTGAATCCTTGGCTGGTGGTTCCTGTACGGGCCGGTTGAAACCCGCGCTCGGATGCTTGCACGAGGGTCCGACAGGAATCAGCCACGCCGGCACGACCGCTGCCGGGGCAGGCGGTTGGCGCCGACACACTCCGGAGGATCGTTCCGGCGGGGTTAGGTGCTCGTGCTGACATACCTGGAATGAAAACGTCCAAAGGATTTTTGGCCGGTGGTTCGATGTATTTCGGTAAAGCGCGCGCCGGTGAATGGCCATCACCGGTCCGGTGATTGTTCTCGCTGGTCGTCGTGGGTGGCACCAGGATCGAGTGAGCCGTCCGCGGGCCCGGGCCGGCGTCAGACGGCCGTTCCGGGCCGGTAAGGGCCCGCGTGCGTTCCGGTCAGCGGGCGCTGTTCCCACTGTCACGATGAACGGGTGGATGAGCTTGAGGACGCGTGGTTCGCGTTGAGGACGGGCATCAAGATCGGAGTGAGCCTGCCGCACCTCGCGGCGGACGCGCTGGCGGCCGGGTTCGACAGCCCCGCGCTGCGTGAGCTGGCCGCCCTCGGCGTCCGTGACGATCTCGAAGCACGCCGCCTGCTGCCCGTCGCGCTCACCGAGCTGGGCCACAGCCTCGAGCCGCAGACAGATGCGTGGGGTGAGCTGTTTCCCTGGGAGGAGTCGCGCGCCAGGTCGGGGTTGGGCAGCCGCATCTGGAGGACTGGTGAGCTGTTTCCCTGGGAGGAGTCGCGCGCCCGGTTCGAGCCCGATCTCGTGGCTCGGACCGAGCAGGCCCTGACGATCGTGCAGCGGGACCTGGACGAGACCGAGGCCGGCCTGGGCCGCCTGACGCTCCACTGGTCGGGCGAATACGGCGAGGACGGTGAGCCGCAGCTCCTCATCGGTTTCGGCGGCGAGCCCCACCGCGGCGGGGGCAACCCCGCGGAGTGCCTGGACGGTGCCGACCTGCCCCATAGGGTCCTGTCGCTCGCCGAGAACGTCCAGGAGTGCGTGATGGAGATGTTCCAGTTCTACTGGCCGACCTGCGCCCGCCATCGTCGCGGCCTGCACCTGCCGGACTGGGACTGGGACGGCGTCGGATGGCCGGTGTGGCGGTGCCGGGCCGAGGGCGGTCACGCCGTCGCCCCGATCGGAGGACTGCGGAAGGAACCGCCGGTCTCCTGATCCGCGCGGCTGGCCGCGGCACCGCCGGTGGGTCAGCCGGGCATCGGGTGATGGCGGCCGGGGCGCGTCGGCTCGTCGGAGACCTGGAAGACGCCCGGGGCGACCTGCTGGGACGCCGACCGCATCCGGTAGGTCCACTCACCGGGCGGCCAGGCCGTCGCGGTCGACCAATACACCCGGTCGAGCCGGGCGGAGCTCAGGAGGGCGGTGCCCAGGTCCGCGGCGCGCAGGTCCGCGCCGCGCAGGTCGACCCCGCGCAGGATCGCCCCGGCCAGGCGGATCCCGCGCAGGTCGGCCGCACGCAGGTCCGCCTGACGCAGGACCGCGTCGGTGGCGTCGGCCGCGCGCAGGTCCGCGCCGCGCATGATGATCCCGTCGGCGTCGGCTCCGCGCAGGTCGGCGCGGGCGAGAAAGGCCTTCCGGAGATCCGCGTTGTGGAGGAAGGCTCCGTGCAGGTCCGTCCCGTGCAGGTCGGCGCCGGTGAGGAAGGCGCCGGCGAGCAGCGCACCGGCGAGGTCCGCACCGCCGAGCGCGGCCTGACTGAGGTCGGCGTCCCGCAGGTCGGCCCCGCGCAGGCAGGCGTCCCGGAGGTCCGTCCCGCGCAGGTCGGCGCCGCTGAGGTAGGCACCGTGCAGCCGCGCCCCGCGCAGGATCCGCCCGGTGAGGCACACTCCGGCCAGGTCCGCGCCGGCCAGGTCCGCCCCGGCGGCGTACCCGCCCGTCCGAGGCCTCCCGCGCAGCGCGGCGAGCAGACCACCCAGCGACCCCAGCCGTGCGGGGGCGCTGCCATGGGGCCCGGCACCCGGCGCGGTCTGACCCGGCGCGGCATGATCTGCCGCCGCGTGATCCGGAGCTGGGCGGCCCGGCGTGTCGGAACCCGGGGTGCTGAGCGGCCGGGTGTGCAGGTCCCGGCGCTCAGCACCCATCGTGATCACCCATACGTCGCGAAGGTGGGGCGACGGGTAACTCCACCGCGGCAATCATGGTTTCTCCCCGGTAGCCCGGACGCCCGCACGTGGCTTGCGTCATAGGCGGTGACATTAGCCACATGCGGACCGAGAGGGGAGCGATTGCGCCGGACGATGTTCTCCCGGCCCGAATTTCGCTGGTTCAGGTACCTGGCCGCGCCGTCAGGCAGAGGCCGGGGGGCGTGGGGTCACGGCCACCGTGGGGATGGTGCCGCCGCAGTGCAGCACGACGTCCACCACGCGCAGCAGCTCCGCGACGTCGAGCAGCGCGCCGGCCATGTAGCCGCGCTGCGCCCAGATCTGGTGCACCTCCGCGGCGTACTCCCTGTCCCAGCCGGTGACGAACTCGGTCGACGAGTCACCCTCGCCGCCGGCGCAGTCCCCGACGACGATGCGGGTGAAGCCAACGGACGGGTGCTCACCGCGCATCGAGTCGATGAGCTTGTCGAGCGCGGCCTTGCTCACGTTGTAGGCCGCGAACCCCGGCCAGGGCGGCGTCAGCGACGCGCTCACCGACGACAGGTAGGCCGCCACGCCACCCGAGGCCTTCAGGTGGGGGAGAGCCGCGGCGGTGATCAGCGCCGCGCCGATCACGTTCGTGTCGAACGCCTTGCGCCAGGTGGCGGCGCCGATCGTCTCGAACCGGGAGAGCGGGCCGATGCCGGTGGCGTAGACGATGGCGTCGATCCCGCCCAGACCCGCCGCCGCCTCCTCGATCGCGGCCTCGCAGGACTCCTCGTCGGTCACGTCGCAGGCGATGGCGAGCGTGCCCGACCCGGCCTCCTTGGCCGCCTCGACCAACCGGTGCTGTCTGCGGGCGAGCAGCGCCACCTGGTCGCCGCGCTGGCCCCGGTCGACGCCGATACACCGGCCGAGGCCGCTCGACGCACCGACCACCACAACTCTCATCGCCTGGACTCCAGTTCTGTAGGCCGCGGGCCGCGGCACGCGGGGCCGGTCGGCACCCACGTCGTGGTAGGCGGCCCGATGTCAAGCTGCCGGGCCGCCGACAGGCCTCATAAGTGAACACATACACGGACGAGTGTCGAGTGAATCACGTCACCGCGGCAAGCGGGTCAGTCCCGCAGCAGGCGGCGCAGCCACTGGAGCCGTGCCGCCTTCGCCGCCCGCGAGAGCGCCGCCTGCGGGGCCACCAGGTCGAACCCGTGGAAGCCGCCGGGCCATACGTGCAGCTCAGCCTCGCCCCCGGCCTGCCAGATGCGGCTCGCGTAGGCGACGTCCTCGTCCCGGAACGTCTCGGCCGAGCCGACGTCGACGAAGGCGGGCGGCAGCGCGGAGAGATCCGTGGCGCGCGCCGGGGCCGCGTAGGAGGAGACATCGGGGCCACCCCGGGCCTCGCCGAGCAGAGCCGACCAGCCCATCTCGTTCATCGACCGGTCCCAGACGCCCGCCCCGGCCATCTGCCGGGCGGACGGGGTGTCGTTGCGGTCGTCGAGCATCGGGCACATCAGCAGCTGCCCGTCCAGGGCCGGGCCGCCGCGGTCGCGGGCCAGCAGCGCCGTCGCCGCAGCCAGGCCGCCGCCGGCGCTCTGTCCTGAGATGATGATCCGGGATGGGTCGACGCCCAGGTCGGCCGCGTGCGAGGCCGTCCACACCAGGCCCGCGTAGCAGTCCTCGACCGGTGCCGGATGGGGATGCTCGGGCGCGAGGCGGTAGTCCACGGAGACCACAACGAGTCCCAGCTCCTGCGCCCAGTCCAGCGGGTCGTCGAGCCCCAGTCGGTTGTCACCGATGATCATTCCGCCGCCGTGCGCGAAGTACAGGACGGCGCGGGGCGCGGTGGTCGCCGTGGGCCGGCACACGAGCAGTGACACCTCGGGCCCGCCGGGCGGGCCGGGCACCGACACCTCGGTCAGCTCGAACGCCCCGTCGCGGGCCAGCCGCGCGTCCTGGTCCCGGGCCCGGCCGGTGTGCTCACGGGCGGCCAGGACGGCGTCCAGCGTCCGCATCCCCGCCAGCGCCTGCCGCATGATCACCATTGTCGGGCGCACCTCGGCGTCGAAGGGCGGCGGCGGTCCGGCGGCGTCGTCCTGGCGCGGGGTCGATAACGGGGAGTCGACGGTCATCGGCGGTCCTCCTGCGTCGGTGCGGAGCCGTGAGCGGGCGTTATGAGACGCCCGCCAAGCATCGTCCCCGCTTGTCATCCGGCGGGCGACCGGTCGGGCCGGAGACCACGGGCTGCCGGTCAGGTGAGGAGGTCCAGGACGCCTCGCATGTACTCCAGAGCCTGACGGTCGTCCAGCCGCCGGCCGCCGGCCCGTTCCCGCTCCGGGTCGACGCCGGGGTCGGCGGCGACCCGGGCCGTCGTGCCGTCGACGAGCGTCCGCCACGCGGGATGCTCGAGCAGGCCGGTCGTCTCGAGGAAGCCCAGCATGCGTGCCGCCTCCTCGAGCCGGCCGACGGCAGCCGCCATGTTGACGAACTCGACCGTGGTGACGCAGACGGCCTGCATGTTCCCGTCGTCGAGCAGCTGCTCGACGTGCGAGTGCAGGATGGCGAACGCCCGCGCCCGCTCACCGCGTCGGAAGACCGCCCGGGCCTGGACGGCCCGGTTCGGCGAGTGCGTCCGGGCCGGCACCTCGACGCCGACGGCCTCGTCGAACAGCCGGTCGGCGCGGTCGTGCCGGCCACGCAGCAGCGCCGAGTAGCCGAGCAGCACCAGAGTCAGGTTCAGCAGGGTGGGCGGCCCCTGCCGGCGGTACCGCTCGACCAGCGCCCCGACCACGGCGTCGTGCTCGGCGAACCGGCCGGTGAACAGCAGGGCCGCGCCGACGTCCAGCTCGAACTGCTCGGCCAGGTCGTCCGCGCCGTGCCGGCGCAGCTCCGCCACGGCCGGCGCGGCCCAGGTCACATGGGCCGGGTAGTCCTCGTAGACGGACGCTCGCGCATGGCGGACCAACGGATGGTCCGGCTCGCCGTGGCGTTCGACGAGTCGTTCGTAGGCGGCGCTGTCCTGGCTCATCTTGTAGCGTTGCGCCGCCCAGGTGAGCGCGAAGACGACGAGGTCGGGGTCCGGCTCCGCCCCCGGCTGCCCGAGTGCCAGGAGCCGTTCGATCCAGTCGCCGATCTCGTGGCGGCTGCGGCGGACGATCTCCACGACGACGGGGCGCACGAGCGCCCGGGCCAGCGCCGTGTCACCGGCCGCGCACGCCCGGTCGAACGCGGCCCGCAGGTTGGGCCAGAGCTCGTCGAGACGGGCGACGCCCTCGACCTCGGCCGGGCCGGCAAGCAGCACCTGGACGCGGGTGGCCGCCTCGAGGCACCACCGGGCGTGCCGTTCGGTCGCCTGCCGGGTCTCACCGGCGTCAGCGAGCCGTTCGGCGGCGAACTGGCGCATCGTCTCCAGAAGCCGGAAGCGCCGCCCGAACGGCCCGGTCTCCGCCACGAGCATCGACCGCGCCACGAGGTCACCGAGCAGGTCCTCCGCCTCGCCCATCGCGCCGCCCGCGCCGCCCGCGCCGGCCGTGCCCGGGTCGCCCGGCCGGCCGGCGGCGCGCGAGCCGTCCGCACCGTTGCCTTCGGTGGTTGCCGCGACGGTGGTTGCCGCGCCCAGGTC
This sequence comes from Parafrankia soli, assembly GCF_001854695.1. Taxonomy (GTDB): domain Bacteria; phylum Actinomycetota; class Actinomycetes; order Frankiales; family Frankiaceae; genus Parafrankia; species Parafrankia soli. The sequence goes on from NZ_MAXA01000233.1 coordinate 34,872, forward strand.
GAACGGCCCGGCGAAGACCGACAGCTGCCGGAACAGGCGTTGCGCGGCGGGAGCGAGCAGGTCGTAGGACCACCGCACGGTGGCGCGCAGCGTCCGGTGGCGCTCGTCGGCCGTCCGCGCGCCGCCGACGAGCAGGCGCAGCTGGTCGTCGAGACGCTCGAGCAGGTCGGTGAGGCCGAGGGCCGCGGTGCGGGCGGCGGCCAGCTCGATGGCCAGCGGGAGGCCGTCGAGACGGCGGCAGATCTCGGTGATCTCGGCGTGGCCGGCCCGCGCGTCGAAGGCGGGGAAGACCGCGCGGGCGCGCTGCGCGAACAGCTCGGCGGCCGCCCCGGCGGGCTCCAGCGGGCCCACGGCGACGAGCCGCTCGAAGCCGTTCCCGAGGCCGAGCCGCTCCCGGGAGGTGGCGAGGATCCGCACCTCGGGGCAGCCTTCGGCGATCGCCTGGGCGAGCGCCGCGGCGCCGTCGACGACATGCTCGCAGTTGTCCAGGACGAGCAGCACCCGGCGATGGCGCAGCGCCGCCACGACGGACTCGCCCAGCGGGCGCCCGGAGGTCTCCGTCACGCCCACGACACCGGCGACCGCCCGCGCCACATCGGACGGAGCCGCGATCTCGGCCAGCTTGACCAGCCAGACGCCGTCCGCGTCGCGGTGCCGCGCCGCCGCCGCGAGGGCCAGCCGGGTCTTGCCGATCCCACCCGGCCCCACCAGGGTCACGACGGGTGAGACGGCCAGCGCGCCGCCGACGGCCTCCAGATCATGCTCGCGGCCGAGTAGCCGCCCCAGCCGGCGGGGAAGATTGCCCGGGCGCTCGCCCGGGACGGGACGTTCGCCGACCTGGCCGAATCCCTCGCCGGGCGGCAGGAGCCGTCTGTCGTGCTCCAGGACCAGTGCCTCGAGCTCGCGCAGCGCCGGCCCCGGCTCCACCCCGAGGGTGTCGACCAGGTGCCGGCGGGCGGCGCGGAACGCCGCCAGGGCCTCGGACGGGCGCCCGGCCCGGTAGAGCGCCGTCATGAGCAGCGCCCACAGGCCCTCGCGGAGCGGGTGGGCGGCGGTCAGCTCGGTGAGCCGGCCCAGCGCGGAACGCGCGTCGGTCTCCACCTGGCGCGCCAGATCCACCTCCACGGCGGCCAGCCACTGCTCGACCAGCCCGTCGACGGCTCCGGCCAGGCCGGGCACGACCAGCCCGGCCAGCGGCGGGCCCGCCCACTCGGCGAGGGCGGCGGCGACGTCCCGCTCGTCGAGTAGCCGCTGGAAGCGGACGACGTCCACCGCCTCCGGCGCGACATCCAGCAGGTAGGCGGCGCCGACCCGGCGGATCGAACCGGGACCGAGCGCCCTGCGAAGCCGGGTGGCGTACGACTGCAGGGTGCGGTCGGCCGTCCTGGGCGGGTGCGGGCCCCAGACCAGCTCCACCAGCCGCCCGACCGGCACGACCTTGCCGGGGGCGAGCGCGAGCGCGGCGAGCAGCGCCTGGCACTTCGCCGGGCCGACGTCGACCGGCTCGCCGCCGGACGTGACGGCACCGACCCCGCCCAGCAGCCGGATCCGCAGCACGGGTGCGCTCCCTGCCTCGACGACTTCCTGCCTCGACGATCAACTCTCCCGCCGCCAGTATGCGACCCGCCACCGACACTCAACCGCCGCGCCAGCGATTCACCGCCGCCGCTCAACACGGCGACGCCACCGTTGCCTCATGACGGTTCTCAGTTTGGATGCCGGGCGCGCCCGCGCCGCGGTGGCGGCCGGCCGGCCCGGTCGGCCTGGTCAGCCCGGTCGGAGGTCACGGTGAAGGCGGTCGTCCAGGACAGGTTCGGCCCGCCGGACATCCTGCGGCTGGCCGATGTCGACGTGCCGGTGCCGGGGCCGGACGAGGTGCTGGTGCGGGTGCGGGCCGCGGCGCTGAACCCGTACGACTGGCACATGCTGCGCGGCGACCCGTACGTCGCGCGGCTGATGGGCGGGATGGGGCTGCGCCGGCCGAAGAACCCGGTGGCCGGGCTGGACGCGGCCGGCGTGGTCGAGGCGGTCGGCGTGAACGTGCGCGAGCTGAGCCCGGGCACGGAGGTGTTCGGCTTCTGCCCGGGCGCCTTCGCCGAGCTCGCCCGCACCCGGCCGGGCATGCTGGCCCGCAAACCGGCCGGCCTCGCCTTCTCCGACGCGGCGGCGCTGCCGACCGCCGGTACGACGGCACTGCGCGGGGTGCGGGAGACCGGCGAGGTGCGGGCCGGGACCAGGCTGCTCGTCAACGGTGCCGCCGGTGGGGTGGGCACCTACGCCGTCCAGATCGCGGCCGGGCTGGGCGCTGAGGTGACCGGCGTGTGCAGCGGGCGCAACGCCGAACTGGTCCGCTCGCTCGGCGCCGCGCACGTCGTGGACTACACGAAGGGCGACTTCACCGCGGACGGCTTCCTCGAGCGGCATGGGGGTTACGACGTGATCCTCGACAACGTCGGGAACCACCCGCTGCGCCGGCTGCGGCGGGCGCTCGCCCCGCGCGGCACGCTGGTGGTCAACGCGGGCGGCTCACCCGGGCGGGTGTTCGGCGCGGTCGGCGCCATGCTCGGGGCGGTAGCGGCCGACAGGTTCGTCCGCCAGCACCTGCGCGTCCTGCCCACCCGCCTCGACCGCTCCGAACTGGCCGCGCTCGCCGACCTCGCCGCGGCCGGCGGGCTCACCACCGTCGTCGACCGGACGATCCCGCTGGTGGACGTCGCCGCGGGGCTGGCCCTGGTCGAGGCCGGCCACGTCCGCGGAAAGATCGTCGTCGACGTGGTGTGACCCCGGGCGCGGATGGCGGTGCGCCCGCGGCGCAGGTCACGCCCCAGGCGACCCGTCAGGTCACGAGGTCGGCGTCGGAGCGGGGCAGCCGAAGGTGCCTGCCCTCGGCTGTCATCCGGTGCATCAGGGCGACCGCGTCGCGCTTGTCGACATGGCCGTCGGCGACCGCCATTCCCATGACGTCGATCGTCTCGGCGGTGGTGATGCCGCGCCGGCGGGCGTACCGCAGGGACTCCCGGTCGTCGGAGATCCACCAGGAGCCGGCGAAGGCCGCCCACTCGAGGATCACGAAGCAGCTCTCCGCCTCACCGAGGTGCCGCAGCGGTTCGGCGTCGGTGCCGCCGAACACGGCCCGCCKGATGCGGTTGACCCGCCGGATGTCGACCTCGTCGACGATCTCGATCGCCTCGCCGAGCCAGCCCTCCGCCGGCAGCAGGGCCAGGTCGGGGAAGTAACGCGCCGAGCGGCTCGCCTCGTGGGCGACGGCGGCCGTCCAGCGCCCGCGCCCCCGGAGCACCGACCTGAGCAGGTCAAGGCGCCCCACGGCGGCGAAGTTGCACAGGACGGTGTTGTCGGGGAAGAGAAGTTCCGTGGCTACTCCCCGGGCGCCGGGCGGTCCGCTTCGAGTGCGGTGCTGAGATCATCGACGTCTACGCCGAGCAGGTTGGCATAGGGACGCAGGGTTGTCACGCCGGTTTCGTAGGCGGCGTAGGTGTCCCGGAGCATGAGCCCGGGTGGCCGCGGGGTGCCGGCGACCGCGGCCCGCCGGGCGAACTGGTCGCTGCGGCCGGCGAGGTGGGCCGCCTTCGGCCCCGTCATCCGCTTCAACCGGTCACACGTGGCCGAGTCGATCATCTGGAGGTTGCGCAGCCGGTAGGCCAGTGCCGACGGAGTCACCATCAGGTCACAGGCGAGGGTGGCGAAACAGCTGTCGGCGAAGCCGGCCGGGTCGACCGGGTCGCCGACCGCGTCGCCGAGGGCGTCGGCCGGCATCAGGAACGCCGAGGCGAACGCGTTCGCGCGGATCTCGCTGGGATCCCTCGCCTGGGCGAGGTCGAAGATGTCCCGGTCGAGGTGGACGTCCTGGTCGTCGCCGGCGAGCAGGTGGCCGAGCTCGTGGGCGAGGGTGAACCGCTGGCGGGCCGGCACCGGGGATGTCGCCAGCAGGATCAGCGCCACCTCGGCGGAGGCAACGGCCAGGCCGTCGATGCCCGGGCCGAGGTCGGCGACGGCGATGTCGACGCCGAAGACGGCCTCGATCACGCTGATCAGGTCCTCTTCCAGCACCGACCGGCCCGCCTTGTCGACCTCGTCGAGCGCGCGCCCGGCCAGCCGCCGGCCCTGCTCAGACCAGCCGACGGGAACGTGCTCCAGCCGGGGCCCCTGCCAGGGTGCCGGGTAGCCGAGTTCGGCCAGGTCGGCGCGCATCGTGCTGAGGTGTCTGGCCGTGGCGAGCGCGCCGCCCGCGTCACCGCCGGCGGTTCTGGCAGCCAGCGAGAGGGCCGGCTCGTCACCGGTGAGGAGCCAGTCGACGGTGACCTCGCAGGCCTGCGCGATGCGGGCCAGGTCCGTCGAGGAGAAGCGGCGGGTGCCGCGCAACGACTTCGACATCTTCGACTCGTCGAGCCCGATGCGCAGCCCGAAATCGCGACGGGTCAGCCCGGACGCCTCGATCAGCCCGGCGACCCGCTCGGGAACGGTGGCGTGCCTGGGGGAGGCCGCCTGCCCGGACGAAGTCGTGTGCCCGGACGAAGTCGGGCGTTCGGGGATGCTGGGCACTCTGCGACGATAACCTCGCCTTGCGATTTTCGCAAGATGGCCCGGGGTGGCGCGTCAGGCGCTGGTGTCGGAACCCGCGCCCGTGCCCGCGCCCGCACCAGTGTCGGTGTCGGTGTCGGTGTCGAGCAGGGTGGTGAGCAGGTCGCGAAGCTGGCCGAGGCCGTCGGCGCCGAGCCGGGCGGCCCACTCCCGCTCCACGGCCAGCGCGGTGGCGCGCATCGCCCGCAGCGCCACCAGGCCGAGCGCCGTCAGTCGGACGACGCGGGCCCGCCCGTCGCGCGGATCGGCCACCCGCTCGACGTAGCTGCCCTTCTCGAGCGTGGTAACCACCTGAGCCACGGCCTGTCGGGAGACGCCGAGCTGCTCCGCCAGCTCGGAGACCCGCCGTCCACCGCTCAGCAGGGGGATCAGCAACTGCGCGTGACCCGGGCGCAGCCCGGTGAGCCCGGCCTCGGTGAACCCGGCGGCCACCCGGGACGCCTGCGACCGGGCCACGGCCTGCAACAGCGCCGGGGTGGTCTGCGCGGCGGCCGGCCTGGACATGTGAGTCACGTTAGCTCTCGGCCACGTCGACATTCCGGTCGCGCGGGCAGTCCGCCGTTGCGAATAGGAAAGACCCTTGCCTATTCTGTCGGGCATGACGAAACGGGACGGACCCCAGCGCCGCCGGGCCGCCGGGCCGCCGGGCCGCCGGGCCGCCGGGCCGCCGGGCCGCCGGGCCGGCCAAGCCGTCCTACCAGGGCTAGGCCCTATATCGGACAAACCGCCTGAACGTCAGGGTGGCCTGCTCGCCTTCTGACATCCTTCTCGCCCTTTCAGACCGGATTCCGCGGAAAATGCCCCCGARATGGCGAGAAAGAAACCAAGAGGCGAGTAGCCGAGCACCAGAAGCACCAGGGCCTCCGCCGCCGGGCCGTGTCTGAGGTCAACAATCGGCACATGGGAGAGGCAGGCCGTGCACATGGCGCGCAGAGTCGTCACCCGAGAGCACCTGGAGCCTGTCGCACGCGCCGCGCTGGGCGCTGGACATCGACTCGTGGGTGTCTCCCGGCTGCGAGGCGGAAGCAGGAAGGGCGTGTACCGACTAACTCTCGACGACGACTCGACCGCGATCGTCTACATCTGGGACGACTCCGAGAACTACTGGCCCACCCCGCGGGCCGGCGGTACCGACAGCGGTACCGACAGCGATACCGATACCGACACCGACAGCCACACGGACCCGTTCGAGCCGGCCTCAGGCCTCGATCTCTTCGAGGCCGCCCACCGCGAGCTGGACGTCCTCGGCATCCGCACGCCGCGGATCCGACTGACTGACCGGAGCGGGGGTCACTACCCGGCGGACGTCGCCGTGGTCGAGGACGTGCCCGGCGACAGCCTGGAAGCACTGCTCCGGGAGGACCCGCACGGCGCGGAGGCGACGATGGCACAGCTCGCCGAGACGCTCGCCGTGATGCGGGGGCACCACGGTCCACACTTCGGCAAGGTCGCCCTGGCCAACAAGGGCGGTACGTCCAGGGGCGGCTCCTGCGAGCAGGTCGTCCTCGAACGCGCGCTCGGCGACCTCGCCGAAGCCGCCGTCCGTGACACGCGGCTCACCCGCGGCCGGGAGCGCCTGGAGTCAGTGGTCCACACACTGGCCGCGGCCGTGCGCCCGCGTTCGCGGTACGGGCTCGTCCACGGGGAACTCGGGCCGGACCACGTTCTGGTGGACCGGCGTGGGCGGCCGGTCCTCATCGACGTCGAGGGGCTGATGTTCTTCGACGTCGAGTGGGAGCACGTGTTCCTGCGGCTGCGCTTCGGCGAGCATTACCGGTGGCTGGAACACGGTGACCTCGACGCGCGGCGGCTGGCGTTCTACACGCTGGCGATGCGCCTGTCGCTCGTCGCCGGGCCGCTGCGGCTGCTCGACGGTGACTTCCCGGAGCGCGCCCTGATGAGGGATATCGCCGAACGCAATCTCYGCGAGGCGCTCGCCTTCCTGCCCGCGGACGTCCGTTGAACCCCTCCGAATGAACCCCTCCGAACAGGGCGGCTAGCCGAACACCCTGGTGGTGGCGAGGACGGCGAGGCGGTTGTCGCCGCCGGCGTCGCGGGCCTCGACGCGGCCGAGACCGTCCCGTACCTGGGCCGTGGCCACGACGGGGCCGGTGCGCACCGGGCGCAGGAAGCGCAGGGCCAGGGAGGAGAGCGAGGTGCCCGGGGTCAGGGAGAGCGCCGCCTCCTCGACGGCCAGGGCGATCAGCCCGCCGCTCACCGTCTGCGACGAGTTCAGCCCGTCCTCGGTGCGGGGGAGCGTGGCGATGCCCGGTTCGCGGATCTCGCAGCGCGCGCGCTCGGCCAGCGGGACCTGGAGCCGTCCTCCGCGGGGGCGGGAGGCCAGGCCGGTCTGCGCCGATGGCATGATCATCTCTGGGTTCGGAGCGGCCATGAAGGACGCGGTGCAGAACGCCAGCTCGTCGCCGCCGGTGCCGGTGAAGACCACCTCGACGCCACAGACCGACTTCCCGGCCTTGACCAGCCGCGCCACGGTGCTGATGGTCCCGGACTCGTGCAGCGGGCGGTAGACGTGCACGTCGAGGTCGAGGGTGACCGGAACCCGCGGGGCGACGGCGGCCATGACGGCATGCCCGCACGCGGTGTCGGCCCAGACGGCGAGAATGGAGGTCCGGACGCTCGGGGTGCCGGGCACGAACATCTCGGGGACGATCGCCGCCGACCCGCGCAGTTCGTCACCGACCCTGGTCAGCTCGAAACCGAGGTCGGACAGGATGTGCGTGCTCGGGCGCACGTCGCTGTCACTGCTCACGGAAGCCACGCTCCTGGTCCGGGGACGAGACGGGACGAGACGGGGAGGGGCGGGGGCACGTGACCTCGATGTCACGCCCGACGGCCGGAGCACGCCGTCGCTGGCCTCGTCCTCCCCGGCGGCCGCCGGAGCAGGTGCTCCGCGCACCACACTAAGCAAATATCGACGTCACAATCAAAGGAACGTGGCCGCCACGGTCAGGGCTCCCAGTCCCCGTCGTCGCCGGTCAGACAGGTGGAGAGCCAGTCCGCGGCCTCGACGAAGTCGTGCCCCGTCAGCCGCTGGCCCGCGGGCGGGGCGGGCCGGTCGGCACGGGGATAGGAACCCAGGAACCGGATCTTCCGGCAGATCCGGTGCAGCCCCATCAGGGCCTCGCTGACCCCGCGGCCGCTGACATGCCCCTCCGCGTCGATCGAGAAGCAGTACCGGCCCAGCCCCTCACCGGTCGGCCGGGACTCGATCCGGATCAGGTTGACCTTGCGGACCGCCCACTCCTGCAGCAGCGCCAGCAGCGCGCCCGGCTCGTCCTCGGTCGGCCACACCACGATGGACGTCTTGTCCGCGCGCGTCGGCGCGGTCGTCGGGCCGGGACGTCCGAGCAGGACGAACCGGGTCGTGGCGTCGGCGGCGTCGTTGACGTTGGTCAGCAGCGCCTCCAGGCCGTAGCGCCGCGCCGTGAACTCCCCGGCGAAGCAGCAGTCGAACCGCCCGTCCCGAACCAGCCTGGCTCCCTCGGCGTTGGACGCCGCCGACTCCCACTCCGCGTGCGGCAGGTTCGCCGCCAGCCACCGGCGCACCTGGGCCTGGGCGACCGAGTGGCCGGTGACCGTCTTGACGTCGTCCAGCGTCGTGCCCGGCCGCACCAGCAGCGCGAAGCTGATCGGCAGCAGCACCTCGCGGCGGATGACCAGCGGCCGGCCGGTCGCCAGCTCGTCCAGTGTGGCGGTCACCGCGCCCTCGACGGAGTTCTCGATCGGCACCAGCGCCGCGACGGCGTCCTCGTTGCGCACCGCGTCCAGCGCCGCCGCCACCGACATGGACGGGAACAGCTCGTGGGTCGCCGCCTCCGGCAGCGTGCGCAGCGCGGCTTCGGTGAAAGTCCCCTCAGGGCCCAGGTAGGTGAGGCGGGCGTGCGGGGCGTGGGCAGGCAAGACATGTCTCCTGGGACCGGTTCGGCGGCGGTCGTCGCCTGCGGGGTGAAGGTCGGCGGTCACAGGTGGCGGAGGAGCGTCGTGGGGTTCTCGACCGCGTCGGCGACGAAGCGCAGGAACGCACCGGCGGTGGCGCCGTCGCAGACCCGGTGGTCGAACGTGAACGAGAGCTGGGTGATCCGGCGGACGGCCAGCTCGCCGTCCACCGCCCACGGCCTGGGGAGGATCCGGCCGATGCCGATCATGGCCACCTCGGGATGGTTCACGATGGGCGTGGCGCCGTCGACGCCGAAGACGCCGTAGTTGTTCAGGGTGAACGTGCCGCCGGTCAGCTCGGCGGGGGTGAGCCGGCCCGCCCGGGCGGCGGCGGTCAGCCGGGTCACCTCGGCGGCGAGGCTGGCGGTGGTGTGGCCCTGGGTGTCGCGCACCACCGGGACGACGAGTCCACGCGGGGTCTGCGCGGCGAACCCGAGGTGGACGGCGCGGTGCCGGCGCACGCCGGTCGCGCGGCCGTCGGCGTCGGTGACGACGGTCGAGTTCAGGTCGGGGAAGTGGCGCAGCGCGGCGACGCAGACCCGGGCCAGCAGCGCCAGCACGCCGATGCGGGGCTCGGCGCCGCCCGCGTTGAGGGCGTCCCGGGCGGCGAGCAGCTCGGTGGCGTCCGCGTCGACCCAGGTGGTCGCGTCCGGCACCTCGCGTCGGCTGCGCCCGAACGCCTCCGCCGCGCGCCGCGCCAGCGGGCTCAACGGGACGACGTCCGGGTCGGCCGGGTCGAGGACGTCCGCGGCGGTGGCCTGGCCGGTGCGGGGGGCCGGGCCGCTTCGGGTGGCTGCGGTGATGGCCGCCTCGACGTCCCGGCGGCGGATCAGGCCGTCCGGGCCGGTGCCGGTGAGCTCACGCAGGTCGACGGCGTTGTCCCGGGCGAGCCGCCGGACCAGCGGCGAGATCACCTTGACCGCCTGCCGGGCGTCGCGCGCCGTCGGCATCGACGCGGGTGGCATCGGCACGGGTGGCGTCGACGGCAGGGACTCCGGGGCGGTCGTACCGACCAGCGACCGGTCAACGCGGCTGGCGCGGCTCGCGCGGCCGGCACGGCTGGCCGGCGCGGGCTCGGCGCGGGGGCCGTAGCCGATGAGGACCCTGCCGGACCCTCCGCCCGCCGACCCCGGAGCGCCGTCCGGGCCGTCCGGGCCGTCCGCCGGCTGTTCCGCGGATTCGTCGACCGTCACGGTGATCAGCGGGGTGCCGACCGGGACGGCGGTGCCGGGCGGGCCGGCGAGCGCGGTGACGACGCCCGCGTGCGGGCACGGCACCTCGACGACCGCCTTCGCCGTCTCGACCTCGGCCACCGGCTGGTCGACGACGATGACGTCCCCGATGCCGACCATCCAGCGGACGATCTCGGCGGAGGTCAGCCCCTCGCCGAGGTCCGGGAGGGCGAATTCGAGTACCGCGGCCACGGTGTCACTGCTCCCACTGGAGTCGGGCGACGGCGTCGAGGACGCGGTCGACGCTGGGAAGGTAGTGATGCTCGAGCATCGGCGGCGGGTACGGGATGTCGAACCCGGTGACCCGCAGCACCGGGGCGGCCAGGTGGTGGAAGCACCGCTCGGTGACCCGGGCGGCGATCTCCGCGCCGACGCCGCCGAAACCCGCGGCCTCGTGCACCACGACCGCGCGCCCGGTGGCCCGGACCGCCGCGCAGACCGTCTCGTCGTCGAAGGGCACCAGCGAGCGCAGGTCGACGACCGCCAGGTCCCAGCCCTCCGCGACCGCGGCCTCGGCGGCCCGCAGGCACACCGGCAGCGCCGGGCCGTAGGTCAGCAGCGTCGCCGAGGTGCCGGGCCGGCGGACGGCCGCCCGTCCGATCGGCCCGACCTCGGCGCGGGTGACCTCGGCGGGGGAGAGCCCGTCCTCGGTGGACCAGTAGAGCCGCTTGGGTTCCAGGAAGACGACCGGGTCGTCGGACGCGATCGCGGCGCGCAGCAGCCCGTAGCTGTCGGTGACGGTGGCCGGGGTGACCACGTGCAGCCCCGGGGTGTGCGCGTAGTACGCCTCGCTGGAGTCGCTGTGATGCTCCACGCCGCCGATGCCCCCGCCGTACGGCACGCGGATCGTGATCGGGAGCCCGACAGCCCCGCCGGTGCGGTTGCGCATCTTCGCCACGTGCGACGCGAGCTGCTCGAACGCCGGGTACGCGAAGGCGTCGAACTGCATCTCGACGACGGGCCGCAGCCCGTACATCGCCATGCCCACCGCGGTGCCGAGGATGCCCGCCTCGGCCAGCGGGGTGTCGAGGCAGCGCTGCGTCCCGAACTCGGCGGCGAGGCCGTCGGTGACCCGGAACACGCCGCCGAGCGCACCGACGTCCTCACCGAGCACGTGGACGTCGGGATCCGCCCGCAGCGAGTCGCGCAGCGCGGCGTTGAGCGCCTGTACCATCGTCGCCGCGCTCACCGGGCCTCGCCCCCGGCCGGGCCGGTGCCTGCCTGGTTGGTGCCCGCGTGGTCGGTGTCTGCGTGGTCGGTGTCCGCGGGGTCGGTCTCGGCGGCGATGCGGGCGGCCAGCTCGGCGGCCTGCTCCCGCAGCTGGCTGGTCGGACGGGCGTAGACGTGCGCGAACAGCGAGCCTGGGTCCACCGCGGGGGGCTCGGCGCCGAACTCGGAGCGCATCTCGGCGGCGAGCTCCTCGGCCGCCGCGGCCACGGCGGCCCCCGCCGCGTCGTCGAGGAGGCCGGCGTCGCGCAGATGCCGCTCCAGCAGTGTCACCGGATCCCGGGCCTGCCAGGCGGCGACCTCCTGCGCCGTGCGGTACCGGGTCGCGTCGTCGGCGCTGGTGTGCGCGTCCAGCCGGTAGGTGACCGCCTCGACCAGCACCGGCCCCCGTCCCGCCCGCGCGTGCTCGACCGCGGCGCCGAGCACGGCGTGCACCGCCGGCGCGTCGTTGCCGTCGACGAGACGTCCGGTGACGCCGTAGCCCACCGCCTTGTGAGCCAGCGTCGGCGCCGCGGACTGCCGCGCCAGCGGCACCGAGATCGCGTAGCCGTTGTTCTGCACCAGGAACACCACCGGCGCGTTCAGCACCCCCGCGAAGGTCAGCGCCTCGTGGAAGTCACCCTCGCTGGTGGCACCGTCGCCGACGAGGGCGAGGGCCACGACGTCCCGCGGCGCCCCCGGGTCCGACGCCGCGCGCAGCCGGGCGGCATGCGCCAGCCCGACCGCATGGCAGGCCTGGGTGGCCAGCGGGGTCGCCAGCGGCGCGATCCGGTGTTCCCGCGGGTTGTACCCACCGTGCGTGTGCCCCCGCATCATGGCCAGGACGTCCGCCGGCCGCACCCCGCGCGACACCACCGCCAGCGTGTCGCGGTAGGTCGGGAACAGCCAGTCCGTCTCCCGCAGCACCATCGCGGGGGCGATCTGGCACGCCTCCTGCCCGGTGGAGGCCGGATAGACCGCGATGCGGCCCTGCCGGGCCAGGGTGGTGGCCTGCTGGTTGTAGCGACGTCCCAGCACCAGGCGGCGGTGGAGCGCGCGCAGCAGCTCGGCGTCGAGCGCCCGCGCCGCCGGCGTGCCGAGCACCCGGGCCGGCTCGGGACCAGGCAGCAACGGCCCCGGCTCACGCCGCGGACCGTGGTAGACCGGACCGCGGTCGGTCGGGCCGTGGGAGCCTGGCGGCCCGGCGAGGCCGGACGCGGCGCTGGCGTCGAGGATCGTCATGGTCCACCTTCGGCAGTTGGCGGCGGAAAGGGTTCGAATGCGGCCCGTCGCCGGCTCTGCAGCCCGACCGAGACGCGGCGGTGCCCCTCACCACCCTGGTGAGCCGCCAACGCGAGGTCCGACGTTCAGGAAACGAGATGTGGCCAGCGGTGGCCGGGCGCGAGCTGTTCAGGTTCGCCGGCATGCCCGGTTCGGGCGCTGTCCGTGATCACGATCCTTCTCCGCTCGACTTCTTGGCACTGGCTGGGCTTCGCGGCTTCCCGTTGACGGTATCCAGGCGGTAGCCGGCCGCTGCCAACCGATTTTCCGCCTCTGCTCGACGGCTGGACCGTGTTCAGAATCACCCTGGGGGTTCGTGTATGGCATCAGCTGCGTGGGTCATGTCGTAGGGAAACACGGGCAGAATCTTGCGGTTGTTCTCCGCGTGACACCTTGACTACCCGGTTTTCCGGTAATAGTGGTGGCATTTCAAGGGCTGGTCGGTGCTTGCCGATCAGACTCGTTTCTGTTCCTGTTTTACCTGGTCAGAGGCATGATCGAAATCTGTTGGCCGGAATTTTCCGCAGTGGATGTGAGTAGTGCGGCACGGTATCCGCTGGCCGTTACGCGCAGTGCTCCCACGGGCCGGATGTCCAATTTCCGGGCGGCCGCGGCGCCGCCTGAACCCGCCGGACTTTCGGCCCTCCCGACCTGTGACCAGGGTCTCCGTCGGGGCCGCCGAAAGTGCCCTCGACGATTGTCATCCTGCCGTCCGGACCCGTTTCAGATCCTATTGGGTTGGGACGGACGAGCCAAAGCGCCCGGCCGGCTGAATGGCTCCGCCGTCGCTCCGAGTGCTGCTTCTGCCCCCGTGCAGGTGTCGCCGTCCGCACCCGGCCCCAGAGCAAGATCGAAGCGTGGCGGCGGAGAAGCGTGCGGCGGAGAAGCGTGGCGGCTGGGTGAGTCCATAGGCTCGCTGACTCGCCACACATCAACTGCGCACACTCCGGGGTGCCCGCCGAGTCGAGGTGTGTGGCTGAACGTGTGTGCTTGGTGGCCTGTCGGTGTTCGCTGTTCGGGGGGTGGTGGTGGGGAGGCGGATCTTGACGGCTTGGCTGAGTGAACGCATACTCGCCCGAATGTCGAACGGTGGGAACGGCGGACCGGAACCGAGGGCACTCCCGATACCGGCGGACTGGGATGACGTCACTCCCGGCTGGATGACGGCGGCGCTCGCCAGCCGGCACCCGGGCTCGGAGGTCGGCGAGGTCAGGCTGGTCCTCCGGGACGACGGCAACAACCGCCGTGCCCGGTTCGGCGTCACCTACAGCGCGGGCACCGGCCCGGACACCGTGTTCTGCAAGGCGGAGGGCCTCGGCGAGCACCGGGTGCTGCACCGGAACAACGGGAACATGTTCAACGAGCCGGACCTGTTCGCGTCCGGTGCCCCCCTCCCGGTCGATCATCCCGCCTCGTACCTGGTCGTCATTGACCGTCCGGCCGAGGACTACGTGATCGTCATGGAGGACGTGACCGGGCGCGGTGCCGATCCTCGCGACGCCACCCGGCCGATGACACCCGACCAGGTCGCGCACGGGCTGCGCGGGCTCGCCCGGCTGCACAGCCGGTACTGGGGGTTCTCCGGCGAGACGAACCCGGAGCTGGCCTGGGTACGGACCTGGGCGGCGACCGAGGGCTTCGCCGGGGCGCTGCGCACGCGCGTGCCGACCGGGGTCGAGCGCGGCATCGACCTGCTGCCCGACGAGGTCAGGTCGCGCAGCGCCGACGAGCTCGTCGGGCTGTGGTGGCGCTACGTGGAGTCGCTGGCCGCGGACCCGCCGACCCTGCTGCACGGAGACGCCCACATCGGCAACACCTACGTCCTGCCCGACGGCGACGTCGGGTTCCTCGACTGGCAGGTGGCGCGGCGCGGCGGCTGGTCGCAGGACGTCGGCTACTTCCTGGTGGGCTCGCTGACGGTGGCGGACCGGCGCGAGCACGAGGCCGACCTGGTCGCGGAGTACCTGGGGGCGCTGGAACTGCCGGGGGAGCGGCGCCCGTCGCTGGAGGCCGGCTGGCTGTCCTACCGTGCCTCGGCGGCCTACGGTCTCGCGGTGTGGCTGTCGACGTTGGGGACCGACGGCTGGCAGCGCCGGGACGTCTCGCTCGCCCTCGCCGAGCGGTACGGGGCGGCGTTCGTCGAACTGGAGACCGAGGCGGCGCTGGACCGCCTGCGCCCCTGCGCCCTTGAGCCCTTGAGCCCCTGAGCACCCGCGTCCCTGAGCACCAGCGCCGGCGACGCCCGGTCGTTGCGGGCCATAAAAAAGTGAACGTACACTTATCAGCTGTGCATCCGTTGTCTGAGCGCAAGGACGGTAAGCCGGGAAGCGGGCCGCTGGCGGGGGTGAAGGTCGTCGAGCTCGCCGGCCGCGGGCCGGGGCCCTTCGGCGCGATGATCCTCGCCGATCTGGGGGCCGAGGTCGTCCGCGTCGCCCGGCTCGAGGACGTCGCGCCGAGCGAGGAGGAGAGCGCGACCGAGCGCTCCCTGAAGGGGCACCGCCGGATCGACCTGCTGACCCGCGGACGCCGGTCCGTCGCGCTCGACCTCAAGCATCCCGGCGGCGTCGAGGCCGTCCTGCGGATGGTCGACCGGGCGGACGTCCTCGTCGAGGGGTACCGGCCGGGGGTGGCCGAGCGGCTCGGGCTGGGGCCGGACGAGTGCCTGTGGCGCAACCCCCGGCTGGTGTACGCGCGGATGACCGGGTTCGGGCAGGAGGGCCCCTACGCCCGCAGCCCCGGGCACGACATCAACTACGTCGCCCTCGCCGGGGCGCTCGATCCGCTGCGCCGCCCCGGCCAGCCGCCGGCCCCGCCGCTGAACCTGCTCGGCGACTTCGGCGGCGGCGGGATGCTGCTGGCCCTCGGCGTGCTCGGCGCGCTGGTCGAACGCGCCCGGTCCGGGCTCGGGCAGGTCGTCGACGCGGCGATGGTCGACGGGGTGGCGCTGCTGACCACTCTGTTCCACGGGATGCGCGCCGAGGGGCTGTGGTCCGACGAGCCGGGCACGAACATCCTCAGCCTGGCGGCGCCGTTCTACAACGTCTACGAGACGTCCGACGGCCGGCATGTCGCGGTCGGGGCGGGTGAGCACCAGTTCTACGCGGAGCTGCTCCAGCGGCTCGGCCTCGGCGACGAGCTGCTCCGCCAGCAGGGCGACCCGGCGACCTGGCCGGCGGGCCGGGCCGCGCTGGAGGCCGTCTTCCGCACCCGCACGCTGGCCGAGTGGACCGCCGAGCTGGAGGGCACCGACACCTGCTTCACCCCGGTGCTGACGATGGAGGAGGCCACCCGCCACCCGCACAACGTCGAACGGCGGACCTTCGTCGAGGTGGACGGCGTCGTCCAGCCGGCACCCGCCCCACGGTTCAGCCGGACCCCGGCGGGGCCGGGCGGGCCACCGGCGGCCGCGGGCCAGCACACCCGGGAGGTCCTGCTCGACTGGGGCTTCGCCCAGGACGACCTCGACGCGCTGCTCGCCTCCGGCGTGGCCCTCCAGGCCCCGACCCGCGAGACGCCCAGCGACGCCGGGCCGACGTGATCACCCGAGCCGGCCGAGTCACCTGAACCGGCCGAGTCGGCCGAGTCGCTCGCGCATCCCGCGGACCGGGGCACCGAAGCCCCGGTTCCGGGACCGGTGGCCGGCCGCCAGCCCGACGGCGTCGCCACGAGCTCCAGCACGCCGCTCACTGTCGTGCCCGCCCGCGGCGCCCCGGCGGGCGCGGCGGGCGCGGCGGGCGCGGCGGGGTCGCGCAGCTCGTACCCCGCCATGGCCTCGGTCCCGCTCAGGAAGACGACCGGCGTGACCCGGTCCACCGCGAGACCCGCGACCCCACCGGCGGATCTCCCCGCGCCGAAGCAGACCCGCACCGCGGCCTCGACCGACCTGCGCGCGCCCGCCGCGTCGGATGGGCCCGGCGGCACCGAGCCCACCACGAGGCTGTCCGCGATCCGGGCGACCTCGTCCGCCCGGCCCCCGCCGACGCTGAGCACGAGACCCGGACCGGGACTCCACAGCAGCGAGAACGACCGTCGGTCACCGATCCCGGTGCTGAGGAGGAACCCGCCGTGACCGTGGACGACGGCGGGCAGCACCGTCTCCCAGCCGGCGCCCGGAGCGTGCGCGACCTCGGCGGCCAGGTCGACCGCCGGGCCGCGCCGGACACCGATCCCGTATGTCGCCGGCCCCACCGGGAGGTCCCCACCGGTGCTGGCGTTCCCGGTGCTGGCGTCGGCGTCGTCAGATCGGGCACTCGCGGGCCGGGCGCCCGCGCGGTCGGCGGGCGCGGCGGCGTAGACCACCCGCACCTCGAAATGGTCGCGCCGCGGGCCGCGGACGTCCCGGAAGTACTCGCCCTCGCGTGACTGCCGGCGGAACCCGGCGGGAACCCACCCCACCCGCACTCCCCAGACCTGCTCCCGGATCTCGACGGTGTCGGCGGTGCTGAGCCGGCTCGGCCGCTGATGCCGCGGCCAGTCGCGCGGCGCCGCCACGACCGCGTCGGCGGCCAGGAGCGCGGCAAGCGTCACTGCGGCCGCGCCGACCACGGGTAACCCGCGGAGCCACCGACCACCGCCGGTGACTCCTTGAGGCCCGTCGGCGGGATGCCTCCGATGTCTCCCGGTCACGAGATGGTCACCGGTGGGCAGGTCAGCAGCCAGGTCGCGCTGGCACAGTAGTCCTGTTTCCTGACCTTCCACCCGTCGGCGGTCCGGATTACGCGGACCGAGCCGTACCACGAGACCTTCGCCACCCCGCCGACCGCCTGTTCCTGGGCTTCCACCTGAAAGGCGAGCACGGCTTCGGTCTCGTTCAGGAAGGTGACCGGCCCGGTTGACGCGACCCGAATGCTTTCCAACAGCTCCCGGTTGGTCCGTAGCGCCCCGTCCATGGAGGTGCGTAGGCCCTCGCCGCCCTCCACTCGGTCAAGGGTGTCCTGCGGGTCCGTTCCAGGGCCGGTGGTGAAGGCGCCGTGCACCACTTGCTCGACCTGGAGCGACTGTCCCGGGTCTGGGGAGATGTCCGGCTCCGGCCCRACGACGAGACTCTCGGCGATCCTCCGGGTGTCGGCCTCCGACGGCCCCCACACGGTGAGCACGACCGCCGGCTCCGGACTCCAGGTCAACCAGAAGGTCAGATCCTCTCCGGTGTAAGCCCCATGCGCAGGCGGCGCGTACGTATAAGTCGGGTGGCCGCGCACATCCGCTGCCCGGATCGGTTTCGCCACATCGGCCTCGCCGATCGCTTCGGTTATCCGCCGCATCCTGGCCTCAAGATCCAGGTCGGGACCGCGGCCGACCGCCACCGTGTAGCCCCGGCTCTCCGGTGTGTCGCGCACCTGGTGGGGTGCGAACCTCGCGGTCGTCGGAAGGCTGTTGTAGGTAGTGACGATCTGGAACCGGTCGAGGTTCGAAGTCGATCCCCAGAGGTTCTGGGCCTCGCGGGAACGCACGCCGTACCCGTCCGGCAGCCAGTGGACGTCCACTCCGTACACCGTGTCGAGCGGTGATCGCAGGATGCTGGTGTCGGCGGGGTACATCGCCGACTTCTTCTCGGGGAGGACCTGCGGGACGACCACCGCGCCGACGGCCGCGACCGCCAGTGCGACGGCGGCGGTGAGCGCCTTGCGTCGGCGGTGGCGGCGTCCACGTTCGATCACGTGCTGCGCCAGGCCGGGGGGCTGGTGGATGATCCGGGCGGCCGAGGTCATCGTCGCCCGCAGGCGCAGCTCGAAGCCGGGGTCCGCGTCTGTGTCAGTCATGGGCGCCGCTCCTTTCCGCGGGGGTGTACTCGGGGCCGAGGACGGTGCGCAGCCGGGCCAGTCCGCGGGCGGCGTGGGTCTTGACGCTGCCCGGGGTGCAGCCGACGGCGGTCGCTATCTGGGTCTCGGTGAGATCGTCGAAGTAGCGCAGCACGATCACGGCGCGTTGGCGCGGTGGGAGCTGGCGCAGCGCGGTGAACAGCTGGTCGCGGGTGGAGAGCGCGTCCGTGCTGTCCGGGGCGCTGTCCGCGATCGGCTCCGTGGCGGTGTCGAGCAAGTCCTCGCGGAAGCGCCGCCGGCGCCGCCGGCTGGCGGCGGCGTTGACGAGCGCCCGGCGCACGTAGGCGTCGGGGTCGTCGACGCGGCGCCAGTGTCGGTAGACGCGCAGTAGGACGTCCTGGAGCAGGTCCTCGCCCGTGTGCGGGTCACCGGCCAGGAAGACGGCGGTGCGCAGCATCGCGGTGCCGCGGGTGGCGACGAAGAGCTCGAACGTCGCCGTCTTCGAGGCGGAGCGTTCCGCCATTGATGTCCCTCCCAGCCGCCGTCCTCGGCTCCCCACTGGATGCCGCCGGAACGTCAGTCACCTTCAAGACGCAGGCGGGTGGGAAATCGGTGGACATGCGACCCGAGGAAATGCGAAAAAATTGTGCGGACGGCCCCGGACGGGAAACCGGGGCCGTCCGCACCCGGTCAGCCGACGGGCACGGTCAGCCGACGGGCACGGTCAGCCGACGGGCACGGCCTCCGGCCGGGGGATGGTGCCGGCGGCGACCAGGGCGGCCCGCTCGTCGGCGTCGAAGCCGAGAGCGTCGAGCACCTCGTGGGTGTGCTCGCCCAGCCGGGGGATGGTGCGCGGGGCGGCGGGCCGGGCCGCCGGGCCGAGCCGGAGGGGGAACGCCGGCTGGTCGATCCGGCCCCGATCGCCCCAGTCGAAGCTGACGACCCGGCCGAGCTGCTGGTTGACCGGGTCGTCGACCAGCCGGGCGATGAATCCCGTGCGGTCCACCTCGGTGACGAGCTCGACGGGCACCTCGGCCGCCTGCAGCCGGAACACCCAGTCCGCGGCGTCGCCGGTGCGGAACACCGCCTCGAGCAGTTCCTCGGCGGGCTGGCGCTCGCCCCGCCGGGTCCGCAGCGGTGGCGGGTCCTGCGGCAGGCCGCCGTCCGCGGCGACCTCGTCCGCCACGACCTCGCGCAGCCGCTGCCACGCCGCCGCGTCGGGCACCGCGAGGGCGAGCCACGCGCCGTCGCCGCACTGGTAGATCCGGTACGCCGCGCCGTAGCCGGTCTGGTCGTGGTCCAGGACCGGGCCCTCGACGACGGCGCCGTCCGCGACGAACGCGCCGGACTTCAGCATCAGCGCCGCGCCGAGCAGGGACGTCTCCACCGACTGGCCCGCGCCGCCGCGGCGGCGCGCGTACAGGCCGGCGAGCACCGCGCAGGCCGCCACCCATCCGCTGGTGACGTCGATCGCGCCCCAGACGAGGAACGTCGGCGGCTGGTCCGTCCCGCCCTGGGACGCCTCGACGCCGGACAGCGCCTGCATCAGGTGATCGTTGGCGGGCAGGAGGGCGCGGGGGCCGGTCGCCCCGAATCCGCTGGAGTGGCTGTAGACGACGTCGGGGTTGACGGCGCGCACCGTCGCCTCGTCGTAGCCGAGCCGCTCGGCGAGGCCCACCCGCGAGTTGTGGTGGACGACGTCGCTCCAGCGGAACAGCCGGCCGAGGACGTCCGCGGCGCCGGGCGCCTTCATGTTCATCGCGACGGCCCGCTTGCCGCGCTGGCCGGCGGCGAACATGGGCTCCATGCCGCGGTGGACGTCCCCGGTGCCCGGCTCCAGCTTGATCACGTCGGCGCCGAGCTCGGCGAGGATCAGCGGGGCGATCGGCCCGGCCAGGTAGGCCGACACGTCCAGGACCCGCACGCCGGTGAGCAGCCGCGTGCCCGGGTCGGGCCGGCTCGGACCGCCCGCCGCGCCCGCCCCGGTCTGAGCGCTCGGTGTCAACGCGGCGCCTGGTGCCGACGCGGTGGCTGGTGCTGACGCGGTGGCTGGTGCTGACGCGGCGTCTGGTGCCGGCCGGGCGTCTGGTGCCGGCCGGGCGTCTGGTGTCGACGCGGTGCCCGGTGTCGACGCGGTGCCCCACGGCTTCACCCGGCCGACCGGCCCCAGTGCCGTGATCGTGCCGCGGTCGGGGTCGTCGCGCTCCACGCTCAGCCCGATCTGCCGGACGTGCGGGTCCAGCAGCGCCTCGCCGGGGCGGAGCACCGGCTCGCAGCGGAAGTTCGCCCCGGCGAGGTCCCGCAGCCACCAGGACCGGTCGCGGGTCGCGAACGCGCGCGCCCACCGCTCGCTGCGGTCGGCCATCGCGCCGGACACCAGGTCGGCGGTGTAGCCCTGCTCGCTCGGCGGCTCGTTCATGTGCTCGAGGAACGCCTCGTAGGCGCCCTTGGCGCCGAACCACAGCTGGACGTACCCGCCGTCGGCGCACCGGTACGCCAGCGTCTCCGCGGGCCCCTGCTCCTTCCAGAGCAGCCTGATCGACGGCGAGGAGTTCTCCACCCGCCCGATGATCATCGGGAGGATCGCCTGGAGGCCGTCGACGAGCGAGGTCTCGGCCCAGCCGCCGCGGCCGGTCGACTCCCGCTCGTAGAGCCCGGCCAGGGCGCCCACCGTCGCCGCGAGGCCGGCGCCCGCGCTGGCCACGGTGAGGTCGGCGAACGCCGGGCCGGGACGGTTCGCCCTGATCTGGGTGAGCAGGCCGGACCGGGCCGCGAGGAGGAGCTCCAGGCCCTCGGTTCCGCCCCCCGCGTTGAAACCGTCCCCGACGCGGACGGCGACCAGCCGCGGGTTGGCCCGGCCGAGGTCCGCGCTGCCCAGCCCCCGAAGCTCGATCGCCTCCGCCGGCCCGGCCAGGAAGACCACGTCGGCGTCGCGGGTGAGCGCGGCGATGGTCTCCGCTGCCGCGGGCTCACCCTCGTCCACCTCGATGATCTGCTTGCCGTGATCCCAGACCAGGCTGAATTCCACCCCCGCGTCCAGGGTGGGACGGCGGCGCGAGCGCACCCGCGTCACCCGCGCGCCGAAGTCGCGCAGCAGCGCGCCGGGGAGGCTGGCGGCCAGCCCCGCGCCGACCGCGCTGACCCCCAGGGCGACCTCGACCACCCGGATCCCGGCCAACGGAGCGGCGCTGTCGGCGCCGATGGTGCTCGTGGTGCCGGTGGTCCCGTCGGCCGACTGCGGTAACTCCGAGTCCGATCGTGATGTTGCCGTGCTCATCGAGCCCCTCCAACCGGTGGCGGCCGGCGGGAGCCGCCAGCCGAGGGAGATTTTCGACGTAGACGTCGGTCAACTCTCTCCGGTGGGCGGGGCGGCGTGCAAGGCCGCCGTCCGCGACCTCCCGGCGGCCTGACCTGCGAGGCTCGCCGCTCTGACCAGCAGGGGCCCGCCCCATGGCCCGCGGTGCGTGCGGCACCTCGCTGGCGTGACCCGCGATGCCTCGCTGGCGTGACCCGCGATGCGCCGCCGGCGTGACCTGCGGCGGCCGGCGATGTGACCTGCGGTGCCACGCTGGCGTGACCTGCGGTGGTCTGAGCAGCTCACCCGATTCGCCTGGTTCGACCGCTTTGTGGCACTTTCGTGCGCGTGGCCGAATGTACCGTGGTCATAGCTGGACGCGGTGTATCCGCTGGTCATCCCCGTTGATCGCTCCTGGTTGTCACCTGCTTGCTGTACGTCCTGAATTCGCGGCGAGAGACCTCCGCCACAACTGCGGATGTTCCTATCGGTACGGGCAGTAATCGATGCATGGGTATAGGTATCTCTCGCGCACAGTTGCGCCGATCCGCCAGGACCGTTGATCAGTTGGTTTCGGCCTGTACCCAACGCCCGCGGACGGGTTGGGGAAGCGTCTGATGGGTCTGCTCGACGCGATCACGAACATGGGTCACACACCGGCGCACGTCCGCCCGCTGACCCCGGGCGACCGCGCCTATCTCGCCTTCGTCCGGCGCAATCCCGGTGAGTACCAGGACATCGGCGCGCTGCTGCACTTCGACGGCCCCCCGCTGGACCTGCCGGCCCTGCGGGCTCACGTGGCCGAGCGGCTGCGCGACCCGCGGGCCCGGATGCTGACCGACCGTCTCGACACGGTGCGGGTCTGGTCCCCCGAGCGGGGCGTGTCGGCCGAGGAGACCCGCTGGGTCTCCGACCCCGACATGAACCTCGACGACCACATCGTCGCCTTCGACCTGCCCCCCGCCGACGGGGACGCCGCGGCGGGGCAGGCTGCCGACGCGTCCCACGACGCCCGGCTGCGGGCCGCCGTCGACGCGATCGTCGCCCGGCCGATCGACCTCACCCGGCCGCCGTGGATGCTCTACCTCCTGCGCGACCCGACCCCGGGCGCGACGGGCACCGCGCTGGTCTACCGCTCCAGCCACGTCCAGCAGGACGGCTTCGCGCTCTACCGGGTGATGTACCTGCTGTTCGGCGAGAGCGACGAGGTCGATCTCGGGCTGGCGCCGACGATCCGCCGCCCCCGCCCGGCCGACTACGCCCGGTTCGTCGGCCGCGGGATCTCCTGCCTGCTGCCGACCCGGCGCCTCGAGTCCTGGGGCGGCCCGCCGAGCGGCCCGGCCCGGCACACCTGGGTGACCACGGAGCTCGCCACGCTGCGCGCGGTGGCCCGCCGGCACGGCGTCACCGTGAACGACGTCTACCTCGCGGCGCTCGCCGGAGCGCTGCGCGCCTGGTCGCTGCCGGAGTGGGAGCGCAGCGGCCGCCAGGTGCACGCGCTGATGCCCATCAGCATCCGCTCCGCGGCCGAGCAGGACGTCCTGTCGAACCACAGCACCGGGGCGCGCGTCCCGCTGTTCTGCGGTGAGCCCGACCCGGCCCGGCGGGTGGCCATGATCGCGGCGGAGACCCGCCGGATGAAGCAGGGCGGGCTGGGCCTGGTGGAGCGCCACCACTTCCCGCTCATGGCGGCGAAGGCCACCCAGCGCATGCTCGCGAACGTCGGCAGCTACCCGGCCCAGATCAACAAGATGGCGCTGGTGGCGACCAACGCCCGGTCGATCCGCGGCCCGCTCTCCATCGCCGGCCGCCGGATGACCGGGCTGATCGGCATGGGTCCGCTGCTCGTCGGACGTCAGCACCTGGCCGTGGCGATGTTCGGCGTGGACGACCGGGTCGGGGTCACGTTCGTGGCCAGCGAGAGCGTCCCGGACCACGCCCGGCTTGCCGACCTGTGGCTGGCCGAGCTGGCCGCGCTGGGCCGGTCCGACTCGCCCGTCGGGGTGAGCGTGCCGACCCAGCGCCTGTCCTCGGCATCGGCCGCGGTGACGGCCGTCATGGCCGGCGCGGGGCCCGGCGCTGTCTCAGGTGCCGTCTCGGGTGCGGTGACCGGTGCCGTCCGGACCGAGGCCGGCGCCCTCATCCGCCCCTGGCGCCGCCGCCCCACCACCCCGGCAGCCCCCGCCATGTAACTGTCACGTGACCTGTCGGAACCGGCCCCGCGTCGGGCCCAGTGAAGCGTGGCGGGTGAGTGAGTCCATGGACTCACTCACCCGCCACGCACCTTCCGGCACCGCGAGATGACCTTGAGTCCGGGTTGGGGGCGGGCCCCGACCCGGGCTCCGGGGTGGGGGTTTGCGGCGGGGAGGTGACCCTGCTGGTTAATTGAGCCGACACGCCGGGTGGGGTCGTCGTCGGGAGCGTGTCGCGGCTGGATCATGCCGTGTGCGGCCGTCTTCCTCCTCTTTTCGTCCGGCTGCGGGATGGGGTGTGTGGTGTCGGTGCATCCTCGGTCGTGGCCGGAGCCGGCGGCGGAGATCGTGAACGCGGTCCGGGTGATGTATGCCCGCCGGAAGGCACCACTGGCGGTAGCGGCGCGCGACCAGTTGGGTGAGCTGTTCGCGGATGAGCAGTTCGTCGAGGCGTTCGGGGTGCGGGGCCGTTCGGGCTGGTCGCCGGGCCGGCTGGCGCTGATCACGGTGCTGCAGATGGCGGAGAACCTGACTGATCGGGCGGCGGTGGACGCGGTCCGGCTGCGGATCGACTGGAAGTACGC
>NZ_MAXA01000234.1 GCF_001854695.1 Parafrankia soli
GTCACCGCCAGGTGCTTCCCCAGCCACACCAGGGCCGATTTCCTCACGTTCATGGACCAGGTCATCGCGGAATACGGCGGTGCGGAGCTCCATGTAGTGGTCGACAATCTGGCCACCCACTACGGCCCCGACGTCGACACATGGCTGCGCAGGCACAAGAACGTCACGTTCCATTTCACCCCGTCCGGCAGTTCATGGCTCAACCAGGTCGAGAACTGGTTCGGTATTCTCACYCGGCACGCACTCCAGCACGGGGCGTTCGTCTCGGTCCAGGACCTCGTCAACACCATCAACAACTATGTCGAGAACTGGAACTGGGACGCCCATCCGTTCGAGTGGACAGCCACCGCAGAAGAGATCGTAGCCAAGGTGGAGGTACTCCACCGGGAATTCAGGAAGCTGCTCGCCAACAACTTGTGACGACTTTAGTTATGTGTCATCGGAAAGAATTTTGGTTTACAGTCTACTAGCTACCAGCTTTCGTCGGATGCTCCCTTTGGTCTAGCCGCCGCGCAGTTCCAGCGGTTTTCGGCCGGATCGCGGAAGTGCACCGGCCGCACTCCATCGACGATGATCGTGGTGAAGCCTTGGCCGCTTTAAACCACGAAATGCGGTGTTGCATCGACTGGAATGGGGGCCTCGCCGAAGTAGCCCGCGCCGCGTACCCGACGGCAGTCGCCGTGTGCGTTGCACGCCCCCGGCCTGGCTGCGCATCCGCCGGTACGCAGCCAGGCGCCGGCTACCGTCGTCCGATCCCCTTGCCGCTCCTCCGTCACGTGCACGAGACCTACCTGCGCGGATGGGGCGGGAGCGGCCCTGCGGCCGGAGTCGGGGGACGACGCGTTGGGGCGGGCCACCGCGTCACTCCACGCCACGAGCAGCCTGCTCGAGCCCATCGACGACAATCAGACAGGCTCATGGAGCCTCGGACTCCTGAGCGACGATCGCGTCGACGGCCGCCAGTTCCTCGGAGGTGAGCCGCCATCCGGCGGCGGAGGCGTTGGCGATGACCTGCTCGGGCTTCGTGACGCCGGTCAGGACCGACGCAACGGTTGGCTGGGAGGCGAGCCACGAGATCGCGAGCTCGAGCAGAGAGTGCCCTCGTTCCTCGGCGAAGGTTGACAGCTGCTCGACGGTGGCGAGCCGCTCGTCGGACAGCGGCGGGCGGCGGGCCATGATCCCCTGGCGGAGCATGGTACTGACCGGCGCGTCGGCACCGAGCCGTGCGTTCGGCGGCGGTGGTTCACCCCGGCGGTACTTGCCAGTGAGGAGTCCGCTGGCGAGAGGAAAGTAGGCAAGGACGGTCATGCCATTGCGCTCCACCGCCCCGAGCACGTCCTCGTGGGGGCGCTCCAGCACGCTGTACTGCACCTGACAGGACCGGTACGGCGAGAACGACGACCGAGCCGCGGTCTCGGTGGCGTCGTCCAGCATCTTGCCGCTGAAGTTGCTGCAACCGACCTCGCGCACCTTGCCGGCGCGCACCAGCCGGTCGAGCGCTTCGAGGATCTCCTCGACCGGTGTGGCGGGGTCGGGCTGGTGCTGCTGGTAGAGGTCGATCCGGTCCGTCCCGAGCCGCCGCAGGCTGGCCTCGACGGCAGCCACGATGCGCGCTGCGCCCCGCTGATCCGGGTCGGCCTCACTCTGGTTGAGGAACTTCGTGGCGATGATCGCCTCGTCCCGCCGCCGGCCGAGCGCCGCCCCGATCAGCTCCTCGGAGTGCCCTTCGCCCAGGAAGGACGTGATGCTGTATTCCTCGGCGGTGTCGAAGAGGTTGATGCCCGCGTCGAGGGCGGCGTGGACGATCCGATCGACCTCGCGCTCGTCGCAGCCAGCGCCGAAGAAGTCCGTACCGAAGTTGTTGCCGCCGAGACCGACGACGGATACCTCCAGGCTGCCGATGCGCCGAGGACTCACGCCGACGGCTCCGGGATCCGGTCGGTGCGCGGTCGGGCCCACCCCGGGCTGGTGGCCTGTACCGAGCGGCCGAGCTGTCGTCTCGGTGCGCGCCGGCCCTCGACCGTCCCTCATCGGTTGTCCACCTGGACGAGGAGCTTCCGGGCGGCGTCGACGCACCGGCCGAGCCGGTCGTGGGGACCGACACCGGCGTCGGCCTGCGAGCGGAGAGGCACCTCGAGTCCGATCACCAGGTGGCGCGGCAGCGCCTCGAGTATCTCGAGCAGTGGCAGCTCGCCGGCGCCCGGCACCATCCGTTCGAAACACGCCTCTTCCATGTAGTCGGGGATGGTGGGCACAAGCGGAGCGTCACTGAGCTGGATGTACCCGATCAGGTCAGGGTCGACGGCGGCGACCTCGGCCGGGCCGGAGCCGGACCGCACGAGGTGCATCGTGTCGATGAGGAGACGGAAGTCCGGCCTCCCCACCGCCCGGGCGGCGGCGAGCGCCGTGGGGAGGTCGGCGATCGCGAGCCCGGGCGAGAACTCCAGCGTCGTCTCCAGCCCGAACTCGGCGGCCATCTCGGCAAGCACGCCGAACTGGTCGGCGCTGCGGCCGAAGTCCGGATCGAAGGTGACGGTGTTGATCCGCTGGGCACCGAGCTCGGCCACGATGGCGACGTCGCCGGCGAGGTCACGGATGTCCATGCCGGGATGTAGCACGAACCCGTCGCCCAGCGAAACCGTCACGCCCCGATCGTGCAGGGCGGCGAGCGTCTCGCGCCGCAGGGCGAGATCGTCCCGGAGTGAGAAGGGTGGGTGGCCGTAGGGATTCGGTAAGGCGCTCAGGGCGAGCGCCACGTACTGGAGCCCGAGGTCGGCGGCCAGGCCGACGGATTCCACCGGTGGAAGTCCCATCACGCTCAGCGGCTCGATCGACAGTCGTTCCATCGTTCTCCCTCTCATAATCGCGGTCCTCGGGCCCCGCCRACCACGGCGAGGCTGGCGGTGACGCCCATGTGGCCCGGACCCAGGACGAGCAGTGATTCCCCGGGTTCCGCGGGGCGTACGAAGGTCGCCGAGTTGGACAGGCACTCGTAGACGGTGAGTTCGGTCGCCGGCAGGTCGTCGCGGAGCTTCTGCACCTCAGAGCCCGGCACGAGCTCCATGTAGTCGGCGTAACCGCCGAACAGCCCGGACGCCTCATCGACCGGGAAGCCGAACCCGTAGACGCGCGATCTCCCGTCGGCCGTCGCGACGTAGGAGCGGACGCCTACCCGGTCCCCCTCCTGCACGCTGAACTCCGCGGCCGCGGCGGGTGAGATCTGCTCGATCCGGCCGACGATCTCATGGCCCGGAACCGTGGGGAACACGCCTCCCGACGGCACCGGCGCATGGCCCCTGAACTGGTCGACGTCGCTGTGACAGATCCCGACCGCTCGACCCGGAGCACGGCGCAGCCGGGCCGGAGCCTGGGCTTCGGGATCTCGCGGAGCTGCCAGGTCTCATCACCGTTGAACACGATCGCACGCGGCAACCGAGCCTCCCCAGTTGACTGAGCCAGTGTTACCTGGCGCGTGCCCGATAAGTTAGCACTTCTCTGGCACGTGCCAGGAATTTGTTATCGTCACCGCCGTGACGGTGGCTGGGCATCCGCAGCGGCGAACGCAAGTCGAGCGCCGCGCCGCGTCCGAAGCAGCGTTGCTGCGAGCCGCGGCCGAACTGATCGCGGAGCGCGGGTTCGAGCGGACGTCGCTGCGCAGCATCGGCGCGCGCGCTGGGACGAGCCGAGAGATGCCCGCCTACCACTTCGGGTCGAAAGAGGGCTTGATCACCCGGCTGGCCGAGCGCGCCCACGAGCGCACGCTCGAGGCAACGGCCGAGGCCCTCGAGCGCACCGACCGGCGAGCCGAGGAGCTCTCCGCCCTCGAGGCGCTTCGTGTGACGATCGAGACCTACCTCGAGGTCTTCGTCGCCGCCGACGCACCCGAGGAGCGCGCTGTGGTCGTGATGTGGGGCGCGACGTTCCCGTCCGACTCCCCGCTGCCCGCCGTCGTCCACGCAGACCGGCAAACACATCGCGACCTCGCCGAGACCATCCGAGCCGGTCAACAGGACGGATCGATCCGCGCCGATGCCGACGCCGACGCCGCTGCCGTGCTCGTCATGGGGATGGCCCGGGGCATCGCAGCCCTTTCCCTCGCGCATCCCGGCGCCGCCGATCCGGCCAAAGTCCAAGCCCTTTGCGGTGAGGTCATCACCGCATCGCTCCAAGACCCGAGTACCACAGCGCCACGCGGCCCAGTAACACCGACCACATCCAGGCGGACGTCGCGGCCCGGCTAGTGAATGCCTGGCGTCTCACGCCCGCCCACCTGCGGGGCTCCAGAATCCGGGTTTCGGTCTGTGCGCTGGTCTTCTGTAGTTGGCGTGGTTGTCGGGGGTGTCGTCAGGCGGAGTCGCGGCACTCATTGATCAGTCCACCGAGGACGCGTGTGCGACGGACGGCCGAAGGACTTTCTCGCCGGTCCGGGCGGCTTCTCGGCGCAGGCCCAGCGGCGGATCATGCTCGAGAACGCCCGGGAGCTGACACTGCGCTGAATGCGCACCAGTCGCGGTGCCTGCCGACCCACGCTGCGCCGGATCGGGTGCCCCTGGAACCTGTAGAACGTGGTAGTGGACAGCACCAACCCTGCGACGCAGGACGTCGGCCAGACGCCCAGGCATGAGCGTCCCCGCCGCCGTCCTGGCCGGCCACCGCGCCTCAACCGGCAGATGGTCATCGACGCCGCGATCGCCCTCGATCCGGACAGCCTTACACTCCAGGCGGTCGCCGACCGTCTCGGAGCGGACCGTAAGGCAGTCAGTTACTACGTGTCCGGTCGAGAGGAGCTCCTCGAGCTCGTCACCGCGCAGACCCTGGCAGCCGAGCTGGAGCACCTGCGTATCCCCGAGGACAGCTGGCAGGAGGCCGTCCGCGTCTACGCACGCGGGGTGCGCCGTGTGCTGCTGCGCGAGGCCTCGCTGTCGCTCCTGATCGACAGACTTCCCGGAGCCGGCGTCCTGGTTCCGGCCGACGCGCTGCTCGCCAGGCTGCTCGACGCCGGCTTCGACGAGACCGGTGCCAGCCATGCCCTCGCCCTGATCACCCGCGTGGTGTTCACCAACGCCAAGGACATTCTCTTCGCCGCACGCTTCGCCCGGCACCCCACGCTCACCGAGGTTCAGCGCATCCTCGCCGAGCTTCCCGACGACCGGCTTCCCCACCTGCGGCGGGTCCTCGCCCGGGAGCAGTCCCCGGACGACCCGCAGGAGTCACCCTTCGAGCTTGAACTCGAGTTCATCGTGGCCGGCCTGGAACGCCTTCTTGCCAGAACCCCGTCACCGGGCGGGAACTCCTGATCCGGGTGGCGGATCGGCGTCGCTGTCAGCTCCGCCGTCGGCGTCGGTAACAGGTCGGGCGGTCTCCTCGCCAGGACCATGATCGCTGTGGGATGGGCCGGGCGGGTCCGGTCCCGCTGGCCCTGGAAGGACGCCGGCCATGCCGACGGGGTGACTCGCGAGGAGGTCGGCCCGGGTTACCGCCGCCGCGGCCAGCGAACCGCCGACCGCGTTCTCCATGCGGACCTCGCAGCCGCCTTCCGTCAGTGTCACCCCAGGCCGGCAAGGGCAGCGCGTTCGACTCCCCGAGTCTCCGGACCTGCGGGAGCGAATCATCCCGGCCTGGCCGCTGGAGTGACTGCGGTTGACTGGCGCGGCACTCCGCCCGCAACCTCGTGTCCGGGACGGGCGCGGCCGGGAACTGCCGCTGCGGGCATCGGTGCCACGCGCCGGCGACTCTGTCGCCGTCGATCCGCTTCACGACCTCTCCGTGCTCCAGCACGGCCACTCGATGCGAAGCGTGCCGCACCACCGCGAGGTCGTGGGAGATGAACACGTAGGCGACGCCGGTGGTGTTCTGGAGCTCCACGAGCAGGTCGAGGACCGCCCACTGGGACGGCGGGTCGAGGGCCGACACCGGGTCGTCGCAGATGATCAGCTCGGGGGAGAGGGCCATCGCGCGGGCGACGGCGAGGCACTGACGCTGGCCGCCCGAGAACTCGCGTGGTAGCCGTCGGCCCGCACTCGCCGGGAGACCGACCTGGTCCAGCAGCTCCCGCACCCGTCGGGCAGCCGCGGCGACCGGGACCCGCTGGGCGCGCAGTGGCTCGGCAAGGGACGTCTCAACCGTCAGCGCCGGATCGAGCGAGCTGTACGGGTCATGGAGAACAGCCTGGATCTTGTCTGCGAGGCGCTGCCGCCTGCCCCGGGACAGCCGGACGATGTCCTGCCCTTTGAGACGGATCGAACCCGAGGCCACCGGTGCGAGCCCCAGCACCGCACGGCTGAGCGTGGTCTTGCCGGATCCGGACTCGCCCACGATGCCTAGACACTCGCCAGGGCGGACGTCGACCGACACACCCCTCAGTGCTCGGACCGGGCTCTTGCGAAAACCTCTGACCGGAYAGTCGACCACGAGGTCTTCGACATCGAGCAGTGTGCTCACGTCTCGGCCTTTCGGATGCGCGGATCTTAGGTCGTGGAGAGCGGGTTCCCGGGACCGCACTTATTCCCTGCCGGGAGAAATTAAGGTACACGCAGCCGTAGGTCAAGGGACACATCGGTACCCGAGGGCCCGGCCGGGAGGCCCCTCGGTGTGGATGCGTCGCTCAGTCGTCACCCTGTGCTGTGGATGGGGTGCGCGTGGGTCTGCCGTCGCGGTTACGCCCGGGGAAGGCTGAGGAGTTGCCGGCCGATGATGCCGCGGATGATTTCTGAGGCGCCACCGGAGATGGTCAGGGCACGACCCCGGAGATAGTTGTGATACCAGCGGTCGGCGACCTCGTGGCCGCTGTCGTCGATGGACGTCGACGAGGTGAGGAGCTGCATCGCGAGTTCGGTCAGCGCTACGTTCGTCTCCGTGTAGGCGAGTTTCGCGACGGGACCGTCGCTCGGATGCTCGTCGTCGGCCAGAATCCGGTCGACGGTGTCGCGCACGATGAGCTTGACCTCCTCCACCCGCGCCAGGGCCGTCGCGAGCTGAGCCTGGACGTCTTCGTGCTCGAGGGCTGTCGTGCCGTCGGGCTGGCGGGCGGCGGCTGCCAGGGAGACCAGGTCGGCGAACATGCGCTCGAGCTGAACCGCGTTGGCGCCGACGAAGGCCCGCTCGGAGGCCAGGCCCGAGGCCACGACCTTCCAGCCGCCGTTCACCTCGCCCAGCACGTGCTCGCGGCCGAGGCGGACACCGTCGAGGAACACCTCGCAGAACTCGGCGAAACCGGTCATCTCGCGGATGGGCCGGACCTCGATGCCGGGCGGGTTCATCGGGACGACGAACGCGGTGATCCCGGCGTGGCGCTCGACAGCCGGATCCGTGCGGGCGACGAGGATCCCCATGTCAGCCCACTGGGCGTCGGTGCTCCAGATCTTCTGGCCGGTCACGACGAACCCGTCGCCGTCGGGCTCGGCGCGCGTGCGCAGTGCGGCGAGGTCGCTGCCGGCGTCCGGCTCGCTGAACAGCTGGCACCAGATGTGCTCGGCGGACCGGATGCGGGGCAGCAGCTCCTGCTTCCGGTAGACCGTCGACCAGCGGCGCCACCCGACTGTCACGACTCAGGTGCCCGAAGGCGCAGACACGCTCACCGGCCAGAACGCCGGACAGGACATCGTCGGCAACCGGATCACCAGCCAGTGCCAGGACGCGGGCACTCGCCGCCAGTCCGGCGTACGGGCTGCCGTGAAGCGCGGCCCCCAGCTCCATCGCCACGGCCACCGCCGCGTCGGGCCGCAGGCCGACGCCCCCCTTCTCCTCGGGGACGCAGAAGCCGGTCACACCGAGCTCCGCGAGGGTGCTCCACCTCTCGCGCCAGTCAGCCGCCGGCATCGACGGGGTTCCTGGTGAGCGGTTCCCAGCGTCCCACGTAGCGCGTCGCGCAGCTGGCGGATCTCCTCGGCGGCGTCGGTGGTGATCAGAACAGCATCAGCTCCCGCTTGGGCCCGGGACCTCAGTTTCGACGCCGACTTCGACATTCTGAGGCGATGTTGAGCCCACCGTMAAGCGGCGACCGCGGACCCTGGACACGGGGTCGGTGCTGCCCGACGATCAGACGCGTCGGCGAATTCCGAGCGCGTTCGTCCAGAGGATGGTGAGCTGTTGCACCGCCGTGTCGAGATCGAAACGGGAGCTGTTCTCCGTGTTGAACAGGAGGTCCGCGAAGTAGGCGACCATGCCGCCGAGCGMCTGCGCGGCGTACGCGGGGTCGACGTTGCGGTCGGCGAAGTCGGCGTCCTGGAGTATTCTCACCCGTCGCTCGATGGCGTGAGCGAAAACCTCGTGGCGTTGCAGGCGGATCTTGAGGACGTCGTTGTCGAAAGTGGCGACCTGCTGGATGACCTGCATTATCTTGGCATTTGCGGCATACGTTTCCAGATAATGGCGGTTGGCCGCGCGGATGCGTTCGATGGGATCGGTGGCGGAACCAGTCGGCTCGGGAGTGAGGAGATCGAGCTCGACAGAGTCGACCACTTCCCGGAAGATCTCCTCCTTGGAGACGAAGTACGTGTAGAACGACCCGTGGGAGAATCCGGCCAGATCGCAGATGTCGGCCACCCTGGCATGGAGGAAGCCGTCGCGCTCGAACACGACGCGGGCCGCATCGACGAGCTGGCTCCGGCTCTGACGACCTCGGCGGGTGCGCCCGGTACCGCGACGTTTGCCTACTTCGACCTCTTCGCGTCGCGCACGGGGGGCATTCGGCAGCGCGGTCCCGTGTTGGGTACGTTCAGGCACGGTGGATCCTCTCGGCGCGTGTCAACCGGCTCTGCTGGCTCGCGCCGGAACCTGATGAGCGGTGACGGGTCTGGGGGGCGCTGCCGGCACCTCGTGGCGCCCTCGGGCCCGGTCGCTGCCGCTCCCGCTCCAGCCGTGCAGGCCGGACGGCAAGTCTGCCACGACTGCGGTCCCGCGCCACGCTCGCTCCACCTCCATGATGCCTGTGCTGTGTTCCACGCTCCGCCAACATCTAGCTCGACCTCGACCTCGACCTCGACCTTGATATCGATATTTCCGATGTGACGATGTCGTGGATGTGATGCCTGCCACGGTTGAGGCTCGCCGGGCAGGTGATCGCGATGGTGTGAACCCTCGACCGCCAGAAGGCGGCATGTGGGTCGAGGGCGATGTGCACCGGTTGGGCCGCGGCTTTGCGACCCAACCGGCGGTCGTGGTGGTCAGTGATCCCGCAGCCGCGCTGCCAGGTCGCTGTCCTTCGCTGGTGACTCCATGACGAGCCGGGATCGGACGACCTTCCCGGATGCGGTGCGGGGGAGCGGGCCGTCCCAGCGCACGAGTGGCTCCGGTCCGGATGGACCGCTTGGCCCCACCGCAAGAAACATCGACGTCGACATTGACATTTGTGACCGTAGCGGCCGCGTGTCGTCAGGGCAAGCGGACCGCTTCCGCCGGGGAGTCCCGGCCTGAGGTGCGCCACCGGCGCGGTGGCGGCCCGGTAGTGGCGCCGATGGCAGGAAACTCGAAATTGACATCGAAGTTGCATACGGGCTATGGTCCGCGCGTGCCAGTGCCGAAGGTCGCGCTCGGGCTCAGCCTTGCCGGAATCCACGGGGACGCGGCATCACTCGCCGATGTCGCCCGGCGGGCCGAGCGGTCGGGATATGACTCCGTGTGGACGGGTGAGGCGTGGGGGAGCGACGCGTTCACGCCGCTGGCCTACGTCGCCGCGGTCACCAGTCGTCTCAGGCTCGGTACCGCCATCGCGCAGATGCCGGCGCGTACTCCGGCCACCACGGCGATGACGGTGCTGACGCTGCAGCAGCTTTCCCAGGGGCGCGTCCTGCTCGGGCTCGGTGCGTCCGGGCCACAGGTCGTCGAGGGGTGGCACGGCGTGCCCTACCGCCCTCCGGTGCGGATGACACGTGAGTACCTCGCCGTGTTGCGCAAGGCCCTGGCCGCGACCGAGCGGCTCGAGTTCTCCGGCTCGGTCTACACCGTTCCCTACACCGGCCCGGACTCCACCGGGCAGGGGCGTCCGCTGCGCTCCACGATGCCGGCCGCCGCGGACACTCCCATTCTCATCGCCGCCCTGGGGCCGAAGAACGTCGCCATGGCCGTGGCGGAGGCCGACGGCCTGCTCCCGTACCTGTGGAGCCCGACGCGCTGGAGCGGTGCCTGGGGGGAGGCACTGGAGAAGGCACCCGAGGGATTCCAGGTGGCCCCCACTGTCCTCGCCTGCGTCGGGGACGATCTCGACGACTGCCGTGACCAGGTACGCCCGCGTATCGCGCTGCACATCGGGGGCATGGGCTCCAGGTCCAGGAACTTCTACGCCTCGCTGGTCTCCCGCTACGGGTACGCCGACGAGGCCAGCCGCATCCAGGACCTCTACCTGGGTGGCGACCGCGCAGCGGCCTGCGCCGCCGTTCCCGACGAGCTGGTCGACGATCTGGCGCTCGTGGGTCCGCTCACCCGGATCGCCGACCAGCTCGCCACGTGGCGGGACAGCCCGATCACCACACTGATCGTGGAGCCGACCGACCTCGCCATGGTGGAACCCATCGCCAGCCTGTGGTGACGGCCGAAGGAGCGAAGGGGAGTGCCATGCCCGACCTTGCGATGACGACTGTCGCCGACCTGCTGCGGCGGCGGTCCGCGGACGATGGGACAGCTCTGCTCCTCGGTGACCAGCGGTGGAGCTACAGCCAGCTGGTCGAGGAGGCGTCCCGCCGGGCGGCGCTGTTCGAGGAGCTCCGGGACGGGGACCGCCCACCGCACGTCGGTGTGCTGTTGGACAACGTGCCGGACTATCTGTTCTGGCTGGCCGCGACGGCTTTGTCAGGGGCCGTGGTCGTCGGCGTCAACGCGACGTACCGGGGTGATCAGCTCGGCCAGCTCATCCGGCACACCGACTGCCAGCTGCTGGTCACCTCGTCCGGCTACCAGCCGCTGTTGGACGGGGTGGACACCGGTGTCGCCGCCGACCGGGTGCTGGTCGTCGACGGGCCGGACTACGCGGCACGGGTGGCGCGGCAGCGGCCGCTGCCGCCCGCCCGGCCGGTGCGGGCCGAGGACCTCTTCCTGCTGATCTTCACGTCGGGATCGACGGGCCTGCCGAAGGCGGTGCGCTGCACGCAGGGGCGGTTCGCGCGTACCGGCGCCCACGTGGCCCGGATCGCCGAGCTGGGCGACGGCGACGCGGTGTATTCGCCGCTGCCGTTCTTCCACTCCAGCTCGTTGTTCACCGGGTGGTCCTCCGCGCTGAACGCGGGGATCCCCATCGCGACCCGGCCGAAGTTCTCCGCTTCGAACACCCTGCCGGACATCCGCCGGTTCGGCGCCACGATGATCACCTACACCGGCAAGGTCCTCAACTACATCCTCGCCACGCCTGATGGTCCCGACGACGCCGACAGCCCGTTGCGGCTGGCGATCGGCAACGAGGCTTCGGTGCGCGACATCGGCGTGTTCGCCCGCCGGTTCGGCTGCACCGTCCGGGACAGCTACGGCTCCACCGAGGGCGTTGTCATCGTCCGCCGTGACCCGTCGATGCCCGCGGGCGCCCTCGGCACCGCCGATCCGACGGTCCGGGTGCTCGACGCGCAGACCGGGCTGGAATGCCCGCCGGTGACGTTCGGTCCGGACGGGCGCCCGACCAATCTGGACGAAGCCGTCGGTGAGATCGTGGAGACCGTCCCCACCGGCGGGTTCGAGGGCTACTACCGCAACGAGGAGGCGACCCGGTCCCGGTTCCGGGACGGCCGGTACTGGTCCGGGGATCTGGCCTACCGCGACGCCGACGGCTGGTTGTACTTCGCCGGCCGGTCGAACGAGTGGCTGCGGGTCGACGGCGAGAACTTCGCGGCGGCGCCGGGTTCGATCCCGCGGCGTTCGACGCCTTCCTCGCCGAGCAGCCCGACCTCGGTCCCAAATGGTGGCCGGCCTTCGTCCGGGTCACCGGGGAGCTGCCGAAGCTGGCCAGCATGAAGATTGACAAGATGCGGCTGCGGCGCGAGGCCTGGCGGGCGGACGGCGTCCTCTGGCGGCCCGCGAAGGGCGAGGCCCTGCGTCTGCTCGACGACGCCGACCGCACCCGACTCGACCCACTTCTCGGATGAGCGACGCACCGGTTCCCGAGCAGGCAGGGAACTCATGACAGCGCTGACCTCATGACAGCGCTCGAGCAACCGGACGCCAGCCCGGCACTCCTCGGCGTCTCGCGCCGGACGGGTCGAGTTCGGTTGTGCCCTGGGCGGAGCCGACCGGCGGACGCTGTTCCTGCTGACCGCGACCGACTGGACCGCACAGGCCCTGGCGGGGCGCAGAACCTCCGCCGTGACGACCCTCCGGGTCCTCGTTCCTGGGGCCGGGCTGCCCTGAGGGCGCTCAGCGGGGGAGGCCGAGTCCCCGTTCGGCGATCGTGTTCCGCTGGATCTCGTCGGTGCCACCGCCGAGGCGCAGGCCCGGGGCGAACAGCAGCCGTTCGATCCATGGCGCGGCCTGCGGGTCGTCGACGAGCGTCACCGCCATCCCGAGGATGGTGGTCGCCGCGTCGGCGCTGAGCCGGGCGTGCTCGGAGTAGAGCAGCTTCGTCGTCGGTCCGGCCGCCGGGACGGCGTGCCCGGCGGCGATCCTGGCCCGGAGCAGGTCCAGCGTGCGCTCCCGGATGACCGCCTGGGCCAGCAGATCCCGAACGCCCGGGTCGTCGGAGCAGCCGAGCTGCCTGGCCAGCCCGACGAGCTGGGTGGCGGAGCGCGCGCTCGTGCCGCCGCCGATCGCGGCCCGTTCGCTGGCGAGCATCGTCCGCAACACGGCCCACCCTTCCCTCGGGCCGCCGATCAGCCCGTTCTCCGGCACGAAGGCGTTGTCGAGGAAGACCTCGTTGAAGTGGTAGGCCCCGGACATCTGACGGAGCGGGCGGATCTCGACCCCGGGCTGCTCCATCTTCATCGCGAAGCACGACAGGCCGGCCCGGCCCTTCTCCCGGCTCCCGGTCCGGGCGATGAGCAGGGCGTAGTCGCTGCAGCCCGCGTTGGAGGTCCACACCTTCTGGCCGGTGACCGACCAGCCTCCGTCCACGGGGGTCGCCCTCGTCTGCGCGCTGGCCAGGTCGGAGCCGGCGCCCGGCTCGGACAGCAGCTGGCACCAGCCGTGCTCGCCCCGCAGGATGGGCGGCAGGTAGGCGACGCGCTGCTCGTGGGTCCCATGCCCGAACAGCACGGCGGGGACCATCTCCAGCGCGACGGCGAACATCTTCGTCGACACGCCCCACTTCGCCTGTTCCGCCACGACGACCTCGTCCTGCCAGCCCGGGGCGCCGTGGCCGCCGCACTCGGTCGGCCAGGACCGGCCTGCCAGGCCGGCGTCGAACAACCGGCGCTGCCAGGCGCGCGTGACGGTGATCGCGTGCTGTTCCTGCTCGTGGTACTCCTGCGGGGTCCGCGCGCTGACGACGTGCACCGCGGAGAAGTCCTCCGGCGATCCCTTGCGCGGCGCGTTGGCCACGAACCACTCGCGGACCCGAGCCTCGAACCGTGCTCGTCCTTCGACCCGCGCTCGTCCTTCGCCGCTGCGCCCGGGGGCCGGTGCGGGTGAGTGCTGCATCGGGTCTTCGCCTCCACACACGTTCGTAGCGACTCGGTTCACGATCACTTCGGGATGCCCGCGGCGGTCGGGCCGCCGGCCGGGCCGGCCCGCCGGTTCATTCGGACTGCTCGGCGAGCACGTACCGGGCGAGTCGCTGCCGGTGGTGGGCCGGGTGACCGAAGAGCTGCCGCGAGCTGTGCGCCCGCTTCAGGTACAGGTGCGCCGGATGTTCCCAGGTGACACCGATGCCGCCGTGGACCTGGATGTTCTCGGTGGCCGCCGCGACGAAGGCGTCACCGCAGCACGCCTTCGCCAGACTTGCGGCCAGCGGCAGGTCGGGCAGGTTGTCGGCCGCCGCCCACAGGCCGTGGTAAGCGGCCGAGCGTGCCGACTCGACGCCGAGATGCATGTCGGCGAGCTTGTGCTTGACGGCCTGGAACGAGCCGATCGGTCTGCCGAACTGGACCCTGGTCCTGGCGTGGTCGACCGCCATGTCGAGTACGCGCGCCGCCCCGCCGACCTGCTCGGTGGCGATCGCGACCGCCGCGAGGTCGAGCACGTGCTCCACTACCGGCCGGGCCGCGCCCGCCTCGCCGAGCAGCCGGGCCGGCGCCGCGGTGAAGGTGATGTCGGCCTGCCTGCGGGTCTGGTCGAGGGTGGCCCGCGGCACGCGGTGCACGCCCGGGGCTCCCGCGTCGACCGCGAGGACGCTGAGGCCGGCTCCGGTGCGGGCGACGACGAGCAGCAGCGACGCCGCGTGCCCGTCGAGCACGAACGCCTTCTTCCCCGAGACCGTCCACCCGTTGCCGTTGCTGTGGCCGTCGAGGGTGGCTGTGGTGGTGATGCCGTCAGCGCCGGCCCAACGGCTCGCGGATTCGGTGAGCGCGAGCGTGGCGACGGACGTGCCGGCGGCGATCCCGGGCAGGTAGTCGTGGCAGGCGGCGTCGTCACCCAGACCGAGCAGGGCCGAGGCGGCGAGGACCACGGTCGACAGCACCGGCGCGCACAGCAGCGAGCGTCCCGCCTCCTCGAGGACGACCCCGAGCTCGACGAATCCGCAGCCCGCGCCGCCGTACTCCTCCGGCAAGGTCAGACCGGCGATTCCGAGCTCGCCGGCGAGCTGGTGCCAGATACCGGGGTCGTAGCCGTCGACCGTCTCCATGAGACGTCTGACCTCGGCCTCGGGCGAGGTCTTGTCGAGGAAGTCGCGAACCGTCCGCCGGAGTTCGTTCTGCTCTTGGGTGAAAGCTAGATTCACGTGGCCTTCCTCAGGAGATGAAGACAGTCCGTGCGCGTGGACCGCTCGCCGGCTCGCGCGGGGATCAGCCTGCGGTGGCCAGGCTCAGTTCTTCTCGGCGAGACCGAGAACGCGGGCGGCGTTCTCCCGGAGGAATTTCGGCCACACGTCCTCCTTCAGCGGGAGCTGCGCCAGTTCTGTCATGATCCGGTCGAGGGACAGGCCCATGGGGAAGTAGCCGCCGTACAGGATCCGGTCCGCGCCGCGGGTGTTGGCGTAGTCGATGATGTTCGCCGGGTAATAGCGTGGCGAGAAGGCGCTGGTCGAGTAGTACAGGTTGGGCCACTTGATCATCAGTTTCACGGCGAGGTCGGTCCACGGCTCCGCACCGTGCCGCATGACGAACACCAGCTCGGGGAAGTCGTACATCACCCGGTCCACGAGCTCGACGTGCTGGACCATGGAYGGCACCCGCGGGCCGGCGATCCCGACCGTCACGAACACGGGGATGCCCAGCTCGACGCACTTGGCATAGATCGGATACATCTGTGGTGCGTCGATGGCCACCTGCGGCAGCACTCCGTGCGGAAAGAGGGAGACAGCCCGGACGCCCCACTGTTCATGGACGCGGACGAGGGTACGAATTCCCTCCATTCCCCGGTTGGGATCGCAGCTCCATGAGCCGACGAATCGGCCCGGGTGTTCGGTGAGTGCGCGCTCGGCGGCCTCCGTGTTCGCGCTCAGGCTGATCAGGGCGATCTCGACGCCGTGCCGGTCCATCTCGCCGAGTACGAGCGCGACCGGGTCGACGTCGTCGGCGAGGTGGCTGGCAGGCACGTCGTGGAACATGTACGCCGCCGGCATCACGAATTCGTCCCGCGACTCCTTGTCGCGTAACGAGGCCCTGATCTGTCTGTACAACGCGGCCGGATCCTGGGGGAATCCCACCATCGTGTCGATCACACCGATGTCGAACGGCCGGAGCGAGCGGTCGGTCGTGGCGGGGGGTGGGAACGTGGGAGCCACCTTGGGTACCTTCCGTGATGCTTGCGCCGCGACGCCGCCCCCCACAGCGGCGGTGGCGGTGTCCGGGCCGGGATCGGCGGCGGTCGCCGTCGGTCGGGCCGGGCCAACGATAGCCCGCGATCACTGTCGATGTCGACATCGATATCGACATGAGTTACGCTCGCCGCACGGCGGTGGATTCGCCATCAGGCCCAGGGTGATCCGGCCTCCGAGGAGTGGCCGTGCGGAGGCGGGATCCGCCGGCGAGGTCGGTATCGCGGCTCAAGGTCAAGATCCCATTCCGAGCTGGTCGCGTCCATGGCGACTGAGGACTCCGCGCGCGGTCCTGAGGCTGGAGGACACATGTATCCCGGCACCCACGCGGCGTCCGCTCCGGACCGGCCCGCGGTCGTCATGGCCCGCAGCCGGGAGATCGTCACCTACGGTGAGCTGGACAGTCGTTCCGCCCAGCTCGCACGCCTCCTCCACGCCCGCGGGCTGCGCGCCGGCGACGTCGTCGCCCTGTTGGCGGAGAACCATCCCCGCTTCCTGGAAGTGCTGTGGGCGGCGGTGCGCTCGGGCCTGTACCTGACGGCGATCAACCGCTACGTCACCGCGGACGAGATCGCCTACATCCTCCGCGACTCACAGGCGTCGGCGCTCGTGGCGACCGCGAAGCTCGCCCCCGTCGCCGGCACGGCGGTGGCGGACGTGGCGGGGTGCGAGACCCGCCTGATGATGGACGGGGCCGTCGAGGGTTTCGAGCCGTACGAGGAGGCGATCGCGTCGTTCCCGGCGCAGGCCCTTCCCGGGCAGCCGTGTGGTGAGCTCATGCTCTACTCCTCGGGCACGACCGGGCGTCCCAGGGGGATCAGGCGGCCGCTGCGCGGGATCGAGGTCGGGGACCCCGTGGCGGCGGGCGGCGCGCTGATGTGCCAGCGGCTCGGCGGCATGGATCAGCGGTCGGTGTACCTCTGCCCGGCGCCGCTCTACCATGCGGCCCCCCTCGGCTGGGCGCGGGGAGCGCACGAGCTGGGCGCCACCATTGTGATCATGGAGAAGTTCGACGCGCGGGAGATGCTCGAGCTGATCGAGCGGGAGCGGGTCACCCATGTCCAGGCGGTCCCGACGATGTTCGTCCGGCTGCTGAAGCTCCCGGCCGAGGTCCGCAAGGGCTACGACCTGTCGAGCCTGCGGCGGGTCGTCCACGCGGGTGCTCCGTGCCCCGTCCCGGTGAAGCGCGAGATCATCGAGTGGCTGGGCCCGATCGTGACCGAGTACTACTCGGGAACCGAGGGCGCCGGCATGACGGTCATCGCGTCGGCCGAGTGGCTCGACCATCCCGGCTCCGTCGGCCGGCCGGTGCTCGGCACGATCCGCGTCTGCGGGCCGGACGGCGCCGAGCTGCCCACCGGTGCGACGGGCTCGATCTACTTCGAGCGGGACGGCACCGTCTTCGAGTACCACAACGATCCGGAGAAGACCCGGTCGGTGCGGCACCCCGAGCACGAGAACTGGCTGTCCTTCGGTGACCTGGGCTACGTGGACGACGACGGATACCTGTACCTCACCGACCGGAGCGCGTTCACGATCATTTCGGGCGGAGTGAACATCTACCCGGCCGAGATCGAGGCGTGTCTCGCCGTGCATCCGGCGGTGGCCGACGTCGCCGTGTTCGGACTGCCCGACCCGGAGATGGGCGAGTACGTGCACGCGGTCGTGCAGCCGGCCGAGGGTGTACGGGCCACGGCGGAGCTGGCCGAGGCGCTGCGGGCCCACGTCCGGGAGCAGCTCGCCGGGCCGAAGGTTCCCCGGGTCGTCGACTTCCAGGCGGAGCTGCCGCGCCTGCCCACCGGCAAGCTCTACAAGGTTCCGCTGCGGCAGAAGTATCTGGATCGCCTGGCGGCCCGCCCGCCGGCGGACTCGCGGACCCCGCCCGCCGCGGCGTCGTCGGGTTTGTCAGGAGGAGTGCGGTGAGCGGGCACGACGAGCTCTACATCGACGGGCGCTGGACCAGCCCTGCCGGCTCCGAGCTGTTCGAGGTGGTGTCCGCGGCCACCGAGGAGATCGTCGGAACGGTTCCCGCGGGCCGGCCCCGCGACGGAGCCAGGCGGCGCCGGCACCACAAATCGTCCCGATGGAGGTCCCGTGGGAAACCCCTTCAGTTACCAGGACAAGCGGGTCGTCGTCACCGGCGGTGCCTCCGGTATCGGCGCCGCTCTGCTCGAGCTTCTCGGTGACCTCGGCGCGCCGCACGTCACAGTGATCGACCGGAAGCCGCCAGCCGCTGCGGTGGATCGTTTCGTCGAGGCCGATCTGTCCTCCCGGGCGGGCGTCGACGCCGCCGCGGCGGCGATCGAAGGTCCGGTGGACGTCCTGTTCAACAATGCCGGGGTTGCCGGTACGCAGCCCGCGCCTGTGGTCTTTAGCGTGAACTACCTGGCGGTCCGGCGGCTGTCGGAGCGGCTCGCGGGACGGATACCGGCCGGCGGAGCCGTCGTCATCACCTCGTCGATGGCGGGGATCGGCTGGCAGGCGCACCAGGACGAGCTGGGCAGGCTGATGGCGATCGGCGACTGGGACGAGGCGCTCACCTGGCTGGACACCCACCCCGAGCGGGCCGGCGACCCGTACGCGCTGTCCAAGGAGTGCACCCAGCTCTACACGCTCCGCGCGGCCCGCGCGGCCAGCCGGGCGGGGACCAGGATCAACAGTGCCTGTCCCGGCGCCACGAGCACGCCGCTGCTCGGAGACTTCCGGTTGACGATGACCGACGAGATCATCGACTGGTCGGTCCGGCAGGGCCTCGGACGGCCGGCCTCGCCCCGTGAGGTCGCGCAGATCCTCGCGTTTCTCGGCTCGGACGCCGCCGGCTACCTCAACGGCGTGAACCTCCCGGTGGACGCGGGCCTGCAGGCGGCCCTCGCGACGGGCCAGACCGACTAGCCGGGACGGGACAGACCGACTGGCCGGGACGGGCCGCTCGGCCCGGCGGGCCGCCTCCAGTCGAAGTCGCGGTTCGAGGGCCGATATATCTCGACATCGGTGTCGACTTCGATATTCTGGCGGCGCCGCGTCGGGCGTCAGGCCGCATGAACGACGATCGGAATGCGAGACGGACCGTGACGAATAAGCCCACCAAGCCGTGGATCTTCGACTTCGACAACCACTACTACGAGGCAGAGGACGCCTTCACCAGGTACCAGGACCGCTCGCTGCGTAACCGCGGTGTCCGGTGGGCCGAGGTGGACGGCCGGCGCCGCCTGCTCGTGGGAGGGACGCTCAACTCCTACATCGCCAACCCGACCTTTGATCCCGTTGCGAAGCCGGGCGCGCTGTACGACTGGTACCGGGGCAACCCGCGCCAGCAGCAGATCAAGGATGCCTTCGGGGAACTCGAGCCGCTGCGGCCGGAGTACCGCGACCGCGCGCGTCGCCTCCAGCTGATGGATGAGCAGGGGCTGGCCGGCATGCTGCTGTTCCCCACGCTCGGGGTGGGCGTCGAGGACGCTCTCAGGCACGACCCGGAGGCCGGGGACAAAGTCTTCCGGGCGTTCAACCGGTGGCTGGACGAGGACTGGGGCTTCAACTACGAGGGCCGGCTGTTCGCCGTGCCCTACGTTCCCCTGCTCGACCCCGTGGCCGCCGTCGACGAGCTGCGACGGGTGATCGAGGCCGGAGCTGT
This sequence comes from Parafrankia soli, assembly GCF_001854695.1. GTDB lineage: Bacteria > Actinomycetota > Actinomycetes > Frankiales > Frankiaceae > Parafrankia > Parafrankia soli. The sequence continues at coordinate 19,461 of NZ_MAXA01000234.1, forward strand.
CGTGGTGAACGTCCGCAACGCGCCGGTTCCGGTGCCCGGTGGCTTCCGCTCACCGTTCGATCCAGTGTACGACCCGTTCTGGGGGCTGGCCGCCGAGGCCGGGATCGTCGTGGCGACCCACGCCGGCCTCGACGGCTACGACACCCTGGTACAGATGTGGGAGCCGGGCGGTGCGGAGAGCTCGCTGTTCCGCTCGCCGTTGCGCGGCATCGTCACGAAAGGCCGGGCGGTCAGCGACTTCTACGCCGCCGCGGTCTGCCACAGGATCTTCGACCGCTTCCCCGCGCTGCGGTTCGCCAGTGTCGAGAACGGTGCCGCGTGGGCGCCCGAACTGCTGCACCGCCTGGACGACGCCGCCAACCGGAACCCGGGCTACTTCCAGGACCACCCGAGGGACGTGTTCGGTGAGCACGTGTGGATCACTCCCTTCTGGGAGGACCGCGTCGACGAGCTCGTGGCCGATGTGCGGGTCGACCGTCTGCTGCTCGGGTCGGACTGGCCGCACGCCGAGGGCACCCGCGCGCCCGCCGACTTCCTGACCGAGTCGCTGGGCGGGCTGCCCGACGCCGACATCCGGCGGATCGCCCGCGAGAACGCCCTCGATGTCATGCGGATCTCGCTCGACTGACCCGGCCGGAGCTGCGCGGCCGGCCTCGCGAACGGACCGACCTGCTTTCCGCCCGGCGTCAAGCGCCCTGCCTGATCGACGACTTCGGAGGAACCGACATGGATATCGCGGCAGCGGCCACCGTCTTCACGGATCCGCGGGCGTACGCCGACAACGAGCGCTTCCACACCGCCACCGCCCTGCTGCGGCGTGAGTCACCGGTCCACCGTGTCGAGCATCCGAACTTCAACCCGTTCTGGGCCGTCACCAGGCACGAGGACGTCATGGCGATCTCCCGCGCCTCCGACATCTGGATCAACGAGCCCCGGCCCGCGCTCGGCCCCAAGCCCAAGGACGCCGACCGGGAGAACATCCCGATCCGGTCGCTGGTCCAGATGGACGCCCCGGACCATCCGGTCTACCGCCACGTGAGCGCGGACTGGTTCAAGCCGGCCGGTGTCCGGCGGCTGCGCGACCGCATCGCCGAGCTGGCGAAGCGCTTCGTGGACCGCATGGCCGACCAGGGCGGCGAGTGCGACTTCTTCGCCGACATCGTCTCGCACTACCCGCTGTACGTGATCCTGTCCCTGCTCGGCCTGCCCGAGGAGGACTTCCCCCGGATGCTCAGGCTGACCCAGGAGCTGTTCGGCGCGGACGACGAGGACCTGGCCAGGAACCAGGACAAGCAGGCGCAGATGCAGACCCTGATCGACTTCTTCAACTACTTCCAGGCGCTGATCCAGGACCGCCGCGCGAACCCCACCGACGACCTGGGGTCGGTGATCGCCAACGCCACGATTCGCGACGAACAGATCGGCGAGCTCGAGGCGGCCGGCTACTACACGCTGATCGCGACGGCGGGGCACGACACCACCAGCGCCGCGCTCGCCGGCGGACTGCACGCCCTGCTGGAGAGCCCGGGTCAGTGGCAGCGCCTGGTCGACGACCCCAGCCTGGTGACGACCGGTGTCGACGAGATGATCCGGTGGGTCTCCCCTGTCAAGCAGTTCATGCGTACCGCCCGCGAGGACACGGTCGTACGCGGCGTCGAGCTCGCGGCGGGGGAGTCGGTCCTGCTCTCCTATCCGTCGGCCAACCGGGACGAGGACGTCTTCGACAACCCGAACACCTTCGACGTCGGGAGATCCCCGAACCGGCATGTCGCCTTCGGGTTCGGCGCCCACTACTGCCTGGGCACCCACCTGGCCCGCCTCGAGGGCCAGGCGCTCTACGCGGAACTGGTCCCCCGGGTGCGGTCGATCGAGCTGGCCGGAACGCCCGAGTACATGGAGGCCCTGTTCGTCGGGGGGCCGAAGCGGCTGCCGATCCGCTACACGATGGCCTGACGTGGGCGGCTCCACGCTTGTCGACGAGCTCGCGGTCCAGGCGACCCTCGCCCGCTACTGCCACCGGTGCCACGACGAGCTGGTCAGGCTCGACGGCGAGTGGCGGATCGCCCGGCGTGACGCGCTGCGGATGGACAGGCCCGCGTGACCGCCGCGGCGCACCACTTCGCCCGGCTGCTGGCGCTCGCGCTGGAGCCGGGCGGCCCGCCCGTGACAGCCACGGCGCCCGTGCGCCCGGAGTCGTTCGCGCCCGGGACTACCCGCGTCCGGGCCTCGGTGCTCCTCGCCATGGTGGACATCGTCGCCGGGCAGACGCCGGACGGGCCGGGCAAGCCGGCGGTGGGGGCCACCATGGACCTGCGACTGGTCCTCCTCTCGTCCCCTCCGACCACCGGCCACCTGCACTTCCGGTGCGAGCCGCTGCGGGTGGGCCGCCGGTTCGTCGTCGCCGAGACCGAGCTGTTCTCCGACGGTTCGCCCCTGCCGTTCGGCCGGGCCGTGTCGACCTTCGCGGTGCTCGATCTCGGAGCCGGGATGCCCGTGGGCGCCTCGCGGGTCGTACCGGTCGAGGGAGGTTCGTTCGACGCGTTCCTGGGGGCCCGCGTGCAGGACGAGCACACCCTTGTCCTCGACTCGTCGCCGAGGCTGGCCAACGGCCCGGCGGGCACCCTCCACGGCGGCGTCCAGGCGCTGGCCGCCGAGCTCGCGGCGCAGCGCGTGGTGAGTGGGCGCGATCGTGGCCTCGCGGTTACCGACCTGGACATCCGCTATCTCGACCGTCTCCGCGTCGGCCCGCTCACCGCGTCCGCGCGGCAGGTGCCGTCCCGGACCGGCGCCCCGGTAGCAGTCGTCCGGCTTGGCGACGCCGGTTCCGGCGACCGTCTGATCGGCCACGCGACGGTCTCCTTCGGACAGCTGTGAGGCACGCCCGTTCCCGACGTCGTCCGCCCTCGAGCTGAGGGCGGCCAGGAGGAGTTCTGATGCTTCCCTCTCCGGAGGACCAGGTGGCGATAGGCGACCTGCTGGCCCGGTACTGCCTGACACTCGACCTCGACGATGTGGCGGGCTGGGTCGGTCTCTTCGTCGAGGACGGCAGCTACCAGGTGTACGGGCGTTCCTTCGACGGGCATGAAGGGCTGCGCGCGATGATGGCCGCGGCGCCCGGTGGACTGCATCTGGGCGGCTCGCCGGTCATCGAGATGCTGAGCGCCGACGAGGCACGCACCTCCCGGAACCTGCTGTTCGTCAGCCGTGCGGACGGCGTCTCGCGCAGTGCCGTCCACACGGACGAGCTCGTCCGGACGGCTGACGGCTGGCGTATCAGACGCTGCAGGTGCCGGTTCATCACGGCGGCCGGTCTCGCGGACCGGCCTGAGCGCTAGCCCCTTCCTCTCCTGCCTGTGACAGCACCGGCGCGGTGGGTGGGAGAAGCTGGAGGGCGACGTCGATTCTTGAATTTCCGGTGTCGGGCCGGTCCGGCTCGGGACACGGCTTCGCCCCGCAGCCGTGGCGCCGTCGCCCCGCGCGCCGGCAGGACGGGCGAGGATGGCCGTCCCACAGTCCGCACAGGACGCCGGTTGCCCTGGACATCCGGCCCGAGGACGGAAGGCGGAACTGCATGCGGATCGGAATGCCGCTGGACTACAGCGGTGGGTTCACGGAGGCGGTCGCAGCGCTCGGCGACTACGAGAAGGCGGGGCTCGACATCGTCTCCGTCCCGGAGGCGTACTCGTTCGACGCGGTCAGCCAGCTCGGATTTCTCGCCGCGCGCACGGAGCGGATCGAGATCGCCTCGGGCATCCTGCCCATCTACACCCGCACGCCCACGCTGACGGCGATGACCGCGGCCGGGCTCGACTTCCTGTCCGGTGGGCGGTTCACCCTCGGGCTCGGCGCGTCCGGGCCGCAGGTGATCGAGGGCTTCCACGGTGTGCCGTACGACGCTCCGCTCGCCCGCACCCGCGAGGTCGTCGAGATCTGCCGGGCGGTGTGGCGGCGCGAGAAGGTCGAGTACGCGGGCCGGCACTACACCCTGCCGCTGCCACCTGAACGGGGCACCGGCCTCGGCAAGCCGCTGAAGATCATAAATCGGCTGGTTCGGGAACGGATCCCGATCGTCCTCGCCGCGATCGGCCCGAGGAACGTCGAGCTGGCCGCGGAGATCGCCGAGGGCTGGGAGCCGCTCTTCCACCACCCGGAGAAGGCCGGCGAGGTGTGGGGGCGGGCGCTGGCCCAGGGCAGGGCGAAGCGCGCCCCGGAGCTCGGAGAGCTCGACGTCGTCGTCGGCGCGCCGCTCGCGATCGGCGAGGACACTGACGGCCTGCTCGACCTGATGCGTCCCGTGTATGCGCTCTACATCGGCGGGATGGGCGCCAAGGGCAGGAACTTCTACAACGACCTCGCTCGGCGGTACGGCTACGTCGCCGAAGCAGAGCTCATCCAGGAGCTCTACCTCGCCGGGAAGAAGAAGGAGGCCGAGGCGGCGGTCCCCGGCGACCTGCTGCGGGCGACCGCGCTCGTCGGCCCCGCGGGCCACGTCAGGGAGCGGTTGGCCGCCTACGCGCAGGCCGGTGTGACGACGCTGAAGGTCACCCCGCTCGCCGCCGACCATCGTTCGCGGGTGGCCGCGATCGAGCAGCTGCGCGAGTGGGCCTCCTGACGCCCCGGCGCGTCCGTCCACCGGTCGCGGCGGCTGGCCGGCGGGACCGCCGGCCAGCGCTTCCACGGATCTGTCCACGGTCTAGTCGAAGGACGTCAGCGTCGGGTCGGTCCAGTCGCGGTTCGCGTTCGACCAACAGACGAACGGCTTTTCCGCCGTTCCACCCACCAGATTGAACTTGCCTCCCTTGACCTGCACAAAGCTGGCGCATTCCTGGGCGGGTCCGTGCGTCTTCGGGTCGGCCTGGGTCGGGCTGTCGTGCATCCGGGTCCAGTCGATGGGCGGCACCAGGCCGCCCGCGGTGAAGTCGGTGATCTTGTTCGTTGCATCGATCACACTCTGCCGGGTGAACGAGGGCCCGGCTGCCAGAATCCCCTGGTAGGCGATGTCCGCGTTGATCCAGCCGATCATCGCGACCTCGCTGATCTCCGCGCCGGTCTCGCCCATCCACTTCTGGAAGTCGGCGAGGCCGCTGTCGCCCGGGTCCGCCTGGAAGGGCCGGAAGGAGACCTGCACGATGTCGCCTTCGAACAGGCCGTCGGCCTCCCGCACGAACTTCTCGTCGTAGGTGTTCGGGTGAAGGATCCTGACGTCCGGCATGCCCTGCCGCTGCAGCTCCTGCGCGAGCGTCTTCTGGCCGTTCAGATCGAAACAGCTCACAATCATGTCGACGCCCGCGCGCTTCATCGCCGACACCTCGGGCCCGATTCCGTTGGGAAGACCGAACGCGAGTGCGTCGTTGAAGTACACCACCTGCTGGCCGTCTCGGGGGCGTACAGCTCGATTGAGTCCCGGACAGACTGGGCGCACCGCTTCGAGGAGTCGGAAATACCGTAGCCCATGGCCGCAATGCGCGTGGCGCCGACGATCTTGGCGCCGTAGGGGTAGTAGCGGGCGGTGCACTCAAGGCACGTGATGCCGACGTTGCCCCAGATGTCGTCGTGGCCGACCATCGCGGCCGGTTGGATCGCCCACACGTACTGCGGGATTCCCGCCTTCGCCAGGTCGCCCCACCCGGTGGGAAGCTGGGCGGCGCTGAACGTGCCGAACGTGTCGTTCGCGGTGATGATCTGCAGCGCACTCTGCTGGTTCTGACCCAGCTGGTCGTCGATCTTACTCGTCAGTTTCAGCTGCCGGCCGTGCACGCCGCCTTCGCTGTTGCGGAAGGCGAAGTACGCCTCGATTCCCTGGGCGAAGCAGTCGTAGATGCAGGCTCCGGTCGGATTGTTCGTCTTTGTCGCCAGCATCGAGAAGTTGACCGCGTCGGCGGTGACGCCTGGCGCCCCGTTCGCCGGGGCCGGTCCAGCGGTGCCATCACTCTCGGTCGAGTCCCCCCGCCCGAGTTCGAACAGGCCGCCGCCGTCGCGAGCGCCAGCGCGACCAGGAGTACCGACAACCGGCGTAGACCGGCGTGTAATCGCTTCATGAGAATCTGGTAGTCCTTCGGATCTCACGCCTGAAGATTTAGTCTCCGAGCGCCATCTGATTCTGACAGAGGTCCGGACGATCGGACCGGGTGTCCGTCTGAGCGGTCACGCGACGACGCCGCGGATTCGCAGGTCGATGACGGCTTCCATGTCGAGGCCGATGTCGGCGAGGATCTCGTCGCCGTGTTCGTTGAACTCCGGGGCGCGGCCGGCCGCGGCGGGCTGCTCGTTGTACTGCATGGGCGCGGCCACCAGCTCGAACGGAGCGCCGGTCGCCGACTCGCACGGCTGCAGGTAGCCGTTCGCGGCGGTCTGCGGATCGGCGGCCGCCTCGAGGGTGTCCTGCACGACCGCCCACTGCCCGCTGAACGGTTCGAGCCTGCGGCGCCATTCGTCCACCGGCCGCTCGGYGAACGCCAGGGTGAGGTGGGCGGCGACCTGCCTGTGGTTGGCCATGAGCGACCCGTGGTCGGCGAAGAGCGGGTCGGTGGCCAGCTCCGGGCGGCCGATCACCGCACAGAGCTCGGCCCAGTACCTGCCCGCCTGCAGGCAGCACAGCATGAGGCCCCGGCCGTCCTTCGTGCCGTACGTGGCGACCAGCGGGTTCCTGCTCATGTCCTCGACCGGCGGGGCCTGCCATGGCCGCTTGAGCAGCAGGGACAGCGCGATGGCCTGCCCCATCGCCCACATCCCGGTGTTCAGCAGGGAGATAATGAATCATTTAGATAGAAGCGATGGATCTGCGCTACGGTCGAGCCCTTGTGGCTACTCGACGGCTGGAGCCGTCGGCTTCTCAGGCCGCTTCCGTGGCCTGACGGGCCAGCCCGACCCGAAGGATGTTGATCGCCGCGTTCACGTCGGCGTGCGCGGTGTGCCCGCACGCGACACAGACGAACGCGGCCTGTGTTCTGCGGTTGTCGGCGTGGCAGTGCCCGCAGACCGCACACGTGCGGGAGGTGTTGGCGGGGTTGACCTCGACGACCGTCCGTCCGGCACTTTCAGCCTTGGCGCGCAGCACAGCGAGGAACACCCCCCATCCCGCGTCGAGAACGCTCCTGTTCAGCCCGGACTTCGCCGCCTGCCCGTTCGCCAGGAAAGCTCCGGGCCGGTCCGGGTCGGGTCTCGGCACGGCCCGGCGGCCAGTCGGCACCGGGGGTCCACGTGCCGAAGGTGGCCGAGCTCGTGGCCGCTCAGCTCCGGTGGTGGATCGTCACCAGCGAGCTTCGCGACGGGGGGAGCTTCCGCGCAAGTCGGACATGCTCGCGGAGTTCAACGCCTCGACGCACGCCTTCCATCTCCGCCTCACCGAGCTGTGCGGCACACGCCGTGGGCCCCGGAACCCACGACTACAAGGCATGACCGGACAGGGCGGGCCTGCGACCGCGGGCCCGCCCCTTTTCGGCTGGTGCCGCTGTTACAGACCCAGGGCCTCCTTCACCGAATCCCATACGTAGCCCTTGCCGGGCATGTCGATGTAGGGGATCACCTCGGCGTATCCCAGGCCGGTGACGGACTGGCCGTTGATCGTGCCGCTGACGCTCGAGGTGCCCTCCCAGTACTGGCCGACGGGAACGAGGTCGCTCCACACCTCCTGGTCCGCCAGTTGCGGTGTGACAGTCAGCGAGCCGTCCGGGATGTCGATCTTCCAGCCATGTGGATACGTGATCCCGGTGTGTGGGCTGGTCCAGGTACCGAGCGTGGTCTGGCTGAGCTGGGCGGCCGGGAGATTGGTGGTGCTCCCGTCCGGCCTGACGAGCGTGCCGACCGTCTGGACATAGTTGTTGTTCTTGTCGCGGATGAAGTAGAGCATGTACTGGGTGTTGTTGGAGAGCTGCAGGCTGAACCATTCCCAGCCGCCCTCGCCCGGGTTCCAGTTGCCCCACTGGTGGTCCTGCCAGGCGGTGCCTGTGACGTTCACGGCCACGCCGTGGTCGAAGAGGACTCCGCTGGCCTTGAGGTTGGTCTGCGAATAGTAGCCCGACTGGCCGAACGGTCCGTAGCCGATGACACCCGAGTTGCCGTGCAGTGCGGCCGGCGTCGACGTGCGCGGATTCGTCTTTCGGTAGCGACACCGGGCCGTATGTCAGTGCTGAGGCCGCGGGCGTCTGGACCGCGAACAGCAACAGCAGGCCGGACAGTGCCCCCAGGAGCAGGCCGGACACCCTCCTTTTCCGTAATCGCCGCATCCGGGATCCAGTTGACGAGGTCATCGTTCGCACCGCCCTTTCGAATGGATGAGAAGAGTGCGGAACGGGTGCTCCGCACGTGGTCGGCCAGATTTGTCGGGCTTCACGGCGCGGCCGAGCCGCATCCGTCTCCGGACGATGTCCCGTCGTTTCTTCAAAGCTCTCGGCGACAGCCGAAAAAGGACCGGCCGGCGTCGAGAGAAAAATCCGCGCGGGCGTGGATGAAGGCGACCTTCTCATGGTTCCGGTCAGGGTGGCGGCTGAGCGCGAAGCCTGCCTGTTCGTCCTTACCGTCGAACCAGAACTGGTCGTAGGGGTCCGGATGGTCATCGCCGGCATGCGAGATCATCCGTCGGGATGGACCCTGACGGATACATCTAGATTTTTCAAGGAGGTTCGGGAGTCCTTGATCCGCCGCCGCATGGATCACCGGCGGGCCGGTGGCGCGGCACAGGCCACCCGCTACCGGCGTCAGGTGCCGCCCGCATGCTGGCCGGCCAGCCAGGAGGCGACCTTGCCCCGGGAGTGGAACCCGAGCTTGGTCAGTACCTGCTGGACGTGGGTCTCCACGGTGCGCAGCGAGATCACGAGCCTTGCCGCGATCTCCTTGTTGGTCAGCCCCTGGGCGACGAGACCGGCTACCTGGCGTTCCCGGCGGGTCAGTCCGGCCGCGGCCAACCGGTCGCCCGCGGCGGCGCCGATCACCGGAGCCGGCTGGCCGTCCACGTCCACGTCCACGGTTGCGGTTGCGGTTGCGGACGGGGTGATCTCGACGTCGCCCAGGCCACAGGCACACGCGCCCTCGAGTGAGAGTTCGGTGCCGCGCGTCCAGATGGCGTCGAACGCGTGGTGACCGAGCACCCGCCGGGAGTCGGCCTCGCTCTCCCGGCGGAACCGGAACAGGCCCGGAAACGCCGTGGTGGACGTGCCCATCCGTGCCCACAGCCGATCAGCCGTGCCGAGCAGTACCGCGGTCGTCGCATGCCGGCCGCGGCTGGCCTCGATCCAGGCGATGGCCTCCAGGCACAGCGTCAGGCTCAGCTGGTCGGACCGGCTGCTCGTGGCGGAGAGGGCGTCCCGCGCGATCGACAGGGCGGCTTCGGGATCGCCGGCGCGCCAGGTGGCGACGGCGTAGGCCCAGGCAGTGTACGAACGTAGGCACGGATCGTGCTGCAGTTCGGCGATCTCGGCGCACTCGGCGTGGTAGGCCCGCGCGGTCTCGGGGGTCGCGCTGAGCGCGGCGGCCACCGTGAGCAGCGCCAGCGTCTCGAGCTGGCGGTTGATGTCGCCGGCGACGCGGAACTGCGCCAGCGCCTGTTCAAGGTGGTCGATCGCGCCGGACCGGCCGGTGTACAGCGCGTCCATCCCGCCGAGCTGGATGATCAGCGCGGAGGCCGAGAGATCGTGTGTCTCCGAGACCAGGTCGGCGCCCTGCCGGAGGATCCGGGCCGAGGCCGCCGGGTCACCCTGCAAGGTCGCGAGCCAGCCCGCGGCGTGAACGGCCCGGATGCGGTCATGGATGCTTCCGCCGCCGTGGTCGAGGAACCGCRCCAGCCAGGTCCGTCCCTCGTCGAACCGGCCGTCGGCCACCCAGTAGCGATGCAGCGACCCCGCCAGCGCGAGTCCGCGACCGTGGTCGTTCGCCTCGGCGCAGTACTCCATCGCCCGCTGCAGGTTGGCGTGGTCCCGGCGAAGGCGGCTCAGCCACGCCCGCCGATCGGCCCCGAGCAGCCCGGCCTCCGCCCGGGTCGACAGATCAAGGAACCAGTCGCGGTGAGCCCGTCGCAGGGCCGCCTCCTCACCGCTGCTCTCGAGCCTCTCCTGCCCGTACTGGCGGAGCATCTCCAGGAGCCGGAACCGTGCGTTCTCCGGACCCGCCTCGAGGGTCAGGATGGATTTGTCGACCAGCGACAGGATCAGGTCCAGCACGGGTTCGGCGAGCCCGGAAGCCCCGCAGACCCCCTCCGCCGCGTCCAGCTCGAAACCGCCGGAGAACACCGAGAGCTGGGTCCACAGACGCTGTTCCGGCCCGGTGCAGAGCTCGAAACTCCAGTCGATACAGGCGCGCAGTGTCCGCTGCCGCTCCGGAACCCGACGGCCGTCGCGGCGCAGTATCCGTGTGTTCTCGGTAAGTAGTCGCAGGACRTCGGCGGGCAACAACGCGCGGATCTTGACGGCAGCCAGCTCGATGGCGAGGGGGATTCCGTCCACCAGGCGGCAGATGCCCCAGACCGCGGCGCGGTTGTCCCTGGTGAGGTCGAATCCGGAGCGCACGGCACGGGCCCGCTCCAGGAAGAGCGTGACCGCGTCACAGCCGGACACGTCGACTCCGTCGAGGTCGGTCTCCGCCGGCACCGGGAAAGGCGCGACAACATAGGTGCTCTCGCTGTCGATTCGCAGCGACTCCCGGCTTGTCGCGAGAATGCGGAGCCCCGGGCAACCGCGCAACAGGCTGTCCACCAGGTCGGCGCACGCGTCCGCCAGATGCTCGCAGTTGTCGAGCAGGATCAGCAGCTGCTTCTGGGCGAGATGGCCGCGCAACGTCTCCAGCACGCTCTGATCGGTCGGAGGCGGGCAGCCGAACGTCGCCGAGACCAGGTGCGCGAGCAGGCCCGGATCACGCAACTGGGCCAGCTCGACCCACCACACCCCGTCGGGGAACGCGTCACGGACGTCCGCGGCCGCGCGCAACGCCAGCCGGGTCTTCCCCACGCCCCCCCGCTCCGACCAGCGTCACGAGCCGGGACCTGCCGAGTAGCCGCCTGAGCTCCGCGCGTTCGGCCTGCCTGCCGACAAAGCTGGTCAGCTCGGCGGGTAATCCCTCGTTCGAGAACCGCGGCGGCGCGGGCATGGGCCATCTTTTGCAGGCACCGCGCGGGACGTCAAGCCGCCGAGTAATCCCCGTAGTAATTCCCGTAGTTCCACTGAAGACGTCCCCGCGACGCCCGTCGATTCTGGTTCCTGCGGCCGGGTCCGGCATCCCGGCGGCGCTGCGGCAGCGAGCGCGAGCCCGGCGGTCCCGGTCCCGGCCGTCGGGAGGCCGGGCAACCGGCGTACGGACCGGCGTACGGAGAGGAACCCTGTCGATGCTCACCCCGTTCGACGACTATCCCGTCCACCAGACGCCGCTGCCGGTCGCGCACGTCGAGGGCGGGCACCCCGATCACTACGATCGGTTCTGGTTCAACGGTTACGACGGCGAGATGTACTTCGCGCTCGCGCTCGGGCTCTATCCCAACCGGGGAATCATCGACGCGGCCTTCAGCGTCGTTCACGATGACGTCCAGAGGTCCGTGTTCGCGTCGGGACGCATTCCTCTGGACCGGACCGAAACCCGCGTCGGACCGATCTCGGTGGAGATCGTCGAACCGCTGCGGGTCAACCGCATCCGCGTCGACGCGGCCGAGCACGGTCTGGTCGCCGATCTCACCGCCGTCGCCCGCACACCCGCCTACGAGGAGCCGCGGACCAGCCAGCACGACGGGACGCGGCTGCTGACCGACTCCACCCGTGCCACCCAGATGGTCAGCTGGACCGGCCAGCTGACGGCCGGGGGCGAGGACGTGCGGATAAGAACCGGAACGTACGGCACGAAGGATCGCTCCTGGGGAGTCCGCGGTCTCGTCGACCGGATTCCTGGTGCGCCGCGTTCCGCCACCCCACAGGTGTTCTTTCTGTGGGCCCCCTTGAACTTCGCCGATGAGTGTCTGCACTACATGGTGATGGAGGACGAGGCCGGAAACCCCTGGACGGACACCGCGGCGGTGTTGCCCGTGCTCGCCGAGGGCGGGTCGGTCTTCGGACCGGACACCGGCATCCGGCGCCTGCGCGGAGTCAGGCACCAGATTCGCTGGGCCCCGGGGCTGCGACGATCCAACGGTGCCGCCCTCATTCTCGGGGAGGGCGAGGCGGTGGAGCTGGAGCCGCTGCTCAGCTTCCGGATGAAGGGCGCCGGCTACCTCCACCCCACCTGGGCCCATGGCCGGTGGCACGACGAACTGGCCGTCGGCGGTGAGGCGCACAAGGTGGCGGAGCTGGATGTTCTGGCCATCGACTGCGTACACGTGCAGCAGGTGGTGCGGGCGACGTGGGGTGGCCGGGTCGGCCTCGGCGTGTTGGAACAGGCCGTCATCGGGCCCTACCGGCCGGGCGGATTCCGCGACCTGCTCGACGGCGCTCCCAGCGCTCCCAGCGCTCCCGGCGTCTGAGTCCACCGTTCTCCCAACGAACCCCGGAGACCCAGGTGAGCACAATGACCGAGCCTCCCGCACTGGTGTCCGACCCGCGTGACGTCACGGCCGGCTGGCTGACGGACCTGCTGAGGCACGCGGGAGCGCTCTCGGCCGGCGGCCGGGTGGCCGACTTCAGCGCGGTGGCCATCGGGACGGGCAGCGTCGGGGCGACCCTTCGCTACCAGCTGCGGTACGGCGGGGACTGCGCGTCGATCGCGCCTCCTCCGTCGATCGTCATGAAGTTCGCCTCGGCCGAGGCGAACAGCCGGGCCGCGGGCGTGGCCACCCGCTCGTACGAGAACGAGGTCGCGTTCTACCTGCAGGCCGCCCGCACCGTCGACGTCCGCCGGCCGCACTGCTACTTCGCCGCCGTCGAGCCCAACACCGCCAATGTCGTGGTCGTCCTGTCCGATCTCGCGCCGGCGGTGCCCGGGGACCAGCTCATCGGCTGCGGTGCCGACGACGCGGAGCTCGCGGTGACCGAGGCGGCCCGGTTGCATGGTCCCCGCTGGGGTGACCCCGCGCTCCTCGACCTGAGCTGGCTGGCCAAAGCCGAGCCGGTGATCTCGGTGTCCGACGTCTACCGGGCTCTCTGGGACGGCTTCGTGGAGCGCTACCGGACGACGATCGAACCCGACGTCATCACCCAGGGCGAAGCCCTCGGCGCCGGCATCGATCGGTGGCTGGCGCGTCGCCCCACTGCCGTGACCATAACCCACGGTGACTTCCGGATCGACAACATGATGTTCGAGGGAGCCGGTCGGAACCGGCACGTGACAGTCGACTGGCAGACCGCGCGCCTTGGCACGGGTCCCGCCGACATCGCCTACCTCCTCGGCGGAAGCCTGCCGCCCGACATCCGGCGCGCGCACGAGGCCGACCTGGTGCGCCGCTACCACGACGCCCTCGGCGGCTACGGGGTGACGGGTGCCTACCCGTTCGAGGAGTGCTGGGACGACTACCGGCGCTTCAGCTGGAACGGGCTGATCATGTCCGTGATCGCGGCGATGATGGTCCGCCGCGACGCCCGCACCGACGCGATGTTCGCGACGCTGGCCAACCGGCACGCCACCCAGACCCGGGACCTCACCGCCATCGACTACCTGCGCTGAGCCTGTGCGGCTGTGCGGCTGTGCGCTCGAGCGACTGGACGGCCCTCAGTAGTCGTGCTGCATCAGGTCGATGACGTTCTTCGCGCGCTGCGCGAGCATGACCCGCCCGACGATCTCCATGTGCTCCGCCCAGTGCTTCTCGGCCGCCGGGGCGTCACCGTCCTCGATGAGCGCCGCCAGCCGTGCCTGGGAGCGCAGGCCGCGCAGCCGGGTGGCGCTGGTGTCCTTGCCCTCGCCGGGCTGGCTGACCGCGGCGACGGCCCGGGCGACGATCTCGTTGAGCATCTCGGCGATGATGCTCAGGGTCTGGTTCCCGGCCAGCTCGACGAGGCGGGCGTGGAAGCGTGAGTTGGCCCGCCCGAACGCCTCGGGGTCGTCGATCACCTCGAGCTGCTCGGCACTGAGTCGGCGCAGCTCCGCGGCCGAGGACCCGCGTGAGCGTGCCCCGGCGACCAGCCGCGCGGCCACCGGCTCGATCGTGCCGCGGGCGTTGTAGACGTCCGCGAGCGGGACGTTGCGCGCCTGGAGCACGAGCGCGGCCGTGCGCGCCGTCATCCGCTCGCTGGGCTGGTGGGCGATGACGCCGCCGAGTACTCCGCGCTTGACGGAGATCAGGCCCTCCGCCTCCAGGATGCGCAGCGCCTCCCGCAGGGAGGGGCGGGAGACGCCGAACCGGTCGACCAGGTCGGGCTCGCGGCCGAGTGACTCACCCTCCGCCAGGTCGCCCCGCACGATGAGCCGCCGGAGCTCGTCGGCGATCTGCTGGGGCTTCTCGCGCAGCGGGGGCCGCTCCCCACCGCGAGATCTCCTTGGCTCGGTCACCTGGCTCGACCTTCTCTCCGTCGGCCGCGTCCAGCCCCCACCGCGACGGCTCGCGCGCAGCGCCGGACGAAGCGCTGGCCATGGTCTGATGCCCGTGACGGCTGGGTGAATGCGATCCGCCCAGCCTACCGGCGAACATCTCCGGGACCCAGCGCCCGGCCGGTGCTTTCCCTCTAGATGTTTGAACGTGCCTACGGCGTCTCCGGGTGCGGCTCACCACGCCGGGGGAGGCGGTCACGGCTACCGCGCCAGCTGGTCGTCGGCCTCCGGGTCGGGGAGGTCGAAGTGCTCGTCGCGTAGTTGGAAGGCTCGTTTTGTGCCGTGCCTGGGGCGGGTTTTGACGAAGTTGAACTCGTCGTCCTCGAACTGGAGGTTGGTGCCGAAGGCGTGGAAGAGGTAGCTGGCGACCTCTTCGCCCTGGTAGCCCTGTAGTTGCTCGACGAGGCGGAAGGCCTCCTTGGCGATGACGATGCCGTCGGCGGGCATCCGGGAGAGCTTGCGTGCCCACCAGTCCGCCCGCGCGGACACGTCGGCGCCGTCGATCACCTCGGTGAAGACCGAGAGGTGGGCCAGTTCGCTGGCGGGGATCATGTCGCCGGTCAGCAGCAGGCGGCGTGCCAGCACCGGGCCGAGCCGGTAGAAGAACATGTGCAGGGAGCCGAGGGCCGGGCCGAGGAACCGGGTCGCGGGCATCCCGATCCGGGTGTCGCCGGCGACGACCGCGATGTCGGCCATGAGCGCGAGTTCGAATCCGCCGCCGAGCGCGAAGCCCTGTACCTCGGCGATCGTGGCTTTCGGGTAGCCGAGGAAGTTGTGGTAGAAGCTGAACGACTTGCGGTCGACGGACAGCCGGCGGCGCTGGCTGGGACGTCGCTGCCGGGAGTCATTCGCGGCGTCGCCGTACCAGCCGTAGGCGTTGGCCATGTCGGCACCGGTGCTGAACACGCCCCCGTTCCCGCGCAGGACCACCACCTTGACCGCGTCGTCGGCCGCGAGCTCGTCGAGGTAGGTGCCGAGCTGCTCCCGCATCGCGGGGTCGTACGCGTTCCGGCGGCTGGGGTTGTCGAGCGTGAGGCGGGCGATCCCGGTCCCCTCGTCGCGTTCCAGTAGCACACGGCCCTCGCTCACTGGCTCTCCCTCTCGCTGATCGGACAGTCACGCCATCCGGCCACGCCATGCTATATCTCTAGATATTTTACGGCCTCGAGAGTTAGCATCGTAGCGATGCGTGTCACCCTGGGCGAGTCCCCCGCGGCGGGGGCCGGGGGTCTCCGACCGCTGCGAGTGCACGCGAGGAACGGGGTTGTTGTGGACATTGAGGCGGGCGTCGTCCTCGATCGGGACGGCGGCGTGCTGCGCATCGGCCTTGACCGGCCGCACCGCCGCAACGCTCTCGACGCCGCGGCGGTACGCCGGATCATCGGTGCGCTCGAGGACGCGGCCACCGACGACACGCTGCGGGTGATCCTGATCGAGAGCCGCAGCCCGGACTTCTGCTCCGGCGCGGACTGGGTCGCCTCGAACACCGCCGGCGGCGCCCGGCCGCGCCCCGGCAGCGTGCAGCGGCGCACCGCGCTGCAGGCGCACCGGCTCATCGGGCTCATCACCGAGGTGCAGCTGCCCGTCGTCTGCGCGGTCCGTGGCCACGCCGTCGGCCTCGGCTTCCAGCTCGCGCTCGCCGCCGACTTCACCGTGGCCGCCGAGACCAGCCGGTTCTGGGAGCCGTTCCTGACCCGGGGCTTCAGCCCGGACAGCGGCGCGACCTGGCTGCTGCCCCGGCTGGTCGGCATCGCCCGGGCCAAGGAGCTGCTGCTGCTCGGCCGGCGGCTTTCCGGTGCGGAGGCCGCCGAGTGGGGGCTCGTCTACCGGGCCGTGCCCGACGCCGAGCTGGACAAGGCGGCCGCGGAGCTGGTCGGGACGCTCGGGCAGGCCGCCACGGTCGCCGTCGGGCTCACCAAGCGCCTGGTCAACCGCGGGCTGGAACTAGGGCTGACCGAGGCGATGCAGGACGAGGCGTCCGCGCTCGAACTGGCGTCCCGTACCGCCGACTTCCGGGAGGGGCTCGCGGCGTTCAAGGAGCGGCGGCCGCCCGAATTCGGCGGGAGATAAGACGGACCAGGTTACACTCAAATCCCTGGCGGGATAGCTGTACATCCTTGGAGCCGTCTGTGTCCGAGCAGGTCGCCACCCGGCTCGTTTCCAGCCGATCGCGAGGGCGCCCAGCGCGCCGTTCGGCCCTACGCCTTCTCTCGGCGTCCCTGGTCCTGCTGCCGGTCATCGCCGCGCTCCTCACCGGTTGGTACCACGCGAGATTCCACACCTGGCCGTGGTCCTCCAGCCTGCCGGACAGGGTGACATACTGCGACCGCGATTACACCGGCCCGGGCCGTCCGGTCACGTGGGCCGAGGCGGATGTTCTTGAGAGCGGCACTGTACGGGATGTCGGCCGCGCCAGGGTCGGCGTTCGCGAACAGTCGATATACGCGAACCCGCTCTCGGAACAAGCCCGGGAACGCGCCGACCCACCTCTTCCCTGCGCCATGGCCGTATACCTGCGGACTGACGGCGATCGGGTCGCGCCCTACGTTCTCAGTGGTGGACCGTGACACCGATCTTGTCGTCATCTCGTCGACCGGACGCCGTCCCGGATGGCGGAACCGCCGCCTGCCCCTGAACTAGACAGCATGCGAATGTGCTTGTCCTCCTTTCGTAACGGCAACAAACCCGACGAGCTGCTGCGGTTACTCGGCGACGGCCGGCGAACAGCGCTTATTCTCAACGCGCAGGACTGGAAGGCGCCCGAGGATCGCGCTACCGACCTCGCGCAAGAAGGCGAACGCTTGGAATCTATTGGCCTGCAGCCCGAAGAGGCGGACCTTCGGCAATATTTTGGCAGACCGGATGAATCGAGGCGGGCGCTGGTCGGCTATGACCTGGTCTGGGTACGGGGTGGCAGCGTCTTCGTGCTGCGAAGTGCTTTTAGGTAAAGTGGCGCAGACGGTGTAATTCCCGAGCTGGTCAACGGTGACGCGGTTGTCTACGGTGGTTGACGCGCTTGTCTGCGGTGGTTACGGTGCCGGCGTGGGCATCATGCAGCCGCAATCGACAACCACATTCCCTTTGTAGCTCTTCGTTACGGCGAGGTAATCGTTGTCGATGGCGATGAACAGAAGTTCGTTGGTCAGGATTGGGGAAATCGGGCCGGCTCATCCGCCGCCGCTGGTCGGAGGGACCGTTCGCGTTGCCGGTCCGGTCGGGCCCGCGCGCCTTCTTCGCCGGCGGGCCCGTCCTGCCGGCCCGAAGGTGAGCACGTTCCGGCCCCGCGACCACCGTTCGGTTCCCCTGACGGCCCGTGGGGCGACCCCGGCGGCCGGCTGTTCATCGAGCCGGCGCCGGAGAACCCGCGCGCCGTCGGCAACCGGCCCGGCTTCGACCCGGCCGGCCCCGCCCGGCGACCGTCGTGATCCACCGGAAGGACGGCGGGAAGACCGGCACCTGATCCCGCCCAGCGACCCTGCTACCCATCGGCCCGCCCACCCCTCTACGCAGCGTTCCACCCGCGGCCCGTCGAAGCACCCGGCCCCTGACACCGATCCTGGCCGACGCGGCCCGTCCGGCCGGGGTCGGAGTTCGCCACTTTCGCAGCTCACAGGCTCGGCGGGGAATGCCCGCGCCCGAGCTTTCGCGGCGCGGCCGCCGAAGACCGGCACGGCCGGCCCGGGAGGCCCGGGGATAACTTTGCGTGACTTTCCGCAAATGGCTCCCCTTCGGGGTGAGGGTTCCTTAATCTGTTGTCCAGAGGGTTTCCGTTGATCCTCCTGGGTGTTGTGTGCGCACCCGTGGYGAACCCCTCTGTGCGTAACGGGAACTGTCGCCGTCCCGCCGGTTGCCTGAAAGCAGATACCGGCGCCGAGGGCGTGTCCCGCGTTTCATCCTGGCGGATCGTGGCTGTACGGGGGGGACGTCGTGGTGGCGGAGGAATACAACCTGAAGCTGGATGACAGGCCGAGCCATCCGTTCCGCGGTCTCGAACCTGTCACGATCTCCGGTAGGCCGAGCGGTCTCACGTACCACCATATAGTGCCGTACAGCAAGCTCAGGGACTTCTGGAACAAGCTCGTCGAGAACGGTGACATCAAGCAGTGTAAGTTTCTCCCTCCCCTCCGGGACATGATCGGCGAAAAAACCTATGTCAACATCCTGCGCCCCGACGGGAGGCGCAGCGACGCCGAGATGCAGGCAGTCAAGGAGCTGGTCTCGAATATATACATGGGTAAGGTTTCCCATGGTTCGAGCAGGTTGCGTCCCGAAGGATGGGACAATCTCGTGGGCATCTACGCCTGGCTTCCTGGAAACCTCTTCGTGGGCCCCACGGACCGATGCGACGACCCCAAGGACAAAATTGACGACGCAGCTTTCCGAACAAAGGGCGCCAGGCAGGTGCGCCGCAGAATTCTTTCCGAATCCTACGAAGAGATTCTGGCCTACCTGAAAGGCACGACAGCCCGAAAGTCGAAATTCGCTTCGGAGGCGCTGTACAAGGTGGTCAGATACCCGAAGCTCCAAGATTTCGACCTCAGGGACTGGACCTGGATCGACGGTGAGAAAGGGCCGCAGGTCAAGGGGTAGGGGTGAGTGGGCGGGTGTGACGCCGTCCGCTGGTCCCGGTGCGGTGATGGACGCGCCCCGTGCCGGCCGGGAAGCGTCCCGCCGTGGTTGTCGAACGTGCCCGGAAGTGAATGGCCGTGATCCGAGGGAGGGGTTCAGTGGATCTCGATGCCCTGAAAACGCATCTCCTGAGCCTGGGTGATCCACCGACACTGCGGGCCGCGGACACCGCGCTCCCCGCGCAGCTGCGCGCCATGCTGGCCACCTTCCCGGACGGTGTCTGCCAGGGTGGCGCGGGCACCGGGCGACCGGAGGTGGACGCCGGGCGGACGACGCTCTCGCTCTCGCTCACCTGGGCGTCGCCGGCCTGGCCCGTCGGCGCCGCCGTGGCCATGGCGGTGACGGGCGTGTTGGTGACCGTGACGAGCCAGGACCTGGTCACCCTCACGCTCGGCGGCACGTTCGACACGGTGGAGGTCGTGTCGACGGTCACCGCGGACGACCTCGGGCGGCTGACCGCCGCCGTGCGGCCGGTGCTTCCCGGCGCCTTCGCCGCTGAGCTGGAGAAGCTCGGCAGGCGCCTCGGCGGTGACACCGCCTGGCAGGAGGCGGCGGACGGGCTGCGCGCGTTCGACTTCAACCCCGCGGATATCGCCGGCTTTGACTATCGCCTCGTCGAGGAGGCGGCTGCCGAACCGGTCGCCTACGAGGTGGACGTCATGGCGATCGTGGCCTCGCTCACCATCAGGGCGCTGCCCCTTGATGTCGCCGTGTGGTTTCCCCATCTGGCCCTCACCGGCACGCTGACGGAGGCGCGACCGATCTCTGTCCGGTCCCTGCTGGAGTCGTTCGGCATACCCGGCGGTGAGGTGCCCGAGGCCTGCGCTGTCAGTGAGCTGTCGTTCGCCGCCGGCCTCGGGGAGGAGTATCTCCTTCGGATGACGGCCACGGGTGACTGGCCGATCGTCGGCTCCCTCGTGATCCGATCCCTGTCTCTTTACGTCTACTACGGGATCGGTGCGGGATTCGCGGCCCGGGTCGGGGGCACGGTGTCGATCGGCTCCGCGCTGAGTATCGACATCTCGGCCGGGAAGGCCGGCGGCGCGCAGGGCGGCTGGGCTTTCAGCGGCGGCCTCACGGCGGGCACGACCCTCGGCATGGCGGAGGTGATCGACGCACTCGGGCTGACCGATGTGCCAGGACCGGTCAGGTCCCTCGAACTCACCACCCTGACGCTCTCGTACACCACCGGTTCGACCGCCCTCGACTTCGTCTGCGAAGGCGACATGACCATCGCGGACGGGGTCACGGCCACGCTCCGCGTGACGGTCACCCGCGACGGCTCGGATACGCGCTACGGCGGAATGCTCGACGTCGACGGCTTCGCCTTCGAGGTCGACTTCGACGAGGAGAAATCCGGCGCGGACATCCTTGTCGCCACGTATCGCGGTGCCGCGGAGGGCACCGAGATCGTTCTGCGGGACTGGGTCGCGCATTTCTCCGCCGACCTGGCGGCCGACGTTCCCGACAGCCTGCGGATCGGGCTGAAGGACGCCAAGTTCGTGCGGGTGAAACCCGCGGGCGGCCCGGCCCGGTTCTGTGTCGGTGTGGACCTCTCGGCGGGTTTCGACCTTTCCCAGCTTCCGCTCGTCGGCGGGTTCCTGTCGACGTTCGGGACGGTGAGTGTGGAGAACCTGCAGGTCCTCTACAGCTCCGGAGCCTTCGACGCCCAGACTGTCGCCTCGGTCAACCGGCTGCTCGGGCCGGCCAAGGTGGTGGCCCTCCCGCAGGCCGGGTTGGCGGCGGGCGTCGCCGCGCTGGCCGAACTGCGGATCGGGAAGGAGTCCACGTCGGTCGCTCTCGGCGTGCCACCCTCGAACGCCGGCGGCGGCGAGCTCCCCAGCAAACCCGAAACCTCCAGCACCCCGAGCACGTCCAGCACCCCGAGCACGTCCGGCACCCCGAGCACGTCCAGCGCCCCCGATCCGTCCAGTACGCCCGACACCTCCGGGACGGGTGCCTCCAGCGTCCACTGGGTGTCGGTGCAGAAGCAGCTCGGCATCGTCCACGTCGACCGGGTCGGGGTGATGTACCAGCACAACGTGCTGCTGTTCGCGCTGGACGCGTCGGTCGCCCTCGGCCCGCTGGCCCTCTCGCTCGACGGCCTGGCGGTCGGCTCCCGGCTGGACAGGTTCGCGCCGACGTTCCGCCTCGACGGCCTCGGGATCGGCTACAGCGCCGCTCCGGTGGAGATCTCCGGCGCGCTGCTGCACCTGCCCGACGACCAGCTTCCCGACACGGTGGCGTTCCAGTACGACGGCACGGCCACGGTCGGCCTGCAGAGCTTCTCGCTGGCGGGTCTCGGTTCGTACGCGCAGCTGAAGGACGGCGCGCCCTCGCTGTTCGTCTTCGCCCAGCTGGAGGCGCCGCTGGGCGGGCCACCGCCGGTCATCGTCACCGGACTGATGGCCGGGTTCGGCTTCAACCGGGAGCTGACGCTGCCGACCCCCAGGGAGGTCTCCGGTTTCCCGCTGCTGAGCCTGCACAAGCAGGGGCCGAACTCCGGGCACAAGCCCTCCCACGTCCTCGACGTCCTGGAAGGGCGTGAGCCAGCCGTGGCCGGCAGCCAGCCGCGGCGGTGGATCGCCCCCCGCGAAGGCTCGTACTGGCTGGCCCTCGGGGTGGAGTTCACCGTGGCCGAGGTGGTGAACGCCAAGGTGCTGCTGGCCGCGGAGATCGGCGCGGAGCTGGCGCTGGCCGTGCTGGGCCTCGCGACGATCCAGCTGCCGCTGCCCACCGAGTCCGCCACCACCACCTACGTCTACGCGGAGCTGGGCGTGGAGGCCGTCATCCGGCCCACCCAGGGCAGCGCCGAGATCGCCGCGCAGCTCTCCCCGGCCTCATACGTGCTGACGCCCGCCTGCCACCTCACCGGCGGGTTCGCGGCGGCGACCTGGTTCGGGAACAACCCGCACGCCGGGCAGTTCGTCGTCACCCTCGGCGGCTACCACCCCGCGTTCCGCCGGCCCTCCTACTATCCCGACGCGCCGCGGCTGGGGATCGACTGGGCGGTCAGCGGCAGCGTGTCGATCAAGGCCCAGGCGTATCTGGCCGTCACGCCGTCATGCGCGATGGCGGGCGCGCGGCTGGAGGTCCTCTTCCACGAGGGCCCCATCCGGGCCTGGTTCACGGCGCAGGCCGACGTGCTGCTGTCCTGGCGGCCGTTCTTCTTCGACGCGCGCATCTCGGTGAGCATCGGCGCGTCCGGCAGCGTCAACCTGGGGATCCTGCACGTCACGATCAGCGGTTCGATCGGCGCGACCCTGCACCTGTGGGGGCCGCCGACCGGCGGTTCGGTCACCGCGCACTTCCCCCTCATCGACGTGACCGTCAGCTTCGGCGGCTCCCGCGGGGGAGCCGAGACCGGAGCGCTGGGGTGGGACGTGTTCGCCAGCATGCTCCCGAAGCCGGCGGACGTCGTCACTGTCGCGCCGGTCTCCGGCGTTGACAGCGCCGTGGCGGACACCGCACCCAACCCCGGTGGCAGCGGCAAGGTGTGGCAGGCGCGGGCCCGGGACCTGCGCCTGTTCACCCAGTCCGCGGTGCCGGCCAGCCACCTGCGGACGGGCGACGCGCCCCTGGCCTCGTCCGAACCCGGGGACGGCCCCCTGGTCGACGTGCGTCCCATGGCCCGCGTCGGCCTGGTCGGTGAGCACCGGCTGAGACTCTTCTACGAGGACAGGCCCGCGTCGACGGACGGCTGGACGCTCACCGCCCGCACCCGGGGCGTGCCCGCGTCGCTGTGGGGTGCCCCGCCGACCCCGTTCAGTCACACGCCGTCGCGACCCAGCGCCGAGGTGCTGCCGGACCGGCCGGTCGGCTTCGACGTCCAGGCGCCCCGGCCCGAGCTGGCCGCCTCGCGCGGGGTCTTCCCGCTCAGCGAGTACAGCGAGGACGAGCTGCCGCCCGGTCTGTCGCCGCTGCCCCGGGAGCCGGCCGCCAACCGCGACTTCGTCGGCGCACCCGACCCGTCCTGCGTGGATCTGCTCGGGCGCCTCGACCGTGGCGACGCGAGGAGCGGGCGCGACCAGATGTACGCCGCCCTGGCCGACGCCAAACTGCTCACCGACCTCGGCGACAGCGCCCTGGCGGGCCTGGCGGCGGGCGCGGCCCACTTCTACAGCGAGGCGCCGATGATCCAGAGCGCGCAGGAAGCGGGGAGCCGCGGATGAGCCCGAGCCCGCCGCACCCCGCCCGCGACACGATCCCCCCGGGGGACCTCGAGCTGCACGACCACTACCTGCCCGCACTGCCCGCCGGCGACTACCGGATCGAGGCCACCCACACCCTGCGCGCCGGGCCGCACGACGGCGCACAGGTCGTCGGCGGGCCGTTCACAGCCGTGCAGAGGTTCACCGTCCGCGGCCCGCAGGTGCGGATCGACGCCGACGCGGTGGTCGCCAGGCAGCCTCCCGACGCCGCCAGCGGCAGGTTCGCCGAGGTCCTGCCGCACGTGGTGCTCGGCGATCCCATGCTGCCGTGGGAACGTCCGCTGGGCGGGGCCTCGCGCGACACCCCGTGGCTGGCACTGCTGGTGCTCACCGACGATCAGCTCGTCGGCGGCATCACCACCCCGACCCGCACCATCTCCGCCACCGTGGCGGAGTTCCTGGCCCACGACGCCGCCGTGCTCAAGCCCGCGCTGACCGTGGAGTCCGACATCGGGCCCGGCGACCCGTGCGTGTACATCCAGGTCGCGGTGGCCGAGTTCCACGCGGTGGCGCCCCGGCTGGGGGAGCTGCGCTTCCTCGCCCACTRCCGCGGTGCCAACACCGGGGACCGGCCCATCCTGGGCCTCCAGGAGGACGGGCTGTTCTCCGTCATCGTCGCCAACCGCTTCCCGACCGCCGCCCCGCCCGGCTCCGATCCCGGGACAGGTACGAAGGACCCCGCGACCGGCACGAAGAACATCGTGCATCTCGTCTCCCTGGAGGGCCACGAGCGGATCCTCGCGGACACCCCTGACTTCCAGGGCCGCTCCTCGGTGGCGCTGCTGTCCCTGTGCAGCTGGTCGTTCCAGGCGCAGCCCGACCGCGAGGCGGACTTCGCCGACCTCGCCGAAGGACTCACCCGGACCCCCTCCGGCACCCGGGCCGGGCGCGACGACATGTGGCTGCGCCTGCCCGGCCCGCCCGGGCAGACCGACACCGCCGCGCGGCGACACGTGGCCCGGCGGATCGACGACGGGTACCTGCCGTTGCCCTACCTGACCCGCTCGGGCGAGGCCACCTACGGCTGGTACCGAGGGCCGCTCACCCCCGTGCTGCCCGCGGCCACCGACCGGGCGGCGCAGGCCACCACCGCCGACGCTCTCATCGCCTACGACCCGGCCTGGGGCAGCTTCGACCTGTCGCTGGCCGCCGCGTTCGAGACCGGCCGGGCCCTCGCCCTCGCCGACGCCCCCTTCGCCCAGCACCTGCTCGCGTTCAAACAGGCCACCCGGCAC
Organism: Parafrankia soli; assembly: GCF_001854695.1. Taxonomy (GTDB): domain Bacteria; phylum Actinomycetota; class Actinomycetes; order Frankiales; family Frankiaceae; genus Parafrankia; species Parafrankia soli. The sequence goes on from NZ_MAXA01000234.1 coordinate 43,966, forward strand.
CTGGTGGACACCCTGCACCACCAGGCCACCAGCGTCCACCTGCAGCGGGACGGCAGCGGGCGCACGCGGCCGGGGACGGCGCGCGCGGCGTTCGGCGCGCTGCTCGACGGCCACCTGCTCACCGCCCTCGGCACGCCACCGGGCCGGCCCCGCGCCGCGTGGTCCCCGCCGACACCCGCCGCGCCGTCCGCCGACCCGGCCGGCGGGCTCGAGGCCGTGCTGCGATCCGACGCCACCCGGGCCGCCCTCGCCACGGCGATGGACGCCGACGACGGCCTCGGGGAACACCTCACCCGGGTCGCGGACTGGCTCGGGCGGCTCCTGCTGCTCCACCCCGTGCCGTTCACCCACCTGGTGCCCGACGAACGGATGCTGCCGCGGGAGTCGCTGCGTTTCTTCCACCTCGACCCCAGCTGGCTGGACGCCCTGCTCTCCGGTGCCCTCAGCATCGGCGCGCAGTCCAGTCGGGACACCCTCCAGGACCAGATCGTCGCCGCGACCATCCGGGCCGCGGCGGCGGAGAAGGCGGCCGGGTACCGCGCGACGCAGCGCGGCACCGCGACGGACTCCTCGCCAGAGGACCCCACGCCGGAGGGCACCGCACCTGGTGCCGCCGCGTCCGGCGGCGACGCCGTTCTCGGGCCGGTCTCCGGTCTGCTGCTGCGCTCGGCGCTCGTCTCCGGCTGGCCGAACCTGGCCGTGCGCGCCCTGGACGAGGCCGGTGAGCTCCTGCCCGTCCTGCGGATGGACCACCTCTMGCCCACCGTGCTGCTGTGCCTGTTCGAGGGTCTGCCCGCGGCCGTCGAGCTCAGGGAGCCCCAGGAGGGCTTCCGGTTCGGCGTCGAGGACCACGGCCTGATCCCGCTGCGGAACCTGCTGGCCCCGCCCCCCGCGTCCGGGGGCCGCCCGCTCGGCGAGCAGATCGGCCCCGACGTCACCTTCCCCGTCCTGGACCATGTCAGGGCCGGTGCCGGCGGCCCGATCCTGGACCTCGGTTCGCTCATCCCCGCGCTGACGGCGGCTCTGGACGCCGCGCACGGCACCGCCGTCGGCCCCATCGGCCCCGCCGACCTGGCCCTGCAGATGGTCAAGGTCCCCGAGGCCATCCGCTTCACCGGCCCGAACGGAGACCGAGGTTGACCGCCCGCCCCGCGCTCGTCGTCCCCGTCGACCTCGACGTCCTCGTGGTCAACCGGGCTCTCCAGGGCCGCGACGCGTTCCGCAGCTGGCAGCACACCTACCTGGCGCTGGACGACTACCTGAGCCCGGAGCCGGACGGGGGAGACCGCCAGAGCAACGACCCGGTGCACAGCCACACCGGCGTCCACCTGCACTGGACCCTGCCCAGGGGGCTGCGCCACGGCGTGCAGGACCCGGCGACCGGTGAGATCGGCTACCCGCTGGTGCCCAACCGCTGGCTGGTGATCCGCTTCAGCGGCACCGGCACCCGCCTCGTCAGGGCATGGGTGATCGAAAGCGACTGCCCGTACAGCCCGCGGGCGCAGGACGACGGACACGACCTCGTGCGCTCCAGCCCCTACCTGGTCGACGCCACCACCCTGCGCGCCTGGCAGGCCAGCCCGGACCCCTACCGCAACACCATGGACCCCGACGTCGGGCAGGTCCAGATCGGGCTCGCCTTCGGGCACACCGACACTCCGTGGACGGAACGCGCCGGCCGGGACCCCCTTTTCGTCACCGCCATGGCCACCGGGGACCCGTACTTCACCACCTACACCCCGCACAACACCAACGTCTTYTCCTTCCTCGACGACCTCTCCGACATCACGTCGGCCACCGCCCTGGGCTACCGGGTCATCGGCTGGTACTCCGATCCGGACGCCGACGTCCTCGCGTCCCGCCCGCCCGGCACCTCCTACGCCGACCAGCTCGCGCACCTCGGCTGGCAGGATCCCCGCCTGACCGGCGAGGCCGGTCACGACGCCGCGGTCAGCCCGATCACCCGCAGCCTGTACGCCGGTACGGCCCTGACCGTCGGCTGGGATCCCGCCGCGAGGGCGGCGCCCGTCCCGGACCCGCTGGACACGATCCAGGACAACGGCGCGCTGAGCGTCGCCCTGGGCAACACCACCGAGGACGCCTTCACCGCCCTCGCCGGCCAGGCGCTGCACGCGACCGGCGCCGCGCCCGCCGCCGCCGACGTGGCGCTGCTGCGTGCGTTCCTGCACGACCTGCTCGCCGTCGCCGAGGAGAAGGGCGGCGACGAGCGGGTACGCCGGCAGGTCCACAACGCCTCGTTCGCCGCGTCGACCGGCGGCCATCGTTGGACGGTCACACCGCCCCCCGCTGACACCCCGTCCGATGGCGGCCCGTCCACCGGCAGCCCGTCCGCCGAGGCCGCGGCGCCGCGCCCCTTCGTCCCGCCGGCCTGGCTGGCCACGCTCAACGACGATCAGCGTCAGCTCGACGAGCGGCTCGGCGAGCTGCGGGACCTCCAGTGGCGGCTCAACGCCCTGTGGCTGAAGAACGGGATCGCGGGGGCGTCGATGTTCCCGCCCGACGACGTCCCCGACCAGGACCTGATGATGCAGGAGCTCGACGCCGAGCGGGAGGGATCCCTCGCCCACACCGTGGGCGTCCGAACCGCCCAGGTGGGAGAACTGGCCGCGAAGGTCCCCCAGCCCGACCACACCCGGCCCCACGCCAGCGCCCATGACGCGTTCCTCGCCGGGGTCGGCGCCTTCGCCGCGGCGAAGGGGCTGGGCGGGGGAGCCGAGCTCAAGGCCGTCCCGCGCCCCCCGTACGCGCAGAGCAACAACCCCGTGGTGAGCCTGTCGGGGATACTGCCCCCGGCCGACGCGACCGTCCCCGACCAGCCCGTACCCGTACGGCCACTCACCGACGACGGCGCCGCGCTGATCAGCGCCGTCACGGTCGCGGGCACGACGATCACCGCGGTACCCGGCCGCGGCCCGGTGCCCGCCGTCGCGGGTCTCGACGCCTTCCCGCCCGAGGTGCCCGGGCTGCTCGCGGAGTACTTCCTGCTCGATCCCGGCAACGCCGCCGCGCTGGCCGCCGCCGGCGGCCTGCCGGCGGAGCAGGTCAGGGCCGTCCTGAGCGCCCACCCACCCGCCGCCTACACCGGCACCCTCCCGGAGCTGGGTCTGGAACCCTGGACCCAGCCCTGGGAGCCGCTGTTCATGGAGTGGAAGATCTCCTACCGGCACATTCCCCACACCGTGGGCGCGCGGCGCTGCTGGACCTTCGACGGCACCGACTACCGCTTCACCCCGGAGGGCGTCGACATCCCCCTGGACCGGGTCACCGTCACGGGTGTCTCCGCGCTCGGCCCGCACCCCCGGTCCCTGTTCGCCGCCAGGATGAAGGAGTACGTCGCCCAGCACGGCACCGACGACCAGCGTGACCAGCTCGACGCCTGGCTCACCGCGATCGGCGACTGGGGGCTGCTCGCCCAGGAACTCACCGGCTTCAACGATCGCCTGGCCGCCCGCGACCTGCGCGCCTTCCGCCGCCCCACGACCGACGACACCGACTTTCCCGCCGTCGCCGACCTCGTCGGCTACCCGGACGCCGCCACCGAGGACGGCCTGCCCGCGCGTTACCGCGGCCGGGTCAGCAGCTTCCCGTACCTGCCCGGCAGCGCCAGCGCCCCCTTCCACGAGACCCGGCAGGGGCAGATCTGCGTCGAGGAGCTCTTCCTCTACGACAAGTTCGGCCGAGTCCTGGACGTCGTCAGCGGCGACACCCAGAGCAGTGGCCTGCACGACTACCGCAACTTCCCGCTCACCGTCGACACCGCCCTCGCGGTCGGGACCTCTCTGACGCCCGCGATCGCCTCCGTCGCCCAGCTACCCCCGCGCCCTCTGCAACCCGCCCGGCTCGACTTCGACCTCCTGGATGCCCGGACCGGTACGCGCGTCGTCGGCACCGCGGCCGACCCCAGCCCCATCAGCGGCTGGATCCTCCCCAACCACCTCGACCACAGCCTGCTGCTCTACGACCCGGCGGGGCTCCTGCTCGGCACCTACCGGCTGCTCACCGGAGCCGACGGCCGGCGCACCGGCCAGTGGGAGCCCCCGCCCGGCAGCGCCATCACCACCCCGGACCAGCTCGCCGCCCACGCCCCCGAGATCGCGGCCCTCATCGGTTCCCCGAAGCTCGCCGCGGAGGCGAACCTCACGGCCTTCCTCGACGTCATCGACTCCACCCTGTGGACCACCGACCCGCTCGGCCGGCGCGCCGACCAGAACCTGTCCCTCCTCCTCGGGCGCCCGCTGGCCCTCGTCCCCGCGCAGCTCCGGCTGACCCTCGAGGGACCCCCCATCCGCGACACCGGCTGGGCCGCCACGCTCGACCCGCCGCCGCCGGCCTTCACCGGCGACCAGTTCGAGATCCGCCTCGGCGACGTGGCCGCCCGCGACGACGGCCTCATCGGCTACTACGCCACCGACCCGCACGGGGCCTACAACTACGACTGTTTCCACAGCGTCACCGCTCCCGACGACGAGCAGGACTACGCCACCCAGATCGGGCCGCCCGGCGCCGCGGGCACCGTGCCTGCCGGAACCGTGCCTGCTGGAAACTACGTCCCGCTGACGTTCGGTGACCCGGCGCCCACCCGGCTGCTCCTGCTCCTCGATCCGCGGGCCCCCGTGCACGCCACCAGCGGCATCACCCCCACCGCCACTGTCACCGTCCCGCCCCGGCACACCGACGACGCGCTGCGTCACCTGCAGGCGCTCTTCCGTTTCGGCCCCGTCCTCACCACCGAACACGCTCCGACCAGCCAGCCCGACCCCGACCGCGACCACGACCACGGCTCCGACCACGACTCCGAGGCCGGGACGCTCGCCTTCCCCCGGCCGGCCGAGAAGAACGGCTCGTGGTCCTGGCTGCGCCCGGCGCCCGGCGAGGCTCCCTGGGCGCCGTACGCGCTGATCCCGGCACYGCTGGAGGCGCGGTTCCCGGACAGCCCCGTTCTTCTCGAGGACGGCCTGCTCCGCTTCCTCGCCGACCCGGAGCAGTAACCACGTTCCCTCCCCGACGCACGTCAGGGCACCGCAGTAAGGACCCGCACGCCAGGAGGATTCGCAATGGCCGCAAACCCTCTGTTCGACTACCTACCCGCCACCAGCCCGTCACCGCTCGAGGCGGGCGGTGACCCGGAGAAGGGCACCAAGGCCTGCATCAACATCTCCGTTGTCCACGGCGACCAGAACATCTACGCCGACAAGATCGCGATCTCGGTGCCGGTCAACACTCAGAGCGGCACCGCGTACTTCACCGAGAATCCGCACATCGCGGTGAACGACGACAGATGGAAGCCGGTGTCGCTGGCGGCGAACACCGAGCAGGAGCTCACCGAGCATCATMAGCTCACCTTCCACAACGCCAACCCCAACGATCCGGTCACCTACCCCCTGGCCTTCAGTATCAGCGGCCTGATCGCCACCGCCACCGGTGACCCGCTCCTCGTGCAGATCGTCGAATCCTCCAACACGCAACCGCAGAAATTCACCCGCAAGAATCCGCGGACCCTGACCCTGCCCGTCATCCAGCCCGTCTTCTACCTGCGCAACTTTCTGGCCCGCAGCACGGACAGGCCGACCGTCCCCAGGACGAGGATCGACGCCGGCGAGTCCCTCCAGCTCTCCTGGGAGAGCAACGGCTCCTACTTCTGGCTGTACGACGGCAGCAACGCGGCCCCCGTGTTCGAGGGAACCGGCACCTCGTGGTCCGCCCCGTCGGGCACGATCCTGCGCGACACCACCTTCATCGTGAAGGCGTCCGCCGTCGGCGGCGGACAGCAGGCCGCGGAAGGCTTCGAATCGGTCGAGCAGTACGCCAACCTCACCATCGCCGTCAACAACCCCACCCTGACCGGACTGACCGTCTCCGGCCCGGTCACCGCCACGTCCACCCTGACCGTCTCCGGCTCGGTCACCGCCGAGTCCACGCTCGACGTGTACCGGTCGCTGTCCGCCCACAACGACGCGACGGTCCAGGAGGAGCTGACGGTCTCGGGCAATCTCACCGCCCGGTCCCGGYTCGACGTGAACGGGCTGCTGAGCGCCAACGACGATCTGACGGTCGGGAGCAAGCTGAGCACGCAGGGCATCAACGGCGCACGGTTCGGGGAGGACATCGACGTCGGCGACAAGATCAGCACCTATGGTCACAACGGACTGAAGGTGCTGCACGACCTTTCGGTCGATGGCGGCGCCGAATTCGTCGGGAGCGGAAAAATCGTGCGTATCCGTGAGCTGCGGGGGCCCTACGGCGAGGATCTGACCATCAACAGCACCGTCCGGGTGCTGGAACAGTGCGGGTTCACCATCGCCGGCAGCACGGTCCTGCGCGACGGGGACCACATCGGCCTGCAGAACAGGCAGAAGGACGGCTGGCTCTACGCGGCCGCCTACAACCACGACGGCGACCGCGGCTATATCTTCAGGTGGAATCCCGGTAACCGGGTGGGCGGGGACAGCTGGCGGGTGACCCGCGACTGACCGGGCGTTTCGTCTCCCGCCCTGTTCGGAACCGGTCCGGATCAGAACTGGCCGGGTCAGAACTGGGTGCCGCCGTCGATGTTGATGACCGCGCCGGTCAGGTACCCCGCGCGGGGCGACAGGAGGAAGGCGAACAGGTCGCCGACCTCACCCGGGGTGCCCGGCCGGCGGGACGCCGCGCTCCCGGGCGAGCGCCCCGCGCAGGGCCGCGAGCGACCCGGTCTCGATGGCACCGGGGCAGACGCAGTTCGCCCGCACCCCCGAGCCGCCGTACGCCCTGGCGACGGTCTTGGCGAACGCGGCCACCCCGCTCTTCAGCGTGACGTACGGCAGCCGGTCGGGATGATAGGCGCGCATTCCGTACGCCGCCGTGGTGACCACCGTGCCCCCGCCGCCGGCGACCAGGTGCGGAACGGCCGCCCTGACGGTGCGGACCGTCCCCATCAGCACGTCGTCGACGGCGTCCGCCCACACCGCGTCCGAGGCAGCGTCGAGGCTGGCGTGCGCGGCGGTCGACGTGCCGGTGGTCACCGCGACACCGGCCAGCTCGCCGAGCGTCCCGACCGCCTCGCTCACGATCCGTTCCGCCTCGCCGGGGCGGTTGACGTCGCCGAAGACCGCCGTCGCGTTCCGCCGGCCCAGCCGCCCCACGGCCGCCCGCGCCCGGTCGGGGTCCCGCCCCACGAGTGCCACGCGCGCGCCGTCGGCGACCAGCACCTGCGCGGCGGCGAGACCCATGCCCGCCGTCCCGCCGACGACGAGGAAACCACGATCACGTATACCGAGGTCCATCTCAACCCTCTCCGTTGCGGGCGGGGGCCGAGGCCGCCGCCGGTGGAGGAACGACTGGTCGCTTTCCCGTTCTGCGCCCGGACCCGGCGTCAGGCCACGCGGGGCATCCCGAGGACGCGTTCGGCGATGAGGTTGCGCTGGATCTGCGAGGTGCCGGCCGCGATCGTGTACTGCAACGACCAGAGGTAGGCCCGGGCGATCTCGGCGCCGTCGAGGCCGTGGCCCCGCACGCCGCCCGTCGCCGCGCGGCCGAGAACGCGCACCGCGAGCTCGCTCAGCTCCTGGCTGAGCTCGCTGAACCGCAGCTTGACGGCGGAGCCGGTGGGTGCGGGCAGTCCGGTGGCCTCGGCCTCGGTGATGCCCCGCTGGGTCATCCGCCACAGCCCGTCGACGTGTGCCTCCAGGCGGCCGACGTGCCCGCGCAGCGCCGGGTCGTCCCAGGCGGTGCCGCCGCCCGGCGCGGGCACCAGCCGGGCCGCCCTGACCAGGTCCCGCAGCTGGGAGCGCAGGGTGATGATGTGCTGGGCGAAGGCGGTGCCACGCTCGAAGCGCAGGGTCACGTTCGTGACCCGCCAGCCGTCGTTCTCCGCGCCGACGAGATTGGCCACGGGGACCCGGACGTCGGTGAGGAAGACCTCGCAGAAGTGGCTCTCGCCGTCGATGGTGCGCATCGGGCGGACCTCGACGCCGGGGGAGTGCATGTCGAGGATGAGCCAGCTGATGCCGCGGTGTTTGCGGGCGTCGGGGTCGGTGCGGACCAGCAGCCCGCCGTAGTCGGCCACGTGCGCCCGGGTACTCCAGATCTTCTGGCCGTTGACGATGTACTCGTCGCCCTCGCGCACCGCGCTGGTGCGCAGGGAGGCGAGGTCGGAGCCGGCCTGCGGCTCGGAGAAGCCCTGGCACCAGACGTGTTCGCCGCGCAGGATGCGCGGCAGGTGGTAGGCCCGCTGCTCGTCGGTGCCCTCGGCGATCAGCGTGGGGCCGGCGTGCATCATCCCGACGAAGTTGACGCTGATGTAGGGGGCGCCTGCGCGGGCGTGTTCCTCCAGGTAGACGAGCTGCTGGGTGACGGGCAGGCCGCGGCCGCCGAACTGGCTGGGCCAGTGCAGGCCGGCGTATCCCGCGTCGTACAGCCTGCGCTGCCAGGCGGTGTCGTAGGCGCGTCGCGCCGGCCAGTCACCGGGGGGTGGGGGCGGGCCGTGCGCGGGCACCTCCGCCTGGAGCCAGGCGCGGAGCTCGGCGCGGAACGCCTCGTCCTGCTCGCTGTAGGTCAGGTCCATACGGTGTACCTCCGGCCGAGGGCTGCGGGGTGCTCAGGGCTGCTGGGTGAACAGCTCGCGCACGGCGGCCAGGTCGACCTTGCCCGAGGGCGTCCGGGGAAGAGCCTCGACGACTCGCAGCTGAACCGGCAGCTCGTAGCGGGCCAGGACGCCTGCCGCCGCCGCCAGGAGGGCCTCGGCGGTCACCGTGACCCCGGGGCGCGGCTCGACGGCCGCCACCGGAACGGCACCCAGCCGGGCATCGGGACGGCCGACGACGGCGGCGCCGCGCACCCGCGGGTCGCGTTCCAGGGCGACGCGCACCTCGTCGGGCAGGATCTTGAACCCCCCGCGGATGATCGCCTGGTCGGCGCGGCCGAGGATCCACAGGAAGCCGTCGGCGTCGATCCGGGCGAGGTCGGTGGTCCGGGTCCAGCCGCTGTCGGCACCGAGCTGCGCCGCCCGGACCTCCAGCAGCCCCGGTTCGTCCGGTCCGCGGGGTGCGCCGGTGTCCGGGTCGACCACGCGCAGCGCGCAGCCGGCGTGGGCGCGCCCGACACTGCCGCGCTTCGCCGCCCAGTACCGCTCGTGGTCGGCGAGGTTCCAGCCGGCGACGCCGCCGCCGAACTCGGTCGCCGCGTACGAGGTCAGCACCGGCACCCCGAACCTCGCCTGGAAGGCGTCGGCGTCCTCGGGCGACAGCGGCGCGGTACCCGAGATCACCGACCGCACGCCGGACAGGTCGGTGGGATCGAGGTCGGCGTCGAGGACCATCCGCAACGCGGCCGGGACCAGGCTGACGGTGGAGGGTCGATGCCGGCGCACGGCGTCCGCCCACTCCTCGACGCGGAAGCGTTCGAGCAGGCAGAACGAGCGGCCGTCGTTGACGCACTGCAGGATCCGGAACAGCCCGCCCAGGTGCACCAGCGGCGCGTTCACGACGACCACGCCACGGCGCAGCCGAAGGCCGGCGTCGGGACTGCGTTCGTAGTGCTTGGCCCCGGCGAGCACCCGCCGGAAGGTCTCGTAGGTCAGCGGAACCCGCTTGGGCGGGCCGGTCGTCCCGCTGGTCAGCATCTCGACCGCCACCTCGGGACGCAGCTCGCCGTCGTCCGGCGCCGGCCTGTCGCCGGTGACCTCCACGGAGCCGAGCGCGTCGCTGCCGAACCAGCGCACCCGTGGCGCGAAGGCGGCCAGGTCGGCCTGGCCGCCGGCGACGGTCGTGACGGTGAGAGAGCCGAGGTCGGCCCGGACCCGCTCTACTCCTCGTCCGGGGTTGACAGCGACCACGCAGGCGCCGGCCCGGAGCAGACCGAGGAGCAGGCCGAGCTGCGGTGGCCGGTTGCGCAGCAGCAGGGCGACGCGCTCGCCCGGCCGTACCAGCGGCGCGACCGCGTCGGCCGACGCGGCCAGCTCGCCCCAGGTGTGCCAGTGGCGCTCGAACTCGACGGCGGGCGCCGACGGGTCGAGAGCGAGCACCCTCCCGATACGCTCGCGGACCACCCGCTCCCGGAACGTCTCGGCCATGACCTCGGCCTCGTACAGGGGGAGGTCGCGGCCCCGGCGGATGGCGAGCCGGGTGCCGCGCACGGCCAGCGGGGCGTTGCGGTTGACGGTGCGCGCGATCTCCCGGGCCCGCTCGAGCAGCCGGTCGTGCTCGACGACCTCGGAGACCAGCCCCAGGTCGTAGGCGCGCTGCGCGCTCATCCGCTCGTGCCGGCCCATCAGCGCCATCCGCATGGCGATGTTGGTCGGCAGGGCGCGGGCCAGCCGTACCACCTCCCGGCCGGAGACCAGGCCGATGCTGACATGGGGGTCGAAGAACTCGGCCCGGTCGGAGGCGATGACGATGTCGCCGGTGGTGACGAGGTCGAGCCCGGCGCCGCAGCACAGGCCGTTCACGGCGGTGAGGATCGGCTTGGTCATCGTCCGGAACGGCGGCGTGCCCTCCTGGGGTGCCTCCCACTGTGGGAACGTCGACAGGTAGGGCTCGTCGTAGACGACCCGCCCGTCGTCGGGGATCTCGGTGACGTCGGCGCCGGCGCAGAACGCCCGGCCGTTCCCGGTGACGAGCAGGATCCAGACCTCGTCGTCGGCCTCGGCGTCGGCGTACGCCTGCCGCAGCTCCTTGACCATCGCCGGGCTCAGCGCGTTGAGCGCCTCGGGCCGGTCGAAGATGATCGTGGCCACCCGTTCCTCGACCTGGTACTGGATCGTGTCGAATCCCATGCGAACAGCCTTTCGCTCTACCGGCGGGCGGACCGGGTCGGTGTCTGCGCCCCGGTCACGGGGCGGTGACTTCGTCCCCGACCGCGGCACCGAGCCGGGCGGCGTGCCAGGACGCGGTGCCGAATCCGTTCTCGAGGACCCAGGCCCGCTTCAGGAAGTAGTGCGGGAGCATGTCCCAGCCACCTGGCCCGCGGGGATGTGGGGGAACACGGCGACGGGCGTCAGCGGGTCGAGGGGCGTGCCGCCCACGGGCGGTGGCAGGCCGGCGCGCGGGCACACCTCCACCCGGTCGTCGCGCAGCAGCAGGAGCACGTCGCACTCGTCGGCGTGCTCGACGACCAGCGAGCCGTTCGTCCCGTCGGCCGGCTCGGCGTTCGCCGGCCCGGCGTTCGCCAGGCCGGTGCCGGTCAGCTCGACGCCGGCGACCCGGACCCTTCCGTCGGCGGCGCCGGGGACGAACGGCGCGGCGAGGGTCGACCACAGCACCGGCCCGCCGGCGAGATGCTCGCCGAACTGCTCGAACGCGATGGCGGCCTCGATGATGCCGATCCCGGAACCGGCCTCGTCGACGAGGACGCCCAGCACACCGAGCTCGGCGAGAGCCGCCCACAGTCCAGGGTCGGTGGGCTTGCCGTCGCGGGCCGTGATGTCGGCGAGACCGAAGCGGTCCGCGCAGAACGCCCGGACGACATCGCGCATCGCCAGCTGGTCCTCGTCGAGGCGGAACTGCATGGGACGTCATCACCTACCGTCAGTCGCTTGAAAGACATCCTGGTACTACAGCGGGTCGCCAGTGGGGGCCGGTCGCGGAAGGTCGTGGAGCCAGTCGTTGAAGAGACGGGCCTTCGGTTCCCGGAAGGCGGGGATGCTGCGCATCGGCGTCCCGGTGAGCTCCCGCAGCGACTTCCCCTCCGGGTTGTCGCCTGAATAGAAGGCCATGTGGGCGCCGGGGCGGGCGGCAAGCTCGAACACCGGGAAGTCGAGGGGCGTGGCCATGATCTCAGCCTGTCACTCTCTGTGGGGGCCGACGGCAGCATGTTCTGGGTAAAATATATAGATGTTGAAAGTAAGGGTGGGTAGTCGGGCGACGCAACCCCGGACGCCTTGCGCCAGGGAACTTCGCCGGTCGTCTGGCGGCTCCGCGCGGAGTGGTGGCGCTGCTGGTTTCGTCGCGATTGCTCGCTTAACATCTATATATCTTGGATCCGGGTGGGTGCGGACCTGGGACGGCCAGGGCCACCGGTCCGGCCCGGAACTGTGCGAGGAGAGCGATCGTGAGCGAGAGCTTCATCGAGTACGAGGCGGCCGAGCGGATCGCGACGATCACGCTCAACCGGCCGCAGGCGGCGAACGCGCAGACGCTCGAGCTGCTCGACGAACTCGACGAGGCCTGGCGGCGGGCGGCCGCGGACCCGGACGTCCGAGTGATCATCTTGCAGGCCAACGGCAGGCACTTCTCCGCCGGGCACGACATCAAGGGCGTCGGTGCCAGCGGCGACGTCGGCGGGACCGGGGACGGGAATGAGAACGGCCAGCAGCCGAGCTGGACACTTGCCGGGATCTACGAGATCGAGGCGAAACGGTTCCTCGAGTACTCACTGCGCTGGCGCAACGTGCCGAAGCCGTCGATCGCCGCGGTGCAGGGCGTGTGCATCTCGGGTGGCCTGCTGCTGTGCTGGCCGTGCGATCTGATCCTCGCGGCGGACAACGCGACCTTCTCGGACCCGGTGGTCAACATGGGTATCGGCGGGGTGGAGTACCACGGCCACACCTGGGAGTTGGGCGCCCGCAAGGCCAAGGAACTGCTGTTCACCGGCCGGAAGATGGACGCCTACGAGGTCGAGCGGGTCGGGATGGTCAACCGGGTGGTGCCGCTCGACGAGCTGCGCCCGGCAACCCGGGAGCTGGCCGAGCAGATCGCCCAGATGCACCCGTTCGCGCTGCGACAGGCGAAGCGGGCGGTCAACCAGACCCTCGACGTGCAGGGCTTCTACGCGGCCGTCCAGTCCGTGTTCGACATCCACCAGACCGGTCACGGCCATGCGCTCAGCGAGTCCGGGCTGCCGTTTCTCCTGCTCCTGGACGGTATGAAGGCCCGGATCGGCAAGTAGTCGATCATCGTCCGCGGTCCTGGAACATTTCCTGAACGAATTGCGCATTCTCGCGACATCGCGGAATGAGGCCGGCTGATGAGTATCGAGGTGGGGGCGTGGCTGTGAGTGACGGGAAGACAGCGGAGGCACGGGCTCCCCGGCAGGGGAGTGCCGAGGCCCGGCGGTACGACGCCGTCGTGGTGGGCGCGGGGTTCTCCGGGTTGTACTCGTTCCACCGGCTCCGCGAGCAGAGGCTTCGGGTGCTGGTCCTCGAGGCGGCTGACAAGGTCGGCGGAACCTGGCTGTTCAACCGCTACCCGGGCGCCCGTTGCGACATCGAGAGCGTCGAGTACTCCTACAGCTTCTCCGCCCAGCTCCAGCAGGAGTGGAACTGGACCGAGCTCCTACCCGGGCAGGCGGAGATCGAGGCCTACCTGAACTTCGTCGCCGACCGGCTCGACCTGCGCCGCGACATCCAGTTCGACACCAGGGTCGCCGCGATGACGTTCGACGAGGACGACGCGTCGTGGCTGGTGGAGACGGCGGACGGCGAGCTGTTCGTCGCCCCCTTCGTCGTCGCCGCCACCGGCATCCTCTCGGCGCCGCTCGACCCCGGTATCCCGGGGCTCGACACCTTCGGCGGCACCGTGCTGTTCAGCAACCGGTACCCGCGGGAGGGTTTCGACTTCACCGGGAAGCGGGTGGCCGTCGTCGGCACCGGCTCGACCGGTGTGCAGGCCATCCCGGTGGTCGCCGAGCAGGCCGCCCACCTGTACGTGTTCCAGCGGTCGGCCGCCTACACGCTGCCCTCGCCCGCGCGCGCCTACGAGCAGGGTGAGTTCGAGGGCCTCAGGGCCCGGTACGACGAGATCCGGGCGGCGCAGCGGGCGGCGCACGTGGGGGCCGCCCGGACCAGCGCGTTCTCGGTGCTGGTCGACATGGCGGGCTTCCCGGCCCTGCGGACGGCGTCGCGCGAGGAGCGGCTGCGCGCCGTCGAGGAACGCGGCGTTCTCGGCGCGCTCTACTGGAGCGACGTCCTCGTGGACTCCGAGGCCGGCCGGCTGGCGACGGCGCTGTACGGCGAGGCGGTCGCGCGCATCGTGCGGGACCCGCGGACCGCGGCGTCGCTGGTGCCGACGTACCCGTTCGGCTGCAAGCGGCCGATCATCGACGTGGGCTACTACGAGACGTTCAACCGCGACAACGTCACGCTGGTCGACCTCCGCGCCGGCCCGGTCCAGGAGATCACCTCCTCCGGCATCCGCACCGGGCAGGGCTCCTACGACGTCGACGTCATCCTGTTCGCGACCGGTTTCGACGCGCTCACCGGCGCGCTGTCGCGTATCGACGTCCGCGGCCGGGGCGGTGCGCTGCTGCGCGAGCTCTGGAGGGACGAGGGCCCCGTCTCCTACCTCGGCCTGCAGGTGGCCGGGTTCCCGAACCTGTTCACGATCCAGGGGCCGGGCAGCCCGTCGGCCRCCTCGAACTTTCTCGCAGCCATGGAACACCATGTCGAGTGACTCCTCCGACGGCTGGAGCCGTCGGCTTCTCAGGCCGCTTCGGTGGCCTGACGGGCCAGCCCGACCCGAAGGATGTTGATCGCCGCGTTCA